>JBGOEK010000001.1:0-243485 GCA_041537945.1 Candidatus Thermosaccharophagus yellowstonensis
GCGACGCCGCCAAAGACCATCGCTCCCAGTCGCCCATTGCCCAAGGGCAACGCTTCGTTCCAGTTGCGGGCAGGTTGCCGATACCAAAGAACCCACTTTCGCCCTTCAACCTCTTCTGCGCTCAACTCAGTCACCTCCATCATCGCCATCACCATCAGACATAGCTTCAAAAGGGTTTGCGCTTTCACGCCGGACCACCTCCCGTAAGTTAAAGCACCACCTCTACATTTGCCTTTGCCTCCGACATAATTGCATGTGCAACAAAATTGCTTTTCACCCAAATGCAGCAACACGGAGAGGAAGGCGAATGGAGAAAGCCGAAGTAAAGGCATGCATCATCACCTTCTCAACAACACACCATGTATTGCACGCTGAGAAGTTGTTGCGGTCTACGGGCATTGATGTGGAGCTCGTTCCAGTGCCACGATACATCTCTTCCGACTGTGGGATTTGCATAAAGCTACATTGCATGCACTTGGACAAAGCCCTTGCGTTGCTTCGTGCGGAGGGCGTGAACTATGAGGGTGTTCACAAAATGGAAGCCTCTCCCACCACACTACTTCAGCGTTTACTCTCCCGCCGTAAAGCGGATAGCACAAACAGCTAAGCCTTGATATAATGCGAAGTAGAACATGCACACCAAACCAAAACGAAGTGGTGAGGCAGATGCTTGAGATGCAAATTGAGACGGTAGCAAGGGATCCATTCAACAACCATGTCGTCATATTGCGTGAGCTTGATGGGAACCGTGTCTTACCAATCTGGATAGGCACTGCAGAGGCACTTGCTATAGCGCTTGAACTGCGTGGCGAAAAGCCGCCTCGTCCATTAACGCACGACCTCATGCGTAACATCCTCGATGAGTTAGGCGTGCGGGTTGTGCGTGTCGTCATCCACGACCTCGTAGACCGCACATACTACGCATATATCACGCTTGAGACACCGTTCGGGATCCGCGAGATTGATTCTCGCCCGAGCGACGCGCTCGCACTCGCGTTGCGCACAAATGCCCCAGTTTACATAAGCGGCAATGTAATAGACTCGCTCATCTCCATAACAAACGAGGAAGACGATGATTGGGAGCGCTTCCAGAGGTTGATTGACGAACTTGAGGAAGAAACATGAAGAGGCTTTACCAAACCAAAATGAACCTCAGGCTCATCAAACGATGAAGAGAGCGTTCTCAAAGCACACAGCAATGCACGCACCACAAAGTGTGCACTTGCTATCCTCAAACCTTATGCCCTCACCATCGACGGTGAATGCACGATTCGGACACGCCTGAACACAATCGCCGCACTCCGTGCACCAATCGGCAACCAACAATCTTTTGTTCGACTCACCTTCGCCAAACTCCACATTTACTTTCCCCTCCACAAAAGCCACAACGCTTTTCACTTCTTCAACGCTTGTTGCACCAACGCAAATGAAGTCCACAAGCTCGTGTGAGAGTGGGAACTTCAACGCCTCTTTCCACGACCGAAAGAAAGCCCCACCACCTATGGTTTTGAACGCGCAGATGAGCTTGTTGTTTGCTTTGGCTTTTGCAAGCGCTTCAGCCATCATGTGTATGTCGCCATCGTATATGCCCAGCCCGAATTTGTTGAACGGGACTTGAACGATCTCCAGCCCATCAAGTGTCGCTGCAAGCCTTGCGCCCTCAACAGTATGCGTTGATATGCCCAAAGCATGCACCACGCCCATCTCTTTCGCTTCGAGCAAATATTCCCACGCACCTTTACGAAGCTCAAAATCCCTCACGCCACGCACATCATGCAACATGTAGACATCAATGTGCTCTCTCTCAAACTCAACCAAGCTCTCAGCAAGCATGGCTTCCATCTCATCGTAAGTGCGAACCCTCGATTTGTCTACAACGGCAACTTGAGATGCGTATTCCTCCTCAAGCGTTTTAAGGGCTGTGGCTATGATGTTGTGCCCGTTATACTCCGAGCTACAATCGAATGCGTTTATTCCGAGCGAGATGGCGCAGGTGACAACATCAATCAGTGCATCAACTGGCTGATAGATTTGCAACTGCCCAAGCTGAAGCATCCCGAGCCACAGCTGAGATAACTCGAGCTTCTCACCAACCTTCAACCGTTTCATCCCTATACCACCAAGCGATGCGCCAAAGGATGGGTCACTGCGAATTCAAGTTTGCCAGCATCGCAGTGCAAACGAAAATCAAAATCCGTTGAATAGAGAGGGCATTGATGCGACAATAATGTAAGTAGCCGATTGAGGTGGATGACACACTGGTGGCGAGCAACTCAAAGCAGTGTGAGCCACTGCCATAGCCACCCAAAACAATTTTGGGGGTGATGAAGCGATGGAGAAAGTGCGTGTTGGCATAGTTGGTGTTGGGCTCGCTGGGAGGTTCCACTATGATGCTTATGCGATGATACCTCAGGCTGAGGTTGTTGCCGTCGCATCAAAGCATTTAGAGCGAGCCGAAGAGTTCGCAAGGAAGCGTGGCATACCAGATGCATATGACGACTACAGAAGATTGCTTGAGCGCAAGGACATCCACATGATTGATGTGTGCACACCGAACTACCTCCATAAGCAGATATGCATTGAGGCTGCACAAGCAGGTAAGCACATCGTCTGTGAGAAACCAATGACTGGTTACTTCGGTGAGGACATGCCCGAGGAAGTGGAGCTTATAGGGCATGTGGTGCCGAAGAAGGAGATGTTTAAGAAGGCTGTCGCTAACGCCGAAGAGATAAAAAGGGCGGTGAACGATGCTGGTGTTAAATTCACATATGCTGAGAACTGGGTTTATGCTCCACCGATACAAAAGGCGAAACGCCTCCTCGAAGCATCAAGGGGGACTGTCCTCTTCATACGAGCTGAAGAATCGCACAGTGGTTCTGCGTCCCCGTTCTCGTTCAAGTGGCGCACTTGCGGTGGTGGAGCGCTCCTGCGCTTGGGTTCGCACCCTATTGGTGGAGTCCTTTACCTGAAGCAATGTGAGGGCATCCTCAAGTATGGCAAACCGATCAGACCGACTGCGGTGTTTGCGCAAGTGGCTGACCTAACACAGATTGAGGGCTTCAAACGAGAGGAACGGCACTTCCTCGTCACAGGGTGGCAAGATGTCGAGAACTGGAGCATGGCTGTGATTGATTTTGAAGACGGATCGAAGGCTGTCATATTCGCTAACGATTGCTGTCTTGGCGGAATTTATGACCACATGGAAATATACGCATCAAACTGTCGCATAAAACTGAACATGAATCCGAACAATGTGTGCGTCGCCTATACACCATCGCCTGATGCTTTCGCTGACGAATACATCGTTGAGAAGATCGAGACAAAAGCTGGTTGGACATTCCCAAGCGTCAACGAGGATTTCCTTCGTGGCTACCCGCAGGAAATGCAGGATGCTGTCAAAGCAGTCCTCGAACCAGACTACCAACCGCTCTCTGGCATTGAATTGGCTGTTGATGTGGTGCGCGTCATTTATGCTGGTTATGCTTCCGCTGAGGAGGGACACAAGATTGAGCTGAAGTGACAATAGGCTTTCAGTTGCTGTGGTGCAAACACTTGCACACCTAAGGTGAACTTTGCTTTGCTTTCAAGTTCTCCCTGATCCACATGGCGCATTTCCTTAAGCGACGCACACATGCGTCCTTCCCTACAATTTCCATCAGCTCAAACAAGCCAGGACCTACGGTTCTACCTGTCACAGCTAACCTTGTTGGATGGATTATATGCGCAGCTTGAATATTTCGTTCCGAGGCAAGCTTTCGTAGTGTGCACTCAACGGTTTTTGCGTCGAACTGCTCAAGCTCTTCCAAGCGACTCGCGAGCTCTTCGAGGAGTTCGTCAATGCCTTCTTTTGTCAGCCATTTCTGGACGCCACCAGCGTCATATTCAACGGGCTCGCGGAAGAAAAAATCGCACAGCACTGGTGCTTCCGAAAGTAGCTTCATCCTATCTCGCACAAGCTCAATCGAGCGCTCAATAAGCTTTACCTCTGACTCGCTCGGTGTATCGCCGATCAAGTTGGCTTCACGCAAGTATGGCATGCACAACTTTGTCAACCTTTTCAAGTCGCACCTGCGTATGTATTGCGAGTTCATCCAAAGCAGTTTCTCGAAGTTGAAGATAGCTCCACTTGGCTTAACATGCGCTATATCAAACCGCTCAATCAACTCGTCCCTGCTGAAGATCTCCTCGCCTTCAACTCCGCCGGGCGACCAGCCAAGCAATGCGAGGAAGTTAAACATAGCCTCAGGTAAGATGCCCATCTTGCGATATTCGAGCAAGCTCGTTGCGCCATGACGCTTCGAAAGTTTGCTCCTGTCGCTCCCGAGCAGAAGTGGCAGATGCGCAAATTGTGGCACCTCATACCCGAGGGCGATGTAAAGGTGGATTTGGCGAGGTGTGTTTGGGATGTGGTCTTCACCGCGAATGACATGCGTTATGTGCATGTGATGATCGTCAACCACACACGCAAAGTTGTAGGTTGGGAATCCATCCGACTTCAAGATGACGAAGTCATCAAGCTCTTCATTTCGGACACTTATCTCCCCTCTGACCAAATCGTAGAAGTGCGTCTCGCCCTCGATCGGCATTGCGAACCTGAGGACATATTTCCGCCCCTCTCTCAACAACCTCTTCCTATCGGACTCATCCAACTGCCTGCAATGCCTGTCATACTTCGGTGCCAAACCTTTCAAGAGCATATGCTTGCGCTTTTCCTCAAGCTCCTCGGGCGTGCAAAAGCATTGATATGCCTTACCTTCCTCAAGGAGGCGATGTGCCTCATCTCTGTAAAGTTGGAGCCTCTGCGATTGGTAGATTGGCTCTTCGTCCCAGTCTAAACCGAGCCACATCAACCCATCGAGTATCTGCTCAACGAATTCGGGCTTTGAGCGCTCCCTGTCAGTATCCTCAATGCGCAGTAGGAAAGAGCCACCGTGTTTCCTCGCAAAGAGCCAATTGAAGAGGGCAGTGCGTGCAGTGCCAACATGCAACGCACCAGTCGGCGCAGGCGCTATGCGAACACGCACCATATGCTTCACCACCGCTTAAGAACATGACTCACATCAATGTTAACCGCACTTGGAGGAACTACACCTTGTGCCCCTCTTGGAGAGCAAAACATCTACCGATATTATTTTCGCTCACCTGAGGAGCAAAAGACTTTTCTCCCTTCCTGAGGCTACAAAATCGGCGGTGGTTGACAATGATGTAGATACAAAGTGACGCTGCCCGAAGGCAACCTCCCCATCGCCCTCAGCCAGCGTCACATCGTTTGCACTCGCTAAGCTATGCGCCTATTAGTCTTCCTGAATCGTCCAATAGCGCGGTTCCTTGACCTTCTCAGCACGCATATACTTCACATGCCCATCATACCAAAGCACATTTATCCCGTCGAAGTGCCGATTCACATCTGAGTCCTTTGGGTCGTAGGTGGAAGGGTCTATCGTGACTGGTCCGTCGTTACCACTTGGTGAGCAACTTCCACACTTCGCATACCATGGAGAATCAATCGCGATAAGCGTGTTAGATGGGTCTTCAATGTCTGAGTCATGCCAACCAGTGCCTGAAGTGTTAGTTTGCTTATCTGTAAGCACAGCCATCACATAGCCACCTGATTGATCGTTCTTGCCTTGCTCTATTTCCCATCTTGCCCTGCTTGGGCATGTGAAGATTTGGGTGTTCTTGTGGTAAGGCTTTAGGAGCAATGCCCATGACACTTCACCTACATTAGGATCTGTCACATAACCTGGCACATTCACTTGGTCGAAGTCCTCAAGATACATCTTCATAGCCAGCCCGATCTGCTTGAGGTTAGACTGGCAGCTTGCCGAGCGCCCCTTCTCACGAGCTCGTGAGAAGACAGGGAACAGGATCGCTGCCAGTATCGCTATGATGGTGATGACCACTAACAGCTCAATGAGGGTGAACGCCTTCTTTCGCCTCATCTCTCATGCGCCTCCTTTCTTAAGGATTGGGTAGTCGTCGCTCACGCTTCATCGTTCAAACCCTCGGATGACCCTTCATCATCGGCTTCCGTTTGACCTCCTCACATCACCTCCTTGTGAGCATGCTTTCTGATCGCTTAGCCACTTCATCTTTTACCACATCTTGGTTTCGTTCATTTTGATGCTGTCACCGCACCTGTGGTTGCACCTGTGTTGGTCTCTCAAAGAGCGCTTGGTGGCTTACTGTGAGAGTGATTTCATCACGATGCCATAATTTAACTGTGAACACTATGGCTGATAAAACCTGATGGGAGGTGTTTGATATGCCCAAGCTTGCGATAGCTGGCGGAGAGCCAATACGCAAAGGTGGTTGGAACATCCCTTGGCCACAGCAAGCTGGTAGAGAGCTTGAGTTGCTCAAAGAGGTTGTCAATTCAACACACTGGGGGACGAGGGGACCTAAGGTGGTCGAATTTGAGGAGCGCTTTGCGAATGCCCACGGATGCAAATATGGTGTTGCGGTGACGAGCGGGACTGTCGCGCTTCAGCTTGCGTTAGAGGCTGTCGGTGTTGAACCCGGCGACGAAGTCATCATACCACCATACACATTCGTTGCAACAGCGACATGTGCTGTCAAAATAGGCGCTGTGCCCGTCTTCGCTGACATAGAGCCAGATACATACAACATAGATGCAAGCTCAGTTGAAGCCCACATAACCGAACGCACGAAGGCGATCATACCGGTGCACATAGGTGGGCGCCCCGCTGATATGGATGCAGTTATGGATGTGGCTAAGAGACACAACTTGCGCGTTGTTGAAGATTGCGCACAGGCTCACACCGCATCTTGGCGTGGCAAACCCGTTGGCTCAATAGGCGATGCAGGTTGCTTCTCATTCCAGAACTCAAAGAACATATCCGCTGGCGAGGGCGGAATCATTATCACAAACGATGAATCGGTTTACACAACCGCATGGTCGCTCCACAATGTTGGCAGGCGTCCCGGTGGCGAGTGGTATGAGCATCCGATAATGGGTGGCAACTACAGGATGACAGAATGGCAAGCTGCAGTTTTGCTCGCTCAGCTTGAGCGCATGGAGGAGTGGGCTCAAAAGCGAGAGCACAACGCAAATCAACTGCGCAGACTGCTTTCAGGAGTTGACGGCGTGCTACTGCCGAAAGACGATGAGAGGGTCACAAGGAATGCATATCACCTCTTCATCTTCAGGCTTGAGTTGAGTAAGTTTGGCGGCGTAACGAAACATCAAGTTGCTAAAGCAGTTCAAAGCGAAGGCATTCCATTGTCGCCCGGCTACTCACGCCCACTCTACCGTGAGCTTGTCTTCCTCGAGTATCTTCCGAAGTATTTTGAGAAACTGCTTGGGCGAAAGGTTGATTACTCAAGTGTGCATCTTCCCGTCACCGAAGAAGTGGTTGAAACCGCTGTTTGGCTACCGCAATGGGTTCTCCTCGCTGAGGAAAAGGACATGGAAGACATAGCGAAGGCAATCGACAAAGTGCGCACGCACGCTGAAGAACTCAAGTCAGCGTGTTGAGTTGCAAGCACCGAAAGATAACAAGAGAGCGAATTTAGCCTCAAGCACGAACTGAAGGCAACAGGGTTGCAACTCAAAGCAGGGGGCAAGTTCACACAACATTGTAGCATGTAGAGAGGCGATTGAGCGTGAGCGATGTCGTGAGGCTGACCGATGCCAAGCTGAAAGAGTTCGTCACCGAGGTTGAGAGGCTCTCAGGACAAAAGGTGAGCCAATGCTATCAATGTGGGAAATGCAGTGCTGGCTGTCCGATGGCTTTCGCGATGGACATAGACCCAGCGAGGATAATGCGCCTCATACAACTTGGGCAACGAGAGGATGTTCTACGCAGTCGCACGATATGGATTTGCGCTGCGTGCCAAACATGCACCACCAGATGCCCACAGGAAGTTGAAATAGCGCATGTCATGGATGTGTTGCGTTCAATGGCGCTCAAGGCTGGTTACACAGAGGCGGAAAGGGAGATAACCGAGGCTCTATCGCAGTTTGTTGAGAACATAGAGAGGCGAGGTAGAGTGTTTGAGCCAGAGCTTGCTATAAGGCTAAACATCGCACTTGGAAGACCTTTCAAAGACTTCGGCAAAGGCATAAAGCTGTTCATGCGTGGCAAACTCCCGATGCTTCCAGAAAGGGTTCGCGGACTGAAGGAGCTTAGAGGCATCTGGGAGATGGTAAGGAAGCTTGAGCTCTCGGAAGGTGAAAGACATGGAGGCGAAGGCACAAAGCACAGCTGATGCACACCCTGAGGATGCTGAAAGGAAGCTGGAATTCGCCTACTACCCCGGATGCTCACTCTCTGGGACAGCAGTTGAATATGGCATCTCAACGAAAGCCCTCTGCAATCACCTTGGGATAAAGCTCGAGGAAATACCAGACTGGATATGTTGTGGTGCAACGCCGGCACACGCCATAAGGACACTGTTTCCCTTAGCGCTTGGCGCAAGGAACTTAGCGCTCGCAGCAAAGCTTGATAAACCTTTGCTCACTGTCTGCGCAGCCTGCTTCAACAGGCTGAAGTGGACAGCCTACGAACTTAAACACAACCGTGAGGCGAGGGAAAAAATATCTCAACTGCCGGGGTTGCTTGATGGGCAAACGGTTGAACGGCTTTATGAACTGCAGATACTTCACCTGCTTACAGTGTTGCGGGAGCTCTATGGGATCGAGCGCTTGAGCGAGAGAGTGAGGTATCCACTTAAAGGCTTGAGGGTGGCATGTTACTACGGTTGCTTGCTTGTGCGCCCGCCAAAGGTCATGCAATTTGACGATCCAGAGAATCCGCGCGTCATGGACGAACTCATCTCAGCCGTTGGAGCCGAAGTGGTTGATTGGGCGTTTAAGACGGAGTGCTGTGGTGCGAGCTTAGCTTTAAGCAGGAGCGATTTGGTGGCAGAGAGAGTTCACCGCATACTTTCAGATGCGAAATCGAGAGGAGCAAACATCATCTGCGTAGCGTGCCCACTTTGCCATGTCAACCTCGATGTCTATCAAATCGATGCAAACGCGAAATTCGGTTATGAGCATGACATGCCGATAGCCTATTTCACTCAGCTGATAGGTATAGCGCTTGGCATCCCAGCGCAGGAACTGGGTTTGGAGAAGCACATGGTTGACCCGATGAAGGTTTTGAAAAATGCCTTGGCACAGAAACAAACATAGAGAGGTGCATCGTGCATGCCACGCATAGGCGTTTTCGTTTGCCATTGTGGCGTCAACATCGCCGCAACAGTCGATGTTGAGAGGGTCAGGGATGAGCTTGCGAAGCACCCCGGCGTGGCGTATTCTGTTGATTACCGATACATGTGTTCGGACCCGGGTCAGAACATCATCAAAGAGGCAATAAAGGAACATCGCTTGACTGGTGTTGTGGTTGCAGCGTGCAGTCCATCAATGCACGAAGTTACATTCCGTTCAGCATGTGCTTCGGCTGGTCTCAACCCATACCTTTGTGAAATGGCGAACATAAGGGAGCACTGCTCTTGGGTGCACCAAGATAGGGAAGAGGCAACCAAGAAAGCGATTGAGCTTATCAGGATGGTTGTTGAGAGGGTCAAGCGCAACGAGGAACTTTTCCCAATCCACATTGATGTGACGAAGCGTGCCCTTGTCATAGGGGGTGGCATCGCTGGAATACAAGCTGCGTTGGACATAGCTGATGCTGGATACGAAGTGGTGTTAGTTGAGAGGGAGCCGTCAATCGGTGGACATATGGCTCAACTCTCGGAGACATTCCCAACACTTGACTGCTCTCAATGCATCCTAACGCCGAAGATGGTTCAAGTGAGACAGCACCCGAGGATAAAGCTCCTCACCTACTCTGTTGTTGAAGAAGTAAGCGGTTATGTGGGCAACTTCGTTGTGACGATAAGGAAGAAAGCTCGTTCTGTGCGTGAAGATCTGTGCACTGGCTGTGGGATATGCACACAGCGTTGCCCGGCAAGGCGCGATGGCATACCAAGTGAGTTTGAACGAGGTTTAGCTACACGCCCAGCAATCTACATTCCGTTCCCTCAAGCAGTCCCTAATGTGCCAGTGATAGATAGGGAGCACTGTCGTTATTTCCTAACGGGTAGGTGCAGGGTATGTGAGCAGGTCTGCCCTGCCAAGGCAATCGATTATGAACAGCAAGATGAGCTCATCACCGAGAATGTTGGAGCGATAGTTGTCGCCACTGGCTACGAGTTGATCTCGCCATCCATCTACGGCGAATATGGTGGTGGAAGGTTCAAGGATGTGATTGACGGGTTGCAGTTTGAGCGCTTGCTCAGCGCCTCAGGACCAACAGGAGGCAGGCTTGTTCGACCATCAGACGGCAAAGAGGTGAAAGTCGTTGCCTTCATAGCATGCGTTGGATCAAGGGACAGAGCAAAAGGGATTCCATACTGCTCAAAGATATGCTGTATGTATATCGCAAAGCATGCCCTGTTGTTCAAACACAGGGTGCACGATGGCGAAGCATATGTTTTCTACATGGACATAAGGGCGGGTGGGAAAGGCTACGATGAATTCGTTCGGAGAGCGATTGAAGAGGAAGGCGCATGTTACATAAGGGGGCGGGTCTCGAGGATTTACGAAAGCAATGGTAAGCTCATAGTTTGTGGCATGGATACGCTTAGTGGGAAGTTAGTTGAAGTTGAGGCTGATTTGGTAGTGCTTGCGACAGCGATGCGCCCCTCCGATGGCTTTGACGAGCTTGCGCGGAAGCTACGCCTGACATATGACGAGCATGGCTTCTTCAGCGAAGCCCATCCAAAGCTTCGTCCTGTGGAGACAAATACAGCGGGTGTATTTCTTGCTGGCGCATGCCAAGCACCGAAAGACATACCAGAGTCAGTGGCACAGGCAAGCGCTGCAGCTGCGAAGGTTTTAAGCTTGTTTGGCATGCCAAGAATTGAAAGAGAACCAACGATAGCGGAAGTCAACGAGATGACTTGCACCGGTTGCTTCGACTGCGAGAGGGTCTGTCCATACAACGCAATTGAACGGAAGGAGATAAAGGATAGGAGGGGCAACATCATCAAAGTTGTAGCCTCGGTCAACCCGGGGTTATGTGAAGGCTGTGGTGCATGTGCTGGCACATGCCGAAACAAAAGCATAACACTCAAAGGCTTCAACGATGAACAGGTGTTCGCACAGCTTGTGAGCGCCTCTGTTTGACGCTCAGAGCACTAACGAAGGTTAAAACTTCTCCCAATGGATGACCTCGCTCAACTTCCGCTTCGAAGGGCATTTCGGCACCTGAGTTGGGTAGCCAACAGCTATGAGGCTTATGAGCTTATAACCACTTGGCACACCGAGCAATTTGGCTATGCGTTCAGCGTATGGCTTTTTGTCACCAGCTACCCAGCACGCACCCAAACCGTGAGCGTGCGCTGCAAGGAGTATGTTTTGAGTGGCAGCACAACCGTCTTCAAGGTAGTATTTCACATCCTTGCAGAAGACAGCGATGCAAACTGGCGCCTGCGCTATGAACTTCCCATAATCAGTTTCATCTGCGATGCGCTTCCTCATCTCAGGATCTGTGACGACGATGAACTCCCAAGGTTGTAAGTTCATCGCGCTTGGGGCAAGCCTCGCGCAGTCGATTATGTCCTCAATCACTTCCTTCTGAACGGCGTCTGGCTTGAACGCTCTAACACTCCTTCTGGTTTTGATCGCCTCAATTGCGTCCATGCTACCACCCCCACATTAAGCTCACAATTGCGAGCGCACCCTCTGCAGTTCCCCCATCACGCTTCTGATTATGTCCCTTGCCTTGTTCAACCTGCGTTGCGCTTCTTCCTGCTGTCCTGTCTGCGATAGCAAATCCTTCACATCATCAAGCAACGCAATCGCGTTTGAAAGCTGTTCTGCATGCTTCGGGTCTGGAACTATCTCCCTTGCGAGGTTTATCCAAGGGCGCGCTGATTCAATGTATTCGATGACCTGATGCGGTGTGTAGAGTTCTGGATCAAAGCTGAAGCTCGCGTAGGTGAGTTCCCTCCTCGCCGGGGATAGCAACTGCCACGCTGCATGTGCCAGTTCAGTTTTGCTTTGCGATACCTGTTTTGTGAGATGAGCAACTTCATTCAAAGCGGACTTGAGACGAAACGATATCCACACAACGAGAACAAACAGCAGGATAGCTACCACCCACCCGCCAAGTGCAACAGCTTTCGCAAAACCTCCGCCTTTAAAAGTGGGTGCTGTTTCCTGTTCCATGAGATCCTTCCCGTTTCTTTCACCACCTACTTGTTCACCCTCAATTTCGTTCTTTCTGGTCACGCTCCCACCTCCTTTGGCGCTTGCTATCAAGACTTTCGTGGTTTCGTGCTCACAATCATTTTATCGCCCTCAATGACGACGCTCCTGATGATGGGATCAAAGATCATATCGTCTGGCTTGAGGATTGGATTAAGCTTTGACTCAAAGCGACGCTGTAACCATTCTGGCACTGGCACTGAGTTGAAGTAGAACTCGCTTATACGCACATGCACCGAACCATCCTGAGCCGGGAAAAACTTCGCGACAGCTCTAAAGGGGTTGTTGATGCCGAACAACAGCCATCGTCCGGAAAGCTCAACCTGCTGGTCATCTCTAAACTTGACCTTGATGTTCATGTTCTTCGTGTGCTTCCCGTCAGCGAATATTTGCTCAAAGCTTTGAGGCGTAAATATGGCTTCGCAATGTGACTCCTTCACGGAAAGCACTTTCAGGCTGTCTTTCTCAACGAGCAGTTCAACATCAACGATTGGCTCTATGATGACCGCATCAAACTTGAGGAGCATCACAGACTTGATTTTGGCTGGGCTACTCTTTATCTCAACGAGTTGGAATTTGCCCTTCGCTGTTTCTGCAGGATTTGAAGACGGGACGATTCTTATGTGCAACGCTTTCTGATTCACTGGGTTTGAGATGCGCTTCCTGAGGTGTGCTTCAAGCGCTTCAACAACTTGAGTAGCGCTCCACTTATTGCCCTGCCCAACAACCATATCCGAAAGGAGCATGAAGGCGAATGCGATGCTAAACATAACAGCACTGCAAAACAGCGCACAGCTCTTTTGTGCTTTGAGCACTTCGGGTCACCTCCACCACTTCATTATGATGCTGTGGTGCGCTTGAAAACCATGCTATAGGCAACAATTAAGACACATCTTGCTCACTTGTGGTTTTGTTTTGGGGATACCAAAAGAAGTCCCGATGCTGGGCTGAGCCATCATTGGCTCAACTGCTCTTCCGTATCAACTCCAATCTTGTTGCAACAGGTATTCCGGGGTAATTCACGCCCCAAGTCCCGTCAACGAAGCCATCTCTTATCTCCCGCCACCTTGAGAGCACTTGTTCAATGACTTCCCTCGCGAGTTGGTTCATCTCCTTTTCGGAGACATCGCCGTAGTATTCAATGTTGACTGCTTGCGGATCGGTAATAGGGTGTCCTATCTGGCTGACCATGTAGCAATAGACCTGCTTAAGGTGTGGTTGCGCTTCGATGAGTTCGTTGGCTATAAGTTGTGCCATCACTTGGTAAATCTTCCCGACATGCGAGACTGGGTTTTTGCCCGAGGCTGCTTCAAGGCTCATGGGACGATATGGCGTTATCAGACCGTTGATGCGATTGCCTCTGCCAACCTGCCCATCGTCACCGCATTCTGCGCTCGTTCCAGTTACTGTGATGTAGACCAAGTCACCCTCATCAGCGGTGTTAATGTCGATGCTTAACTCATATTCCTCCTGCAGCCTCGAGAGGTAGTTTTCAATCAGGTGTTCCTTCAGCCTGCACTTTATCGCTTCCTTCAGCTCATAATATTGGTTCGCTGATCCAACATACCGATCGATGAAGGCTGCAGCTATTGTGAGATGGATTTTACGTCCGTTGCGCACCCCCATCACTTTGATGTCTTCACCGAGCGAAGGGAAATCGGCTTTCATTTCATTTGAGTTGAGGAATAGCTCTGCCTCCTTAACGAGTTGCTCGGTTATGGAAAGCGGAGCGAAAGCCACAGCAAGCGAAGTGTCATTTGACCTTGGAACTTCATCACCAATTTCAAAGTTGGCTATCAAATCCTCGCTCCCGCGTTTGATGCGGTAATCCACCATTAGCCCTCCGGGTATCGGTAGGTTTGGCAACTGCTCCTGAAACCACTTTTGTATCCCTTGAAGAACCATCTTCCCGATCGGGACTCTCCAGATTTCTTTTTGAGAGCCATACCATTCAAGCGTAGCTCTACCGACAAGGAGCACATAAATCGGTTCCTCAATGCTACCGCCACCGTAGCGAGGTGTTGAGCGCCCACCAGCGAGGACACACTTGTCCACATTGTGGTGCAATATTCGTCCTGCGTGCTCGTAGTAGAATGCACACAACATCCTGCTCAATTCCTCAGCTGCACCATCACAAAGCGTATCAGGATGCCCTTTGCCCTTTCGCTCAACTATCTCCATCGGCATCTCCTCAACGAGCACATTCTTGCCAGCGTTAACGCGTATCTCCATCGCTAACACCTCTCATGGTTTGATCTCCGTGATGGTTACGAGATGAATCCATGCTCAAGAAGCAAGAGCATGTAGCAAGCATGATCGAGGCAGAAAAGCACTCTAAAAGGGTGAGGGGATGCAGAACACATGAGGGGTTAACTTCACAGATGAAGCCTTTTGAGGCAAGCTGTGCGAATGCTATCTTGCCCATTCGTCCCGCCCCCTTGAAAGGCTTAATATGGAGCTTCTTTCGAAGCGCCCCTTTTCAGGGAGAGGAGCGGGACCTGGGCATTGGCACCGATCATGCCTATGCGGTATCCCACTCCTCTCATCTTTTGCCCTCCAACAGCGCGTGCGCGCTGTTAAGGACTCAACGCATTTGGCACCTTGCCGACAACAAGGTTGTCGGTAGGTTGCCGGGCTTCATCGGGCGCGTGACCCTCCGCCACTCGTGATGAGAGGAGGGGCGCTTCCTTTATCCTGACCCAACTATTCAACTTAGCATGGTTCGTCGCATAAGCCATACCATATTATGTCACGCAGGCACGAAACCATAACCGAAGCAAAACTGCGGTGAGAAAACACAGCAAGCCAACAAGCAATGGCTTGCAATTTACTTGAAGATACGCTTGCACTAAACTTTTTTAAGTTAGGCAAACCCTTGCTCGCACGGGAATGAAGGTGTTGCCTTCGAAGCTGGATTTACGAGTTGGAAGGGGAAGGGAGAAATGGATGAACTGAGCACAGTCGATGAAGTGGTCGAACGCTTCTCTAAGGTCTCAACGATGATTGGGTGGTTGGATTCGTGGACAACAGATAGCACTCAGGTTGAATACCCGATGGCAAGCTATGCGCATGCCCTCTTGCTCATAGCTGAGAAGCTTTTGCTTTCGCGTTCTTTCGAGGAACTGCGATGCTGGGGGCATGTGAAGATAGAGCGTTTCGCTCACCAAGTTGAGACGGCATTGAGAGTTTTGAACGAGATGAACTGTTGCGCAGTGCTCGCTGACGATGTTGGGCTCGGTAAAACAATTGAGGCAGGTTTGGTGATGAAGGAGTTGATCATGAGGGGGCTAGTGAAGAGCGTTTTAATCTTAGTCCCAGCATCGCTTATCTGGCAGTGGTATCATGAGATGCTCGAAAAGTTTGGAGAGAGGTTCACTGTGGCTCACAAGGTGAGCGACTGGCTCTCGGGTGACAAAATAATCGGTTCAATTGACCTCGCAAAAAGAGAGCCTCACAGTAGCCAGATAGTGGGGCGAGAATTTGACCTGCTAATCATTGATGAAGCACACAAGCTTAAAAACAGAGCCACGCTCGCGTATCGCTTCTGCCAGAAGATAAAGAAACGCTACATGCTACTGCTTACGGCCACGCCTGTCCAAAACGACCTGCTTGAGCTTTACAACCTCGTCACATTAGTGAAGCCCGGCTTGCTTGGGACTGTGCAAAGCTTCAAGAGGCGTTATGTTTCAAAAGACGATTTGAGGAAGCCGAAAAATGTAAATGAGCTACGCCACCTGCTGTCGGCTGTGATGATACGCCACAACAGGGATGAAGTTGGAGTGACACTCCCACCAAGATATGCAACGACACACTTGATCTCGCTTTCACAACCGGAGATGAAACTGTATGAGGAGCTGACGGCTTTCTTGAGGCAGAGCTACAAGCAACTTAAGGGTTCATCGGGTAAGGAGAGGTTCTTGCGCTCCATGTTAGTGCTGTTACAAAAGGAGTTATGTAGCACACCCCGTGCCGTCGCAAAAACGCTGTTGAAGTTATCAAAGGATGCGTATCCAGATGAAACGAGACAGCGCATGAGGGAGTTTTACGAACTGGCTAACTCGATACCGATGAGCGCAAAGGTTGAGGAAACAGCTCGCATAGTCAGCGCTTGCGATGAGAAAGTGCTCATCTTCACCGACTACATAGCGAGCATGGAACTGCTCAAAGAAACGCTTGAGGGCAATGGACAGGAAGTGGTTGTCTATCATGGCGGGATGGATGACAAGGCAAAAGACATTGCTGTCAATAGGTTCAGGGATGAAGCGAAAGTGATGATAAGCACGGAGTCTGGTGCTGAAGGGCGTAACTTGCAGTTTTGCAGGGTGCTCATCAACTTTGACCTGCCATGGAACCCGATGCGCCTTGAGCAACGCATAGGACGCATCCATAGGTTGGGGCAGGATAAGCCAGTGTTCATTGTGAACTTGGCAACCGAGTCAACCGTTGAAGAACGCATACTTGACCTCCTCATCACCAAAATAGGGCTTTTCGAGATGGTGGTCGGGGAACTCGAACTCATGTTAGGGATATCACACCTTGAAGAGAGCATCGAACGAATGATCACTGAGGCGATCATGCAAAGTGAAACTCCCCAAGAGGAGGAAGAGAGGCTCAACCAGATAAGCAGGTTGTTGCAAAGAGCCATGGAACGATACACGAGAGTTAAGAAGGCTAACGAAATGCTACAACAGTTAGTGGGTGTCGAAGCCTCAAAATGATGAAGGCAGGGGAAAGCGGATGAACTCAAGAACTCACAACGCGAGGGATAAGAACAACGATAGCAACTTGAAAGAGTGCATGAGGCATTTATGCAGGAGCTTCTTTGAGTTTTTAGGGGCGAGCGTGAGCGATGAAGGTGAGTTGCTTCGCGTCAGGTTGCCTGATGACTGCCAGTTTGAGTGGGAAGGAAAGGAGATCGTTGTTGGCTTTGACGAAAGCATCGCAAGTAGCGTGGATGTTGAATTGTTCGTCCCGGGGAGTAAGCTTTTCCACAGTGTCCACAGATGGTTACGGGAGAAAGCATCCCATGTAGCGGTTGAGCTACCAGAACTTGAGAAGCCAAGAGAGCCTAAGCTTCGCCTCATCGGTTGCAAGGCGTTTTCTGTAACACGAAAGAGGGTGAATTTGAGAGGCTTGATTGTCAGCCTCTCTTTGAGGTGCATGCAAGGCATCAAGTGGGCTTGTTTCAAGAATTTGCTTGTGCTTGAAAATGGCTTCTTGGCTGACATCACGGAGGAAGTGGATAAGTTGCTTTCCGTAGCCAAGGCGAGTGAGAGAGCTTTTGATAAGAGGCTCGTTGATGAGCTTTTAAAGCGGATGAAAGGCGAGTGTGAGGCGATGTTTTCAAGTTGGCTTCGTGAGGTGGAGAACGCTGCGCAGGAACGCATGCATGTGGAGCTTTCGCGGATTGCGAACTACTATGAGCGTCAACTCGAGGAACTCTTGGTAAGAGCCGACGATAAGAATGTTTGGCAAGAGTTGAAGAAGTTGGTAGCCGAGCGCGATGAAAAGATGGCTGAAGAGGCGCAAAGGCATCAACCGTTCATCTTGGCTGAGGTCGTCGGGATCGCTGAGGTGACGCTACCTGCGGTTGAGTTCAAAATCAAACTCAAAGCTAACTCATCGCTCCCGCTCGTCAAAGTTTACTTCAACATGCATGATGGCTCGTTCATATTTCCAAAGTGCGAAAGTTGCAACACAAGGACGAGCCAAATCGGTGTATGCTTCAATGGGCACATCGCTTGCGGTAAGTGCATCACAAAGTGCGCCTCATGCGGAAGCTGGTTCTGTAAAGGTTGCATCAAGGAAAGATGCCACATCTGCGGATTGCCAGTGTGCGATGCTTGTCTAACTTTCTGCCAGATATGTCAGAGACCTGTTTGCAAGGCTGATATAACGACTTGCGAGATATGCGGGCGAAGCATTTGCTTAGGATGCGCATCTAAGTGTGAAGTGTGTGGGAAGAGAGTTTGTTCTGATGAAGCGAGTAGATGCCATGTTTGTGGCAAGGCATTTTGCGAACACTGTGTCAATGAAGGCAATATGGCAGTGTGCGAGGTTTGTGGCAAAACAATCTGCAAAGACCACACAAAAGAATGTGCGATTTGCAGTCAACTGCTCTGTAGCAACTGTGCAGTAGAATGCCACATTTGTGGCAGGGTGATTTGCAAAACACACGCCGTTTCAACAGTGTGCTGTTTGACTACGATATGTAACGAACATGCCATCTATTGCGACCTGTGTGGCGAAGCTGTGTGCCCCAACCACATCGCTCAATGTGGCATTTGTGGCTCTCACATCTGCCATTCATGTAGCAAAGTATGCAAGGTTTGCGAACAACGCTATTGCTCGTCGTGCCTTCAAGGGCAAACGATGTGCAAACTTTGCATCAGGCTCCTTCAATCACCTGAGGTGAAGCTCCCACCCTCTCGCCTACCCTCACCGTTGCCCACCCTCAATACATCTCCCCAGGTGTGCCATTTCACCGCAACGCCATATCGCAATCTCTACCTATGGCGTGATAGCATGGATGGCGTCCTCGTTGTAGCCGATTCATCGAGAAGGACGATCTTCACGAAACGCCTTAATGCCCTTTGGCTTCTACGCCACCTAAAGGGCAAAAACACTCGCTATTGAATCTCCTTCCTCAAGCTCAAGCAGGCGAGAGCCTTTTGCGCCACGCGATGCTTCCTTGATCTCCTTAAGGTCAAACCTGACAATGCGACCCATCGTCGTTGCTACAACTATTTGACCTTCTTCACCAACTGGTATCGCTGTGAGCAATTGATCACCTTCTGTGAGCTCAACACCAGAAACACCCTTTGCAGGGCGATGGCGCAGACGCACCTGCTCAATCGGCACCCGCTTTGCATATCCCTTCTTTGTGACGACCAAGACATACTTCGCCTCCATCACTGAGCACCTCCCTTGTTGTGTTTATTTTGCACAGCTGTTCTTCTCACTTTTCATTTTAGCGTCAAATTATTTTAGCGTCAAGCTTCATAGCTGTAAAGATTTTGCCCGAAGTTGTCACCCACGCTAAAACGCTGGTGGAAGGTTTCTCATCCTCAGCATCTTGCTAACGAACATTCTAACAGCCTTGCCGTGCTCGGAGTCACTCAAAACTGCTCTGATGAATGCCTTAAAATAGCCTTCAAAGTCACCTATGTCCATCCTGATCTGCTCTTCCCTGAGCCTGACGGAGTATACAGGCAACTTCTTCTTTATGAGCAGAGCAATCGCATCTGTTATGCCGAGTTCTTTGCCGTCATCTTTTTCAACCTCGTCTATGACTTCGTAAATGACTGGGCTAAACACATACCTGCCAGCTATAGCAAGCCTGCTTGGTGCAGATTTTGGGTCTGGTTTTTCAACTATGCCAGATAGCCGTCTTATGCGCCCACGCCCGATTGCGTTTACGATGCCATATTTTGCGACATCCCTCTTGCTAACGACTTCAACTGCTACAGTTGCTGCAGCACCGTAACGCTCATGCACTTCAATCATTTCTTCAACGATGCTCTTGCGCGACCAAATAATGCAGTCGCCTAAAGCAACAACGAAAGGTTCGTCGTTTGTCCATGCAGAAGCACGCCTTATTGCATCACCAGTGCCAAGTGGCTGAGGTTGTCTGACAAAGTAAATGCAAGCGCCATTGTAGCTTGCGGTAGCGTTTGAGACATTTTCGTCAAAGTAGGCTTCCAGAGAGCTCTTTTGTTGACCAACCACGATGAGAATGTTTGAGATGCCAACCCCTGCTAACTCCTCAACGATGTATTCAATCGCTGGCTTCCTGCCTACTGGCATCATTTCCTTAGGCTGTGTTTTTGTGATCGGGTAAAGCCTTGTCCCCTTCCCTGCCGCCAAGATGACGCCTCGCTTCACCATCTTTATCCACTTCCTTCCACCCTGCCTCAGCATACCCACCCTGTTTCAGGTGGTGTTATACATTCTAACGCACCAATGCAAAAAGCGTCTTGGCTACCTCAAGAGCAAATTTGAATTGCACCTTATTTCTCCAGCCCGATTGCCAAGCTCCACTCGCTAATGTGCGTGGTCTACATCATGCTTTCGGATAGAACTGCATCCTTCGTTACAACGGTGCTTGCGTTGCTCTTGCTTCCCAAACTACAACCTTTGCCACCACAACTTCACCTCACAAAAACCCATGACCAAAGGGAGCGAAAGAGGCTACCACACTGCCTTAGCTATGCTTTCACTCTGTAGGCAGACCTTGTGTTGTCCTTTTGTGCAATATTGAATTTTGGTTCGCACAATGGTGATAGTCAAGATGCGAAGGGGCGATGGCGCAAGTCAGAAAAATGTTAACACCATTCGGAGGTGCATGACGATGGATGTAATCGTTGTTAGCCTCATACTCCTTGGCTTCGCTTTTGGCTGTCTTCTCCTCGTGCTTTTGTGCGTCGTTCTCTATTTGCAATGGCGCCTCATCAGGATGACGGACGAAGTTGGAGAAGCCCTCTGCAAACTCACGGAAAAAACGCAAGAGCCTGTGAAAGCTGAAGATTCCCAAAAGCCGTCAGACAGCTTGAGTGAATGCGTTGAAGAAGTTAAACAGCACGAGGAAACCACTCAAGAAGCTTGATCAACTTTGATCTGGTGGTGAGCGAAAAAGTGTATCACAGGGAGACAACGCCTAAACAAAGCCAATTGCAAACTCTCTTGCTCCTGATGCTTATTGGTGGTGGTCTGTTCTTCATCTACCGCATACGAGCAATATTGCCTCTTTTCGTAGCGGGCTTTCTGCTCGCTTATCTGCTTGACCCAATCGTCGATCAACTTGAGAGCAGAGGTTGGTCTCGCAATGTAGCAGCGTTGATTGCCTTCAGCTTCTTCTTGTTGCTCTTTGCCATCATCGTCCTCACCATTGCACCTCTAATCATTTCACAAGCGCAAGCGCTGATCGAGGAATGCATGCCACCGAATGGGAGATACTACATCATCGCTGTCAATTTCATAAAACGGCTTGAGGAAAACAATGCCTCGCAAAACCCGCTCTTAGCATACGCTTCGCAAGTCCTCAATAGCTTCTCAAAGCAAGTTGGTGATTTCATCTTGGAGAGGATCAAATGGGCAGTCACATCAATTGGGAGCATAATCTCGCTCTTGCTTTTGCCGATCGTCACATATTACTCGCTTCAAGTCATTGACCCTCTGCGCCAACGCATCCTCTCGCTCCTACCACCACAGCACCGCGCTGAACTAACAGCTCTCTTGCGGGAAACGGGAAAGCTCATCGGGCGATATTTTCGTGGCTACATGTTGCTTTGTGCGTGTGTCGGCATCGTCAACTCATTCCTGCTTTGGTTGTTGTCACTCTACTTCGGCAACAAATATGCCATAGCCATCGGTTTTTTCTCTGGCATAACCTACTCGATTCCATACTTTGGAACGATCACGAGCACGCTCCTTGCATTCGCAATCGGCTACTTGACGAGCAACCACCACAACATGTTAACAGCCATCCTCTCCTCTGGCGTGATCATAGTTGTAAATCAAGTTTTTGATTGGCTTGTGATGCCGAAGGTCGTAGGGCAAAAGGTGGGGCTACCTCCAATCGTAGCCATATTTGCGGTGATGGCTGGAAGCGTTGCATTCGGCGTCCTCGGGATGATCATTGCAGTCCCACTCGCTGGATGCATAAAATTGGCGCTCATGCAGTTTATGCCAAAGCTCTTCGAGCAACCCGAGGATGAAAGTGGCAAAGAACGCTAAGCTCAGCCCTATCAAACCATCCTTTTGAGAAGCGTTCGCTCAATTATCGGACGAAGGTATTGAAGGTCGAGCTTCGTTTGCTTGATTATCTGCGCTGCGTCCATGTGTGGATACTCGCTGTGGATGCTTATAACGCCATCAAAGCCGATTTGTGAGAGGCACTCAAACACTTCGTGCCACCTCGTTATGCCCTCAGCAAGTGGCGCTGGCTCAACATACCACTTAACCTCGCCTGTAGACTCGTCAAAAACGCTTCTCCATGCGAAGTCCTTAACAGCGACCATGCGAATGTAATCCCTGAGCAAGTCAATGCATGCGCGCCAACCGCTTAAGCCACCTTCAATTGTCATGTGCCCAGGATCAACATACACGCAAATGCGCTCGCTTTGGAAACCGTCAACAAGCATGAATGCGATTGCGCCATCACATGTGATGAAATTGCCACTATGCGTGTGCACGCCGAATGTGACACCGTATTTCTCAGCCATCTTCTCCAAGCCAGAGAGGCATCTTCTAACCTCTTCCATCTTTTCCCTGAGCGTCCCAAACTTGTCGTATCGCCAATAGCCGAGCTTTATGAACTTCACGCCGAGGTCGCTCGCAACGGAGACTATCTCCTCGGCGTATTCATCCTCGGCTGATACAATTGAAGTCGTGAGCATCCCCACACAAAGTCCTTTCCTCTCAAAAGCCTTAACAGCCTTTGGGAGAAGTTCCTTCACATCCTGCGGGGCAATGCTACCTCCTTCTCTAACAGTTAAGTCAACACCGTCAAACCCCATCTCCGCTATCGCGTCAGCCATCCCTTCAATACCGAGTTCCTGAAGGTGCTTCGCAAACATGAGAAGCATTATGCCTCATCACCACACCGCATATGGCTTGCCATCGCGAGAGGATGATGCCACACTCTCAAGCTTTGTGACAGCATTTTCGATGAAGGGGGTGAAGCATTATGCTCATGCGAGAACTCATAGATGTGCGCAATGTGGCAACTGTGATACAGCTATCAAGCATCTCAAAAGAGATGCGCACAGCTGACCACGAAGAGCCACCCGAGGAATTGAGAACGCTTGTCACATCTTACATCGTCGCTCGTGACTCAAACGAAGCTGTGCTCAAGAGCATACTCGGTGGGATGGCAAGGAGGAGAGGGTGCGCTCACATGTTGAGCGGTGCGTATGGCACAGGGAAAAGCCACTTGATAGCCCTCGTTGGATTGCTATGCCAATTCCGATGGGCAAGGGAACTGTTCAAAGCTTTGAACGAAGGCTTCAGCGATGCCGTTGACAGAATAGGCGATCACAAATGGCTTGTGGTCTCGATAACTTTGGATGCCTACTCACCACGCTTGCCACTCGAGCAAATCCTTTGGGAAGAAACGGTCGCATCTCTGAAGCAGAGCAACAAACTCGTGGGAAATAAAATCCCGCCTCAAATGCCACCGTCACGCGCCGAAGCGATGAAGATATTACAAGATGCTGCGGTAGCCTGTGGCTATGACAGCGTATTATGGCTTGTGGACGAACTCTCAATGTTTCTCGGTGCGAAGACACATAGCGAACTCCAAGCGGATGCTTCCTTCCTTCAATTCATAGCGCAGTATTGCCAGCACACACCTTCATGGCTTATCGTAGCCATACAAAAGACAATCGAGGAAATGGGCGAGCTCGAAGCATACTCCCTCACACAGATCAAGGACAGATACATGCGCCATCAACTCTCGTTAACTCACATACGCCAACTCATTCGGAAAAACTTACTCCCGCCAAAGGACGAAAATAAGTTTAGGCAGTTCATACTTCAGTGGCACCGCAACCTTGTAAGCTCCTTCCCGATGCTTGAATTCAGCGCTGAAGAGTTGATGGCTTGCTACCCGTTTCACCCGATCACCATCTCATGCCTTGAGAGGGCAGTGGGACGCTTCTTCTCACGCACTCGCTCCGCAGTTGAGTTCATCCAAACAATCACGAGCGATGCGATTGATGGCGACGCATTCCAACTCATAACCCCAGACAGCATATTTGAGCACTTCCGTCCCGACATAATCACTCATCCAGACCTGCACGCATACGCAGATGAGGTTATCCCTTACCTTGATGGCAAAGCGAGTGAGATCGCACCAGAGCGAAAAAGCTCGCTCAAAAAGCTTGTTAGGACGCTTGTGGTTTTCAAGATAGCGGGCATTGATGCCTCCGTCAGAAGGCTCACGCACACATTCCTTTGGGACTTCGGTCTGGGTTGGGAAATGAATTACAGCTACATGCTCTCACTCCTTGAGATGCTCCGCACGAATGTGAACTATATCGCCTGCTCAAGACGAGGCGAGGAGTATGACGACATCTATGTGGTTGATCTGGGCACGACGCTGACAGAGATGATGCAACGCAGGTTGAACGCTTTGCTCGATTGTTTCTCCGACGAGGACATAAGAGTGGTTGAACATGCTCTGCAGGCGCTTTCAAGTGCCCAGCTTGTGATCCCGAAGATGGGTTTTGGAAGAACCGCAACTGTTGAGTGGCAAAATGCTGAGTTCACCGTTATGCTTCAATGCGTCGACTTGAGAGACATGGCTGATAAGGAATTGCTCAACATCGTAGAGCATGTTTCCTCGCCAGCTTGCCCCTACGATATCCACATCCTCATCGTGCCACCGATAGCCATCAGCGAACAGGAGAGGCGTGCAACCGAACTGATCCACGCCATCAAAGGCGAACGCTTCAAAGAGGCGCTCGTCATCCTCATCCCAAAGCCTATCGGGAAAGGCGAGATGATGCGCTTGATGGAGAATACAGCTGCAACCATGTTGATTGAAGACCCAACGCTCAGGGACAGCGACATAGGCTTGGCAATCTATCAGAGGTTGCGCGAAGAGGAAGTGGCAAGGCGGAACGAAACACTCCGCATAATCAGCAACGCATATTTGCACGGGACGCTTATCACGGTTGACAGGAAGTTGCCAGTGTCGGCTCTCCTTCCATTGAACGCCTCGTTCAAAGATGTGCTTGTGGCTGTAGTTGGCGCATCCGTCCCTAAAGCCTTCCCAAGCTTTATGAGCATCGCACCAAGAGTTCGATTGCGCCAGTCAGACGAACTTAGAAGGCTTACCAACGCGCTCCTTGCAGGCGAGGAAATTCATGGTCTGAGCACCGATGTGCAAGAGCTATGGCGTCATGTGGCAATGCCACTTGGGATAACGAAGCAATCGTTGCAATACCATGCGCCACTTGAAGGGGCTATGAAACTCGCCTACCAACGCATAGCTGAAGCGGACTCTCCATTGCCATATGAGCATGTTTCGGCATTATTGCGAAAGAGCGAGTATGCAATCCGCCAAGAGCAGTGCGAACTGCTCGTAGCAGCGCTCCTGAGGCGTGGTGAAGTGATGGCTCTCGATAGGTATGGCAACCCGTTGCCGATCAACAGGCTCAGCTCACCGTTGGCGAAGTGCATAGGAGCGCTATGCCCATCTTACATGGTTGAGGAGGATGTGTGGCAAGCTGTCACTTCGTATGCACATGCAGTTGGGATACCCTTTGTTGAGCGTGAAGGGACTGCATCTCAAATGGCGCTTTGGCAAAGGCTCAAATCGTGGGGAAGCGAAACCTCAATAGCTCACGAGCATTGTAGCACATTGCTCAACTTGCTTGTCTCAGAGCTCGGGCATACCAATGCCATGTGGGCGAGATCGTTCAACTCGCTCGCCACAGTCAACACGGCTATAAATGCAATAGCAGAAGATGCCACACCCCAAGATGGGCTAAAAGAATTCGTTCTCGCCATGCAAGCGAACGGCATAAAGCCAGAGGAGCTTAAGGAAGCGTATGACGAGTTCAAGGAGCTTCACACCCTGCTGAATGAAAGTTGTAAAGAGTTGCGCACGATGCATAGGTGGTTAACGCACACCGATTTACAGCTTGTTGGCGAGTTGAAAGAGAGAGCGGAAGGGCTACTGAGCATCCTTGATGAAGGCGAGGGTATGCTCACAAAGCTAAGCCAACTGCTCACATCTTGGAAGAGTTTGCAAGTCGATTACGCCAAGCAGTATCTGGAGCACCATCGCCATGAGCATGCGCCCTCACGCTTTGAGCCATATGTTCGCCTAAGGCGGGATGCAACATTTAAACTCCTGCTTCGCTTAACACAGGTCAGGATGCCGATGCGAGGCATCGACGATGCCTTGAAAGCAGTTGATGTTGAGCTGTCAAAGCAATGCCACCAACACGAAGAGCAGTTACGCAACCACCTGACGGAAGGACCAGTGTGCAAAGTTTGCAAACTAAGGTTGGCTGAACATGTTGAGCTAACACCGATAGAGAAGCTTCTGGAGATGGCTACAAACGCCTCAAATGAGGCGAAGGCTCTGCTTTCGTCACACGACATAAGGTCAAAGGTTAAAGCCTTCGCTGAAGCGATGCCAGCTTCGTTGACGAGGCAAAGACTTGAAAGGCTTTTAAGCCTTGATCCCGACGATACCGATGAGGCATGGCTTGAAGCCTTAAGCGACGATGTTATTGAGTGCTTGAACTTAGCCATCTCAAGCGAGCCAGCCAAGATAAGAGTGCTCAACACATTGCTTGATCGGTTCGTTGGCAAGGAGATGACGAAGGCGGAAGCGATAAAAACTTTTGCCTCATGGCTTGATGAGCCATCGCCATTGAAGCCTTTTGAGCAAGTGCGCTTCACCTTACACCGAAGAGCAAACGACGAACCAACTTGATCAAATCTTAGAGCCACTCGGGCAACTTATCAGCATGCCTCCTGAAGACGAGCAAGCCGATGAGGAAGACGAAAAACGAAATGGCAAGCGCAAGAGCTATGTAAGACCAATCGATTGGCAAAGGCTGTTTGCCCTTCAATGGCGGTGGATACATGAGCAACCTCCTGTATGCATCAATGTAAACAGCCAGCGGGTTGAGCATATAAAGCCTCAACCAGCGCTTCGGCACATCCTCAAGGAAATACATGATGGGGACAGCGAAGTATAGCCACTTCAGTGCAGTGTCGGTTATGAACTTAACATCGTGGTAATAGACAGTCCAACAGGAAAGCATGAGTGATAGCCCGATGCAGAATATGGTCTGCCCAAGGATGATGGGGAGAACGAAAAGAGCCTTAAGCTCGAGTTGCACTCGCAAGATGAGCAGGTATAAAAGGAGCAAAGACATGCTTATGAGGAAGTGGACAAGGTTAGTCAGCACAGAAACAATCGGCAGAACTTCCTTCGGGAATGGGAACGCCTTGACGAGCGAAGCATGTAGCAGGATGGACGAGCAACCGTCAAGTATGGACGAGCTGAAGAATTGCCAAGCGAAAATTACACACATGAAGTAAGCCGACAAGTTTGGCAAGTCACGCTTGAAGAAATGCTCAACCACTATGACGAGTATGAAGACCTGAGCAAGCGGAGGTATCAAAGACCAAAGTAGCCCAAGGAAAGCACGCTTGTATCTCAGGCGCAACTCACGCCATACAAGCACATATATAAGCTGTCTATAGCACCAGATGTTGGAGAGCGACTCAAACAGCTTGAGTTGGTGGCTCACAACTCCCCACTCCAAGGTCCAGCAACCGCAATCGACAAGGCATCTGGATTGATGTGCTTCCTTGCAGTTTCGATCACTTGCTCGAGCGTTATTGAGCGATAGATCTCACAGCGCCTGTTTATGTAATCCACACCGAGCCCCATCACATAAGCCCTTGCGATAGCGTTAGCTATCCCACCGTTTGTTTCAACGCTGAATGCGAAACTCCCCACGATGTAATTGATAGCATCAGACAGTTCCTCAGGAGTTGGAGGTTCATCGGTGAGTATCGCTGATATCTGTCGGCGCATGCTCTCAACAGCCCTTTTAACAGCCTCAGGGGCAACGCCTGCAACCGCTGTGAAAGTGCCTCTCCCCAAGTGCGCCGAAATGCTTGAATGAACGCTGTATGCGAGCCCTTCAACCCCTCTAACTCTGTTGAAGAGCCTCCCAATGCCAGCGCTACCACCGAGTATGCAGTTGAAGACATTTAAAGCGTAATAGTCTGGGTCGCTTCTGCTGATGCACAACTGCCCTAACATAACAACTGCTTGTGACCTGTCACTTATGGTGCGCACCTCAACACGAGGTGGCTGAGGCTCAGAATCTTCAATCATTTCGTCACCAACGAGCCTATCACCGACTTCCCACTCAGAGAAGTGGCGCTCAACAGATGAGAAAGCTTCCTCACAGGATATATCACCAACGATGGCGAATGTGGTCATTTGCGGGAGATACCAACGGTTGTGGAATTCACGCAACTCTTCGACATTCAACCCTTCAACATCTTCAACCTCGCCCTCAGAAAGGTAGCGATATGGATGCGCCTGCGGATACAAAAGCTTCAAGAGCACCTTTTTAGCCACTACCCAAGGGTCGTCGTCCAAGGTGCGAAGTTCAGTTGTGATGCGTAATTTGCACTTCGCAAATTCCTCCTCTGGGAAAGATGGGTTGATGAGCACATCGCTGAGGATAGAGAGACAACGATCAAAGTGTTTTGGGAGACAACGCAAACCGATGCCACAGAAGTCGTATGAGCACCATGTCCAGATGTGAGCCCCAAGGCTTTCGAGTTCCTCAGCTATTTGTTGCCATGTATACTTCCCTGTGCCCTTAAGTAGCATATTTGCTGTGATGTTTGCGAGCCCTCTTTTCCCCTCCACATCCCTTGTGCTTCCCGCCTTCAACCAACCACTCAAAACCACACTTGGATGATTGTGCTTCTCAACCGCTATGACTGTAAGACCGTTCCTTAGCGAATGCACGACTGGTTTTATCGCCCCAAAGTGCATTGGCAGATCACCAGAGGTTGTAATGTAGCTGACCATATTACAACCGTTCCCGTCAGGCTTGTGCATAGTTCATCACCCTACCCTCGTATTGGCACGAAGTGTCCCACTGTCCTGTTATCCTCGTGCATGTAGCGTTGGGCTACTGTTTGCACATCTTGTGGGCTGACAGATTTGATCCGCTCAAGAAGTTCATCAGCGTAGTCGTAGCTTGCGAGCACTTCGAAGAAGCCAAGCTGTATTGCTATCCTTGAGACACCTTCTTGGGAGTAAACGAACGAAGCCTCGATCTGATTTAAAGCCCTTTGCAATTCCTTTGCTGTGACACCATCCTGAGCCACTTTATCAACCTCTTCCAAAAGCGCCCTTTCAAGCCTTTCCACACCAACGCCGTCCCTCGCCTGCGCCCTAAGCCACAACAGTGAAGGATCTTTTGCTACATCTATGCTTGCACTCGCCCACACGGCTATGTTGCCTTCGACTAAGTCCCTGTAAAATCTCGAGCTCATCCCGAAACTCAACACAGCTTGGAGAGCATACAGAGCGGGTATGTCTTCATGTGTTGCTTCTGGGACATGGTATGCAATGAACACATACTCGCCATGGAAGCGCCTTTTAATGACAACCCTCCTTTCACCAACTTGTGGTGGCTCTGTGGTTCTAACCTGTGGTGGCTCTTCGCCTCTATCGATATGCCCAAAGTGCTTCCTTGCGAGCTTGACAACTTCTGAGGCTTTAACATCGCCAACCACAACAAGCACAGCGTTGTTAGGAGCGTAATAGCGCTTGTAGTAGGAGAAGAGTTCATCACGAGTTATTGAGCGTATGTCGCTTTCATACCCGAGGACACTCCATCGGTATGGATGCGCTAAGAAGGCGACCGATTGAACAGCTTCGCTAAGCAAGAACTCAGGGTGGTTTTCAGCTCCTTGCCTTTCACTCAGTATGACTGTTCGCTCCGCTTCCACCTCCTTTGGGTCAAATACAGCGTTGCACATCCTATCGGCTTCAATCTCAATGGCGAGCCCAACCTCATTTGCAGGCAAGTCCTCAAAGTAAGCTGTGTAATCATGTGAGGTGAAGCCGTTCCACCTACCACCTTTGCGCTCGATCAGGCGCATGAGGAGTTCCTTTGGAAACCTTTGAGTCCCTTTGAATAGCATATGCTCAACCCAGTGTGAGATCCCAGTTATGCCTGGATGCTCATTCCGTGAGCCAACGCGATACCAAACATAGCAACTTGAGAGCGGTGCGAAGTGATCCTCCTTGACGAGCACCTTCAAGCCGTTCTCGAGCACTTCCTCAACCACTCCCTCAGCCAGCTTCATGTAGGACACCTCCAGAGGATTGTTTCTGCGAGCAACCTAAGAAACACGAGAACAAAACATGCTGAGCACGCCTCCAGCAAGCACTATCTCAATTTGGCGGCGCGTCAATTGATGGCGCACGACGAACTCCCTCCTCTGGGTGATGTTGCGCACGATTATCGGTTGACCTTCCTTAAGCCTTTGCACCACATCGGGGAGCTCAAGTTCATCGCCCTGCAAGATCGATTCGTAATCCTTGCCGTTGATGAACATGAGGGGCAACACACCGAAGTTGATCAAGTTTGCGCAGTGGATTCGAGAGAACGATTTCGCTATGACAGCTTTTATGCCGAGGTAGCGTGGCACGAGCGCTGCGTGTTCCCTGCTTGAACCTTGCCCGTAGTTTTCGCCCCCAACAATGAACCCACCACCACACAGCTTTGCCCTCTCAACAAAAGTTGGGTCAATTCGCTCAAACGCAAACTCAGCTATCGCTGGCAAGTTTGAACGGAGCGACATAACCTTCGCCCCACCTGGGAGGATGTCGTCGGTGGTTATGTTATCGCCAAGCTTGAGTAGCACCTTCCCGTTGAGCGTTTCAGGCAACGGCTCAAACCTCGGCAACGGCTTTATGTTCGGACCCCTCACAACCTCAACGGATTCTGGCTCTTCCGAGGGCGGCAAGATGAGCGAATCGTCAATGATGAACCTTTCTGGCATCTCGATTGCTGGTGGGTCACCAAACTTCCTTGGGTCGGTTATCTCACCTGTTATCGCTGAAACTGCTGCCACCTCAGGGCTACAGAGGAAAACATTGTCGTCCTTCGTTCCGCTCCTGCCCTTGAAGTTGCGATTGAATGTGCGCAAAGAAACTCCTCCCGTCGGTGGAGCTTGCCCCATACCGATGCAAGGACCACAAGCACACTCAAGCAAGCGAACGCCAGCACTGAGCAAATCATAGAGCGCTCCACTGCTTGCAAGCATGAGGAGCACTTGCCTTGAACCAGGTGAAAGCACCACGCTCACCTTCGGATGAACCCTTCTACCGCGAAGTATGCTCGCAACCGTCATAAGGTCGCGGTATGAGGAGTTGGTGCAACTACCTATGCAGACTTGGTCAACAGGCAACCCTTCAAGTTCGCTCACCGGCTTGACATTGTCGGGGCTTGATGGACAGGCAAGCAATGGTTCAAGTGAGCATAAGTCAATCTCGATTTGCTCATCGTATTCGGCATCGTGGTCGGAACGAATTTCCCTCCAAGCTTCCTCACGCCCTTGTGAACGCAAAAAGGAGAGCGCCTGTTCATCGCTTGGGAAGATGCTCGTTGTCGCACCAAGCTCAGTGCCCATGTTAGCTATTGTCGCCCTCTCAGGCACAGAGAGAGAAACGACGCCTTCACCACCATACTCGAAAAGCCTGCCAACACCGCCTTTGACTGTAAGCCTGCGCAAAAGCTCAAGTATCACATCCTTTGCGGAGACCCACTTTGGTAGCCTCCCACGCAATTTCACCAAGACAACCTTCGGCATGATGAAGCGGAAAGGCTCACCAGCCATAGCGAGCGCTACATCAAGCCCACCAGCACCTATAGCCAGCATGCCCAAGCCACCGCATGTTGGTGTGTGGCTATCAGAGCCAAGCAATGTCTCACCGGGGACTGCGAAACGCTCAAGATGAACTTGGTGACAAATGCCATTGCCCGGTCTCGAAAAGTAGATGCCATACTTAGCTGCGAATGTCTGCAGGAAGCGATGGTCGTCCGCATTCTCGTAGCCGAGTTGTAACATGTTATGGTCAACATAGCTAACGGACAGCTTCGTCCTAACGCGCTTCACACCCATCGCTTCAAATTCGAGGCAAACCATCGTCCCAGTTGCATCCTGCGTAAGCGTTTGGTCAACCCTGATGGCTATCTCATTTCCAACCACAGGCTCACCCTCAACAAGGTGTTCATCAATTATCTTCCTCGCTATGCTCCTCCCGATGGCGATCTCCCCCTTTGCTTGCGAGGTCTTAAGCGTGTGCTCATGGAAAAACCAAAATTTAGAATGCCACACACCAACAGATGGCATCAGCGAGGGTGAACGAATTTGCCATGTGACATAATGGTTAATGGTTGCGTGAGGAAAGCACTCCCACAAAACTGCAGTGGGGTGAAATCGCATGGGAAATCAATTGAAGTCGTTCCTACTGCTTGCAGCGCTGACTGGCTTGCTCATACTCGTTGGCGATCTTCTGGGCGGTAGGCATGGGATGCTCTTTGGGCTCATCTTTGCGGGCTTGATGAACTTTGGGGCATGGTGGTTTTCCGATAAGCTCATACTCGCCATGTATAGGGCGAGGGAGGCAGACGAAAACGAGTTCCCGCACCTTTACAGCATAGTGCGCAGGCTGGCGATGAAGGCGAATATGCCTATGCCACGCATTTACATCATACCTGCGATGCAACCGAATGCGTTTGCGACTGGTAGAGACCAAAAGCATGCAGCGGTTGCCGTCACGGAGGGTTTGCTCAGGATTCTCAACGAGGATGAGATTGAGGGAGTGCTTGCGCATGAGCTGACGCATGTGCGAAACAGGGATACACTCATTTCAGCGATTGCAGCGACAATTGCTGGTGCGATCATGGTGATAGTGAGGATGGCACAATGGATGCTTTGGTTCGGTGGGCTTGGAAGCGACAGGGAACGCAACAATAATCCGTTGCAACTCATCCTGCTCATCTTGATCATAATCGTAGCCCCGATTGCTGCGATCATAATTCAGCTTGCGATCTCCCGCTCAAGGGAATATTTGGCTGACGAGGGTGGAGCGTATATTAGCGGTAAGCCGTTGGCGCTTGCGAGTGCACTTGCAAAGCTTGAGGCTGCAGCGCAAAGGTTGCCAATGACTAACGCCAACCCGAGCACGGCGCACATGTTCATCGTCCACCCCGCACATGGAGATGTGCTTTGGAAACTGTTTAGCACTCACCCACCAACCTCAGAACGAATAGCAAGGTTGAGAGAGATAGCAGCACGCATGGGACAACTTGCGTAGTCGAGAAGGACACGGGCGGGCAGAAGGGCAACAAGCGAGCGAAATATTGGAAGAGCTGCGCAAGCTCACACGAGAGAGGAAGGTTGCACTGCCCGCCCTTCGCCACTTATTAAGCCCCACCTGCGTCAGATATTGTGCGTCAAATAAAGCGAAAGCAAAGGAGACACCTTCACAATGCGGGACGGTATAATTGTAGTGGAAGCACGCAATGAGGTGAGTGGGCATGGGAAGGAAAGTTGATAGCACTCTATTGGTTGGGTTGCTCTTTGCGACCCTCACTCAAGCTGAAGTGGTCGTTTTACTCCTCGCAACTTTCACTCAAGCCAGAGCTCAACTTAAGTTTGAAACGGTGGAGCAAGAGAATGACCCTTCGTTTTGCTTTGCGATTTCAATTCGCCAGACGGATGCCTCATGCACCCACTCAACTCCATGCATTTTGAGCTTCGCTGCAGGGCAAGACCTTTACATGCTCCATGTTGGGCGCAACGAGACACAGCTCATTTGGTATTCGCGTGACCGAAAGAGGGTCATCGCACAAGGCAAGGGCTTGGGCAATGGCAATTTGTGGCGCTTGTTGCTCGTGCGTGAACCCGATTCAATAAGGCTACTCTCCAACGGTGAGCAGTTAATGAGAGCAATGGTGCGTATACCTTCTCGCGGAGCTTTCAAGTATGCGCTCGGATGCCCTCATATCTCCGCCGAAGAAATACGCTATCAACCCACCGAACCTGTATTCTTCGCCGATGACTTCACTCAGGGCGATGACAACCTCACCTCTTGGGATAGGACAGGGCAATGGGCATTGCAAGGTGTCGATAGCCCTCAACCAAACCCGAACTTGAGTGCTAACCCATTCGCGCTTTGCGCTATAGTCTCACCGCAAAAGAATGCAACCGCATTAACTGGCTATTGGTTTTGGCACAGCTACGCCGCTCAGGCTTCGGTCAAAGTGCAAGGGAACGCAGTTGCTGGCTTGATAGCTTATGCGGATGGTCTTAAAAGTTATTGGCTACTTACGCTTGAGCCTCAGGGGAACTGGCGTTACAACCCGCAGGGGACCGTCAGGTTGACATGGGTCAAGGACGGTAAGAGGGAAGTCATCGCCGAAAAGAAGATGCCGATTGAGTATGACCAATGGTATGAGTTGCGCATAAACGCTTCTGAGGGCACTGTGCGTGGTTGGGTTGATGGGATTGAGGCAGTCCGTGCAAACATCACCGCATTCCCGATGGGGCAAGTTGGGCTTTATGCCGAAGGCGACGGGAGAGTCTACTTTGACGATGTTATCGTTGCGCCACTTCAGCAACTGCTGTTAGCAACGGCACGCACGAAGATAACTGAGCAATATACGCACGAGGACACGATGGCAGATTGGGCGACATTTTATGGCTCCTTCATGAAGGACGCACAAGACCCGAACTTGCTATGGCATCAAGGGGCTTTCTTTGGCGACTTTGAGCTCATAATTTGGCTGAGCGACGAAGGGCGAGGTAGCTTTACATTTTACCTTTGCCCAATGCAAATCTCGGGCGCACGCCCAATAGCAATACGCTTCATCAGGAGAAGCGAAAGACCACGCCAAATAGCAAACCTTAGAATCGGTCTCCCAACACCACTCCCGTTCAACATTAACGCACCAATCAGCGTCGGTGGGATTAACGATGTTCTCATCTCAATCGAGTATGGTTCGCAAACGCTGAAGAGCGCAAAGGTCAGTTTGGATGACATAAAAGAAGCGCCAGTGCGCTTGCTACGCCTCTCAAACAGGCTCGTTGTGATGCACGGAAACAAAGTTATAGCGAGCACCGAGCACCCAGCAGTCGCTTATGCTCGCTTCATAAGCTACAGGAGCGATGGCTATCAGCCTGATTGGAATAGATGCGACTTGATATGCTCCAACTTGATTGATGAGACTTTTTCGATTGCACCAACAAGATGGCGCTCAACGAGAGGCGTCTGGCAAGTGACTGCAAGATGGCCATGCTCACCTGGGTGGGCATGGTTCGGTGGAACACAACATCGATTCCCAACACTCTGGAGCAAGGGTAGCTTCGAAGGCAACATGGTCATTGAAGTGTTTGCGGCGATCAAAATGAAGGAGCGCGGTAACCCTTATCCGAACCCGCGTGACATTAATGTTTCGTTTTGCGCTGATGGGTGGAATGTCGGCAGTGGTTACTCATTCCTGTTAGCTGGTTGGAAAAACTCAGCTTCGGGGTTGCTTAGGAAAGGCACGCTGATAGCGACCAACCCAGACTTCGTATTCAAGCGTGTGTCAACGCTCAACTTCGCTGGCTTCCATAGGCATTGGTTCCACATACGAATAGTCAAATTTGGAGGGCACATAGCATGCTATGTTGACAGGCAACTCGCTGTTCAATGGCAGGACCCGCAACCCCTAAACTCTGGCAGGGTTGCCATCTGGACTGTTGATAACGGTGTGCTGATAGCGAGGGCTCGCATCTGGTATGAGAAGTTGAACGCGCTTGAAACAGCGCCTATGCCACCTTCAAACCTACCCCAAGTGATGCCAACCGCAAACCAAGATGTCAACGGCTGGAAACCTATCTTGAGCGAAGAAAGCGAAGTGGTTGTGCAACGCAACATAGCTAATAAGGTTGAGGTCATAAACTGCATGCCCGGCGGGAGGATGCTTGTGAGAGCACCAGTGAGGGACATGAATGTTACAAAATCAACGAAGCTCAAGCTGGCAATCCGCGTCAGCGAAGGCACGCTCGTGAACCTTTACCTTCGCCTCAACGGGAAGACGGTCGCAATACCGTTGAGCTCGCAACTTGAACACCAAGACGATGTAACGGTGCTGACACCGAACACAAACGGCGTCCAGATAACCAAAACTGCAAATGGTGCTTTCAAAGTGGACATTGATGTCTCAGCACTTTGCGAAGCTATTGGCTTGAGAGGCAATGTCACTCTCAACGATGTGTTTATAGGTAACCTCGCTAATAATGAGTATCTGCTTGCTGGCTTGCTCGGCAACCACCTCGGTAACTCTTACACCATTGAAGAATTCTCCGTCACGAACTAACTCCTGCTTTGATGGCGAACGAATGCGATGTATAGCCCAAGGAGTGTCAAGTCGGTTTCAACCTCATCGATCTCCTCAATCAGCGGAGCCATGAATCCTGCGAGACCGCCAGTGGCTATGACTTTCGCCTCGCCGAGTTCTGATTTAAACCGTCGCACCAACTCCTTGACCAACCCAACATAGCCGAAAACGATTCCAGACTGCATGCTTGCCACCGTTGAACGCCCGATAGCGTTCTTTGGCACCTCAAGTTGGATCTTCGGCAACTTCGCAGCACGCTCAAAAAGGGCTTCTGCAGAGATGGTTATTCCCGGGGCGATTGCGCCACCAATGTATGCTCCATCAGCAGTTACCGCATCAAATGTGGTTGCGGTCCCAAAGTCAACAACTATGCAAGGTCCTCCATAAAGCTCGTATGCTGCAACAGCATTGATCACTCTATCAGCGCCGACCGCTTTTGGGTCTTCGTAAAGTATGGGCATGCCAACATCCATGTTCACGCCGACAACAAGGGGTGGTATCCCAAAGAAGCGTTTGCTCATCTCCTCAAAAGAAGGCGTTATCGGTGGGACTACACTGCAAATGCACACCGCTTTAACAGCGCTCGGGTCTATCTTGTGCCAATTGAGCATGTTGAGAACGAACACGAAATTCTCTTCGGCAGTCCTTGAGTGAATCGTATGCACTCGCCATGAGCAGATCAAGCGTTCCTTCAACTCCGACTTCACTAACGACACTTCGTCCAGCTCGAAAGCACCGAAAACGATGTTCGTGTTTCCGATGTCAACCGCAAGCATGTATGGCATGAAAGCACACCTCGCTGAACCCATACGAATGAGATTACAAGCCACTTAGGTGAGGTGGTGAACTGCCAGCGTCCCAATACGAGTTTTTTGGCAGTTGAGCAGGCTTCTTAACGGAGGGCTTCGGCAACTGCGTCAGCAACTCCTTGGCAGTTTCAAGCATGATCAAACCAGCATCTGGCATTAGCTTGCTACTCCTCGCCAACCTCGGCTCATAGCCACCAGTCTCAAAAGCCTTCGGGGTTGGGACATAGCCAACCATGCCGTTAGCACATGAGGCAACGAATGTGCACGCATATGGCGATGCCCTTTTAAGCTCAATCCCAAATTGGCAGAAATACTCGCATGGGAATGAGACGATAGCCGTATCTGCTATGAGCATCGCCATAATCTCCGCTTCCACATACGGTTTGGCTTTGTTCATCTCATCGAGGAGTATGAGTTCTCGGGCGTAGATGTGCTCCGTGTTCCAATCGCCACCACCCTCAAGTAGCTTTTTGGCTTCCTCGAGCATTTGCTCTGGCACCTTCCTCGTTGGAAGCCTTAGAACCTTTGAGACGGCTGTCAACGGCAATTCATCTTCAGGGGCTACAAAGTCCATCCCAAAAATGACCTTGAGCGCTTCTGCGCCTATCTTGCCACCTACCCTCCTCGCCCACTTCTCACCAACCTCTGCTTCCCTCGGTATGAGTTGTGCAACCTGAGTCACATCACCACATGCACCATTTAAGTAAACGACATGCACATGCTCACCGAGGACGGCTTTTATCGTCTCCCTAACATAGTGCACATAGTCAGCCGAAAACTCATTTCCCCACATCACCGTCGCATGACATGCGTAATTGACAATACAACCCAAGAACGAACCATCGGTAGCAGTCACAGCGAGCACACCAACATAGGGGTCTATGGGACCTGCAATTGCGACAGCGTCTCTTGCGAGCTTACCGGGGTGTGTTCTTTGAGTGCCATCCTTCATAACGCACCTGCGATTGAAAGCAACGGTATCCTCGTAGCCAAATCCGCTTGCTATGAGTGCCTCTCGCTTATTCTCGTTTGCGTTGCAAATTGCTTGTGCAATGGCTGATGCGACACGCTCGCAATAGCCTCTGTCAGATTCACATAAAAAGGCGTCGGCAATCGGACCACCATTGTGTGTGTGAGTTGCTGCAACCATGATGTGGGAAGTTGGTATGCCAGTGCGTTCGCTGGCGATGCTTCTGGCTTCATTCACAATTGAGGCTTTGATTGAAAGCGCATCCACCGAGACAATGGCGACTGATTCATTGCCACTGCTGAACACAACAGCAGTTGCAAGCAGAGGGTCATGAACACCCGTTGCGAACCTCGGATGCATCCCGCCGGGGATGACTGCACCAACTGGAGGCGTTATGTCACAGCAAGCAAAACCGACTTCCATATCACTCACCTCCGTTTGGCTCCTACTTTTATGTCATCAAACCAAGTATGCACTCAACGATGAGCTTTGCTGCCACAACAGCACATGCGCCATTGTCGTATTGAGGGCACAGCTCAACAACATCAATGGAAACTACATTGTAGCGTCCCTCACGCAGTTTTTGTAGCGCTTCAAGTAGCTCCCCATACCCTACACCGTTTGGTTCTGGATTGCCAACCGCTGACATGATGCTCGGATCAAGCACATCCAAGTCAATGCTGATATGTGTTGGCACATCTACACTGATCCCACAAGGTAGCTCATCGAACTTGCGATACAACCTCATTGGCTCATCCCCGACGAAAGAACGAACACCAAACACATGGACGAATTCGTCACCGAGCATTTCGGAGAGCCTTCGTATAGTGCACGCGTGCGAAAGTTTAGAACCATTATACTCGTCACGCCAATCGGAGTGGGCATCAAAAACTATAGCCTGCAACTTCCCGTAAGCTTTGAGCAGACCAGAGCATATGCCAACAGTGATTGAGTGATCGCCACCGATGCAGATTGTGCGTATCCCATTTGAGTGCAGTTTAAAGAGTAGCCCCGAGAGCGCCTCAAGGAGGGAGAGTGCATCTTCATACCTTGGCAAGTTCCCCAAGTCTGTCAGATCAACATCACGGATATCCCTTCCGAAAACAGCGCTGTAGCTTTCGATGCTCTGTGAGGCTACTCGTATCGCGTCAGGGGCGTGACGCATACCCTTCCTGAAACTCGCCGAGCCGTCCCATGGGACTCCGATTATAGCCAGCTTGCCCACCAAGCTGTCTTTTGCCTCTAAGAAAGGTTGCCACCCACACACGGCTCAACCCACCCCTATCATCAGTCGCTCGTGATTTACAAAGCCGATTGAGCTCGTTAAAATGATGTTGGCATCGTTCCATCTTCAGCTTCTTCTAACGATGAAATCCTGCTCAACTGCTGCAAACTAATTATGCAGTGCGCAATTTGGAATGCTCAGCGAGGATTTAGGACTTAAGTTGCGTTAGTTGCGTTCAACACCGTTTGCGCTGTTGGCTTTAGTAAGCGGTGGCAAGCCTCTTTGCGTCAAATCGGTGTCAAATAAGAAGGGACTTGCGATGTGAGGATGTATTGCCTTGCTTGCGCTCATGATTGCTCCTCAATAGGTTTTGGTAGGGTGAGTGTGGGATGAGATTGGCTCTTCAAAGCCATCTTGAAAGCCCATCATGCGAGGTGGCTTCGAAGTGATTGAGGTATACAACCTGACGAAGTATTACGGCACCCTCAAAGCGCTTGATAATGTTTCCTTCACCGTGAAGAAGGGGGAGATAATCGGCTTCCTTGGACCAAACGGAGCTGGTAAGACAACAACGATGCGCATCATATGTGGCTACTTAAGCCCGACTGAGGGGACTGTTAAAGTCGGCGGATACGATGTCGTTGACAACCCAAATGAGGCTCGCCAGTTCATCGGCTACATGCCTGAGACTGTCCCGCTGTATAACGAGATGACGGTGGGTAGCTATTTGCATTACATGGCTGCAATAAGAAGAGTCCCAAAGAATAAGCGCAAGGAGAGGGTTGATTATGTCGTTGAGAGGTGCGGGCTGACCGAGGTTGTGGACGAAATCATAGGGAAGCTCTCTAAAGGCTACAGACAGCGTGTCGGGATAGCTCAAGCACTTGTGCACGACCCACCAGTGCTCATTCTGGACGAGCCAACGATAGGGCTTGACCCAATCCAAGTTGTTGAGGTGCGCCAGCTGATACGAGAACTAAGCGGAGACCACACTATTGTTCTCTCAACGCATATCCTGCCAGAGGTGAGCATGACTTGCAAGAGGGTGCTCATCATCCATCGTGGGCGAATCGTGGCAGAGGATACGCCAGATGGACTTGAGAGGAAACTAAGGAAAGGCGAAAGATTGCTTGTTCGCGTTCATCGCCCTCCAAGCAACATGGTGAGCTTGCTCGAAAGGCTACCGAATGTGGTTAAGGCTGAAAGGGTGAGAGGGGAGGAAAATCTCTTTGCGGTGGATGTTGCACCTGGGCAAGATATGCGCACAACGGTTGCCGAGTATATCGTGAACAACGGTTGGGGCTTGCTTGAGCTCCGTCGCGATGAAATGACCCTCGAAGAGATATTCCTCAACATCATCACTCGTGAAGAGGGCGTGAAAGCGTAAGCTGGCATTGAGGAGGTCGGAATTGGATATGATGACGAAAGAGGAATTGAAGGAAGAGAAAAGAAAGAGCGTGTTTGGCACGATTGCAAAGGGCTCGCTGAACCGCCTATATAGCTGGCTCTATGTCATTTGGTTGATAGCGTGGCGTGAGGTGAAATCTTTCTTCACATCTTGGATAGCATATGTGATGTTGCTCTTCTTTCTCGTGCTGTGTGGCTTCATCTTCTATGCCATTTTCATGGTCGGACGCACATCCGATATGCGTTACTTCTTTTGGGATGTAGCAGTATTGCTCATGTTTATCACGCCGACGATGACGATGCGCCTGTTCGCCGAGGAAAGACGACTTGGAACTCTTGAGCTACTGCTCACATCCCCTGTGACGGATTGGCAAGTAGTGCTCGGTAAGTTCTTCGGCTCTTTCATCGTCCTGTGCATAACGCTCGCCCTCACTCTCTATGTTCCGATCGTGGTGAAGCGGATAGCCAATCCAGATCTTGGTCCGTATTGGAGTGCCTACATCGGTCTCTTGTTTTATGGCTCGGTGATGCTCTCCATAGGAACCTTCTGGTCAGCCACAACAGATAACCAGATAATCGCTGCGGTTGCGACATTCGGCACGCTCCTCCTGCTTTACATCATAAGCTGGCCAGCCGAGGGGTTGAGCGGTTGGAGTGAGGTTTTCCAACGCCTCTCGCTCTACTATCGTTACAAAGATTTCGCTGAAGGCTTGGTTGACACAAAACACATCGTATTCTACCTGACGACAACATTCCTCACACTTTACTTTGCAGTAAAGGTGCTTGAGAGCCGTCTTTGGAGGTGACGGTGATGCGGGATGTGCTCAAAAGGCTCAAGCAAAAGCTTAGCGAATGGACAGCTACTTTAGTAGTGATTGGGGTTGCGTTACTTGTAAGTGGCATAACATTGAAGCTGGCGTGGAGACACGCCAAACTTGGATGGCTATGGCTCTCCATTGCGATTGTTGGTGGACTCCTACTCATAGCACCGCTGTTGGTGAATTACGAAATCGTTTTGAGGTTCCTCTTAACGAGGCGTGGACGCATGAGCACAAACGCTCTCGTTTCAGCTCTGCTAATGAGCGCCATCATCGTCATGGTGAATTGGATCGGAGATAGGCATCACGCAAGGCTTGATTGGACGAGGACAAAACGCCATACACTGTCGCCCCAAACCCTCAAGATACTGAAAGGGTTGAAGAAGAAGGTGAACATAGTTGGCTTCTACAGGCGTGACTCGTTTGAATTTGAGCGCGTAAGAGACTTGCTCAAATCCTACGATGAGGCTTCGCCAAATGTGAGAGCAACTGTTGTAGATCCACGCGAAAACCCGTTGCTCGCTGAGAAGTATAATGTGACCTCAACATCGGTTGTCGTGTTTGAGTGCGAGGGGAAGCGTGAGACAGTCTCGTTTGGCGGTGAACAGGAGTTCACGAATGCCATACTCAAGCTGACGCGTGAGAAGAAAAAGAAGGTGTATTTCGTGCAAGGGCACGGTGAGCACGATTATGATAGCTATGACGATGAAGGTTACAGCCGTGTCAAAGACTTCCTTGAGAAACTTGAATACACCGTTGAAGGGCTCGAGCTGATGCGCAAACAGCAAGTCCCGAAGGATTGCGATGTGCTCGTGATAGCTGGACCACAGAAGCCTTTCATGCCAGAGGAGATCGAAGCTGTAAAAAGCTATCTTAAAGGCGGTGGCAAAGCACTGATCATGCTTGACCCAAAGAGCCCGAGCATGAGCGAACTGCTCTCAGACTACGGTGTCGAAGCTAAAGATGGATACCTGTTTGACATATTCGTGGCAGCGAGAGACCCAAGGGTGTTGCTCATCTCAAACTTTGAATTCCATGATATAACTCGTCCGTTCATGAAGGCGAGGGCAAACGCCTTACTGCTTGCCGAGTGCAGGGCTTTGAAGAAGAGCGAGAAAACACCAACTGGATATTCCGTCACAGAACTGCTCAAGACAACATCAGAGGCTTGGATAAAGAAAGAACTCACAAGCAACATCGCTCCAACAAAAGACGACGAGAGAGGACAATTCCCCGTTGCGATCGCTGTAGCTCCATCGTCCACGGCAAAAGGCGAGAAGAAGACGAGGATAGTAATCATCGGGGATTCGGACTTCGCATCCAACCAGTATTGTGCCCTCCTGTGGAATGCCGATTTCTTCCTGAACACCATAAACTGGCTCACCTACGAAGAGGAGTTGATAGAGATAAAGTCGAAGGAAGAACCGCCAGATACTTTCTACCCGACGAGTGGGCAACAGGTGTTCGTTTTTGCATGGAGTGTCATAGTGCTCCCATTGCTCGTGCTTATTTCGGGCATAACCGTGTGGCTCTCACGGAGGTGAGGAAGCTGAATGCACAGGATGCGTGGAACATTCATCCTCGTCATAATAGCAGTTCTCCTTGCGCTGTGGATTTTCTTGTTTGAGCGCGGACCTGCACCCGAAGGCAAACTGCTCCTCTCCATTGACCCAAACAAGGTTGAAAAGCTCGAACTGCAAAACTTGAAGGAGGGGAAAAAGATAGTCCTTCACAGGGCTGGGAAGGAAACATGGCGTATCATCTCACCAGTGAACACCCCAGCAAACAACGACACAGTGAAGTCAATGCTTGATAGGTTGCAACGAGTGAAGATTGAACTCTCGCTAAATGAAGATGCTTTGAAGAAGAAGGAGTTCGGGTTTGAGAAGCCAGAGGGCGCAATATCGATTGAGCTTAAGGGCGGGAAAAGATATAGGCTTGTGCTCGCTAAGAAAACACCAGATACGCTTTATGCATACGCATATCGTGAGGATAAGCGCAAACCAGTTGTGGTTGACAGCATGCTCCTTGACGACGCACTCAAGAGCCTCGATGACCTGCGTGAGAAGCATGTAGCTAAGTTCGACAAGGAGAAGGTTGAGAAGCTGGCACTGCGGTATGCGAATGAGGAGTTGCTCTGTGAGCGAACATCGGACAACAGATGGCGCATCGTGAAGCCAATCCGCACTAACGCTGACGAAAACACAATCAACACACTGCTTGATAAGCTTTCAACTCTTGAGGCTTCAAAGTTCGTTGACGATAAGCCAACCGAAGAGGCACTCAAGAAATACGGTTTACAAGAGCCCTCGTTCTCCGTCACTGTTTGGCTGAAGGGACGGAAGAAGGGGATACAACTCTCGGTCGGAAGCAAGTCGGAAGAAGATGCCTCAAAGCTCTATGCACGCTCTTCTTATGTGCCTTCTGTGTTTTTGATTGATGAGAGAAACCTGAACGACATAAGGAAGCGTTTGAATGACCTGCGCTCAAAGAGGTTGCTCACTTTTGAAACGGGGAAGGTAAGCAACTTGAGGTTGATACATGATGGGAAGGAAATTGTGCTTGAGCGCAGAAAGCAAGGTGAGAGGGAAGAGTGGATGATCACCAAGCCAGTTAGGATGCGTGCGGACAACACAACGGTAACGAACCTGCTATGGGATGTGCATGACCTTGAGGCTCAAAGGTTCATAGACAAGCCTGAAGGGCTTGAGGAGTATGGGCTGGATAAACCGCAAGTCACAGTTGAGTTAGGTGAGGAGAAGAAAACGCTGAAGCTCTTTATTGGCAAGCCCGCTTCGGATAAGACACTGTATGCCAAAACTAACGAGCAAGAGGTAGTGTGCGAAGTCCCGAGAGACATTCTTGAAAAGGTGCGGAAGGATGTGAATGATTTGCGCAACCTTGAGATCGTGCGCTTCGAGCGTGACGATGCAGTGGAGGTAACGATTGAATGGCTTGAAGATGGGAAAGAGAAACAAGTGTGCATAGAGCGCAAAGGGAAGGATGAATGGGATGTCACAAAGCCGAAGCGAAAGAAGGCAGACAGCGTTTCGGTGAGCAACATACTTTGGACGCTTGAGCAGGTGCGAGCTGAAAAGTATGTTGGCGAGGAAACGGGAGACAAAAAGTTCGGCTTCGAAAAACCGCAACTCGTTGCGACAGTCAAGTTGAAAGGACATCCCCCAATCAAGCTCATCATAGGCGCATACGAAGCGGGCAAAAACAATGTCTACCTGAAGTCGTCCGAGGTAAAGGGGGTTTACTCAAAATCCGATTACATACTTGAGGATTTGAAGCGCTACGCGAAGGAGTTGCTCAAATGAACGACGCTTCATTGAGCTACCGAGGACGCCCCCTTCGCTGAAGGACAATGTGCGCTAAGGCGGTTCTAAAAACGATTGCGCTGATGACTTCAACACGAAGATGGAGGTGAAACAGCTTGCGTGTAGAGGCAAGGATACCCGTGCGTATAGACTTTGGAGGACCTTGGACTGACACGCCTGAGTTTTACGAGAATGAACCTGAAGGTGGCGCAACACTTAATGCGGCGATTGTGCCACTAATACCAGATGCTATGGGACAGCTACATCCAGCGTATGTCAGGGGTGTGCTTGATACAGGTGGAAGCTTGCTTGATGCGGAGTATGAGACAGTGAGAGGACCTTCAGGTCCGCTTAAACAGAAAAGAGTTAGAGGGACAATGGTTTCCTACGAGGCTGGCATACCAAGCTCTGGGCTCGGGACGAGTGCTGCACTTAATGCTCTTTGGTTGGCGTTGATAAAGGCTGTCAACGAGGATGTTGAGTCTTTTGAGATGCGCCAGCTAATAGCTGAGAAATCGCATCGCATAGAACGGGAGCTTGGAATAATCGGTGGAAAGCAAGATCAATACGCTGCCGTGTTTGGTGGGATTAACCTGTTCATCTTCCACAACGATGGGAGGGTGAGCATAAACAGGCTTGAGCTTGATGAAACGGTGATAAGTGAGCTTGAGAGCAGGCTCATACTCTTCGACACGGGTAAGGCAAGGCTTTCATCAAAGCTCCATGAGCATGTTTGGGGTAACTATTTCGCTGGTAAAAACAGGCACTGGTTAGTCAGGATGAGGGAAATAGCTTTCGAGATGACAGATGCGTTGAAGGCTGGTGATATTGATAGGTTTGGGAGGCTGATGAGCGAGAACTGGGAATGCCAGAAGGCACTGCACGAGAGCATAACGAATGAGCAAATCGAGAGCGTGTTTGATGTGGCTATGCGAGTTGGTTGCATTGGTGGGAAAGCATGTGGGGCAGGCGGTGGCGGATGCCTTGTCTTCCTCGCTCAAGAAGGCAAGCGCCAACAGGTTGAAAACGCCCTCAAGAGCATGCCCGGTGTCATCGTTCAGTTCAAATTCGAGTTTGATGGGTTGAAAGTGACGAGATACAGCTGAGCGAATGTCGGCATCATAAATAATTTGGGCGATGCGCAGACAGGCAGATGGGAATGGAGGTGATGAGGAATGCCCGTTTACGAGTATGCGTGTGATGCATGCAAGCAACACTTTGATGTTGAGCATAGCGCTGAAGAGCGCCCTCAAATCAAATGCCCTGTCTGCGGTTCGCCAGCAAGGAAGGTATTCAAGCCAGTGCCTATCATATTCAAGGGCTCTGGATGGCATGTCACCGATTATGGTCCAACTGGTCCAAAGTCCTCTGAGAGCTCAAAGAGCAAATCGAAAGTGAGCGAGCCACAAAAGGAAATGGCTTCCGTTGATCTCGATTGAGCTCCGCTAAAGCACTCCTAAGCTTCTGCGCAACTCAAATGCGGTTGCCTTAATCTAATGTGAGTGAACACCAAAACAACGCTTTCGGGGGTAAGAGCCATGAAGTGGCATAGGTTGATAAGTGGGATCACCGCTTCGTTTCTTCTGGCGCTGATGGTGAAGTTAGGCAAGCCCAACAACTCCACTTACATTTGCTTTGAGGCTGAGGATGTGACAACGATTGAACAACCAATGCGGATAGCGAAGGTTGAGAAAGGGGAGACGGAGAAAGTCTCAGGCAACGCGTTCGTTGAAATACCCTGGTTCAAGAAGGAGAAGGATCAACCCCTCGGCAAAGCCACTTACAAGCTCAACATATCAGAGGGTGGAGTTTACTATGTTTGGGTGCGAGCCTATTGGATTCACGGTTGCGGTAACTCTGTAGCGGTAGCAGTTGACGATGGACGCCCAATGGTCATAACGGACAACACTTACAACCGATGGCACTGGCCACGCTCAACGGTCCAAGTGAAGCTCTCGCCCGGTGAACACACATTCCACCTCATAGGGACGGAACCGGGCATAAAGATTGACCAGATTTATCTCACAACCGATAGGGGTTATGTGCCAACCGGTGTGCGCACGCCGAATTACAAAGTCAACCCAAAACAAGAAGCCTCACAAGGTAAGTGAGGAGAAAAACCTAAGGGACCGCTCACCTGATTATCTCGTGAGCAGCTGAAGATAAGCGTTGCATGATAGCAAGACCAATCCTTTCTCTCGGAAGCCCTTCAACGATCAAAGTATCGAACCCTTCCCTGTCTGAAGCGCTGATGCGTTCGTAGATGTGAAGGGCAACTTCATCTAAGTCATGCCTGCTACCAATGCTGATCAACGCTACACCCGAGGGCACACCGACACGCCTGAGCAATGCTACCGTTTCATCAGTTGCGAGGAGACACACACGAGCGCCTTCGCTCAAATGCTTCTTTGCGCTTTCAATCAACGCTCTTATGCGCCCTTCCTCTCCCTCAATATCGACGAGAACCATGCGGGCATGTAACGGACGGTATCGTGCTCCCATCGCCCCTTCGTCGACTTCAACTGCTTTACCGATAACAGCCTCAATTTCTTCGGGCGTGATTGAGCCGAGGCGGATTATCTTCGGTGGCTCAACAGTCATGTCTATGACGGTTGATTCGATGCCGATGCTTGTCCTCCCACCATCAATGACGAAGTCAATCCGTCCGCCAAGCTGTCTCAAGACTTCACCAGCATCTGTCGGGGAGATATGCCCAGAGAGGTTGGCAGAAGGGGTAGCCAAAGGAACCCCACAAGCATCTATTAAGGCAAGCGGGATGTTGTGTTTTGGGCAACGGACACCAACCTTTTCAGTGTAAGCACAAACTTCATCAGGGACAACCTTTGAGCGCTTCAATATGAGCGTAAGTGGTCCTGGGAAAAAGCGTTCCATCAAAGCTTTTGCTGGATCACTTATCTCAACTGCTAACACTTCAACTTGCCTTTGCGAGCTGACGAGCAAAGGGAGTGGTCTGCCCTTCGGTCTGCCCTTTATTTCATACAACCGCTCAACCGCTCCCTTGTCAAACGGGTTGCAACCGAGACCGTAAACCGTCTCCGTTGGGAATGCGACCAACGCTCCCTCAAGTATGGCTTGCGCAACGGGCTTGAGTTCGTCACGCAATTTTTCAAATGGCGTTTCTGGATCAACGCTAATAACTTTCGTCATACCGCAACCTCACCTGCGCTTGGCGAAAACGAATCTCCTTACACCCGCGCTATCCTTGAGCACTTCGATTTGCTCATACTTGCCCGACGCCTCAAGCAAGTTGAGGACACAATCAGCATGATTGTGTCCGACCTCAAGCGCGAGCAACCCACCAACGCAAAGCCAATCGTGTGCTTGGTTCAAAAGCTCTCGTATGTAGCATAAGCCATCAAAGCCACCATACCAACTGCTTTTCGGTTCGTATTTAAGAACCTCGGGCGGTAGCATCGCAACCTCATGTTCTGCAACATAAGGTAAGTTTGCTATGACGGCGCTCAAACTGCCATGCTCCACGATCCCTTTGAGTGCTTCAAGGAGTGACCCACAAACAAAAGTGATGCGTTCATCAACTCCATGAGCTTTGGCGTTCTCCTCAGCAAGCTGTAGCGCCTCATCGGAGATATCAATCGCAAAGATGTGAGCGTTTGCAAAATGGACTGCCAACGCTATCGCGATTGCCCCACTTCCTGTCCCCACATCCGCAATGGTGAGTTGCTCAGAGCGCCTTGAACGCAATTTTGTTATGAAGTGCTCAACGAGTTCCTCGGTCTCTTGGCGAGGTATCATAACTCGCTCATCCACTTTTATCTTCAATCCCATGAAATCCCACGAACCGATGATGTATGCCAAAGGGCGACGAAGGCAACGCTGTTTAACCATCTCCTCCCATGCTTTCAGCATCTCCGCTGTTAGAGGCTCACGCTGATGAAAGAAAACTTCCGTCACAGAACACGCAAGCAAGTGAGCCATAAGCCATCTGGCATCAACTTCAGGTGTCGGTATACCCGCATTGCGAAACCTTTGCGTGGCTTCCTTCAAGGCGCGCCCGACTGTGAGCTTATGCTCTTGCCTGCTCATGGTAACTTCTCAACTACGATATTGTCGTTCGTGTAAATGCAGAGGCGCGATGCGATTGAAAGCGCTTCCTTTGCTATCGTCTCGGCATCGAGGTCTGTGAACTTGAGCAAAGCCCTCGCTGCAGCTTCGGCATAACCTCCGCCTGTGCCTATGCCTACAACATCGTCATCGGGCTCAATTATCTCGCCAGAGCCAGCTATCAAGAGCATGTCATTCAAATCAGCCACTACAAGTATTGCCTCAAGGCGCCTAAGAACCCTATCAGTGCGCCAATCTCTCGCCAGCTCAAAAGCTGCCCTCCTAAGGTTTCCATGATACTCCGTTAACCTTTCCTCGAACCTCTGGAAAAGCGTTAAAGCATCAGCCACAGCGCCCGCAAAGCCAGCGAGCACACTCCCGTTGTAAAGCTTGCGTATTTTGCGTGCTGTGTGTTTTATAGCGATGTTGCCCATCGTCACTTGACCATCACCAGCCATTGCAACTTCCCCATTCTTCCTAACAGCGATTATAGTCGTGCCGTAGAAATCCTTCTTACTCATACCCATGACAGCTCACCTTCCCAAAGCTTCCGAAATCAACCTGTCAACCTCTTCCCTGAAGGGTAAAGATGGCTGTGCGCCAAGCTTTGTTGTAGCAAGCGCCCCAGCTGCGTTCGCGAAAATAACAGCATCTTTCAGTTGAGCCCCTTCGCACAATCTTACGGCGAGCGCTGCTGTAAAAGCATCACCTGCTGCAGTCGCGTCAATGGCTTCGACTTTGAATGCTGGGACATGCTCAACACCATCATGAGTTGCCAAAACAGCACCTTGCTCACCGAGGGTTAAAACAACAGCTTTTGAGCCGAGCTCAAGGAACGCTGATGCTACCCTCATCGCTTCTTCCAAGTTGGAGATAGCGATGCCCGTAATTCGTTCCGCCTCCTTCTCGTTGGGCGTGACGACATCACAAAGCTTCAGCAGTTCCAAATTGAACTGGCGTGCGGGTGCTGGGTTGAAGACGATGCGCACACCATGTCTCTTAGCCAGCTCAAACGCTGTTTCAACTGCTTCGTCTGGCAACTCAAGTTGCAAGACGAGACAATCCGAAGCCTTGATTTTCTTCTCAGCGGACTCAATATCTTGAGCACACACGCGCCCGTTAGCGCCAAGAACAACAACTATGCAGTTTTCACCACCTTGAGCTACATAGATTTGAGCGACACCAGTGTGGGCTTCTGGATCCCTCTTTAGAAATGTCGTATCCACACCAGCTTCGTTCAGACTTCTTTCGAGCATCTCGCCGAACATGTCATCGCCGACACGCCCCACAAACCAAACTTTCGCTCCAAGCCTTGCAGCAGCAACCGCTTGATTTGCGCCTTTGCCACCACACGCTATCGTAAAATGCGTCCCGATGACAGTCTCCCCCGGCATCGGTAGCCTCGGTGTCTTTGCAACCATGTCAACATTTGCACTCCCTACAACGACAATGCTTACCCCCATCGCCTGCTCACCTCTAAGCGTGTTTTCAGCACCTTAAATGTATCGTGCTCATCCCCTCACCCGTGTGCCACTTTTTGTATGATGTGCCTTGCGAGCGTCACCCATTGCGACGAAGGGAAACGCTCGCAAAGTTCGTTGAGAACTCGCAGGGCGCTCTCCTTGTCGTTGAAGTCTCTAAGAAGTATTTCAGCACAGCGCAACATAGCGAGAGCCTTCGTCTCCTCATCGGCAGTTTCTTCAGAAGCCACGCTGTTGAACGCCCTTATAGCCAACTCGTGGTTCCCGATGCGCTCAAGCAAGAGCGCTATATCGAACTTCATCTCCGGCGTGCTCAACTCAAGGAGCGTCATTAACAACTTCTCACCCAACTCCAAGAAGCATTCGGAGAGAGCCATCTCCTCATCTGGATTCAGTTGTGCGCTCTCCTTCAAGGCGACTTGCAAATGCTTTCTTGCCTCATCAGTGCGCCTTGAATGCGCGAGCACCAGCGAAAGAAGCAACCTTGCAACCACATGCCTCTGGTTGGCTTTGATAGCTCTCCTCAAATGCCTCTCGGCATGTCTCCACATGCTACATCCGATAGATTGCCTCGCACACGAGATCAGCGATTCAACTTGCGCCTCTTTAAGCGACCCGAACAAGAGCGCAGCTAATACACCGACAAGGAAGCCCCCAACATGTGCCCAGTGCCCCACTGATGCATTATGTGAAGCCAACGAGATAACGCCGTTCACTATCTCCAAAACGAACCAGCCACCAAGCACAAGAGTTGAAGGAAGGTATATCGTGCCGTAGTCATAATACCGAAACCAAATCTGGTAGGCATAAAACAGCTTAACTCGCTCGTGGTAGAAGCGGACGACGAAAAGCCCAAGCAGTGCAGCTATAGCACCTGAAGCACCCACTTGAGGGACTGAGAGCAAACTCACATTGAAGAACTTGAGCGCCACCGTTTGCATCGCTATAGCGCCAAGCTGGCTCGTCATGTAAAAGACGGCGTAAATGATGCTTCCCAACACATCCTCGATGTATCTGCCGAAGATCCAAAGGTAAAGCATATTGCCAGCAAGATGAAAAGGGAAAGGGGCATCGTGCACGAACATCGATGTGAAGAGCGTATAAACCTTTGGCGAGATCGGAATGAATCCGAGCTCTTCAAACAACCTCTGCAAGGCTTTGCTACCACCGCTGAAGAAGACCACAAGCTCGAGAAAGTAAACGATGGTGTTCAAGCCTATGAGCAGTAAAGTCACCGTCGGTTTCCTGACGAGCTTTGCGCTTGTCCCGACGGGCACAATCACAAACACGATTTTATCACCTCAAGAACAAAAGCCTCGCTCTCTCACCCTACCGCACATTTGAGCCGATCTTCGATGAGGGAAGCAACCTCTTCAAAAACTTCGTCAACGCTTATAAGCTCCATGCACTTCTTCCCAAACGGGCACTGAAACATCTTCCCATCGTAAGGGTTTAAGCAAGGTGAGCATGGCAAAGCCTTGTAAATGATGCGGTGGTAGTTGCCCAGAGGTGCATAATGTGTCGGTGACTCTGGACCGAATATCGCAACGCATGGAGTGCCCAAAGCTGCAGCAAGATGCATCGGTCCACTGTCGTTCGTTAGGAGAAGTAACGCCTCATCAATGAGCATGCAAAGCTCGTGCAGGTTAAGTTTCCCAGCAAGGTTGTGCACCCTTTCATGTCCTTCAAGGTGACCGAGAATGCTCCTCACATATGCCACCTCTTCCTTCGAGCCGATTGTGCAAATGTGGATCTGCTTGTAGGCGTTAAGCAAACGCATGATGAGTTCCAAGAATCGCTCGCCATGCCAGCGACGCTGGAGCGAGAGTTCACCAGCATTTGGGTTGACCACGATGAACGGGCGCGGCAGATGAAGAACATGCTCTCGCACTTTCTTCAAATCATAAGATGGGCGCTCAAGATGCCACGCACTTGGCACCTCAATACCAACCGACCACGCTTGGGCAAGAAAAAGCTCGCTTGTGTGCCTCGGTGTTATTGGAACGAAATGCGTCAGCAAGCGGGCTCGTGGCGATTGGGCGTGATGGAAGCCAACTCGCACAGGCGCTCCAGAAAGGAAAGCGATAAGAGCACCTGCGTTTGAGAAAAACTCAAGCTCAAAGAAAGCATCCGGAGACCAACTGCGCAGTCCCTTCAGCAACTTCGGGAACGATGCCAACGCCCTCCCAACACTTGAGGCATCAAGCTTGAAGCATTTATCATAACCGAGCATGAGCGCGAGTTCGCAATGCTGTTTCAATGTGACAAGCGAAACTTCAACGCCATCGCAACCCCTTCGTATCGTGCTCGCTAAAGGTGTCGTGAGGACTATGCTTCCCATGCCAACATACTTTGATATGGCAACCCTTCTCCATTCGCTTGGTGCAGGACTGCTCTTGCGCTTCTTGATCGGGATGAAACGCACGAGCAACCCAAACAGCTTTTGGTCAATCGTGTAAAGCGTATGGATGCGCATGTAGAGATATCACCTCTGCGACACCGTGCCATACCCAATTCAAAACGATGGCGCATAAAGCGGGTTGAGGAAGTAAACAAGGTTGCCAATGCAAAGCAAGTTGAGAAGGAGCAAGAGCGCAATGAAGCATACCGCTAAAGCCGAAAGATGCTTTTTCCCGACCAACCCGCAAATGCCACTCCACCAAATGACACTGAACGGATAAATCGTCGGAAGGAGATACCTTCCGCCTTCGTAGCCACCTGGGTGTGTGAAGAGCGTGTAGTGCATCAACGCAAGGTAGAATAACAAAAACGCCGTTGACAAAATCAGCCTTGCGCTATAAGCCTCAGACCAATCAATGTTTCTAACCCACTGCGCAAACCTGACGAGCAAGCCGAAGAGCACGGCGATGGTGAGCAGGACGAGGAGCAAGTAAACAGCCTCTGAATACGGATAGAAGGCGCTGTTTATTGAGCCGTAGAATTGGCTCCAACGCATGCCATGTTCCTGTTTGAAGATGAACCAATCAACCTGTGCCCAAATGCTTCTGTGAGCGCCTTTGATGAACCTCCAAAGCAATGCCCAAGAACGAGCATCGGTTAAGAAGTCAAGTGGCGAGTTCAAGAGCATGTATGGCTCATATGTCCACTTGACTATTGGCATCAACCTACCGTAGAGCACATAGAAACGCAAATACCACCACCCTGAAATGACGGCTGGGAGGAAGAGAGGGAGAAGGAAACTAATGATGCGAGCCAGTCCTGTTTTGGCGTTGCGCCCGTAGGCGAAAGCACCAATCGGTATCAGTGGTATGAGGGAAAGAGTTGATGCCTTGCTCAAGAACATTAAACCGCTAACGATGCCAAGAAGGGCAGAGCCAACGAGTGGCTGTAATGGGGCGCAAAAGGCGCGAACGAGGAGGTAAAGAAAAGCATGTGTTGTAAGCGTTGTCAAACTGTCGTTGTTCATGACGGCGCTGATCATGAGGTAATGCGGTAAGAACGCAACGAACGCAACAGATGAAACGATGAGCGCATTCTCATCAAACACGGATACGGAAGTCTGCCAGACAAACCAAAGGGTCGCCACGCTCACCAGCAACGAGAACAAACGAAGCAGTCTCTGAACAAGCTTGCTACGCTCATACGGGAGCAACTTGAATGGCACTTTTGAAGCATCGGGAAGAGTGCAATCGATTTTCCTGTCAGCGAGCAAGGAATAGAACGGAGCGAGCAAGGCATAGTATAAAGGTGGGTGAATGCCAATCGCATTCGGCGGGCGAGGGTCTCTGTGGCATAGGTATGGATGGCTCGCTGGACCAAGCTTTGGTAAAGAGCGGTAGAGCACAATGTGCTGTATGTAGCCGTAATGGTGTGGTTCGTCTGGACCGTAGCCCAAAGGTATAACGAAGTTATACACGAGCGAGAGGGAGATATGCACAAGCACTATGGCAACGAAGAACAATTTAAGACGCCGTTGGCTCGTCTCGCTATTGTGCTTATGCATAGCACAACCACTCCCAAACTTTGCAGTTGCGCCACATCACTATGATGACATGATGCGCCTTCGGATATCTTGTCGGTTTAAATCGATCAAACGGTGGCTCAGAGGTGAATGGTTATGCCGTGCATACTCGTGACTGGCGGAGCAGGTTTCATAGGAAGTAATTTCGTGCGCATGTGGATGAGCAAGCACGAAGACTTTGAAGTAACCGTCATCGACAAGCTCACCTATGCGGGAAACATCGACAACTTGCAAGACTTGATTGGGCGAGAAGGATTTAACTTCATACGCGCCGACATATGTGATAAGGAGGCAGTCACGGAGTCATTTGAGCGCTTCAAACCGAGCATTGTGGTTAACTTCGCTGCCGAAACTCATGTTGATAGGTCGCTCCTTTCCCCCGGTTCGTTCATCATGACCGATGTCTACGGTGTGTATGTGCTACTTGAAGCTTGCTTGCGTTTCGGCGTTGAGAAGTTCATCCAAGTTTCATCCGACGAGGTTTATGGTAGCTTGGATGAAGGTGCTGCAGACGAAACATATCCACTGCGCCCACGAAACCCTTACTCAGCAAGCAAGGCAAGCGGGGATATGATGGCATTGGCATACTTCCACACTTACAAACTGCCGATCATCATAACGCGTGGTTGCAACACATACGGACCATACCAACACCCTGAGAAATTCATCCCACTGCTCATAACCAATGCGATTGACGATATGCCACTGCCGATATATGGTGACGGGATGCAAATCAGGGACTGGCTCTTCGTTGAGGACCATTGCTCTGCAATTGAATTTCTGATAGAGCATGGCATGGCTGGCGAGATCTACAACATCACTGCTAACCAAGAGATGCACAACATAGAGGTGGCAAGGCTGATACTCAAACTGCTTGGCAAGCCGATGTCTTTGATCAAATATGTTGCCGACAGACCCGGGCATGATAGGCGCTACTCTATGGACGGGAGGAAGCTACGCTCGCTCGGTTGGAAGCCCAAATACACATTCGAGGACGGCTTGCGAGTCACTGTTGACTGGTATCTTTCAAACGAGTGGTGGTGGCGTAAAATAAGGCAGGAGCAATCGTTCAAAGAATACTACAAGCGCATGTATGAACAACGCCTTTGGTTTGATACACCAGAGGAAGCTATAAGGCATGTGCATATGCCAAGTTGAAGCGTGATGTGTAAGGAGGGGCAATGTGGTTTGACCGACAGGGAGCGTTTCCTTCAAACGATGCTTTTTGGGACACCCGACAGGATACCGTATCGCTTCGGTCATCCGAGGGAGTCAACGCTCCGTGCGTGGCGTAAGCAAGGTTTGCCTTCAGGGATCAACTTTGAGGAATTCGTAGGCATGGACAGATGGGAGAGCATTCCGATTGACCTTGGACCAGTCCCGCCATTTGAGGAACGCATAATCGAACAAAACGAGCGCTACAAGATATGGATAGACAGGCTTGGTGCTAAGAGGCTCGATTTCGTCAGAGACCCAACACCTGGATTTGTCACGCGCACATGGCTTGAGTTCCCAGTCAAGACAAGGGACGACTTCAAGGAGATGGTAAAGCGCTACGACCCTGAGACACCCGAGCGTTACCCAAGCAACTGGGAAGAGTTGAAAGAGAGTTGGCGCAACCGCTCGTTCGTCCTCGGTCTGACAATACAATCGATGTTTTGGCGCGTCCGAGACTGGGTTGGGTTGGAGAAACTATGCACATTGATGATTGACGAGCCGTCATTCGTCCACGAGATGATGGAGTATGTTGCGGACTTCACAATAGCAGTTCTGAGAAGGGCGTTGAAGGAGGTTGAGGTTGACTTCGTGTTTTTCAACGAAGACATGGCTTACAAAACTGCCTCGATGATATCGCCGAGGATGGTTAAGGAGTTCCTTTGCCCACGCTACAGAAAGCTCGTGCGCTTCTTCAGGGACAACGGTGTTCCGGTGCTCATCATGGATTGCGATGGGCATGTCTCTGAGCTGATACCAATTTGGCTTGATGTCGGGTTCAATGCCATATACCCAGTTGAGATAGCGGCAAACAACGATCCAATAGCATACCGAAAGCGCTACGGCAAAAGCTTGGCAATGATTGGCGGGATAGACAAACGGAAGCTGTTGCACGACAAGCCCACCGTCAAGAGTGAGGTCTTGAGCAAAGTTCCATGGTTAGTGGAGAGTGGCGGATACATACCTGCTGTTGACCACGCAGTCCCACCAGATGTTCCACTGCGCAACTACCTATACATGGTTGAGTTGATCAAGGAGATAGCCAGTGGCGGTAGCCCATGCTTTTGGGAAGCGAAGGGAGAGCTCGAAAAAGAGCTTGGACCAATAGAAGAGATGTGGCAACCCGAGATGGCATGGACGATACCAGATGAAGACGAATACCATGAGGGGAAGACTCCGTAACTGGCTTCCTTATTCACCTTCCCCCGCCCATTACCTCAAAGAAAAGTATGGCAGCAGGTCCAAGGAGCACAGCGAGGAGGGCTGGGAAAATACATAGCACAAGTGGGAAGAGTAACTTCACTGGCAGCTTAGCTGCCTGCTCGCGTAGCATCCTCAACCTGCGCTGTCTCAGCTGTGTAGCCAGCGAACGAAGCGCATCGCTCAAGCTCGTCCCGAGCGTCTCAGCTTGATAGACAGCAGCAACAAGCAATGAGATATCCTCCAAGCGCAACCTTTTAGCCATGTTGCGCAACGCTTCAGAGCGCATCTTCCCACGGGAGATCTCCGCAAGGACTCTTGAAAGCTCTTGTGATAGCGGACCTCTGAAGCGTTTCGTCACCTCAGCCATCGCTCCATCAAAGCCCGTGCCAGCCTCAAGCGAAAGCACGATGAGGTCAATCACATCGGGCAATTCTCGCCTTATCCTTGCAACCCTCTTTTTAGCGAACCTGCGCAAAACGAATGTCGGGGCAAGGAAACCCAACACAGGGAGTGAGCTTGAAATGAGGAGCGCCACCATCGGCTTCCCAAGATATGCCACCACGGTAGCAAAAGCGGGTATGGCTAACCCCATGCACGCTACCCCACATAGCACCCTTAACCCGGCGAACTGAACGACATTCATACCCCAAGGTCTGCCAGCCATCTCAAGCAACGCTTCCATCTGCTCGGCAGCTTCCTTCGGCAAGCGCATGGCATAGCCAAGTCGTTCAACCAAAGGGCGCATAACACGCTCAAGGAAAGGTCTCTCAAGCTCCTCTGCTATCGGCATAGCATCGAGATCTTGATCACGCGATGGGCGCGTAAGCTCTTCAAAGCGTTCTTCGAGCCTCCTCGCAGCGATCGTGCTCGCGACACCGAGCATCAATGTCACCACTGCAATCATCCAACCAACAATGAGGATGTAGAGCAAGCTTCACCACCTCGTTCTTCAAAGCTCAAATTTGAGCAACTGCCTTATCCAAAGGATGCCAAAGAGTTGCCATCCTATAACGAGCTTTAGCAAGGTTTGCCCTTGCGGTGTTGTGAAGAGCCTTTGCATGTAGTCCCAATTGAGGATGGATGCGATCCCGCCGACGACGATCGGGAGAGCCATTAAGACCCAACCGCTTAGCCTCGCTTGAGCTGTTGATGCGGATATTTCGCCGCGAAGATCAATGCGCTGTCTTATTGTCTCAGCAATCGTATTGAGGAGGCGAGTTAGGTTACCTCCCCTGCGAAGTTGGATTATCATAGCTGTCACGGTCATGTCGTAGTCGTAGCTCTGGACACGCAAGGCAAGCTGTTGCAACGCTTGTTCAAGGGGCATACCCATGCTTGACAGACGCACAACCCTTTCAAGCTCGTCAGATATCGGTTGCGGTAGCTGTTCAGCAGCCAAACGCATCGCCTGAAGAAAACCAAAGCCAGCACCTATTGCTGCCGACATAACCGTCAACGCGTCGGCTAACTGATTTTCAAGAAGGGTTCTACGCCAGTTGTAACGCCAGTTGAGATAAGCGTTCGGAATCCAGTAGCCAGCAAGGAGCGCAAGGATAAAGACAACGATGTTTTTAGAGAGCACCCATGAAAGAAGAGCGAGCATGATCGATGTAACGATGACTATCGATGCGAACTCACTCCCACGCAGTGGTATGCCTGCTGCGATCAGCTTCAGCTCATATCGTTGAGCGAAGCGAAATTTTGAGAGGAAGCGAGAGAGCCATTGCAATGGGAAGCGGACTGGCTGGCGAAGCGCTCTTTCAACTTCGGCTTGCGCGGTCGTATCAGCCCTCCTAACAAGCCTTTCGAACCTCTCCTCAAGCTCGCTTGGCTTTCTGCTCAGCCTGATTGCGTAGATGAGAGCGAGCAGGAAAACGAAACCTCCTGCGACAAGCAACAATACTGCCATTGTGCCCCTCACCATCTCCTACCGATAGGAGTCTCTTGGCGTGAGCGCGGTTGGAAAATGTCATCTGGCAAGTTTATCCCCGCAATCTTTATCCTCTCCATGCAAAGTGGTCTTATGCCCTGTGGTTCATGGTAACCTATCACCTTGCCGTTCTCGTCGATGCCAAGCTGTCGGAAGACGAATATGTCTTGAAGGATTATCGTCTCACCCTCTATGCCTTGCACTTCCGTTATGTGAGTGATCTTTCTACTCCCGTCTGACAGCCTTGCCTGATGGACGATTATATCAATGGCTGATGCTATTTGCTTTGCTATAGCCCTCATCGGCAGATCCATCCCCGCCATTAGAACCATCGTTTCAAGCCTTGATATTGTATCCCTCGGCGAGTTGCTGTGCAAAGTGCTCAGAGAGCCATCGTGTCCCGTGTTCATAGCTTGAAGCATGTCCAATGCCTCAGGTCCTCTGACCTCGCCAACCACTATCCTATCTGGACGCATCCTCAAAGCGTTCCTAACCAAGTCTCTTATCGTCACCTCACCGACACCTTCAATGCTTGGTGGGCGCGCCTCAAGCGTCACAAGGTCTTCATGGTCAAGTTGCAACTCGGCAGCATCCTCGATCGTTATAACTCGCTCATGGGGCGGTATGAAATGAGACAGGACATTAAGCGTCGTCGTCTTACCGCTCCCAGTCCCGCCAGAAACGATTATGTTGAGCCGTGCTCTAACGCACGCCTCAAGGAACATAGCCATCTCCTCTGTGAGCGTCCCGAAGTTGATGAGGTCGGTTATCGTTAACGGCTTCTTTGAGAACTTCCTTATCGTGATGCAAGGACCTTTGACAGCAAGCGGAGGTATGACGATGTTGACGCGAGAACCATCTGGCAAACGCGCATCGACCATTGGCATCCTTTCGTTCACTTGCCTGCCGAGCGGCGAGACTATCCTATCTATGATGCGCATGACATGTGCCTCATCATCGAAGCACCTGTCCGAACGGTAGATCTTACCACCACGCTCGTAGAAAATGGCTTTGGGGTGGTTAACCATAACCTCGGTTATAGTCGGGTCATCAAGGAGAGGTTGTATCGGTCCATAACCCAATATCTCGTCAATGACATCTTGGACGAGCTCGCTTTGGACTCTACTTGACAGCGGTATGGCTTTCTCAAGGAGCAACTCCTGCATGGCTACTTGAACAAACTCTCTCACCACTTCCCTCCCCAGCGATGAATCAACACCGATGCCACGCCTGTCCATCTCAACTATCACACGCTCATGTATCTCTCGACGCAGTTGCGTTATAAGCTCTCTTTCCTCTTTTGATAGTTTCGCCCTCCCGGCAATAGGCTGTGGGTCATCTGGTATCTCTTTCTCCTCGTCCGGGAAGAGCAAAGATTTAATCTCCTTCTTCCCCACACTTGTGCTTGTTGGCTTTGTTTGCTGGGCTTGAACTTGTGTGCTTGGAGTCAACACTTCATCTGGATGCTTAAGCTCCCTCTCCTTACTGCTGCGAAGTATGCGCATTCTTTTTCACCACCCTTTCGGGAAGAGTGAATTAGCATCCCAACGAAGACTGACCTTCAACATGGGCGGAAGATCGGCATCAACGCACTTTGCAACTCCATCCTCTATGATGCCATATTTGAAGCCCAAATTGCAATTTGGGAAAAGCGCAGTTTTAGTGTGGGCTTCGGTGCAGTATAATAAGAAAACGACACCGTGTCCATGAGGATTTTAAGCTGTCCACCTCGCCTCCGTTGTGGTGGTAGCTAACTGAAGGGTGATGAGAGATGCACGACGAGAAACCTTCCAAGGTCTTCATCTACGATACGACATTGCGAGATGGCTCTCAAGCTGAGGGCATCATCTTCACCATTGATGACAAGTTGAGGATAACACAAGAGCTTGCAGACATAGGCGTGCATTACATTGAAGGTGGCTACCCGGCATCAAACCCGAAGGAAAAGGAGTTTTTTGAGTTGGCCAAGTCCTTAGATTTGAAGGGTGCGAAGTTGGTAGCCTTCGGAAGCACCCGTCGCCCAAACCTTAAGCCATCTAACGACCCTAACATACTTCAACTCCTTTCGGTTGAGACGCCTGCAGTAGCAATCGTCGGCAAGAGCTGGAAGCTTCATGTAACAGAGGTTCTGCGCACAACCCCGGAAGAAAACCTGCGCATGATCGCCGACACGATAAGCGAGTTGAAGAGGCATGGTAGGGAAGTCATATACGATGCTGAGCACTTCTTTGATGGATACAAGGACGACCCCGAATATGCGCTAACCACACTGCTCGTGGCTCAAGATGCGGGTGCTGACTGGATTATACTCTGCGACACGAATGGTGGGACGACACCAACTGCAGTCGCCGAAACAATCGACTCAATCAAAGAGAAGTTGAGAGTGCCGTTTGGCATACACGCGCATAACGATTGTGAGCTTGCCGTCGCAAATTCGATTATAGCTGTCCAACACGGTGCAACACAAGTCCAAGGCACTGTGAACGGTTATGGCGAGAGATGCGGTAACGCCAACCTGTGCTCAATCATTCCAATACTTGAGTTGAAACTCGGCATAAGTTGCATCGGTCCAGAGAACTTGAAGAAGCTACGCCACCTTTCTTACTTCGTTGCCGAGGTGGCGAACCAAGTCCCAAACGACCGTCAACCGTTCGTTGGCAGGAGCGCTTTCGCACACAAAGGTGGGTTGCATGTCGATGCGATGATGAAATGCCCTATAGCGTATGAGCACATCGATCCTCAGCTTGTTGGAAATGAAAGACGCATATTGGCATCGGAACTCTCTGGTTTAGCCACCGTTGTCGCGAAGGCAGCGGAGTTCGGCATCAACATTGATAAGAACTCACGAACTGCAAAGCAGATACTTCGCGAACTCAAATGGCTTGGTAGAGAGGGGTGCGAATTCGAGGGTGCCGATGCATCTCTCGAAATGCTTATGAGGCGCTATCTTGGGCAATGGCAGAATCTGTTCACGATCGAGAGCTTCAGGACAACTGTTGAAGGGCGCAACGGAGAGATATGGGCAGAAGCAACTGTGAAGGTGCGCGTTGGAGACAAAATCATCCACACTGCTGCCGAAGGTAACGGACCTGTGAACGCGCTTGACATAGCCCTACGCAAAGCTCTTGAGCAGTTTTATCCAGAGGTGAAGAACATGCGCTTGATAGATTACAAGGTGAGAGTTGTTAACAGCACAGCTGCAACGGCTGCGAAGGTGCGAGTGACGATTGAAACCGCCGATGAAAACAGCTCTTGGTGCACACTCGGTTTCTCAACGAACATAATTGAGGCAAGCCTCAACGCGCTCGTTGAAGGCATTGAATACGGTCTTTGGAAAAGGATGGTGAAGGCGAAGGAAAAGCATAATGATGTAGCGCAAGAGGCGGTATCTAAACCAAGTGCAGAGGGTGGTGAGAGTGATGCCGAAGAAAGTTGAAGATGTTGGTGCTCAAATCGTCGATGTGAGGGCGCGTGAGATACTTGACTCTCGTGGAAACCCAACTGTCGAGGCAGATGTGCTATTACGGTCTGGCGCCTTCGGACGTGCAGCCGTTCCGTCGGGCGCATCGACGGGCGAGTATGAAGCGCTTGAGCTAAGAGACGGAGTGAAAAAGCGCTACGGCGGTAAAGGCGTGCTCAACGCAGTTAGGAATGTGAGGACGAAGATCAGGGAGGCTTTGCTTAACATGGACGCCACATCACAGGAGAAAATTGATGAGACACTTTGCGACCTTGACGGCTCGGAGAAAAAGAGCAACCTTGGCGCTAACGCTATACTTGCAGTTTCAATGGCTACGGCAAGGGCTGGCGCATGCCATATGAAAATGCCACTATACCGCTACATAGCTACGATGATGGGCGTTGCAAACCCAGTTTTGCCAGTCCCGTTGATGAACATAATCAACGGCGGGGTGCACGCACCAAATGAACTTGATGTCCAAGAGTTCATGATCGTGCCGTTTGGCTTTGATAGCTTCGGGGAGGCACTCAGAGCTGGTGTTGAGATATACCATGCGCTTAACAGCGTGCTGAAACGAATGGGATTTGCAACAGGCGTCGGCGATGAAGGTGGCTTCGCTCCAAACTTCAAGGAGACACGAAGAGCAATTGAGTGTTTGCTTGAAGCGATTGACAAAGCTGGGTATCGCCAGAGGGAGCAAGTGGCGTTGGCTTTAGATGTAGCTGCGTCGGAGTTGTATGATGAGGAACTGAAGGCATATGTTTGGAAGGGGGAGGGCAAAACACTGACAGCTGAGCAGATGGTTGATTACTACGAGGAGCTCATCTCCGAATATCCGATCATCTCAATTGAGGATGGTTTGTCAGAGGACGATTGGAACGGCTGGAAACTGCTGACTGAGAGGCTCGGCAATAAAATACAAATCGTTGGGGATGACCTGTTCGTTACGAATCCGAAGCGCTTGAAGCGTGGCATAAAGCTTGGTGTGGCAAACGCCATCCTGATCAAGCTAAACCAAATAGGCACCGTCACCGAAACGCTCGCCACAATAAAACTTGCGTTAAGCGCTGGCTACAGTTGCATCATATCACACCGCTCCGGTGAGACAGAAGATGCGTTCATAGCCGACTTTGCAGTTGGAACAGCAGTTGGGCAGATAAAGACGGGCGCGCCATGTCGTTCCGATAGGGTCGCAAAGTATAATCAGTTGCTACGAATTGAAGAGGAGCTCGGCAAGGAAGCGAAGTTTGCGGGCAAGGATGCTTTCAAAAGCATCACACAGTTGTTTACTGCATAACCTCTACCGTGACAGCGTTCAAAAACGCTTGAGCGAGGATAAAGCAGGTGGCGTTCAATCGTCATCAGCAGTGTAAGTCCACTGTCCATAGCGTGTCCTTGTAAGCCATTTTATGTGCCCGTCAAAGAAGAGGAAGTTCGCCCCACCGTTGTGCCTCTTCTCAAGGCGCATCGGTCCAAGCCAGTAGTATTGTGAGCATATGGCATCGTTGTAGCCGAGCTCGCGCTGATCCGTATGGCAGACGATGTTATGAATGCACACATTGTTTGCATCACACATGGCTATCGTATTTGATGGGTTCTCGATTTCGTGTAACGGTGGACCCGGCGGGTTGAGGGCTTCAACTATATTGTTGGGGTCAAAGTTCTCCGGGACTTGGTAATTGAGAGCATAGTTGAATTTGTAACCTTGGAACTCAAGCGGGTCTGGGTCACTTGGGCATGGCAGAACATCCTTCATGCGCAAGTAAGGTTGGATGTCCATAAACCAGAACCAGTAAAACGGTGGATTTCGGTTCGGGTCAAACTTGTGTCCCTGTGGGAAATACCCATCATAGTCATCGGCATACATCATGCAGGCCATGTAAAGCTGGCGCAGGTTGCTCGTGCAAGTGGTCTGCCTCGCTTTCTCCCTCGCTCTGGCGAAGACAGGGAAAAGCAATGCCGAAAGTATCCCTATAACCGTTATCACAACCAACAGCTCAACAAGCGTGAACGCGAAATCAAACTTACTTTTGTTCACCCTGCCATAAGCCCCAACCAATCAAACCAACTCCTTGCCCGTTGTAGTAGCCATAATTGCACCATGCTTTACGCCTCGCAAACTCACAAGCTTATCAGCAACTTCCCTCACCGAGCGCGGTTTGCCACGAAGTATGACCACCTCAAGGCAGTTGTTCTCATCGAGGTGGACATGCGTTGTGCACACAATATGCTTTTGGAACTGGTGCTGTAGCTCCATAAGCCTCCCGACGACGATTTGTTTGTTATGGTCGTAGACGACCGCAACTGCTGCTACCACATCACCTTTAGCATGCTCCCACTCATCTACAACTAACCTGTTACGGATAAGGTCTCGCACCGCCTCCGAACGATTAGAATAGCCCTTGCGTGCTATCAAGCTATCAAATGCTTCAAGTAGCTCCTCCTCCATTGAGATGCTGAAGCGTGCAACCCTTCCGCCTTTCCGTTTCGCCTTCTTTTTTTCCCGCACAAGCTTCTTCACCTTTCGCACCACCTCTCGTTTTCCAAGTGTGTGCTACAAGGGTTTACATTGTCGGCTCGTCCTCATGGGATCTCACAGCCATACATCATGATAACACAAAACCGACGATCAAGCACAATGCCAGTATGCATGTTATTGCATATCTTCACACTGAGGTAGCGGCTAAAGTCTTTGAGCCAATGCATGTTTTGAAGGGAGCGTTATAATTTTGAACCACCAATGCAAGTTAGCGCTAAACTCATGAGGGGTCATGTTCCCGATGGCGATCTTAAACGAAAAACGAAAGGGGTAAGGCTGACATGAGGCTAAGCGCTATAGCAAATACGCTTCTTAGCAGTCCACTCGTGCTCATATTGGTTGCTGTTTCACTTGGTGGCGTGGGACAGATGTTGATTCAAATGGGAGCAAACAGAGTTGGGGAAGTGCCCACATTGTCTGTGCGCTTCATGCCACAACTCGCAAGATTAATCCTCTCGCCCGAGGTCATCGGCGGTCTGCTCGCTTATGCTTTCTCATCCGTGCTTTATATCGTCGTTGTGTCGAAACGAGGAATCGGATACGCATACCCGTTCGTTGCTCTAAACCAAGTCATCATAGTGCTCATCTCGTATTTTCTGTTTGGGCAACCGCAACCGCTGTTGCGTCTCTTGGGCGTAACGCTCATATGTTTTGGTGTCATCCTTGTTGCGAAAGGCGGATAAGAAGCCTTCACGGTGAATAAGGGAAGAGCTCATCGATCGGCGATTGCGAAAGCTCAGCTATGAACTTACCTATCCTTTCAACAACAGCGTTTATGATTTTCTCGCCCTTCTCGCCTGATGCCTCCACCACGCCACCCTGACCACCGCTGAAAGTGAGGCGTTCCCAAGGGCGGACAAAATCCACCCAACCATTCTCTAAGGCTTCAAACTTGGCAGTTCTGGTCTTCCCTTCTTCAGCCCATTCCATGTGGACAAACTGTGGGAAGAGAGCAAGACAAACACTCGTTTCAACAGCTCCAGCATGCTCGCCGGGCTGCTTGAAGAGTTGCGAATATAAATCGCTTGCTACCTTCCACCATTCCACAATGCAGATGAAGGCATCAACCTTCCCGTAAAGCTCGCGCAATAGCGGTTTGAAATCGTTCCCGCCATGACCATTGAACAACACAATCTTCTTAATGCCATGATGCTCAAGTGATGCAACTATGTCAGCAACAAAAGCATTCAGCGTTGATGGCTTTATGTGGATTGTCATGGGGAAAGAAAGCATGTTGCTGTTCACGCCATAGGGTATCGTTGGGAGCAACAGGACACTCGCACCAAGTTGAGTGGCTCTCTCGCAAACCAGCTTTGCGATCATCTCGGCTTCGAAAGAATCAGCACCATACGGAAGGTGCATGGCGTGCTGTTCGCAAGAACCTATCGGCAAGACGGCGACCTCAAATTTTCGCTCCCTAACTTCATGCAGTGTCATCTCCTTCAGTGAGATGCTCATCTTTCGTCACCCCCTCAAAGGGCAGTTCAGCGGAATTCGCCCAGATGCTACAATTCATCATGACCAAGCTACTCTCCCGCATATGGAGGCAAAGGAAAATGCGCTCGCTGGTGCTCAGTGTAGCACACGGAATTATGCCATGCGTGGTGGCTTGCTTTGTTTGCGTAGCGATGTGTATCCAAGACTCATTTGGAGCTTCGCACAACACTCGCGTGGACCGACATGAAATGCTCTTAAAAGCCATTCAAGCATCATCAGTTGACGATTGGGAACTAAGGGCTATAATGGATGCCCTCGTTACGGCTTCCAGCGCAAGTGAATTGAGATGCAAAGTGCTGGTAGTAGATGTGCCTTTTGCCAACGCCATCACACTGCCGACTGGAGAAGTGCTCATCACCGAGCCCATGCTCTCACTGCTCCGCACACCAGATGAGATAGCCTTCGTCCTTGCCCACGAGTTAGCACACATGTTGAGAGGGGATGCGCAATGCCTTCAAAGAGTTTACGGTCAAGGGTTGAGCCAACTGCCGATTGAGCCTGCTTTGGACAAAACTCTGATAACCGAAGGGTTGAACTTGCTTGCAACGCTTGCTCGTTCAATCTATTCGCAGGAGCTTGAATGCAGTGCTGATGAAATCGCTGTTAAGCTGATGGCAGAAGCAGGGTTTGACACAAACGCTGCGTTGGATGTCCTTGAGAGGCTGTCACAATCTGGCTCAGCTCAACAAACTGTATGGGCTATAACCCATCCAAGCGTTGAAAAGCGTTTACAGCGCTTGAGGAGCATGCAATTGCCGAAGCCGAAAACACATTTCAAACCAACACCACCAAAAGATGTCGTTGAGCTGTCTTTCGAGTTGGATGTAAGGCTACCGTGGTGTGATAGCGCATATGCCAGTGCTCTTGAGGCGGAGTTTAAAAAGCGCTTGGATGGATACCTCCAAAAGTCTTTCAGCGGTGTTAAGCTTGCAAGGGCTTGGCAAAAGAGAAGGGCTGTAAGTTGCCTCATCTCTGTTTGGCTCGTGAGCCACAGCGAAGAGGAAATGAAAGGGATGGATGGGTGGCTACTTTTGAAGCACTCGCTGAAGGCAACCATCGTGAAGGCGCCCGAGCAACTTCACTTGAAATCTGATGAGCGAGAGTTCGTGTATGCTATGCGTTCAACCGAAGGGCTTAAAGAGGTAATGCGCTGGCGCTTGAATGGGATAGCGGAATGGCTCGCCAGATTAAGCTGTAGCGCCATACAGGAAATTTTGGGAACGAGGTTATGAGTTGATGGCAGGTCTTGACGAATGGGGCATAGCAGGGGGTGAACGCTGAGATGAAAGTGGCGATAGTCGGTGCGGGGATGGTCGGGACTGCAACAGCCCATAAGATAGCAGAGATGGGGATCGGTAAAGTCATCTTGGTTGATATTGTTGAAGGGCTCGCTGAGGGAAAGGCACTCGACATATGTCACGCACTTGCTGCACTTGGCATCGATTGCGATGTGGAGGGCTCAAGCGATATAAGAGCTGTTGAGGGGAGCGATGTTGTAGTCGTTACAAGTGGGAGACGAAGGGAACCTGGGATGTCACGAATGGATTTGCTCTATGTAAACGGGTGCATAGTTGAAGATGTGTGCAAGGCTGTAGCTGTGCATTCACCGAACTCAATACTCATCATCGTTACGAATCCGCTCGATGTTATGTGCTATGTGGCATGGCGTTCGAGCGGTTTTCCGAAGGAGAGGGTGATAGGGCAAGGTGGACTGCTCGATTCAGCGAGGTTCAAGTGGCTCATATCAAAAGCCACATCAGCACCCGTTTCACAAATAGAGGCGATGGTCATCGGCGAACACGGTGATGGGATGCTCCCTCTGACTCGGCTTGCAACTGTCTCAGGCAAACCGTTAACGCAGTTGCTTGATGAAGGAACGATTTGGGAGATCTCCAAGAAGACTAAAGAAGCAGGTGGAGAACTTGTGAGGCTACTGAAGACGGCGAGTGCAGCGCTTGCACCCGGGGTTGCTGTTGCGCTCATGGTCAAAGCAATCGCAAACGATAGCAACGAGATAATTCCAGCATCTGTCTTGCTGAACGGTGAATACGGGATAAGCGGTGTGTTTATGAGTGTCCCCGTCAGGCTCTGCCGAGATGGAGTCTCTGAAATAGTGGAACTCAATCTGACCGAAGATGAACTGAGTTACCTTAAACGCTCCGCAGAGACAGTCATGGCGGGCATAAAAGCGTGGGAGGAGATGAAGTCGAGCAAGCAATCATGAATGCAAGCGCCAAAGCCTTTTTATTGTCGTGTCACCGTTTGAGTGCTACCATGTTAGAATGGCGCACCAAGAAAACGGCATTGCGATAGAGTGGCTTTGACGGCGAGGTGATCCTCTAATGGACATCATTGAGGAACTCATCCGTGAACTTGGCTCAGAAGATGAGAATGTGCGCATGTATGCTGGTGAGAGGCTGATAAGCATCGGGCAGGAAGCCGTCAAGCCACTAATAGAAGCGCTCGAAGACTTTGAGCACCCAGCAAGGCATATGATAGCAGCCACACTCGGATACATCGGTGACAAGCGAGCCACACCAGCCCTGATAAAGGCTTTGAAGGATAAAGATCACCTTGTGCGTTTGCATGCAGCTGCAGCGCTTGGGAAGCTCAAAGACATAAAAGCTCTTGAGCCACTGATACACGCTCTGTTTGATGCGACAACTTCCGTTGAGAAGGATCCGCTAACGAACGAACCACTTACGGTGCGCGCTGCAGCAGCTCAATCGCTCGGTGAGCTCGGTGACAGAAGGGCTGTGCCAGCGCTCATCGCTGCCCTCAGCGACCAAAACAGGGGTGTGCGAACTGCGGTCATACAAGCGCTCATGCGAATCGGCGATGAGAGGGCAGTCGAACCACTCGCAAAGATGCTGCAAGCAGAGAGAGATGAGAGCGAATGCCTGCTCATAGTCAAAGCTATAGGGCACATCGGTGGCGAGAAAGCAAAGCACATACTGAAAGAGCTCTCGGAAAAGCATAAGAACGAAAACATCGCCAAGGCTGCATCGGAAGCATTAAGCAGACTCACTCAGCAACCGAATGTGAAGCCAACGCAACTCCAGTTCCAAAAGGGCGCCCATAGCTATGTTAAGCGGAAGGCTATAGCACCAGTGCTTAGCGCCTCCATGGCTGCTTCTGCGCTGTTGCTTGTGGCGTGCGCCATCTACTGGGTCGTTGAGCACCCAACGAAGGCTCTTTTTATGTTCCTCCTCTCAGCTGTGCTCGCCATCTCTGCTGGGCTGATTACATCCGTCTGGCATAAGCGTGAGCGTTTGCATCGGCTTGAGTTCACGCTCAAGCGTAGCAAGGCTAAAAACAAATGCACATGAAAGAGGTGTTGACTTGATGAATGGCTATCCCGCATCCCAAAGAAAGGTGGTCAGAAGTCTTCTCACATTGGCTATCGTGTTATCGCTCACAGCAAGAACGATTGCGATAGACATCTTCTCACGCGGCTCTGAGATAGCCCTCGGAAGAAAGGTCGCAAAAGAGATTGAGTCGCAAATCCCGCTCTGGGAAGACCAGACCCAGTTGAGCAGGGTGAGACGGATAGGGATGAGCATACTGGCGGTTTGCGACCGAAAGGATGTGCCATACGAGTTCAAGATACTCAACATTGATGAGCCAAATGCGATTGCCTTGCCGGGAGGGGTTGTCTATGTAACTCGTGGGTTGCTTGAGACGGTTACATCTGATGATGAACTGGCTTTCGTCATAGCACACGAGGTTGGGCATGTCGTCTGCAAGCATGCCCGTAAAGCTATAAGCCAAGACACGGTTATCTCCATCCTCGCCTCGATACTACTTAGTGGCGCACCGCAAGTCCTCAGGAGTGCAGCGGATGTGCTCTACACGCTACAGCGTTTGGGTTACAGCCGTAATCAGGAAAGGGAAGCAGATAGCTATGCTTTGAACTACATGATAGCTGCTGGCTACAACCCGATGGGCGCCATAACTATGCTAAGCAAGTTCTTGGACAAGAAATTAAAGGGCTTGGAACGCTACTTCTCAACTCACCCCGGCGCTGATGAAAGGATTGAGAGGCTGGCAAAGAGACTCGGCATCACCATAACGGGAACACAGCTCAAAGGGAACCTGCAGAGCATGATGGCTTCGTTCGATTCCCCATTCCTGTCAGAGCCAGTGACATTCGTTTGTGGTTCATCGATTTTCATAACCTGCAAGGACGGCAAAAAGGAGTTGTGGACTGCGAAGGGCGAGAAGACACCGAATGACATCATCTGGTATAGCACATTGCCACGGTCAAACCAGATGCTCGTGCTCACATCAGCGAAAGGAAATGCCTACGCTCATATCTTTAAGCTTGAAGTCCAACAGGATTTGAGCGTCAATGAAAAGCATCTCATGAGCATATCGCCACCACAGTGGCTCAGCGAACCAGTAGCGCTATCGCCAGATGGAAAGATGCTCTCGGCGATCTCGCTTGAGGAAAACCAACTCAAACTAATCGTGCTCGATGTTGAGCAGATGAAAAGTGAGGCACTCCCTCTTGGGGAAAGAAAGCCTGTGGGGAATATGCTTTGGCAGTCACCACATGAAAGGCTCTTCATACCAGTTGAGGGTGAGTTGGTAACTTTTGATTTCAAGAAGGGGTTGGGAGTCGCACCCGGTGGGAGAAAGCTTTTTGAAACCTTGACTAACATCCGCCTGCAAGCAGTCTGGAACGATGGGGCTATTTTGCTCGTTCAGGGCACTGACAGCAGTGGCAAACAGAAGCTCGTCGGCTTGAACTTAAACACAGGTGCTGTAGATGAGATTTCGGACGGCATCTATGGCTTCTTTGTTGGCAATGCTGGGAAGAGGTTCGCAATCATCCGACAGGGCAATAACGCAAGACTTGAGATATGGCTTGGAGATATGCCAAAGCCTCAACCAAAAGTAGAGCCAGCAAGCCTGTTGCGAAAGGCAATTGAAGATGCGATGCCGATCGAAGCGAGGGAGGGCATCTGCGCATCACCACAGTTTTCAAGCGATGAAGAAATGCTGGCATATACTTTCAAACCGCACTCGGGGCAGAGCTGTGAAGTGTGGGCGGTGAAGATAACTCAAAGACAAGCACAGCGTTTAGCAACGGATGCCAGTAGACCACGCTTCTTGAAATTGAATGTCGAAGCTCAGAAAGTAGCGAGCACAAAAATCACCGACGCGGTTCAGGTGGGACATAAACAGCGTGAGCCTCAACCTTGAATTGCAAGGCTTGCAAATGGACAAGCGCATAGTGTCGGTCGTCTTTCAATCGCTTCAAAACAGCATTGAGCTGTTCAGCGTATCCGATAGCGCTCGTTCGCTCCCACTTCGGGAGCCAACGGGAAGAGCTCTTCAAACAAGTTAGTGAGGAGTAGCAAAGCTTGGAAGCTCTGTCCATGTCGCCATAGCGCAGTTCATCTAAAGCTCCAATGAGGTAGAACGAAGAGGCGAGTAGATACAAGCGCCCTATGAGCCATCCTTTATAGTCAACGGGCTTGTGTGTTTTACGGTAAGCGAGCTTGAGCAACTCCGTGCCAAGCTCCTGTGGCAGGCTCGAGGAGATGACTTGAGCCATCTCTGTAAGCGTAGCACTTTCATACATGCCTTCAAGCCTGACCGCAAGCTCTTTCACTTGATTCGCCCTCGATACAATAGTTGAAGTATGAGGAGCACAACCGAAATGGAGGAGCGAAAGAATGGGAAGCATTAGGAGGAACAAGATGACGCTCATCCTGATTGTGGCATTGCTTTTCTCATCGTGTGCTTTCATCGTTTGGAGCTTCTCCAAGTTCCATCACCCTGCAAGGTTTGATAACAACTTGGGAAGGCACTTCATTGCTATTATTGACGCAGGTCATGGCGCTTTCACTCATTTTGGATTGCTTGATGAGGGCGCTACTCGTTATGGGGTCAAAGAAGCCGATGTCGCCATCGCGATAGCGAAGAAACTGCAAAAGGAACTCGAAAGGAGAGGCTGGATTGCCATCACGACACGGGACGGCGACTTCACTCCATTTGGGTTGATTGAAAGGGCAAGGCTTTCGTCACTCGTTAATGCGGATGTGTTTGTCTCCATTCATTTGAACAGCTACCGTAATGGCAAGCCACACGGTTTATCAGTGCACTATTGGAGCGAAGAGAGCCGTCCGCTTGCCAAACTAATGCAGACAAGGCTATGCAGAACACTTGGGTTGAAGGATAGAGGCGTCGTAAGACAACCGCTGACAGTTTTAACTTGGGCGAGCGTGCCAGCAATACTGATTGAACTCGGCTTCATTTCAAACCCTGCGGAAGTGCGCCGCTTAACTAACACGAAGTTTCAAGACAAGGCTGCGAAGGCAATGGCTGACACTCTAACGATGTGGGCATGCGGAAGGTGCGACGAGAGCACTCCGTGCTCGCCATCCATACGCCCAACTCGATAACTCCTACGGCGTCAAACCACGCCTCAGCTGATGAGCCCGACCATCTTTCGTGTTCCTTTTAACCTTGACTGATGGCAATCAGGTTGCTAACTTCAATTTTGCATGATGCAGTTACGAAGCGATGAGCCAAACAAGGTCTCCAATTTAGCCTTAGCCGAAAAGGGGGTGGCGTGCAATGCCTTATGTGGTAGCGCTGACGATACTTATCCTTGCGGGAGGTGGGAAAGCAATGGCAGTGCTGATGCCGAAGGAGTTGCGTTGTGAATATCGCTACAACCCGATAGGTGTCGATATCCCGAACCCTCGTCTCAGCTGGGTGCTTGAAAGTGATGAGCTGACAAAGCGAGGTGTGCGCCAAAGCGCATACAGGATAATCGTCTCAAGCAGTCTTGAGAACCTGAAAAAGGATAAAGGAGACCTTTGGGACACTGGGAAGGTGCGCTCAAGCGAGACATCGCAAATAGCGTATGCTGGGAAGCCTTTGAAGTCGCTAATGCAATGTTGGTGGAAGGTCATGGTGTGGGACGAAGCCGATAAACCATCACGATGGAGTGAGCCTGCATTCTGGGTTATGGGGTTACTTGAACAAGGTGAGTGGCAAGCCAAGTGGATTGGCTATGACGAGCCAGCCGAGTTTGAGATATCGCCGTTCCACAATGCTTCATGGATTTGGTTTCCCGAGGGTGACCCGAGGAAAGAAGCACCTACAGCGACGCGTTTCTTCAGGCGCTCGTTCCAAGTAGCAGAAGCTGTCGAGAGAGCCCGCATCTGGGTGACTGCTGATGATCAGTTTGTCCTCTTCATCAACGGTGTTGAAGTTGGTAGGAGCGACGGCAAAAAAGATGCGTGGCGTCGTCCAAGGCAGTTTGACATCACGAAAAACATATCCACAGGGATAAATGTGGTTGCGATCGCTGCAACAAACGAGGCAGGTCCTGCTGGCTTGCTTGCGAGGCTGGTAGTTGAAACAAAGGGTGAAAAGGGGCTGACGATCGTAACAGATTCACGCTGGAAAACGCACGACAGCGAGGTCAGCGGTTGGCAAGGGGTGCAGTTTGACGACTCTGGGTGGAAGAACGCAGTTGAGCTCGGAAAATACGGTGCACAACCTTGGGGATACATAACTGAAGAGGCACCGCCACTGCCATACTTGCGCAAGGAGTTCAACATCGATGGCGACTTGAAGCGTGCGGTATTGTTTGTCAGCGCCTTGGGGAGTTGTGAAGTGCGCATAAACGGAAAGCCAGTTTGCGACGAGTATTTCATCCCCGGCTGGTCCGACTTCAGGAAACGAGCATATTACAGGGCTTACGATGTGACTGAGCTCTTGAAGAGAGGCAAAAACGCTATCGGGGCTATCTTGCACGACGAATGGTATTCAGGTCTGCAGGGTGGTTGGGGAAGACGCAACTTCTACGGTGGCGAACCAAGACTTTTGATCCAATTGCATGTGGAGTTGAAAGACGGCAGGAAACAGGTGATCGTTAGCGATGAATCATGGAGGGCTTCTTACGGTCCGATAATCTCAGCCGACAATTACATGGGGATGATCTACGACGCTCGCCGCGAAAGCCTTGTTGAAGGCTTTGATAAACCAGGGTTTGACGATAGCGCATGGAAACAAGTATCCGTTACGGAAAAGTTGGCGTTGCAACTGACATGGCATCCGGGTGTGCCGATAAGGAAGGTTATGGAGATACGCCCGAAGAGCATCAGTGAGATCAAGCCCGGCGTCTTCATCTTTGACCTCGGTCAAAACATGGTAGGCATCGCAAGGCTAAGAGTGAAAGGCGCGAAAGCCGGGACGGAGATAACGATGCGCTTTGCAGAGGTGCTCGAGCGAGACGGGACTTTGCACACAGCGAATTTGCGCCGCGCTAAGAACACGGATGTTTACATCTGCAAGGGTGCGCCAGAAGAAACATTTGAGCCACGCTTCACCTACAGGGGTTTTCGGTATGTTGAAGTGACTGGTTACCCGGGCAAACCTGACTTGGATGCCATAACTGGCATAGTGCTCCACTCAGATGTGCCTATGGTTGGTGAATTTGAATGCTCTGACGAGCGCCTCAACAGACTCTTCCAAAACATCGTGTGGGGGCTTAGAGGGAACTACTTTGAGGTGCCAACGGATTGCCCTCAGAGGGACGAACGACAAGGTTGGACTGGAGATGCACAGATATTCGTAAGAACTGCATCATACATCGCCGACATAGCATCGTTCATGACGAAGTGGCTCATTGACTTGAACGACGGGCAAAGGAAAGACGGTGCATACCCAGATGTAGCTCCAACAACTGGCGCAGGCTTCGGAACACCAGCGTGGGGTGATGCGGGCATCATCATCCCTTGGACGATGCTCAAGGTTTATGGCGATAAACGCATAATTGAACGCCACTACGAATCAATGGCTCGCTACATAGACTACCTCGTTCAAAACAGCAAAGACTTGATAAGACCTGCGATCGGCTACGGTGATTGGGTGCCCGCAGGCGCAGAGACTCCAAAGGATGTCCTCTCAACAGCTTACTTTGCGTATGTGGTGAAGCTAATGGCGGAAATGGCTGAGGCGATCGGGAGGCAGGAAGATGCAAAGCGCTACAGCGAGCTGTTCGGGAGGATAAAAGAGGCGTTCATAAGGGAGTTCGTTGGAAGCGACGGAAAGATAAAGGGAGATACTCAAACATGCTATGCGCTTGCCTTGGATATAGGTCTCCTGCCAGATGAGCTGAGAGGAAAGGCTCTTGAGCACCTCGTAAGAGACATTGAAAAGAGAGGTTGGCACTTATCGACCGGGTTCGTCGGGACAAGGCATCTAATGCTCGCATTGAGTGACGGAGGAAAAGACGATGTCGCATGTAAACTGTTGCTTCAGGATACATACCCATCTTGGCTTTTCATGGTTAAGATGGGCGCAACAACTATCTGGGAACGATGGAACAGCATTCAACCAGATGGCTCAATACACGAACCGGGGATGAACTCGTTCAACCACTATGCCTTTGGTTCAGTTGGAGAATGGATGTTTCGCAAGCTTGCCGGAATTGACATAGCCGAAAACGGTTTCAAGCGTGTGCTCATAAGACCTGTTATCTGCGATGGGCTTGAGTTTGTGAAAGCAAGCTACAAATCGATTCACGGGCGCATAAGTGTTGAGTGGCACAAAAGCGAAAACTTGCTCCACATGAAAGTGAGCCTGCCACCAAATGTGAGCGCCATAGTCCATGTGCCAACGAGCGACCCGCAAAAGATAACGGAGAGCGGAAAGCCCGCAGTAAAATCACCCGGTGTCAAACTGCTACGCGTCGAGGACGGTAAAGCCATCTTCGAAGTCGGCTCTGGAACATACGAGTTCACAACACCCTAACGCCATCTCGCAACCAATCGTTATTGATGAATGGGGCAGACACTGCATAGGCTAACTCACATGTGCCTGCCCCATGTAGTTTGCGATTAGATGTTTACTTGGCGATAATGTCCACACCCTTTGCACCCTTTGAGAGGCGAACCTCAGTTGCATTCCTCTTCGTCGGTGCCCCTCTACCATGAAGGCGTTGTGCGACAATCAAATCACCGCGCACAACAACACTTCCGCCATCTTGAGCAATCTGTAGCTTCCTACCACGAGTCGGCGCTATCACTCCTATGACATGCGGATACTCTGTATCGAAAACGATGACGACTTCCCCCACAGGTAGCACTTGCCCACTACTGCCAACCCACTCAGTTGGAGAATTACCAGGTCCATTATCTTCAAGCACTTTGAGTATGTTATCTGCTTCCACATCCACGCAGAGAGCATCCTGACCCATAACATTTGGTAGAGCTGTTATCTTAACACTTCCCGGAGTTTGGGCAATTATAGCTACAGCGAGTGCTCCCTCATATTCCTTAACTTCGCTGTGAGGATACTCACCACCACCGCCACCGATTATAGCTGCTGAGATGCTTGTGCCAAACGGTGGTGCAAAACCTTGGTCGTATGTTCCAGACGGACCAACTAAGACTCGCCGATTAAGCGTCCTCCAACCAGACCAGCATGGATAGAGGTCAAAGCTCACAGGTTCAGTTAGAAGTGTTTCATATAGAACTAGTGTTTCATATAGAACTTCTCCCGCCATTCCCGCCATTCCCAGGACCAAGCAAGGCTTACCTGAGATATATCGTGAAAAAACGACACTATAACCGGAAGGAGACACTGAAGGGAACCTGTCATTGACGGAATTCTCGGTTAAGCGCACATAATCTGGGTATCCCATTATCTCGTAGGTGCCACCACTGCCGATTGCCGAGCAATACACAAACTCGAAAGGAAACCAAGGATTGGGGTCGGGGTTAACGGCAGGGTCTACATCGGCTACAGTGTTGTTCGTCAGCTTGGTGAACGAGGATGATGAAGCGTTGGTTGCTGTTGCTGGCACCGAACATATCTCGTAATCGCCATCAAAGTTGGAAGCGAAAATAACCCTCGTGCCATCTCGACTGAACTTAGGCTCAGTTTCATCTGAGGGGCTACTTGTCACTTGCCTTAACGAACCCGATCCAAAATCATAAATGTAGATCTCGTTGTTGCCGGTTCTACTGCTCACGAAGACGAGCCTTTTACCATCGGGCGAGAATGAAGGGTAAGCTTCCAAGGAGCTTGAAGCAGCGATTGGACCTTGAAGGTTTGAACCATCTGGGTTCATGATGTATATATCTCCACTACCAGTTTTGTAGCTCGTGAAAGCTATCTTTGAACCATCAGGTGACCATGCCGGGTAGTAATCATTCTGAGGAATGAATGTGGAACGCTGTAGATACTCTGGATGGCCAGGGTCAATCAAGAAAATCTCATAGTTACCCGGACGGTAGGAGGCGAAGGCAATTTTATCCTCGTCACCATATGCTAAACTCAATTCGGTAATCGCTGTGCCATACAGAGCCAAGAAGGTGCCAACTCCATAGAAGGTGCCAACTCCATATCCGCTGGGTGGAGGGAGGAGGGACTCAACTTTCAATGCCGTTGGGTCGATAGCCTTTACGCGCAACCCTGGCAGTTTATTACTCACTACCTCACCTGTTGTGCCACCTGACCCGCTCACGATGTTGAGACCTGTCCCTTTTGAACCGCCACCACAGGCATACAACCAAACCATGCTACCAACCAACAGCGCCACACATACAACTCTCATCTTCGTCACCCCCATGTTATTGTTTTTCCGTCCCCCTGCTCACACGAACTTGCATCACCTCCTGTTAGCATCCTAAGTTTGAGTGAAACGCATTTAGCAGTATAACTCATCTCTGCCACTGTGTTAATCTTGCAGTTGTTTTAGCTTCTCCTCGACGGCTTTCACTTTGCGGTTCATTGTTTCTGGCTTATCACGCCTGTCATCGATTTGGATGTGGGTAATGATTCTCTGGCAACCGAGCTTGAAGAGAGCCTCCTGCATTTCCCTTATCGCTGCAAGCGCAACATCGATGTCGCCTTCTATCGTTGTCCCCATAGCACCGACCGAGAACTTTAGCCCTTCTCTTTCGGCACGCTGTGAGAGCACTTTAATTGCGTGAGCTATGTATTCGCTCAACCCTGTTGATCCAGTCCCAACCGGGATTATCGAGACTTCAACGAGCGCCATATCTTCTTCACCCCCTCACAAAGTGCCCAAATCCAAGAGAGCAATCTCAGTTTAGCATGTTGCAACACCGTCGTTAATAGCTTCCGATGATGTTCCAAAAACCTTGTCCTCATTTCAATTGGCTCGCAGGTGCGTTGACATCCCATTTTTCCGTGTCCCATGTCTCGTTCAATGCGCCTAACATGGACTGTTGGCGAGGATATACTTTTACCAAAAGCCTACGCATAGAACATGCTCGTCAAAGCACAGAACTTTAACGGGGGTGGTAGTGATGACGGGATGGCAATGCGGTATGTGTTTCTTTGGCATGTTGCCGATACTTTCGGATGCGGAGACACGTTCAATATCGGCTGAGAACCCAACTGGTGAGAAAGGAAAAGGTGCGATGGCGATACCTGACGAAAGGAGCCCAGCATCTGAACTTGGCGTCGGCTGGAAAGTTCGCCCGTGCATAACGCTCCCAGCAAACAGCATCACAAAGTTGGCTGAGATAAACGGCAGTGGCGTCATACAGCACATCTGGATGACGGTTGATGTGCGTGCCTACAGGAGTTGCATTCTGCGCTTTTATTGGGATGATGAGGAGACACCATCAATTGAGGTGCCGCTTGGCGACTTCTTCTGCAATGGGCATGGTTTGCGATATAATGTGAACTCATTGCCGATCGTCGTCAATCCATCTGGTGGCTTCAACTGCTACTTCCCGATGCCATTCAGGAAGCGTGCCCTCATAACGATTGAGAACCAACACTGGGAGGACATCGGTGGCTTCTTTTACCAAATCACTTATTCCTTGATGGATGTCCCCGATGATGCTGTATACTTCCATGCGCAATGGCGTCGCTCAATGACGAGGAGGGAACATCCAGAGCATACAATCCTTGACGGTGTTATTGGGCGCGGACACTATGTTGGGACTTTCATCGCATGGACTCAGCTTTCAAACGGATGGTGGGGTGAGGGCGAAGTCAAATTCTACATTGACGGCGATACAGACTACCCAACGATTTGTGGCACTGGGACGGAGGACTACTTTGGAGGCGCGTGGGGCTTCGGTGGACAAACATATTGCACGCCCTTCCTCGGCTACCCACTCTTCCGCAACGAACCCGGCGAAGTGCCAAGGCATGCACTCTACAGGTGGCACATATGCGACCCGATACGCTTCAAGCATGATATCAAGGTGACGATACAGGCACTCGGATGGTATCCGAACGGCAAGTATCAACCGCTCACCGACGATATAGCATCGGTTGCCTACTGGTATCAAACCGAGCCACACGCGCCATTCCCACCGATGCCACCGTTGCGGGAACGCTGGTCAAGATGAAATGGGAAAACGATGCGTTATCATTTGATAGGCAAACAATGTGACTAAGCAACATGGAGGTGAAAGAGAGATGCCATCACACGAACCGATAAAGCTCGCCATCATCGGATGTGGGGGTATCGCAAGAGCACATTTGAGGGGCTACATTGAGATCAAACGCCACGAACCTGAGCTCTTCAAATTCGTAGCCATGTGCGACCCCGTCGAAGAACGCGCCAACTCGTTTGCCGAGGAAGCATCACAAGCACAGAGCGAGAAGATACACATCTACACCGACATCGATGAAATGCTACGCAACGAGGAGCTTGACGCGGTTGACATATGCACTCCTCACGGTCTCCATCACATCCACGCCACGAAATGCATGGAAGCTGGAGCGCATGTGCTTCTGGAAAAGCCAGTCGGCGTAACAATCAAGGCAGCGAAGGTGATCGTTGAAGCGTCAAAGCGTTTCAACAAGATAGCTGCCATCGCCGAGCAATGCTTCCGTAGCCTGCCGGCAAGAACTGCAAAATGGGTGATACACGAGTGCAAGTTGATAGGTGAACCGAGGCTGTTCTATGCGCAACAGGTTTCGTGGAATCCGCCACCAAGCGAACAGAATGCACCAAGATGGCATTGGCGCGTCGATAGGTATCTTGGTGGTGGAGGGTTGGTCTTTGATAGCGGTGTGCATTACATCCACACTCTACGAACACTCTTTGGAGAGGTTGAGAGCGTATATGCTCAAGTGAAGCAACTGCAAAAACGCCCGCACAACAAAGACGGTCAAATAGTTTACGACTTCCGTGAGGACACATGGATGGCGGTGCTCAATTTCGCCTCTGGCGTAGTTGGCTTTTGGAGCTACACATCGGCAGCACCTGGGCATCAGTTTACGCATGTTGTTTACTATGGCACTGAGGGCGCATTGATTGATTCAGGCGATGCGTTTCATGGTCCTTTCTCTGGCGCAATGATACACAGGGTGGATGGGAGGGTAAGGAGGCTATCAGAGTTGCAAGGCGAGTTCTTAGAGAGCCTGAGCACTGAGCAAAGGAAGCGCCTCTTCCCCCACAACATCACCGACCCATTTGCGATAGAGTGCTACGATTTCCTTGACGCGATAAGGAGTGGAAGGACGCCAGAGGTAACCGCTGAAGACGGGATGGTTGATGAAGCGGTTGCGATGGCGATTTATGAATCGGCAACGATTGGAAGCCAAGTGAAAGTCAAAGATGTGCTTGATGGCAAAGTTGAAACTTATCAATCCGACATAAATGCCCATTGGAGACTTTGATGCTCTCACTCGCAGGTCATCCTCCATCCACAGGGAGCTAAAATTGGAGATTGGGCTTGTCACCTTCGTCGTATGATGGGGTGCTTCCACTATGATGGAAGGACGCCAAGAGAAGCTGACACCGATGTTCCGCCAATATCAGTCAATAAAAGCACGCTACCCAGATGTCATCCTGCTTTTCCGTCTCGGCGACTTTTATGAAATGTTCGGCGAAGACGCAAAGATAGGTTCGCAAGTTCTACAGCTCGTTTTAACATCTCGTGACTTCGGGAAGGGAATAAGGTTGCCGATGTGTGGCATACCACACCATGCAGTCGAGCGATACATCGGTAAGCTCCTTGAAGCAGGCTACAAAGTCGCAGTGTGTGAACAGCTTGATGAAACCGCCTCTGGGAGACGATTGATGCGCAGGGAAGTGATAAGGGTTCTAACGCCGGGAACAGTTGTAGAAGAACCGTTCTTGGATGCCAAGGAGAACAACTTCCTTGTGGCGCTTTATCCGGATGAGAAATGGCAGAAGTGTGGGCTTGCGGTAGCTGATGTTTCCACTGGCGAGTTCGCCGTAACCGAGATTGACATAACGAATGGCTTTGCAACCGTCTCAGACGAGCTTGGGAGACTGCAACCTGCTGAGCTTTTGCTCCCACATAGCATATCCGAAGATGCATCCATCGTTGCTCAACTTCTAAGTTCGTGCTCGCCACGCATAACCCCATATCAACTTGACCAATTCGCAATCACATCGCCAGCTCAACTACTTATGAGCCATTTCGGGACGACATCCTTGAAGGGCTTTGGTTGTGAGGGCATGGATGCAGCCATAACAGCTGCAGCGATGGTCCTCTCATATTTGAAGGAAACGCACATGGCTGCGCTTGAGCATATACGCACCATGAGCACATACTCGCTGAGCCAGTTCATGACACTTGACGCATCGGCAAGGCGCAACCTCGAGCTTACGCAAACTATTCTCGGAGAGTATCACGGTAGCCTGCTCTCGGTGCTCGACATGACAATAACACCAATGGGTAGCAGGCTACTCAGGCGTTGGTTGCTTCACCCACTGCTTGATGTTTCCGAGATAAACAGGCGTTTGGATGCGGTTGAGGAGTTGCTTAAGAATGTGGTGCTTCGCGGGAACCTTAGGGAACGCCTTCGGTCAATGCCTGACTTGCAAAGGCTCATCGGAAGAACCGCAACTCATACTGCGAACCCTAAGGACTTGGCTCTCATAAGGACTGCTCTTGAGAACATACCGAGCATCATCTCGGCTCTCTCGGAAGCTCGCTCCGAACTTCTGCAAGAACTGTGCTCACAGATGCATACTTGCGATGATCTGAACCAACTCCTCAAAAGGGCTTTAACGGATGACCCACCAGTAACAGTTCGTGAGGGAGGCATCATACGGGATGGGTATCACGAAGAGCTTGATGAGCTACGCAGGATAAGCGCTAACGGGAAGGAGCTGATACTTCAACTTGAAGAACAAGAGAGAAGGCGCACTGGCATAAAGTCGTTGAAGATAGGCTATAACCAAGTCTTCGGCTACTACATTGAAGTGACAAAACCAAACCTGCATCTCGTCCCGAGCGACTACATCAGGAAGCAAACGATGGCAAACGCGGAACGCTTCATCACTCCACAGCTCAAGGAGCTCGAGGCGAAAGTCCTCGGTGCACAGGAGCGCATCTGCCAGATTGAGTATCAGCTTTTCTGCGAGCTGAGGGAGGAAGTGGCGAAGCGGAGCCATGAGCTGTTGAGCACAGCTCAAGCGGTAGCAACGCTCGATGTCTTACTCTGCTTCGCTGAGCTTGCCGACCGATATGGATACATAAGACCGATAGTCAACGACAGCGACCGCATAAGGATAAAGTCAGGGAGGCACCCAGTTATCGAGCGCATGCAACGCGATAAGCCGTTTGTGCCAAACGACTGTGAGCTTGACTCAACATCAAACCAACTGCTGATAATCACGGGACCGAACGCTGCGGGCAAATCGACATACCTTCGCCAAGTTGCTCTCATCGTGCTCATGGCTCAAATGGGGTGCTTCGTGCCAGCCACATACGCTGAGATTGGTGTTGTTGATAGGATATTCACTCGTGTTGGTGCGCATGACAACATAGCCACAGGTGAAAGCACATTCATGGTTGAGATGCACGAGACCGCAAACATACTCAACAACGCAACACGAAGGAGTCTCATACTCATCGACGAAGTTGGGCGTGGCACAAGCACATACGATGGCGTTAGCATAGCTTGGGCTGTCGCCGAATACATCCATGAGATAGGCGCTAAGTGCTTATTCGCAACGCACTTCCACCACTTGAACGAGCTTGAGAGGCTGTTGCCGAGGGCGAAAAACTTCAGAGCTGCTGTGAAAGAAGAGGGCGATGGCATCGTCTTCCTTTACCGTATAGTTCCTGGTGGGACCGATAAAAGCTATGGGATACAGGTGGCAAGGCTTGCTGGATTGCCACTTGAAGTGATAGAGCGAGCGAAAGAGGTGCTAAGGCAACTTGAAAGCACCGATGGAACAAAGCGCATCGCACCAACTCATGAGGCTGCAAAGGAGATAGCACCACCAATACAGCTTAAGCTGTTTGAGATCCAGCAACACCCGATAATTGAAGAGATTGAGCGCATCGACCCAGACACGCTCACCCCGCTCGAGGCGCTCAATAAAATCTATGAATGGCACAGGAAGCTCAAGAGGAAGTGATGGCTCAAAGGGAATCATCCCCTGAGCCATCCGTTGAGGGGAGATGATGAAGGAAGACGAGAAAACCAAGTTGGCGTTAAACGCCTTCATAGAGGAGTTGAGGGTGTTCCAAAGGCATCCGTTTGCGTTTCTCTGGCGTAGCCAAACCCTCGAAGGGTTGATCGCAAGGAGAGAACTTCTTGGATTTAAGTTGAAGAGGGATGTGCCACTGATTGAGAAGTTGAGGAGGGGCATACTCGCATCGCAATTTCCGAAGGGTAGCTTCAAAGGCTCAGTTGGATGGACGGCATATGAGCTATGGAGGCTATCGCACCTTGATGTGGAACCATCTCACCCACAGGTTGTGAAAGCGATTGAGTTTGTCGAGGCACATCAGACTTGCGATGGTAACTTCTACGAACGCCACTCGGTGCCGACAGTTTATCAAGCCCTTGATGGTGGTGAGTTCTCTTTAGGCTCTTTCTCGCTCGGCTTCACAAGTTATGTGCTCTTGGGCTTGAGGAGATGGAGTGGCGGAAACGAGCGATACAAGCGTGCCATCAAATGGCTGATTGAGAAATACCTTAACGATGGACTATGCTGTTTGCCGTGCGCTGTTTACATGCTCATGGCGTTGTCAGGAGAAGGGACAATGGAAGCAACTCTCGTAAGCCAAGAAATCCTGCTCTGGCTCGAGGCGCGACAGCAAAGCGATGGGATGTGGAACTATGATGCGTCACTCACATTCATCGTGCTCTACGGACTTGGTAGCACGAGAGATGAATGCGCAAAGAGGCAGGTGAGGCGTGCCATACCACTACTGTTGAAACTGCAGTTTGAAGACGGTGGTTGGGGTAAAATGGGACGCGCTGAAAAGAGCCTTGCAGTAGCGATGGCACTGCACACCCATGCGCTCGTCGAGGAATTTTTGAGGTGCTCGAAAGCTTGCCATCAAAAGCCACGCCCACTGCCGTTGCTGTCCGACCTCTCAACATCACTTGACAGGTTCACAGCCACAGTCTGATGCTCTTGAGTTTTCATGCGGTGCTACTTCCTAAAGCGACAACGGGAGCAAACTCAGCTGATGTTACAACCTCAACCCTGTTCTTCCCCTTCACCTTCGCCCTCAGGAGGGCTTCATCGGCAGCTTTTACGAGGTCTTGTGGGGTTGTGATTGTTGGACCGATGGCAGCAACGCCAGCGCTAAGCGTGATGCGATACTCAACAGGTGGATCGCCAAAGCGAAACACCATCTGCTCAACCTTCTGCCTTATCCTCTCAGCTGCCACTTTGGCGCCACTCAATGGCGTGTGCGGAAGGATGACAACAAACTCCTCACCGCCATACCTTGCGGGTATGTCCGATTCGCGCAAATTGGTTTTGAGCAACTCACCTACCCTCTTCAGCACTTCATCGCCCGCTGGATGCCCATATGTGTCGTTGCATTGCTTGAAGTTGTCCAAGTCAAGCATTATGAGGCTTAGCGGGTAACTGTATCTCAAGGCTCTGTTGAACTCCCTGTTCAACATCAGCTCAAAATAGCGCCTGTTGTAGATGCCAGTCAGTTGATCCACCTGCGAGACCTTTTGCAACTCTTGAAGCATGCGTGCGTTTTCAAGAGCTGAAGCTATGTGCGCAGCAATTAGCGAAAGCAACCTCAAATCATCGGGTGTGAAAGGATCTCTCTCATGCGAACCATAAGCCACAAGCACTCCAGACACACCTTCACCAGTCCGCACAGGCACAGCCATAAATGTTCGGTATGGTGGCATTTGCTGTTGTTGTGTCTCCTCCATCAAGGTGCTTGTAACACCGATGTTAACCTCGCCAAAGAGCAACGGGACACCCGTTTGGAAGACGTGTCCGACAACACCCTGCCCAGGTGGCATGCTCAGCGGGAACTCATTCGCTGCATCTGGCGGCTGGAAGTGACGCAGTTCAAGCATCTTTGACACGGGGCTGTAGATGTAAAGGAGCGTGTGAGAAGCCTCAAGGTGGATCTGTGCGGTGTCGACAGCCAGTTGAAGCGCGAGCCCTAACCTGTCAGGGTGAGGTGGCTCACCACCAAGCTGATAGAGTTCTTCAATGCGTTTGAACAGCTCACCTACCTTGTGCATCTTTCGGAAGAGAGGCGTTGCAAAGAATGTCCCAAAGCATGTGAAGAAGAATAGTGCAACCCACCCACAGTAGATTGGGATGAGGAATTGATTTGCGAGGAAGTATCGCGCTACCCAAAGCGATGCCGATGCGAACCCCGTCATCATCAATCCCCATGCGAGACCGTAAGAGGCTGAAACAAAAACAATCGGCAGGATGTAGAAGGCGCTGAGAAGCTCTGAGCTTGGAGTTGGAACTGACAGAGCTATCGTGATGGCAAGCAAGTCAAGTGCTGGAACACCAACACTCACAATCCTGTGCCAACGCCTGTATCGCTTTGGGCTGGCTGTAAGCAAAACGATGATGAGGTTGTATAGCGAAAAGCATATGACTGCACCAGTGAATGTGTTAGGGTTGATTTTGACCGAGCCAACGAGTGTGAACACAGCTATACCCAGCCCGATCCAACGCACATGCGTAGACCACAACATCAACCTGTAAGACCTTTCCAAAGCCCCAGCAAGACGCTCAAACTCACTCCCTTTCAATCTCATACGCCCTCACCCTCTCGTGGCTAATTGCGCGCTCATGGCAACTCATGTTCATGTCATCTCTTACCATCAGCAAGCCTGTGAATTCACAAATGTGACACACTTTGGTAGTGCTTAGCGGTTGAATGGAAGAAGCGTTTTCGGTCACTCCAAAATGTTGGTTAGAAATGTTGAGCGGTGGCAAACTTAGGGGTTGGGGAGAGTTGGGAGATGCGAGAACGGTTATTGCTTGTGTTCATCGTCATCATGGTCTGCTTGAATGGGCTTGTGGAGCGCACGATAAACTTGTCTGGCTTGCTTGACATGTCAAGGCACTTCATTGAGGTTTGGCTTTTGGCTATCCCGATGACTTTGATCATCATAAGCGGTGGCATTGACCTCTCCGTTGGCTCAATGGTTGGGCTATGCGTCATTGTGCTCGCGATGACCTGGAAAGAATTGAAACTCAACATATGGTTGAGCGTGCTCTTGACGCTTTTGATTGGAACGCTTGCTGGTGCTTTGAATGGGGCTGTCATAGCCTATATCAGCGTCCCACCGCTTATAGTCACGCTGGCAACGATGGCTGTTTACCGTGGTTTGGCTTACGGCATCAGCCAAGCAAAACCGTTCAGTGGCTTCCCTGACGCTTTTTTGGTTTTGGGTCAGCACTACATCTTCGGCATACCCGTGCAACTCCTCATCTTCATCCTCTTGGCTTTACTCACCTCGTTCATAGCTTCAAGGACGGTCTTTGGGAGATACATTTACGCCATAGGGCAAAACGAAACTGCTGCGTCGTTCACAGGGATACCAGTTAGAGCCTTGAAGCTTTCGCTTTACGCATACAGCGGGGTATGTGCTGCTCTTTCTGCGCTCATACTCGTCTCAAGGACGAGCACGGCAAGAGCTGACGCTGGCATCGGATACGAACTTGACGCTATCGCGGCGGTGTTGCTCGGTGGCGCGAGCATTTCAGGCGGTGAAGGAAGTATCCTTGGAACATCACTTGGGTTGCTCCTAATAGCACTCGTCAGAAGGATACTCACATTGCAACTCGTGCGCACTGAGGGGCAAACTATGGTCATAGGAGCTTTATTGATCGTGAGCGTCGCTATAGACCAGATGCTGCGCAGGAGGGGGAGGAGATGAAACCAAAAAGCACGAGGATGGCGAAGCGTTTCCTTACGCTCGTTTGCCTCTTCGTCACCATATCGCTCGTTGGATGCGCAAAGGAAGGAGCCAAAGAGGTAGCGCAAAGGCGGGCTGGGAAAACGATCACGCTCCTCATGGTGCCGAAGATAAAGGGCATTGACTACTTCAACGCATGTGAGCGTGGCGCTATGGAGGCAGCGAAAGAGATAGGCAACATAAAGCTCATCTACGAGGGACCAACGGAAGCGAGGGTTGAAGCACAGATACAGCTTATCGAAACTTGGATACTTAGGAAGCCAGATGTCATTGCTGTCTCCTGCAACGATCCTGTGGCTATAGCTGGCTCACTGCGCAAAGCGAGGGAGGCTGGCATAAGAGTTCTCACATGGGATGCAGATGCAGACCCGAAACGCTCAAAGCGTGAGTTCTTTTGCAATCAGGCTACATTCCAAGATGTGGGCTACTCACTCGTTGATGAAATGGCGAAGCAAGTTGGTAGCGATGCGAGTGTTGCTATCGTCACAAGCTCCCTCACAGCGCCGAACCAGAACGAATGGATGAAGTGGATGAAAAAACGAATGCGTGAGAAATACCCGAAGATGAAACTGCTCACAATCCAACCTTCGGAAGAAGATCAGCAACTCGCCTACCAGAAGACACAAGAGATATTGCGTGCATACCCAAATGTGAAGGGCATCTTCGCAATATCTTCGGTTGCGTTCCCTGGCGCAGCACAGGCAGTTAGAGATATGGGTAAAAGCGGGAAGGTCGCCGTCGTTGGTCTTTCAACACCGAATGTTATGCGACCGTTCGTCAAAGATGGCACAGTCAAAACGGTGATCCTGTGGAACCCCGTTGACCTCGGCTACCTCGTCGTCTACGCATCGAAAGCTCTCATCGATGGTCAGCTCAAAGCTGGCGTCAAAAAGCTTAAAGCGGGTAGGCTCGGAGAAGTCGAAGTGCGTGGTGACGAGATTATACTTGGTCCGCCAGCCAAGTTCACGAAGGAGAACATAGACAAGTTCCACTTCTAAAACCCTCCGCCCACTGAATGCGATGTCCACCGCCTTCACTTAGGATGTGCCATAGAGGTGGCAACACATGCTCTATTTGGCTTTCGCCCTGATAGCAAGCTTGATAATTCAAGGCATATCGCACGCAAGCAAATCACAACGATACAGCTTGACCCATGAACCATTAGGTTGGGAAGCTTTTGAACCGCTGACCCTTCCCATGCTTCGACGGGCTAAGGCATTCCAAGCTTCTTCAAGTGACCCAACTGGCGGAAACGATGATAAAGGGCACTTCGTCAGGTTGCGATCAAATGTAGCGACATTGCTTGATGTGAAAGGGAGTGGATGCATCTACAGGATTTGGTCTGCAAACCCGATGGGCGAAATACGCATCTACATTGATGATGAGCATCAGCCAATGCTCAAAATGCCGTTCGTTGATTTCTTCAACCGTGATAAGACGCCATTTGCAAGCCAACTTGTTGGGAAGGAAAGCGGTGGCGGTTACTGCTATGCGCCAATGGCTTTCAAAAAGCTCGCACGCATCGAGGTCGAAAACCCATCCTCGCTTTACTACCAAATCACATATCACATCCTGCCAAGCGATGTCCATCACGAACGGCAGGCATTGAAATGCGAATGGGCGTTGGAAAGATTGACCGAATGGATGCAAATGCCAACGCAGGGCAAACCGCCTGACTTGACTTCAAGCGTGACCATACCTCCAAAGACGGAAAAGAAACTCCTTGACCTGCGAGGGAGCGGTATGCTCACTTGCGTGGCGCTGAGAATAGACCCGATGAAGCTCAGAGTTCTTCACTCGCTCAGGCTAAGGGCATACTGGGACGGAGAAACAAACCCAAGCATTGATGTGCCGATAGCATATCTGATGTGCATACCGTTTGGGTGGGTGCAGTTAAACTCGGTGTTCGTTGATGTGAGGTGGGAACAACTCGTTTTTCGCATGCCGATGCCGTTCTCGCGCTCGGCAATCCTTTCAATAGCTAACGATGGCAATGAGCATGCTAAGGTGGGGTGCATGGCATGGCGCTCCAGCTTGCCAACGGATGAAAATAAACTCGGCAGGTTGCACGCATGGCTTAACTGCGGTCTAACGAAGCAAGGCATCCCGCACACCATCTTGCGCACAAGTGGTAGGGGACACCTTGTCGGCATCGTCCTCGCCATAATCGGAAAATCGCTCGATTGCTATGAAGGCGATTTGAACATCAAAGTGGATGGGGAGACGAAACCATCAATTTGTGGCACTGGCACGGAGGACGAATTTAACAGCGGTTGGTATTTCATCTTCGGTAGCTATGCGACGCCTTTCGCTGGCGCACCGATATTCCTCGGTGCGAAAACCCGCTCAGTGCTTTACAGGTGGATGCTGACCGACTGCATACCGTTTAACAAATCGATAGAAGCATCCATTGAACATGGTCCGAACAACAACTGCCCCGGATGCCTTTACAGGAGCGTTGCTTTTTGGTATCAAGTTGAGCCACATGCAAAGCTGTCATCGCCACCACCTCTTGAAGAGCTACTTCCGCCACCGTTCAGCGAGCCAGATGCTCAAGAGGCTGAAAACTTGCAAGTCAGCGTTGAACAAGGAAACGCCCATGCCTTGAAGGTGATTGAGGATGATTCGCTACCAACGCAGTTGAGCAACGGCAAAGGCATCCGCATCACCACCGATGGCACAAAGAAGTTGCAGATTGCCACTAAGTTGAAAGTTCCAAGGAGCGATACTTATGATGTGTTCATCCGTTACTTCGCTACCGACGAACTCCACATGGAGGTATCAGTTGGCGAAGCTCACAAGACGCTTAAGCTTATGCGTGGAGTGCATAATGCCAATTTGTTCCGTCGCTGGCTGAAGGAAGGGGAGTTGGAACTCAACTTGTGCCTATGGAGCGACAGCGTGAAGGATGCTGAAGTTGTTATCGATTACTTCATGCTCACACCGCTTGAGAGGGCGAAAGGCGCTCTGGAGGCTGAAGAACTGAAAGTGGTTGAGGGCAATGCGAAGGTTGTCTCACAGGGTGAGAAGCGCTCACCATATCGCCTTTCTTCGCTCTGGGAAGGTGAATGGCGTGAAAGGGTTGACCTGAGTGGCGGCAGGTGTATCATCTTCGAGCCCAAGAAGCCAAAGGAACGCCTCTCACTTGAGTTTGATGCGAGCATCAATGGCTCTTATGAAGTTGCGCTCGGGTTGCTCGCAAAAAAGCATTGTGGGAAGGCAAGGGTTTTCGTTGACGGGAAAGCAGTTGGTGGGGTGTTCAGCGGATATTCGGAGGAGGAGTTGGCTTGGCATCAAATCGGGCTCGGTGTGACGAAACCGATAAGAGCTGGTAAACGGAGGCTGACGATTGAATCGGTTGATGGGAAACCGCTCTTCATCGATTACATCGTCGTGCAACCGGCGTTGGCTGGCTATCAGGCTGAACGCATGTTCATTCTGTCCTCATCAAGACAGCCTAAGATACGCAAAAGGTTTGGAGCCGAACCGCCATGGAGAGGCGGAGCATATCTCAAGTTTGATGCGAAGCGAGTTGGCGAGAGCATAACCTTCCTACTGCCATCGTTCAAATCTGGTGTCTATGGCATCTCGCTGACGATCGCTGGGATGCCGAGCGGTGGCATGTTTGAAGTGCTTGTTGATGGAAAAAGGGTTGGGGATGTTGTGGACAGCTACTCGCAAACCGAGAAGATGATTGAGGTTGACATCGGCTATGCCAAATTAAGGCGTGGCTCACACTCATTGACATTGCGCACCGTCGGCAAAAACCAAGCCTCTGGTGGATACACAATCGGATGCGATGAGATAAGACTGCAACTGCAGAAGGCAACACCTGAGTTAGCGCACTTGGTGGGAATGCTAATGCTTGCTTTGGCGCTCGCAACCTTAGTGGTTATCATTCTGTGGAGACAGCGTAGCAGAGTGTAGTTTCAGCTTTTGAGCTCGGTTGCAGAGCTTTGCTTTGCGATGACACTTTGCCTCTCCAGCATGCTAATGAACATTGAGACTATTTCGGCATCGAGTTGTCTCCCCGCCATTTGCTTGAGCTCGGCTACTGCTTCATCGGGTGATAGCGGTGGTCTGTGTGGGCGAAGGCAAACGAGTGCATCGTAAACATCGCAAACCGCAATCACCATCGCCAACCTCGGTATCTGTTGACCCACGAGTCTGTCTGGGTAGCCACTTCCGTCAATCCTTTCCATGTGATGCCTTATGGCGGATGAAAACTCGCTCAACTGAGGTATGAGCTTGATGAACTGCTCGGAGTAAAGTGGGAATTGCTCAAGCAGTTGTCTTTCTGACCTTGTGAGCTTCCCTTGCTTGTTCAAAATGCTATCGGGGAGCGCTATCATGCCGACCTCGTGACCTAAAACAGCCATCGCAAAGCGCTGTGCGTAAGCTGGGTCATATCCCATCTCGATGAGCAACTGCTTACAAAGCGCTGAGACCCTCCCAGAATGTCCCCTCCTGCCGACCAAGCGTTGTTCGTTTTGCGAGACAACCGTTGTGAGCACCCTCTCGAAATGCTCGTAGCTTGAGACGGCCGACAACCTTGCGTTGTCAATCGCTATTGCTGCGTATGTTGCGAGTGCGAATGCAAGCTTTAAGTCTTCTTCGCTGAACAACCTACTCCTGCGCATGCTGTTGACGCAGAGAACACCGAGCGTTTGACCTCTCGCCTGTAGTGGCACAGCCATAGATGAAACTATCTCATCCCTATGAAGCAATCCCTTTATGCTTGCATCAACGCTTGTTGGCGATATGATTATCGGTCTCCCCTCCTTCGCCACCTTCCCAGCTATTCCTTCACCGAGCGGTATTCTCGTCGTTGCCACTATGTCATCGTCAAGCCCACGATGGCACGCAATGCGTAGGGCTTTCGTCGCCTCATCTATGAGCAGGATCGAACCGCTATCGGCATCGAGCAAGCTCATAGCTGCATCCATCACGGTGTTGAGTATCTTGTCCATGTTGAGCTCCGATGTCACGGACACCCCGATCTTATAGAGCTTATCGAGTTGCTTTAGATGCCTGTTCACTTCCTCTGAGAGGCGCGCAGATATTGGCTCGACACCTTCGCCGCAATATGGGCATATACTCCACTCCGACCTCAATGTGCGCTTACAGTTAGGGCAAATGTTCAAAAGCTGTGTGTGGCATCTGGGGCAATAAACGAAGTCGCTATCAAGTATCGGGAAGCCACAGCGTATGCATCGTTTCTCATCCTCAGGTCTTGCGAGGACTGCGATGACTTCCTCAATCGTTGTCTTCCCCTCAGCGAGCATCTTGAGGGCGCTCTCACGGAGCGTTGTCATACCTTCGTTGATGGCTGCGCTCTCGATCTCGTTTTCGGGTGCATCTCGCATTATGAGTGAGCGAATGACCGATGTCACAGGCAGTATCTCAAATATTGCAGCTCTACCGAAGTAGCCAGTCATGTCGCAATATGAACATCCCTCTCCACGCATGAAGTTAAATTTGCTTGCCTCAGAAAGCGTTAACCCGAGCGCCCTTATTTCAACATCGGATGGAGAGTAAGGTTGCATACATCTTGGGCAATTAAGCCTCAAAAGCCTTTGCGAAAGTATGCCGAGCAGGGAAGAAGCGAGCAGGAACGACTGAACACCCAAATCCCTCAGCCTCGGTATAGCGCCTGCAGCAGTGTTTGAGTGGAGCGTTGAAAGAACCAAGTGACCCGTCATTGCAGCTCTTATGGCGAGCTCGGCAGTCTCGCTGTCCCTTATTTCGCCAACGAGGATGATGTCCGGATCCTGTCGCAGGACGCTCCTCAGCGATGATGCGAATGTTAAACCTATTTCTGGGCGCATCTGAATTTGAGAGATGCCCGGTATCTCTTGCTCAACTGGCTCTTCGAGGGTAACTATGTTTCGCCTGCCATCATTAAGCCACATGACGCTCGCATACAAAGTCGTCGTCTTACCACTGCCGGTTGGTCCGACGACGAGTATTATACCGTGTGGTTGGCGGAGCAGGTTCAAATATGTGTTGAGTTGCTGTTGTGTCATCCCGAGCGATTCAAGGGTGAACAACTCCTCTTCGGGGCGCAGGAAACGAAGAACCGCTTTCTCACCGTGAATTGTTGGTGATGTAGCAACACGCACATGATAATCCTTTCCACGAGCCTTGAACCTGAAGCTACCGTCTTGAGGCAAACGCCTCTCAGCAAGATTCATGTGCGAGAGAACTTTTATCCGTCCGATCAGCGAAGTCTCAGCGCCCTTTGGTAGCTCGGCAACCGTGTGCAAGATGCCGTCTATGCGCATCCTGACCAAGACTTTATCTTTCTGCGGTTCGATGTGGATGTCGCTCGCATGCCTTTCAACAGCTTTTAGGAGCAGGCTGTTGAGCAACCTCACAGTGGGTGCTACTCTTGCCTCCTTCGTCACATCAATGACCGGTGTCTCGGTAACCGTTTCAAGTTCACCGATCGCTGTCGTTGATACTTCACCGCTGATCGGGTAGTAGCGCGAGATGAGCTGTGTGAGAACTGAATAAGAGACGACGACCGGTTCAACATCCATGCCAGTCACCGAACGGACATCATCAATAGCGATAACATTCCCCGGATCTACCATCGCCAAAATGAGCTTCCCGTCGCGCTTGCCTATCGGCATCACCAAGTGCTTCCTTGCGATCTCAGCTGGCAGGAGCTTCACAGCTTCGACATCAATTGGGAACTTGGCGAGGTCAACCTTGCGCACACCATAGTAACGGCTCAGGACATCGAGTATGACCTCCTCATCTTTAACGAAGCCAAGTTCATAAAGCACGCTCCCAAGCGGCTTGTTGACTACCCTTTGTTCCTCGAGAGCCATATCAAGTTGCTGTGGCGTTATCACCTTCGCTTCAACGAGAAGCTCACCAAGCCTTGGCTTTACCTTCCCACCAGCACTCATCTTTTATCACCTCAACGCAGTGCTTATGGCTACAACTTAATTATGCCCATCCTACGGACACGAAAGAAGCAGAGGAAACCGAAGTCATAACTTACTTTGACTTACTTCAATCAGGCTTAGTGGCGCGCTTGCGCAACGCTTTCTTCAACTCGCCCAACAACAGACGCATCAAATGCAAGTTGTGATGCCTCCCTCTGCCATACACTGCTTCGGTGTATAGCTCTGCCATCAGCATGAATGTTTTTTGAGCTTCGAGTGGCAGTGCTTCCGCTACACTCGTAGCGTATTCAATCGCGGTCTCGGAGCTTCTCCTCATTCGGTAACGCTTTGCCACCAACTTAACAGCTTTGGCGAACAACCTTGTTGCATCGCCAAGCTTCAATGTTCTTTTGCGTTTGAAAAACTTGAAGACACTCGGCGTGTGCATGAGGACGAAGAGCGAAAAGCCGATGAGAACTAAAACGATAGTGCACACCGATATGAGCACATCGTGCCCTTCCCAGAACAAGATAAGGTTTGTCTTGAAGTCATCCCACCAAGTGCTCTCGGCTAACGGTGCAGAGGCAATCATCACCCTCGGTTCAGGAATTGAATAGCCGGGTGTTGGATCCATAGCCACCCATCCAACCTTCGGCAAGTAAACCTCAGCCCATGCATGAGCATCTCTCTCCCTAACGATGAAACAGCGTTTCCCTTCATCCCACTCACCTATGGCAAACCCAGTGACCAACCTTGCTGGTATGCCAGATGCCCTGCAAAGTAAAACCATCGCAGATGCGAAGTGCACGCAAGTCCCTTTCCTTGAGACGGTGAGGAAGTAAAGCACTGGGTCTTGATTTGCTGGAGTGATCGGATACTTCTCGTCGTATGAGAGATTGCGCTTCAGGTATCTCCTTATAGCAAGCGCTTTCTCAAAAGGGTCTCTTGCGCCAGCTGTGATTGAAGTAGCTATTAGCTCAAGCTGTGGCTTAATGCTTTCTGGCAACTGCAAGTAGCGTTCCAGTCCCTCAAGCTCTCCCTTCTTGAAAGAGAGTGTGGTTCCCGCAAGAAGCGAATATCTCCAAAGCTTCACCTCAGACCAAACAGTGTATGAAAAGCCTTCCGTTAGAAGTTTCCTTGAGCGTATTGTCCCGGAGGGGTCGTAGCTCACATGGTCAAGGTCGGCATCCAAGCGAGTTGGTCTGAAAAGCGCTGGAAGGTATATGAAAGAACCTCTCTCAATGTGCACTATCTGCATGACCTTCATCGTTTTGACTGAAGCGTAACGGTCATCGCCCGCAGTCAAGGAAAGCTCCTCATCTTCCTCAAGCAGTTTCGTCTTCCATTTGAGTTTCCTTCTCCATGTCCCGTTTTTGTAATAGTCGTAAGCGCAAAGGCGCCAATACCCAGCGACTGAACTCTCAACACGCAAAACAACTGTATCAGAAACCCCGCCACTCGGTGAGCGAAGCGAGAGCGAAAAGCCCCACATCGGTAACATGCTATAAGTGCGGAAGAAGTATTTCTCGATGCATTTTGAGATGAGGCTGTCAACAAAGCCAAATTTAAGCTCACCATACTTGGAAAGCCACCCAGAGAGACGCTCGAAGGAAGTAAGACCATATGAGAGTGTGACCGCAAAAACGATTACCCACAAACTCAGCGAAAGCATCTCACGGAAAAGCGATCTCCTCAAAATGCTCTCCCACCCGGATATGTCCACGAGTGGTGAGAGCACACGCAGGTAAGCGCATTGAAGGAGCAACAAAACAGCGATCGCTGAAACACCGTATGGGAGGAAATAAAGCACGAAGTAGAGGGAGCGCTGAAACGGCATCATCAGGACATAGATGACGAACTCAAGGAGCAAGACTAAGCCGAAGTCAACACGGTCAAGTAATTGCAAGTGCTTCAAACTTAGAAGCACAACGATGAGCAACATCAGGAGCGAGACTGCGTCTCTCGCCGAGATAGCCACGAATACTTTTGATGTCGGCATGCCATACAACCAACCGGGCAGTATATGCCTTGCGTCCAAGAGCGCTGTGACGAGAGCAAAGAAGAGTATGACGCCACTCAATAGGTTCCTTGGGCAAAAATCAACTCGCACAAGGTAAAGGCTTGTGACAGCGCCAATGAAGGCTATTACAAGCGAGCGTATGGCGATAGCGTGCGAGATGAGCCCAAACGATAACGCAGTTAAAATCGTGGACAGGAGCGCAGTAAGAGAGAACGAGTAAAGCAGGACCTGCTCACTCGGCTTGAGCAACTGCAGTGATGAATGTTCTCCCAAAGCAGTTTTAGACATGGCTCATCACGGCTCTATCTTGCAAGAGTAATTTCACGCATTCCTGCAGAGCTGGCAACAACCCTGAAACACCTTTGATGGCAATGTGACTTACTCCATCCACCTTCACTTCCCCCGCTTGGCAATCGACGCCTCGAACACAAAAATGCACAACGACATATCGTAGCTTGCCAGCATAGCGCTTCCTTTGTGGCATAGCAGTAAAATCAAACTCCTTCACCCCGCTACATGTCGTCAGCAACACAAACACACCTTGATCATTCACGATGCTGTTCATGGGGAACCGCCGTTGAGCATCTGACTGCTTCAGCGTCGCTAAACTCTCAAGTAAGACAGGCACATCGTTCCTGCGTTCTCTTGCACGAATAGTCACCTTTCGTTGACCCGCAAGCACTGTTACTTCCCACTTCATATCGTGCAACATGACAGCGAGCGTTGCCGCAAAGCGAATCATGTGTTCAAGTATGGGCTCATCATTCCACATCGTTTCAGCTTTGACAGCTTCCTTGGCTTCCTCATCTTCATCGAGTCCAAGAAACCTCAAAATCGGTTTGGGAATGATTTCGAGTAGCAGGTCATAATCCTGCGCTGTGACGGTTTTGTTAGTTTTGTCGGCTTCGTCAACCTCGTCAGGTGCATAAAGCGCTATCGTGCAAGGCAACGATTGGTGATACTCAGGTAGTTTGACCACCAACTCCCCACGCTTTGCGCTACTCATCCAGTGGATAAGCCTAACATCATCCGATGGCTCATATTCTCTCACGCCACGATAATCAAGCCTGTCTTGGAACATGAAGCTTCCAGACCTCACCCACTTGTGAGAGGAAAGGGACCTCGAGTCGCAAAGGAGCTTTGGGTAGACAATGCAAACATCGCTACAAGTGTGCTGGCGAACAAGCCAGAATGCCCCGAGAGGACTTTGACAACCCACCTCTACAAACTCGATCAGGTTTTCACCTCTCTTAAGTTTTCCAGCCGTTAACGGATTTAGGTGTATTGCCTGCTCACCGCCAACTGTTGGAAGAAGCCACTGCGCTAAATGCTCTGAGCCAAGCGTTTTGTTAGTGATGCCAACGCACAAGAGCAAATTCGTCTTTGACAACGAGCCGTAGTTTGTCACCTCAGCGCATATGTGTGTTTCATCGCCTTCATGAATCCTGTTCCTAACGAACCTCGCTTGGCACACAACTCCACTTATGTTCATCAGACCAAAAACGAAGCTCACAGCGGGCACAAGCAACAGCACACGGGAGATGAAATAAGCCGAATCGCTCTCGTTGCTCATCCCCACAAGGTATAATGCGATGCTCAAGCTCACAAACAGATACACTGCTTCGCTTCTAACCTTCACTTTGAGCTTTCCTTTCACGCTTGCTTCCTTGCGGCGTTTGAAAAACGACATAAGGATACCTCCATCACCATCAGGTAGCGTCAGGGAGAGGAGTCCTCTCAAGAATTTCTTTGACGAGCTGTTCACCTGTTATCCCTTCGGTAGCGTAAATTGGGTTGATGAGCAGTCTATGAGCAAGGACATCGACAGCAAGCGCCTTAATGTCATCTGGACTTACATAGTCTCTACCGCTCATCGCAGCTTTAGCCTGCGCTGTGCGAACGAGGAACAATGAAGCTCTCGGGCTTGCCCCAAGCAACAGATGCTTATCAGTTCTCGTCTGGTGGACAAGGTCAAGGACATACTTGTAAATGAGCTCGCTCACGAAAACTTCCCTAATCGCTTTTTGCATCCTCACAACTTCCTGTGCGTCTGTCACAGGTTGCAACGATTCAATCGGGTGAGAGAGGCGCTGTCCTATGAGCACCATCTTTTCTTCCTCAGCGGTTGGGTAACCGAGCCTCAGGCGCATGCAGAAACGATCAACCTGCGACTCAGGTAGCGGGAAGATGCCCTCCGATTCGATCGGGTTTTGTGTCGCGATTATGAAGAAGGGTTCGGGGAGTTGGTAAGTTACTCCGTCAACTGTTACTTGATGTTCGTCCATGCATTCGAGCAGGCTTGATTGCGTTTTCGGTGAAGCCCTGTTTATCTCATCGGCGAGGAGTATGTTGGCGAATATCGGACCTGGCTTGAATTTGAATTTGCCCTCGTGCACGAGATACAAATTTGCACCCGTTATGTCTGACGGAAGCAAATCAGGTGTGCACTGTATCCGCTTGAATGTGCATCCGAGCGCCTTAGCAAGGGCTTTTGCGAGTGTTGTCTTGCCGACGCCCGGAACATCCTCAAGAAGGACATGACCTTGCGCCAATAGTGCTATCACAGTTTTCTCAATCACATCGCGCTTGCCCACTATCACTTTGCTGACGGCTTTTATTACTCTTTCCGACCATGCCTGAACTTCTTTCATCCCCAGACCCACCTTAAGAACTCAATCCTGAATTTGAGGGAGCGAGAGGTCAGCCCTTGTGCGAACGCACCAAAGAGGCTATAAGCCAAAGCGCAACAATCAGTGCAAGTATGATCATCAGCACCTCAACAAAGCTCATTAAACCACCTACCCAAGGCTCAGCACAATCAAAAGTTTAAGTCTTCTTTAACCCTTCCTTGCCCTCGCTTATCGGCTCCATAAGCTCTGAGATCTGTGGCGTGATATAAATTGGTGCTTTCGCTCTGAGCGCGAGCGCAATGCTATCGCTTGGACGAGCATCAATTTCCTGAACCTTCCCCTTACCCTTAAGGACGATGTTCGCATAGTAGGTCCCTTCGACAAGCTTGTGGATGACGACTCGCAAAACCTCTCCATCCAATGCCCTTATGACCGTGTTAAGCAAATCATGAGTCATTGGGCGAGAGGGCTTCCTGTTAGAAAGCGCCATAGCTATAGCGAGCGCTTCGGAAGGACCAATCCATATCGGCAGATACTTGTTTGACGCTCTATCAACCAACAAGACGACTGGCTCGCCAAGCTTATCAGTGACAACACTGCCCACTTCAACCTCAATGTAATCTGGTGGCACTTCAACTTGAGCTGTATGCTTCGCAGCGCCTCCTTCGTTCCTCTCAGCTTCTGTGGTCTCTTCCGCCTTCGCAACCTTCTTAGGTTGGTTGCTTTTAAGCTGTTTCGAAATCAGTGTTGTGTTTCCCCTGAGCTTCCTCCATAGCACAGTTCCAGCGCCAATTCCAAGCGCTGTTATAGCGCATAGACTGAAGAACTCACGCCTCTTCAAACTCTCCTTCAAGTTGAACATGTTTCATCCCCCCTGTGCGCTGAAGCTACAACCATTATAAAGGTTAGCATGCTAAAAGGTCAACAGGTGCGCTACTCTGAGAACATGAAACTCCGAAAGCGGTGAGGGAAGCACTCGCATGAAAGAGAGAGATGGCATGCTGGCGAAAGTAATTGTAAGCGAAGAAGCTGAACAACATGTGAGTGTGAAAGCTATAGCCATCGCATTCCCACTCGTCATCGGTATAACTGTCGCTGGTTGTTTCTCGGCGTATCTGCGCTACGATCTCATTGGGACAGGTCATTTGCCCCGCTGTGCCCTCTTCCCACTCATGGTTCTCATGCTTCTCAACATGGCTTGCAAAGGCATATTCGGGAGGAGGGTTTTCTCCCACTCCGACTTGCTTTTCATTTACTGCACCGTCCTCATCATGACGGGTCTTCCAGGACAGCAATATGCTGATTACCTCTATCTCGGTCTTTTAGCACCAGCCTACTATTCCCATCCGAGGAACATGCCAGAACTACTACAGTATGATGTGCCAAACTGGCTCAACTACATACCAAGTTGGTTTCTACCATCAAAGGATGCACGAAGTGGTGTTATAGCGTGGGCGTTTGAAGGTTTACCTGAGGGCGCAAAGATACCATGGCAGGCTTGGGTCATACCACTTTCGCTTTGGACCATCTTCTATGTTGCTCTCTTCTACACTGCTGTTGGCATTGCAACGATGCTTCGAAAGCAGTGGGTAGAAAATGAAAAGCTTGTCTTCCCATTGGCTCAAGTGCCAATAGAGGTTACCGACGAGGAGAAGATAAATGCCCTCTTCAAAAGCCCACTTATGTGGGTTTGCTTTCTCATACCAACCTTCATCTACACGGTTAGGGCAATACACATCTACTTTCCAAGCTTCCCAGACATCAACATCTACCGCAACTTCGGAGTCCTATTCAGCGGGCGTCCTTGGGATGTCCTAAACTACCTCCCGCTCAACTATTACTTCGACATGATCGGCATCACCTACCTCATCACAACGGATGTCGGATTCAGTTTTTGGTTCTTTTACATCGTGCGCAGGATGCAAATGGTGGCGAGAGCTGCGTTAGGCTTAACTGACTTCTATGTCCCGCTCGAATTCCAAACGATCGGTGGGCTGATCACGCTCTTCCTCATGCAGATCTGGGTTGCAAGAGGCTACTTGAAGGATTTCTTCAGAAGGGCGTTGCGTGGTTCGGATGGCGATGGAACGAAAATATCGCCTCGCACAACATTGCTCATAGTGAGTGTTGGCTTTGCCACGCTGTTACTGTTCGCCACCGCTTTGCGCCTTTCAATCCATTGGGCAGTCCTCCTCTTCGCCATCCACTTCATCTGGAGGATACTTGTGGCTCGCATGGTTGCTGAAGCTGGTCTCTTCGTCTTTTGGACGCCATCGCCACACACTTTCATCGTCAGGGCATTCGGTAAGGATGCCATAGGACCTAAGGATATAACGGCGTTGAACATGATCGGCTCAAAGCTTAATGATTCAGCGACATGCGTTCTGGCTCAGGCGGTTCAGGCGATGAAGATCGCACATGCTACAAACTTGAACGAAAGGCATACCTTGAAATTGATACTGTCGTCCCTTCTCCTTTCAATGCTCATATGTCATCCAACCTGCATCTACATCCTCTACACAACACCGATACCGAAGATGGGTTGGTGGACGAGAGGTTACCCTGCATCAATGGCAAGGACATTGCTCAACCAGCTCGTTCAAGACCAAAAGATGAAAACGGGCGACTACATGTCGCTTGTGAGTGGGTGCATAGTCACGGTTGCATTGTGTATGCTGAGGTGGCGCTTCCTGTGGTGGCCTCTGCATCCGCTTGGTTATGTGGCTGTCAACGGGACTTGGTTCGGAGACAGGTATGGCTTCAGCATCTTCCTTGGATGGGTCATAAAAGCGCTGACCCTTTGGTTTGGCGGAATAAGGTTGTGGCAAGCGCTTAAACCAGCTGCTATGGGATTGATACTCGGAAACACATTCATCCTCTTCCTCCTGCTACTCTTGCATTTCTTCAAGCCAACGAATGAAGTCGTCGTCATCGAGTAGCTCTAAAAGCCAAAGCACAACGGTGAGCTTGAGCGCAAGACTGAGCGCTAACATTATGGTTTGAAAAGGGCGTCATCCCCCACAAGGCAAAGTTTGAGGTGTAATCGGATTGAAGGAACTCAAGCCAGAAAGCGCTCTTGAGAGGGTGGATGTTTGCGCTGGCACAAGTAGCATGGGACGAAAGGTCTTGCGTGTGCTTTGGATACTTGTGGTTGCTTTAACTTTGAATTGGGTTTGTGGCATTTGGGTCAGGCAGGCGGAAATAGTTGTGCTTGCGACACAGGTGACGGAAGCCGTCCCACCAGTGCCAGCAGTCGGCGTGCTCCTTCTCCTACTCATCGCAAACCAACTGCTGAGCAGGATTTGCAAACCGCTTTCGTTCAGCAGGTCCGACATACTGCTCATCTACTTCTTCACCACGATAGCTTCATCCCTCCCCGGGTGCGGGATTGTGCGCTTTCTGTTCGCACTCATAGGCACGCCAGTTTACTATGCTTCGGGCGAAAACGAGTTTGACACCATCCTTTGGAAGAACTTACCAAGCTGGCTTGTCCCATTGGATAGGGATACAATACGCTCGCTTTATCTTGGATCAACGGCTGGCGTCCCATGGGGAGTATGGATACCGAGGCTTTCGTTTTGGACTCTATTCTTCGTCCTATACTGGGTGTGCTCCTTGGGGCTGATAGGGCTTTTCGTGAGGCAGTGGTGTGACAAGGAGAAGCTCGTCTTCCCTTTGGTTCAACTGCCACTTGAGCTAACAAAATCGGAGAACGGTAAGTTGCTGTTCCTCCGCAACAAGCTGATGTGGATCGGCTTCTCACTCTCCTCGCTTTACAACGCCATGAACATGCTCAATGCTTACTTCCCCTCGTTTCCAGCTCTCGGGAAAATGTTTGACATGGGTGCGTCGTTCATTGAATCGCCATGGAGCGCGCTTAAACCTTTGATCATCTGGTATCGCCCTGAGTTGATTGGGTTTGGCTTTCTCGTCCCAACGGATGTATCGTTCTCAATCTGGTTCTCCTACTTACTCTTCAAGTTGCAAGCTCTGATAGGCGAGCTCATAGGATACAGGTATGCTGGCTTCCCGTTTTATCAGGAGCAAAGCCTCGGTGCATATCTCGCAATGGCTGTCTATCTTCTCTACACCGCTCGCACGCACATCGTCGAGGCGTTAAAATGCGTCGTCGGTAAAGGTGGGGGCGCTCGAGAGGCGCAAAGGGATTTATTGAGCCCAAAGCTCTCGCTTGCCTTCTTGATCTTCGGATTCATCGGCATGGTTGCTTTCGCCGTAGCAGCAGGTATGGCGACATGGCTTGCATGCCTTTACTTCTCAATCGTTCTTGCAGTCGCTTTCGTTTACGCCCGCATAAGGGCTGAAGTTGGCATACCTCTCATTTGGATGTTCCCTTTCTTTCAACAGAAGCGCTTCATCACATACACCCTCGGGACGCAACCCCTGCTCGAGAGAGGCGGGGTTAAAAGCATGACGGCATTCGCATTGTTTACATTCATGTCTCGTGGCTATTACCCTGAGTTGATCGGCTACCAAATTGAGGGCATACGCATCTCCGACCATGTCGGTTGGAAGAGGAGCTTCACCGTCCCTTGGAGCATAGTCGCAATCATCGTCGGACTGGCGATTGGCTACTATTTCCATCTCACCCCATATTACCACTACGGTGCTGTAAGGCTTCGCGGTGGCATATGGGGCACATGGCTTGCTATGGAGGAATACGGGGCTGTTGTCAGCGCTGTGCATATCCCTTCACCACCTGAGATGCCAAAAGTGGTTGCGACGATAGCTGGCGCAATCTGCGTTGCTTTGCTCGCTGGCATCAGGTTAGCTTTCCTTCAAATGCCAATACACCCTTTGGGGTATGCAATGGCTGGCGCATATGGGCACTTGATATGGGGACCTTTCTTCATCGTATGGCTCATCAAAAGCCTCATACTACATTACGCAGGTGGAGTCGTTTACAGAAGATGCATACCTTTCTTCCTCGGATTCGCTCTGGGGCATTATTTCACAGCTGGCTTGGTATGGGGGCTTTGGTCAGTCACTGGCGCTGAAGTGTTCACAAGGTATGCAGTTTGGTTTGGATAAGGTGGAGGTGAAACGATGCGAAGGCGAAGACGCAATACACAAACGCTTTGGTCCGAGAGGTTCTCAAAGCCTTTGTCAAGCGAAGCCCTCTCCTTCTCTTCCTCGTTCCCATGCGATAGAAGGCTTTACAAATTTGACATCCTCGCAAGCATAGCACATGCGCGCATGCTCACAAACTGTGGAATCCTCAAGGAGGATGAAGGGGAGCTAATAGTCAACGCTCTTGAAAGCCTGCTGAAGGAGATTGAGTCAGGTAAGGTTCGCCTCGAAGGCGAATACGAGGACATCCATTCCTTTGTCGAGAGGATGTTGGTGAGGAGGATTGGTGATGTCGGTGGTAAGCTACACACAGCACGGAGTAGAAACGACCAAGTGGTCACCGATATGAAACTGTGGATGCGCTCAGCTATAGCGAAGCTTTGCGAAGCCATACATGAACTGTGTGCTACATTGCTTTCCGTCTCACAGAGACACATTGAAGCTTTGATGCCGGGCTTCACGCACCTGCAACATGCACAACCGATAAGGCTATCGCATCACCTGATGGCTTACTTTTGGATGTTTGAGCGTGACGCCGATAGGTTCATCAACCTCTGCAAGAGAATGAATTTCTCGCCACTCGGCTCTGGCGCACTCGCTGGTGTGAGCTTCCCAATTGACCCAACTATGACAGCCAAGATGCTCGGGTTTGATGGCTGTGCAAAGAACAGCATTGACGCAGTTAGCGATAGAGACTTCGTAGCCGAGTTCATCTCATGTTGTGCTATAACGATGGTTCACCTAAGTAGGCTTGCGGAGGAACTGGTCATTTGGAGCACTCCAGAATTTGGCTTCGTCAAACTCGATGAATCGCTTTGCACTGGTAGTAGTATAATGCCACAGAAGCAGAACCCAGACATGGCTGAGCTGATGCGCGGGAGGTGTGGCAAAGTCATAGGTGCTCTCACTTCCATCCTCACAACTCTAAAGGGGTTGCCACTCTCATACAACCGTGATCTGCAGGAGGATAAGCCTGCTATGTTTGAGGCGTTTGATGTGACGCATTCGTCATTGCGCATGGCTGTGTTGCTCATCGGGACAGCTCAATTTAACATAGATAGAATGCGCTCAGCGCTTGAGCGAGACCTCTCAACTGCTACCGATCTGGCTGATGAACTCGTGAGGAAAGGAATACCGTTCAGGAAGGCGCATGGGATGGTTGGGAAGTTCGTCAGGGAGTTAACAGCTATGGGGAAGGCTCTTGAGGATGTATCACTTGCGGAACTGAAGAGGGTCTGCGAGATGTTTGACGAGGGCACGATTGAAACGATAAAGCCAGAAGTTGCCGTTGAGAGGCGAGTTGAACTTGCAGGCACTGCTAAGGCTTCTCTAAAGCGCCAATTTGCGGATGCAAAACGCTCCCTAAAAAAGATGCGCAAATTCGTATCTGGGTTAAAGTTGCTCGCAGAACCTTAGGAGAGGCTACACAAGTTAAGCTGATCAGCGGATGAGAGAGTAAAGAGGCAGAGGGGCAAGTGATGATTAGGGAGCTGAAGCAAGAGCAATTGCAGAAGACGGAAGCCAAAGTCCGTGCGAGGGCATTCATCGTTTCAGCCTTGCTAATCCCGTTAAACGCCTATTGGGTTGGTTGGATGGAGGCAGTCAAATGGACTGGGCACCCAACAACATATTCCCTCTACTTCAACACTGTCCTACTCTTGCTCGCCCTCCACTGCGTTAACAACCTTTGCAAGAAAGCCTTCGGGCGTTACTTGTTCACGAGAGCGGAGCTAATCATCATCTACTTCTCACTTGGTGTTGGTAGCGCCCTCGTTGGGCATGACCAATCACAAGTCCTGCTTGCCGTCATCGGGCATGTGCATTACTTCAAAGCGCCAACTAACAGGTATGAGGAGTTGATCATGCCGAACCTGCCAAACTGGCTTGTCGTTACCGACATCGCTGCTCTGCGCGACATGTATATCGGTGGCTCAACAGTTTGGACTCGGCAGAATTTCTTAGCATGGCTTTCGCCGTTGCTTTGGTGGTGGAGCTTCTGGTTCTCCATGTTGATGATGTTCATGGGGCTTTGCATCCTTATGATACCACAGTGGGTGCAGCGTGAGAAACTTTCATTCCCACTGGCTCAGTTCTCGTTGTATATAACCGAGAGGGGGCTTTACAAGAACAACTTGTTCTGGCTCGGCTTCATCATACCGACATTCGTAAACACGCTCAACAACTTACATGTGATGTTTCCTTCGGTGCCAGAGATGCATACGCACAAAATCAATCTCGGCGCTTTCATCACATCAGCCCCATGGAACGCGCTCGGTTGGACCCCGATCAACTTCTTCCCATTCGCAATCGGCATAGGTTTCCTGTTGCCGATTGACCTTCTCTTCTCAAGCTGGTTCTTTTACCTCGTTTGGAAGATGCAGCGTGTGGTGGTGGCTTCGCTCGGCTACCCGACTGGTGGCATAGGTAATCCACCATACCCACATGAGCAATCGTTTGGCGCATATGTTGGCTTAGGGCTACTCACGCTTTGGACTGCTAAGAGATACCTCATTGAAACGCTAAAGAGTAGCGACCGAAGGGATTACATCGTATCCCCGAAGCTAAGCTTTGCACTTGTGGTATTAGGTTATGCCTTCCTCGTTTGGTTCAGCATCCGCGCTGGCATGCAAACACAATATGCCATCGTTTTCTTCGTCTCATATGCGCTTGTATCTTTGACTGTCTCTCGGCTTCGTGGTGAGTTTGGGGCACCAGTCCACGATTTGCACTTCGCCAACCCCGGTGCAGTCATGGTTCAGATGTTCGGCACAAAGCCGTTTACGCCAAAGACGCTCACAGTGTTCACGCTATACTACTGGTTCACACGAGCTCAAAGAAGCCACCCGATGCCGACTGTGATGGAAGGGTTGGTCATAGGTGAGCAACTTGGTGTGGGGAAAGCTATGTGGCTTGCCCTCTGGATGGCTATCATCCTCGGAATACCATCGGCATGCTACGCTCTCCTTATCCCCTATTATCGTCTCGGTGCAGCTTCTTCAAAAGTTGGTGGTGCTCAAAGGGGCTTCGGTTGGGAGGCATATAACTGGTATCTCATACCCTGGCTCAGCGTTGAGCGTAAACCAAACTATGGAGCGATGTGCTTCGTGTTTGGTGGATGCGCTTTCGTTTGGCTCTTGCATTTCTTCCGTTACTACTTCATCAACTTCCCATTCCATCCAGTTGGCTATGCAGTCTCTGGGACTTGGTCAATGGAGATGGTTTGGTTTCCTTTGTTCATCGCATGGATGTGCAAGGCTGCTGTCATACGCTACGGCTCCTCGGTAACATACTACATGGTGCGCAATTTCTTCATCGGATTAGTCGTCGGTGACTTCGTCACAGGGGGCTTGTGGAATTTGTATGGGGCAGCGTTTGACAAAGAGGTTTATCGATTCAACGAGTGAGGCTTGATGCTTCATAGCCCAACATAAAGTGTTTGGGAGGTGAAGAAACATGTTCGGGAGGGAAGCGCCACAAACAACTACGAGAAGGGATTTCATCGCCTCGCTCGGTGCAACTGTTGTTATTGGGGCATCATTCCTGAGCGAGGACGAGGAGATAAAGCATTGGTCAAAGGAGACACCGAGCGAACCACTGCCGACGATAAAAATTGGCGACTTCAAAGTGACAAGGCTCATAGCTGGCTACAACCCGATTGGCGGGTTTTCACATTCAACTTGGCACATGTCGGTGCACATGCGTGAATGGTTTACCGCTGAAAGGACTGCTCGGTTCCTAATACACTGCGAGCGTCAAGGCATTAACACATGGCAGTTCGATTACACTGACAAAACAGTGAAAGCAATCGAGTTAGCCCGCGAGCATGGCTGTCGCATACAGCTGATATGCTTGCACGCAGAGCGCCCAACAGATGTGCCGATAAAGGAAGTGATGAAGCTAAAGCCGATAGCAATAGCTCATCACGGAGGCGTTACGGATTCACTTTTCAGGGCTGGCAGGGGAAAGCAAGTCCATGACTTCGTTAAGAAGGTTCATGACCATGGTGCACTTGCGGGTGTATCAACACACAACCCAGAAGTGGTGAAGCGCATCATGGACGAAGGTTGGGAGAACGATTTCTTCATGTGCTGTTTCTACTATGTCACGCGCCCGAGGGAGGAAATGCTGAAACAGCTTGGCAAAGTGCCAGTTGATGAACCGTTCTTTGAATCCGATCCAGAGGATATGACAGCCGTGATGCGTAGCGTCGAGAAACCATGCCTCGCCTTCAAAATACTCGCAGCAGGAAGAAAGTGCTGGTCAAAAGCACAAGTTGAAGACGCTTTCAAATACGCATTCAGTAAGATCAAAAAGAACGATGCTGTCATCGTGGGAATGTATCCGCGCTTCACTGACGAAGTTTCCGAGAACGCAAACTACACACGCAAGTATGGAAAGGTATGAGCAACATGCAAAAGATACGCCTTCTGTTCATTGCTTCCCTTGTGCCGATCATCGTCTGGATCGTCTTTGCCTCGGAGAAGGAGAGGGAGCTTAAAATCGTATTCCCGCAGGACCGTTCAATATTAACCAACCCACATGTGACCGTAATATGCAAGCTGAATGAGGACGCAAAGGACAAGCCCCACACATTGCCAAACCTTACCGTCAACGGCATGACGCATGAGTGGAGAAAAGAATACCTTCCGACAATACTCGTTGCAGGCGTCAAGCTACAAGAGGGGTTGAACTGGCTTCAAATCGGCGATGCCAAAGTATCCGTTTATGTTGTTGGCGAGAAAGCCAAAACGCCACCTGCTGACTGGAAGGAGATTCGTTCACATCCACTGTCTGTGGAGAAAGAACCAACCTGCTCCACATGCCACACGCTGACAAAGGGCATTGGCACTCCTCATCTTGGAGAGGTGCAACTGCCGAAGGCTTGTGACGCATGTCATAGTGAGATAGAGTTTGAACTCAAGCACAACCACCCGAAGCGATCGATTGAGCACTGCACCATCTGCCATTCAATTCATGGCTCAACCATGAGTAGTTTGCTCAAGAGGACACCGAAGGAGCTTTGCAAGTCCTGCCACGATTGAGCTTTTACTCACCGCTTCAGCTCGCTTCAAAGCCATCGGGATCACTTTGAACTCACTATCATCGTGCCGATCCCTTTGTCCGTGAATATCTCCATGAGCAATGCGTGAGGTATTGCACCGTTTATGATATGTGCTCTCTCAACGCCACCTCTGAGCGCCTCAACGCATGCACGAACCTTTGGTATCATGCCTTTCGTGATGATGCCATCTTCAATCAATTTGAGCGCCTCCTCATCCGTAAGCACTGGTATGAGGGAATTTTCATCCTCTGGGTCTCGGCATATACCGCACACATCCGTCAGCACGATTAGCTTCGTTGCCTTTATAGCTGCTGATAGTTTCCCTGCAACATGGTCTGCATTGAGGTTGAGCGTTCTGCCATCCTCGTCGCTCCCAATAGAAGCTATGACGGGGATGTAGCCTTTGTCTATGAGCACATCCAAAATCTCCGTCTCGACATGAGTTACTTCACCAACAAGCCCAAGGTCAATTCCTCCAGTCTCATCAGGTGTGAGCTTACGAGCCAACAGCAATCTGCCATCCTTCCCACTCAATCCAACAGCCTTAGAGCCATGTTGATTGAACAGCTCAACAAGCTCCTTGTTGATGTTTCCAACGAGAACCATCTCAGCGATCCTCGCTGTCTCTTCGTCAGTTACTCTCATGCCGTGCACAAACTGCGGTTTCTTACCCATGCGTTCCATCACTTCGCTTATCTCGGGACCACCACCGTGAACGAGCACTGGCTTTATGCCGACATAGTGAAGCAGGATGATGTCCGCTATGACCTGCCTCTTGAGTTCATGATCAACCATTGCCTTCCCACCATACTTGATCACCATTCGCTTCCCGTAAAAGCGCCTTATGTATGGGAGCGCCTCAATCAACACTTGTGCCTGCTTCAACAAATCGTCGGTGATCACATTGGGTCACCTAACCTCGTTTTTGATGTGCAGGTTAGATTTCGTATTCGGCATTCAACCTAACATAGTCGTAAGTTAGGTCGCAAGTCCAAACTGTCCAGCTTGCCTTCCCCAAAGCAAGATCTATCTGTATGAACACATTCGGGCTGTTCTTGAGTTGCGAACGCAGTTTCTTTCTGTCAAACTCGATGACAGTGCCATCCTTCATAACGCATATGCCATTGATCCACACTGAGACTTTCTCTGCGCTCAGCCTCGCGGGGGCTCTCCCGATCGCTGCAGCTATCCTGCCGATGTTCGGGTCACCACCAAACAGAGAGCACTTAACAAGGTTTGAATTAGCCACTGTTAAACCGACCGCTTTCGCCTCCTGCTCTGTTACCGCTCCATTGACGGTTATCTCAATGAACTTTGTTGAGCCCTCGCCATCCCTTGCTATAGCTTGTGCGAAGTGCCTCAGTAGCGTTGTGAGCGCTTCTTCAAACAGGCGATATGAATCGCTTGAGACATTGTTTATGCGCTCATTTCCAGCTGCACCGTTGGCGAGTATCACAACCATGTCATTCGTGCTCGTGTCACCGTCAACCGTGATCGAGTTGAATGTCAATTCAACAGCGTTTGATAGAGCCTTCTTCAAGCAGGTCTTTGTGATGTCAGCATCTGTTGTAACGAAACAGAGCATCGTCGCCATCTTGGGCGCTATCATCCCAGCTCCCTTCGCAATGCCACCAATGTGGACGGTGGTTTGATTGAGCTTGAACTTGACAGCACCATACTTTGGAACTGTGTCCGTGGTCATGATGGCATGCGCTGCATCAATCCCACCAGCGCTTGAGAGCTTCTTTGTAGCCTCCGCTATGCCTTGAGCTATTTTCTCCATCGGTAAGCGAATGCCTATCTTGCCAGTTGAAGCGACGACAACTTGCTCTGGCAATATGCCGAGCGCCTTGGCAACCAAGTCACACATTTCTCTTGCGTCCATTATCCCCTGCTTGCCAGTGCAACTGTTTGCTATCCCACTGTTTGCCACTATAGCCTTTATGACAGCTTGAGGGGGGCGTAGGTTTTCCTGAGTTACAAGCACTGGTGCAGCTCTCATCTTGTTGGTTGTGAAAGTTCCAACTGCGATGCAAGGGCGCTCACTGTAAATGAGGGCTAAGTCCTTCCTCCCGTTTGCTTTGATCCCACAATGAACTCCAGCAGCGAGGAAACCAACTGGAGTTGTAACAGAGCCATCGCTTATGAATGCTATCTCCTTTCTCACGCCACCTCACCTCCAAAGCACTTCAAGGTGAGATTGCAGGTAGCAGTAAACCACAGCATTCATCAAGCCCAAACATGATGTTCATGTTCTGGATGGCATTACTGGATGCGCCCTTTGCAAGGTTATCAATGGCGGAGACAGCAATGGCACAATTTGTGCGCTCATCAACGAATATGTTTACATCGCAGAAGTTGGATCCAACAACGCTCTTGAGCCTCGGTGCAACACCCATTGGTAAAACTCGCACAAACGGTTCGTTGGAATATGCCCGCACATATGCCTCATACAACTCCTCAGCGCCTACCTTGTCTTCAAGCTCAACATAAGCTGTCGTTAATATGCCACGACTAACTGGAAGCAAATGCGGTGTGAATGTTACGCTAATCTTCTCACCAGCTATGAGCGAAAGCTCTTGCTCAATCTCTGGAGTGTGCCTATGTGAAGCGATCCCATACGGCTTGAAGTCGCCGAACATCTCTGGGTAATGATAGTCAACGCTTAGCTTCGACCTACCAGCTCCTGAGACTCCGGATTTGCTATCAATCAAAATGTGCTTCGAATGGGCTATCCCCATCTTGAGCAAAGGCATGAGCGCTATTATGGCTGAGATTGGATAGCACCCTGGGTTGGCTACAAGCTTTGCGCTCCGTATCTCTTCACGATGGACTTCGGGAAGCCCATAAACCGCTTCTTTGAGCAGATGAGAGGATTTATGCTTTGTGTGATACCAGACCTCAAACTCACTTGCATCTTTAAGTCTAAAGTCGGCGCTTAAGTCAATTACCCGCACGCCCGCCTCAAGCAACTTTGGCGCAATGTTCATCGCAGCGCCATGTGGCACCGCAAGGAAAACGACATCCACATCTCTCGCTAATGTTTCTTCGTTCATCGGAACGCACTTCAGTTGAGACAACTTGCGCAGGTGTGGGTGAACTTGCTCAAGAGCTAACTCAGCTTCCGATGTCAGACGCATCAGGTGGACAACCTCTGCTCCTGGGTGATGCATGAGGAAGCGGATGAGTTCACCACCTGTGTATCCCGTAGCGCCAACTATGCCAACCTTGATCGGCATCTTCACACCTCCAACGGTTATTGGATGCAAAAACAAATTTGGAGCTTCGCAGTTGCCCGCGAAACTCCACGCTCTATCCTCACACATTATATCGCATCAAGGACAGCAAAATCTTTTCATGCGCCCTTGACCTACCCTTCAGTGCATAATTGGTGCTGGAGGTGATGAGCGATGGATACCTCTATCAAAGTGAAGTTCATCAAGCTGTGGGATCGTTTCGTTGGGGCGGAGCTACCAGTCGCATTCTTCTACACCGATGACGAATCGTATGCTCCATTCAAACCCTCGGAGATAACGCACTGCCTTATCGCGTATCTCAACCTCGCTCTCAATGGCGAAACAGTTTGCCTTGATGCTGAAGCGATCGGTTGTGCGGGTGGAAGACGCTACCTTGGCTTCTCACAGGAGTTGCCTTCGGGCTTTGAGTATTTTCTCTCACATGGCATTCCGGGAAAGCTTGAAGGCGAACGATATAAGAAGAACCCTCAACTGGTTCGTGAGCTCATCAAATTCTATGAGCCGTTTTACGCGCCAGCGAAATATGCCGCCTTCAAGCGGTGGGATAAGCTTGAGGAAAAAGAAGAGCCAACTATCGTTATCTTCATCTCAAAGCCCGATGTCATAGCGATGCTCTTCACACTCGCAAATTATGACCACCCAAGCTTGGATGGCGTTATTGCGCCATTCGGCTCAGGGTGCTCTTCAATCGTTTACCACCCTTTGCGCGAGCTCAAGAGTGACCAACCGAGGGCTGTGTTGGGCATGTTTGATATTTCCGCACGCCCTTACATACCGCCAGAAACGCTCTCGATTGCCATCCCTTGGGCAAAGTTCACACGCATGGTTGACAACATGGAAGAGAGCTTCCTCATCACCAACTCGTGGGAAAAGGTTAAACAACGAATAACTACCCGCTTGGGCGCAAACAGGTAACGGGCTTATTTCTAAGGCTCACCTGCGAGCGCAGTAGAAGGAGTTAAAGTAGCGAGGTTCGTAGAGGCTACTTATCGTAACTTTGCCATGCCTACCAGAGGCATGTATGAACTTACCATCGCCAATGTATATGCCACAGTGATTAACTCGCCCATCTTCACCCACAAAGTAAATCCTATCGCCCGGCTGTAGTTGACTGAACTCAACAGGCAAACCATATGCACATTGCTCGCTTGCTCTCCTTGGAAGCCTTATGCCAAGTGCATTATAAACTCTTTGAACGAGCGCAGAGCAATCAATGCCATTCATCGAATTTCCACCGTATTTGTATGGCACATTCAAGTAGCGCATAGCCTCCCGAACGATAGCATACCCTCTCCCATCATACCCTACAAGTTGAGCCTTATTAGAGGACACCAGCCACAAAGTTGATAGCGAAACAGCATCATTAGTCAGCTCAACCGCATCTCCCCATATCCATCCTACTGCGCCATTAACCATAAGCACACCGAACCAGTTGCCACGCCCGTCAACTACAAGTAGTTTCTTTCCGGGGTTACATGCGTAGTAACGCACCGAATTTGTAGTAGGTGCCGAGTATATGTAGCTTCGGCGCTTAACAATCGCTATGTTCGCAAAATTTTGGCTCACTGCTTGTGCCCTCAATAGTGGCGATGGCAACGATGAACGCTGTAGCGAACTCATACCTGCAGAATCTTTACTACCTTGCGGAGGCTTTGACACAATCGTCGTAGTTGATTTGACCTCTCTCGGTCTATCAGAGCTTGTCACTTTGCTTTTGTTCGATCCCGCTTCGCTAACGCCAACCGAAATTGGGATTAGCAAAACTGTGCCATTACGGAGTTTCATACCCGGCTTAACATCTTTGTTAGCCTCACGTAGCACTTTGACTGGCACCTTAAAGTTGTTTGCAATCTCCTCAACCGTTTCTCCCTCCTTCGCTTCATAAATAAAAAAAGCTTTCACATTTTGTGGTGATGTTTCAAATGAATAATTGCCAAGAGATTTGCTATCGTTTGCGGACACTAAAGGGATTAGAAGGACACTTCCTTCCTTTAGTGGCGCTTTTTCGGGGAAATCGCTCATCCCGTTAGCAGCACGCAATTGCTCAACTGTAATGCCATATTGGTAGGCGATAGAGGATAGTGTTTCACCCTCTTTGACGGCGTGTAGTTTGCATAAGTTTCCATCCGCACAACACCTAACTACCATCCAGCCAACAATTAGCCAAAACAACCCTTTCAAATGCCGTTTCATCCACACCTTTAACACTCCCCGCCAACCCAAGCCAAACAAACTTAAAGCCGTTTAAAACTTACCATCAGCCAGTGGTTAAAACCGACGGCAAAAATTCCAAAAACCTTTACAAGCGCTAAACCTACCCCATTAACGCTTCCTGAACTGGAAGCCACGCCTTGCCCTTTTTCGTCCATATTTCTTCCGCTCTTTTACCCGTGGATCACGAGTGAGCATACCAGCTTGACGCAAAATTGGGCGAAGCGATGGATCGTATGTCACGAGAGCCCTCGCAATCCCGTGACGCAAAGCATCAGCTTGTCCGCTTAGCCCGCCACCTTTAGCAGTTGCTTTGACATCGAACAAGTTTGATGTTTGGGTTATGAAGAGCGGTTCAAGGGCACGATGCATTAGGGAATACCTACAAAGATACTGCAAAATCGGCTTCTCGTTGACCACCACATTGCCACTCCCGCCCGGTATCAGCCATACCCTTGCAACTGCCTCTTTCCTTCTCCCAGTTGCATAGAAATACTGCACTGATGGCGATGCTTTAACCTCCGATGGCTCTTCGTAATGGGTGGGAGTAGGTTGTGGTTCTATATTTTCTCCATTTTTTGTCAATTCATCGGACATTGTTTATATCCCCCTTTCCACTGCGTCAGCGACTCGCATTGTTTCTTCAAACTTACGCACATCAATTCGTATCGGTTGTTGAGCCTGATGTGGATGGGTTTGACCTCGGTAAACGCGCAACTTCTTCATCATTTTTCTCCCAAGCCTATTTTTTGGCAACATCCGCTCAACCGCAAGCATTATAACCTGCTCAGGGCGATTTTGCAACATCCACTTGTAGCTATACGCCCGCAAATTCCCCGGATAACCAGAATGCCGATAATGAAATTTTTGCTCAAGCTTTTTCCCAGTAAGGACAACTTTTTCAGCATTTATAACAATGACATAGTCACCCACATCTATGTTTGGTTGCCATTGCGGCTTGTGCTTCCCAATCAACAAGTATGCCACAACACTCGCAAGCCTCCCAAGCCTCACACCTTCAGCATCAACCAAATACCATTTTCTCTCAACTTGCTCAGGTTTGATGTAGGTTGTATTGTTAGCCATGCTCCTTTCCCCCATTGTTTAGTATTTTACTCGCACGAGGCACAAACCATGAGCAGGTGCCGTTGGACCGGCAACCTTTCTGTCTTTAGCTTCCAATATTTTTCTGACATCCTCTGGCTCAATTTTCCCCAATCCAACCTCTACGAGGGTTCCAACGATTATTCTTGCCATATGATAAAGGAATGCGTTAGCTTCTATAGTTATGCTCACAAACCTGCCTTTTCTTTTGCATTTTATTCCAAAAACATGCCTGACTGTGCTTCCAAGATTGCTTCCGCTTGCATGAAATGACCTAAAATCATGCGTCCCAATCAAGTAATTTGCAGCTTTTTGCATTGCCTCCACATTGAGTTTCTTCGGTATATGCCACGCATACCTACGCATTAGCACTGCTGGTTCTTTACCATTATCAATCAAATAGCGATAAACACGGCTTTTCGCCTTATATCTTGGATGGAAATCGGCATCTGTTTCACTTGCATGCTTGACAACGACATCTTCAGGCAAATGACTATTTATTGCTGAAACAAGCGCAGAAACTGGTATACTACTCCTCGTCGAGAATTTAACAACCTGCCATGTAGCATGAACTCCTGCATCTGTTCTACCAGCATATTGCAACTTAACTGCATGCCCTGTTACTTTTTCAATAGCATTCTCTAATACTTTTTGAACAGTTCGTGCGTTTGATTGTTTTTGAAAGCCACTGAAGTTCGTTCCATCGTATTCAATGACTAACTTTATGTGCCTTTCTTTGTTTTTCTTTGTCATTTTGAAACTACTCAACAAGCATCAAGACTGCCATCTGAGCACCGTCACCGCGCCTAATGCCCGTCTTGATAATCCTTGTATACCCTCCGTTTCTATCCCGATATCTTGGCGCTATTTCGTTAAATATCTTATTGACAACCTGCCTTTGAAGCGGATTAGGTATCATCCTTCGCACAAGGCGCCGAGAATGAATCGTGTCCTCTTTCGCAATTGTGATCAATTTTTCAGCTATTCGCTTGGCTTCTTTTGCCTTCGCATAAGTTGTCTCTATCCGTTCATGAAGGAAAAGCGATGCCACAATATTCTTTAGCATTGCCATCCTTTGATCGGCTGGACGACTAAACCCTTTGTGTTCCTTACGATGCCTCATTTTCAACACCCTTTTCCTCTTTGAGTTTTAATCCAAGATTTGATAGCGCCCTTTTAACCTCGGCGAGCGCCTGTTTCCCAAACCCCTGAATGCTCAGGAGTTCTCTTTCTGTTTTGCTAATCAAATCACCTAAGGTTTTGCAACCACTTTGCATTAGAATACTTGCAACTTTTGCACTTAATCCAATAGTTTCAATCGAGCGATTAATATCCTGTGCCTCATAAATTGGCACGAAAGGACGAGGTATACCGAGAGTGAGAAATATCCTGAAATGGTTTATGAGCAAACCTGCCGCTTCAACAAGAGCTTGATCAACATTGACCGTCCCGTTTGTCCAAACTTCGAGGACCAACCTCTCATAAGTGCTTACTGTTCCAACCCTTGTTGGCTCAACTACGAAATTCACCCGTTTTATTGGAGCAAATATTGCGTCAACTGGTATGAGACCAATTTCCAATTTACTCCTGTCAACTCTGTCTATTGGGGCATAACCCTTGCCGACTTCTATTGTCAATTCCATGTTCAATTTCGCTCTTTCATCTGTCAATTCCGCAATATGAAGTTCGGGATTCACAACTTCGTATCCAGAGGGCATACGAACATCAGCGCCTGTGACCTCTCCTTCACCACGAACCGATATGAATGCCTTTTGAGGCTTTGATGTATCGGCAGTATCAGTTATCTTAATTGCCAATTCTTTGATGTTTAAGATCAATTCAATCACATCTTCCCTAACGCCCGGAATAGTGCTATACTCATGCAGAACTCCATCAATCTTGACAAATGTGACAGCTGCTCCTATTATCTCATTTAGCAATACACGCCTTAAAGCATTGCCAACTGTGATGCCGAAACCAGGTTCTAACGGAGAAATTTCATAACGGGCATATTTGTCCTCATCCACAAGTTTCCTAATTTTTGGTGTTATTTGATCAATTTTCCAGCTCACACGCATCTGCCTCCTGATACTATCGGGAGTAAAACTCCACGATGAGTTGTTCATTCACTGGCACATCGATTTGATCACGCGTCGGAAGCGCTAAAACACGCCCTTCATACTTACTCACATCTCTTGACAACCAAGGAGGAATTGACCAACTTCCAGTTATCTCGATAGCTTCGTTTATTTCTGGAATATCACGACTTTTTTCCCTAATTCTTATCACATCGCCAACCTCAACTAAATATGACGGTATATCAACCACTCTATCATTGACAATGACATGTCTATGTCTGACAAGTTGCCTTGCATGCCTTCTCGAAAGCGCAAACCCTAAACGATATACGACATTATCCAGCCTTCTTTCGAGCAACTGGAGCAAATGCTCTCCCACTTGCTTTCCAGTCCTTTTTGCCTGCTTTTTTGCCAGCTCAAAGAAACGCTTAAATTGTGTTTCAGTCATGTTATAGATGCGCTTTGCGCGTTGCTTTTCTCTTAACCTTAAGCCATAATCTGTTGGCTTTTTTGCACGCTTCAATTCGGGGTTAATTCCAGGAGGATATGGTCTTTTCTCAAGCACACATTTGGTCAGACACTTGTTGCCCTTCAAAAACAACTTAACCCCTTCACGCCTGCATAACCTGCATACAGGTCCGATATATCTACCCATTTTGCTCATTCCCCCTTGATTATACTCGCCTTCTGCCAGCAGGGCGACATCCATCATGCGGGACGGGCGTTATATCCTTGACAAATTCAATCTTAAATCCAAGTGATTCAAGCGCCCTTACCGCTGTTTCCCTACCTGCCCCTGGACCTTTCACATATACTTGCAATGTTTTAACACCCATGTCTAATGCTTTCCTACCAGCTGCTTGAGCTGCCATTTGAGCTGCAAATGGAGTCCCTTTTTTAGTTCCTTTGAACCCTACTGTTCCCCCACTTGCCCAGCATAATGTGTTTCCTTCCATATCTGTGATCGTGACGATCGTGTTGTTAAAAGTTGACTGAATATGAGCGATAGCTTGGGTGATCCCTCTACGCTTCGGCTTCGAGCGCCCTCCTTTCCGTGCCATCCCTAACACCTCGCTGGTTAAGATTTTGCTTGGCTACTTCCTCCTCCCTTTCTTGGCGCCAACGGTCTTACGCGGACCTTTGCGAGTGCGAGCATTTGTGCGTGTTCTCTGCCCTCTAACGGGCAACCCTCTAAGGTGCCTCAATCCACGGTAGCACCTTATGTCTATCAACCTTTTTATATCTTCGGCTACCTTCCTTCTCAAGTCTCCCTCAACTGTCAAATTACGGTCAATGTAATCCCTTATTCGGGCAAGTTCTTCATCGGTCAGATCTTTGACCCGTTTGTCTGGGGATACCCCTGTCTCCGATAATATTTTTTGGCTTGTTGATCTGCCAATGCCATATATGTAGGTTAATGCTATTTCTACACGCTTATTGTCAGGTATTTCGACGCCAGCTATACGAGCCATCTCTGATCCCTCCTATTTGCCTTGTCTTTGTTTGTGCTTTGGATTTTCACATATCACATAGTATTTTCCTTTTCTGCGAACTATTTTACACTTATCACAGATACGCTTTATCGAAGGTCTAACTTTCATCCAACTTTCACCCCTTTTAAAGCTACTTTAGCCGGTAAATGATTCTCCCCCTCTTAGGGTCGAGCGGCGATAACTCAACCTTTACTCTGTCGCCGGGGACGATGCGAATAAAATTGACCCTCATTTTCCCAGATACATACGCCAAAACTTCATGCCCTCCTTCTATTTCCACACAGAAAACAGCGTTAGGTAAGCATTCTTTTACAACTCCTTCAACTTCTATCTTTTCTCTTGGCATAACAAGTCTCACCTCCTTTCAAAAATCTACTTCCCACAAATCATTTTCGCCATTTGGACCAAGGGTTAAAATCCTTACGCTATCGTCAACAATCGCAATAGTATGCTCAAAATGAGCCGAAAGGCTTCCGTCCGCTGTCACTACAGTCCATCCGTCATTCAAATATGCTACCTTGTAAGTTCCGACATTTACCATAGGCTCAATACAAAATGTCATTCCTGAGACAACCTTTACATCGGGCATGTTTGATTTGTAATGTGGAACTTCTGGCTTTTCATGCAAATTTTTCCCTATACCGTGCCCTACAAGGTCACGAACTATTTGAAATCCCTCCTTTTCAACATAGCTTTGAATTGCTGTTCCCATGCGTTGAAGCGATTTAGAACATGAAATTTCTTTTATCCCAATCCAAAGGGCATTTGATGCAACTTTTATTAATTTTTTAGCTAAATCGCTGATTTCGCCAACTGCAACTGTAATAGCAGCATCAGCGTGATATCCATCCCAACAGGCTGCCACATCAAGACCAACGATATCCCCTTCTTTCAAAGGATTATTGTCAGGTATTGCGTGAACTACTCGGTCGTTAACAGCAATACAGGTTGATGCCGGGTAGCCTTTATATCCCAAAAACGACGGAATTGCTCCATTATCCCGTATGTAACTTTCTGCTATCTTGTCAAGTTGCAAAGGAGTAATCCCAGGTTTAACAGCAGTAGCCATCTCTTTCAGCGCACCATAGACTATTATCCCTGCGATGCGCATCCGCTCTATTTCCTCAAGACTTTTTAGCAAAATCCCGTTTTTGTTTCTCTTTACCCTTAGCTTCTTCATTTCAATCATCACAAATTATTTTCAACAAAGCTTCAATTTTTCTATGCACTTCTTCAACTTCTCCCAGCCCGTCTACCCGATATAAAAGGTTGCTTTTCTCGTAAAATGAGATTACTGGGTCAGTTTGCTCGTGATACACTTGCAAGCGTCTCCTGACAACCTCCGGCTTGTCATCCTCGCGTTGAACCAGTTTCCCTCCACATATATCGCAAATTCCCTCTATTTTTGGTGGATTATATTCAACATGGTAAACTGCGCCACACTTTTCGCAAATCCTTCTGCCAGATAAGCGCTTAACAACCTCTTCATCTGGGACATCAATTAGCAAAACTGCCGATAATTTCAGGTTTATTTCGTTAAGCAACTTGTCAAGTTCTTCTGCCTGCCTTTCAGTCCTCGGAAAACCATCAAGAATAAAGCCAATCTTTGAGCCATCAGAACCGCTTTCAAGTTTTTTTCTTATCACTTCCATAACCAGCTCATCAGGAACAAGTTCACCACGAGCCATGTAGGCTTCGACTTGCTTTCCTAAGTCTGTTTTTCGTTTAATTTCCTCCCTAAATATATCCCCTGTGGCAAGATACAGCAACCCATATTTCCGTGCAAGTATAGAAGCTTGTGTCCCCTTCCCCGAACCGGGTGGTCCAAGGATAATAAGCCTCAATTTTGCCCCTTTCACTATCTGATCAGCCTCTCATACTGGCGAGACAACAACTGAGCCTCGAGCTGAAGCATAGTCTCAAGGGCTACACCAACCACTATCAAAATTGAAGTTCCACCTGCGATATCGTATAATGGCAATCCAGTCCAATGTGGGACAAGGAACTCAAGGATGGCAATTATGCCGAGGAAAATAGCCCCTCCAAATGTAATTCTTGTCAAAACTTTGTCAATATATTGAACAGTGGGTGCTCCCGGTCTGACGCCGGGGATAACTCCTCCCCATTTTCTCAAGTTATCTGCCAAATCTGAAGGATTTAACACAACAGCTGTGTAAAAGTATGTAAAAGCAATCACAAGTAGAAAATAAAGCAATAAGCCGATGTTACTGCCCCCGGGGTAAAAAATCTCCCTAATTTGTGCTCCTAATGCCCCCATATCAATTTTACCGATCAACGGGAGAGTTACCACTGTGCCGTGCCTAAATATCGGTATCATTGAGGTTAATGTGCCCGGAAACATGGCAACCGATATTGCGAAAATTATAGGAATAACTCCAGCTGTATTTACTCGCAGAGGTAAATGGCTTGTCCTTCCCATCATTCTTGTTCCGACTATTCTCCGAGTATATTGAACAGGAATGCGCCTTTCAGCTTGCTGAACAAACACAATAAACATCACCGTTAACACGAAGAAACCAAGTAAAATAAACACATTTGTCCACTCAACCGCCCTTGAACTGAGCAGACCATAGACCTGAGCAACATCTGTAGGCAAACGCATCATTATCCCAGCAAATATGATCAGCGAAACACCGTTTCCTATCCCTTTTTCCGTTATAAGCTCGCCTATCCACATTAATGCTGCAGTGCCTGCAGCAAGTGTTAAAACAATCCGCCAGCAGTTTAAGTTTAGTAAGCTCACATCTTTCACCGCGCCAGTTTGCTGGAAAAGGAACAAAATGCCCCATCCTTGAAGAACCGAAGAGATAAGGGTTAAAACACGGGTAAGTTTAGCTATTCTTCTTCTCCCCCACTCCCCTTCTTTTTGCCATTGCTCAATTGACGGTATAGCTACAGCAAGTAGTTGCATTATAATTGACGCATTTATGTAGGGCATTATACCAAGGGCGAATATGGAAAATCGTTTCAATGCTCCACCAGAAAACAGATTTATTAACTTCAACAACCCGCCACCAAAACCTTGAGCAAATGCTTCTCCCAATACCTTGGTATCAACTCCAGGAACTGGCACATGAGCACCAAACGCATAAACAGCGAACATAGCGAATACAAAAATTACTCTTGCCCGTAAATCTGGTAACTTCAATGCTGCTTTTGCGTTTTCAAGCAATCGCATCAAGCGATCACCTCAGCTTTCCCACCAGCTTTTTCAATTTTTTGCTTCGCAGTTTTGCTAAAGTGGTGTGCTTTAACTATAAGCGGTTTCGTCAACTCACCATCCCCAAGCACACGCAATCCATCCCCGATTTTGTCAATTATACCCTTTTCAACCAACAACTCGGGTGTTACTTCGGTATACGGTTCAAAACACTCAAGTTGCTTAACATTCACTATAGCATAGTGTTTGCGAAACGGTTCTCTTGGCATTGCTTTCTTTGATATGCCTCTCAATTTAGGCACCCTTTTGTAAAGCGGTGTCTGTCCCCCTTCAAACCAAGGTGGGACATTTTCCCTTGCTTTTTGTCCTTTTGTGCCACGACCACATGTCTTTCCTTGCCCCGCTGCTATACCTCTGCCGACTCGTTTGCGTTTATGCTTAGCTCCTGCAGGAGGTTTCAGAGAACTAAGCGACAGCATATCACACACTCCTTTCAATTTATACTAAACTTCGCTTACTTCAACAAGATGTTGTATCTTTCTTATCATCCCACGAATACATGGATTATCTGGTTTTATAACGACGCGGTTAATCCTGGTCAATCCTAACGCTTTCGCTGTAGCCTTCTGGTCCTTCGGGTATCCTATCAGGCTCTTCTTTAGGCGTATTTTTAGATACTTCTTCTTGGATTTGTTGCTCTGCAAACTCACTTTGGACGAGCCTCCTTCGTATTTTGGCTGGTATTGGTAGATCACTCAATTTTTTCCCCCTGATTCTTGCAACTTCTTCAGGCGAACGCAATTGTTTCAAGGCATCAAGCGTTGCCCATACAGTGTTCACTTTATTTCTTGAACCGAATGTCTTTGTCAATACATTACGGACACCGAGCACATCCATCACTGCCCTAACAGGGCTACTTGCAATAACACCAGTGCCCGCACTCGCTGGCTTCAACAAAACCTTCGTTGTGCATGCTTTCCCGACCACTTCATGGGGTATTGTGTCACCTACTAAAGGGACTTCAAACATTTCTTTGCATGCTCTTTCATATGCTTTTCTGACCGCTTCTGGAACAGTTAAAGCTTTCCCGATGGCAGCTCCCACTCTCCCCTTGCCATCTCCAACCACAACCAACGCCCGAAAAGAGAGTCTTTTACCACCCTTGTGCGTCTTAGAAACCCTTCTAATTTCCACGACTTTTTCCTCATACTGCTTTTCTTCCCATTGCAGGTCCATTTTTCCTTACTCCCCCTTTAAAATTCTAATCCGGCTTCCCTTGCAGCCTCTGCAAGTGCTTTGACACGCCCGTGGTAGGCATGCCCTCCCCTATCAAAAACAACCTTTTTTATTCCCATTTCAATCGCTCTCTTGGCTATAAGCCTCCCTACTTCTCTTGCAGCTTCTGTGTTTCCCGAATGCTTAAACTTTCCCCTCAATTCCTTGTCAAGAGTTGATGCTGAAACAAGAGTATGTCCTTTCGTATCGTCAATTATTTGCGCATACATGTGATTGAGGCTTCCAAAGACCGATAATCGTGGTCTCTCTGGAGTTCCAAAAATTTTCTTCCTTATTCGCCAATGCCTTCTTTGTCTGCGCTCTTTTCTTGTCTTATACTTGACCGCCATATGTAATCCCTCGCTTACTTACCTTTAGCTTGTTTACCTGGTTTCAATTTTACAACTTCGTCCTCATATCTTATACCTTTTCCTTTGTAAGGTTCAACTTTACGCAAAGCTCTTATTCTTGCAGCCACATCTCCAACGAGTTGTTTATCAATCCCATTAACAACTATTTTTGCTGATAAGTATTGATTTTGTTGTGTTGGTGTAAAGGATTCAACATTGAATGTTATACCCTGCGGAGCTTCAAAGACGACAGGGTGGGAGAATCCCAACATTAGCCTCAACTTGTTTTCGCCTATTAATTCCACTCTATAGCCCATGCCACGAACTTCAAGCACTTTCCTAAAACCTTTAGTTACGCCTTCGATCATGTTGGCAATCAAAGTCCTTGTAAGACCGTGCAATGAGCGATGAAATCGGTTATCCGATGGGCGTTCTACAATTATTTGACCATTTTCCGAGCGAATTATCATGTCCGGGTGAAAGGACTGTTGAAGTTTCCCCTTCGGTCCTTCGACGACCACAGTATTGTTATTGATTTCCACCTTAACACCTTCGGGAATTGGTATAGGTTTCCTTCCAATCCTCGACATTACTCATCCCTCCACACACTACCAAACATATGCCAAAAGTTCGCCTCCGATGCCTTTTTTACGAGCTTGTGCATCAGTCATTATGCCTTGGGATGTTGAAAGCAATGCTATACCTAAGCCACTTTGCACTACTGGTATTTCGTTTGCTTTCACATAAATCCTTCTTCCAGGTTTGCTTATCCGTTTAACCCCTGTTATTACTGGCTTTTTTCCGTCAAGATAGCGAAGGTAAATGATCAAAATACCTTGCTTGTTATCACGAATAAACTTATAGTCAGCAATATATCCTTCTTCTTTCAAAACTCTGGCTATTTCTCGCTTTATCTTAGATGCGGGTATGCGGACTTTACTTAGACGGGCTTGCGATGCGTTTTTGATTCTTATCAGCATATCGGCAATTGGATCAGTAACTACCATTTAATCAAACACCCCCAGTTAAAGTATTGTTTTACCAACTTGCTTTTTTAACCCCCGGGATCAGCCCCTGGCTTGCGAGTGTTCTAAAACAAATCCTGCATAAGCCGAATTGACGAATATATGCTCTTGCCCGCCCACAGCGTGTGCATCGATTCACTTTTCTCACTTTGAACTTCGGCTCCTTTTGAGCCTTTACTACCAATGCCTTTCTCGGCATATTTCCTCACCTCGGCACTTATTTCCCAGCATCACGGATAGGCATCCCAAGAGATTTGAGCAAAGCCAATGCCTCTTCATCGGTCTTTGCGCTTGTGACTATAGTGATGTTCATCCCCCGCACCTTAGCGATGTCATCATAGCTTATTTCTGGGAAAATTAACTGTTCTTCGATTCCGATGTTGTAGTTGCCATGCCCATCAAAAGCGTCGGGAGGCAACCCCTTAAAATCCCTAATACGAGGTAAAGCAGCGTTGATCAACCTATCAAGAAACTCCCACATGCGAGCTCGCCTCAGTGTCACTACACATCCAACTGGCTGACCCTTTCGCAACTTAAATCCAGCAATTGACCTTTTAGCCCTCCTTACAGCAGGTTTTTGACCAGTTATCATTGAGAGCTCCTTTATGGTTGAGTCCAAGTATTTCGTATCTTCTTTTGCGTCTCCAACCCCCACATTTATCACTACTTTAACGGGTTTGGGAACTTGCATGACATTCTTGTATCCAAACTGCTTCATCAGAAGCGGAACAACTTCCTTTTCCCATTTTTCTTTCAACCGTGGTTTATAGCCTCCTGCGGACACCTTTCATCCACCTCATTCGTCAATTAATTCACCGCATTTTTTGCAAGCACGCACTTTCCTTCCATCTGGCAAAAACACTTTCTTTATCCGTGTTGGGTTATCACAGCGAGGGCATACAAGCATAACTTTGCATCTTGGTATTGGCAAAGGAACTTGGATACGCCCACTTTGGACCTGCATTGTTCTCGTCCTTTGAAATCTCTGATGTTTCCAACGCAGGTTAACCCCTTCCACTACAACTTTCCCTTCCCTCGGCATAGCTTTTATAACTTTCCCTCTTTTTCCCTTGTCAACCCCAGAGATCACTACAACAGTATCCCCAGTTTTTATGCCCATACTTGGCATTTTGATCACCTCAAACAACTTCAGGTGCGAGGGAGATTATCTTCAGAAATTGCTTATCTCGCAACTCCCTTGCTACTGGTCCAAACACTCTCGTTCCTATCGGATTATTTTGGTGGTCAACAATAACTGCTGCGTTTTCATCAAACCGCAAATATGACCCATCCGCCCGCCTAATTCCATATTTTGTGCGCACAATAACAGCTTTCACCACATCGCCCTTTGAAACAGCAGCCCCAGGAACAGCGTCTTTGACAGAAGCAACAATCACATCCCCAATATTGCCATATCTACTACTCCCACCTTTCAAGACACGAATGCACATTATTTCCCTTGCCCCAGAGTTATCAGCGACTTTAAGCCTTGTTTGTGGCATTATCATGGCTCCTCACCCTTCACTTTTGTTCCTCTTTTTTCTTAGATTCAGCGATTATTTTCTCAGCCAGATGAGGTGGAACTTCCTCGTAGTGAGAAAACTTCATGGAATATTGACCACGACCCCTCGTTAAGGACCGCAAAGTGGCTGCATATCTTTGCATTTCTGCAAGTGGGACTAAAGCACGGATCTTCTGCATCCCATCTATCGCTTCCATACCTAAGATTCTACCCCTTTTGCTCGTCAAATCCCCAATTATATCTCCCATGTTTTCCTCTGGCACTATTATCTCAACTTCCATTATCGGCTCAAGCAAGTAAGGATCGCACTGAAGCATGGCATTGCGGAAAGCAATGCTACCTGCATTCTTAAACGCTATGTCTGATGAGTCCACTTCGTGATACTTGCCATCAAAAAGTGTAACTTTCACATCCACAACTGGATATCCTGAAAGAACACCTTGCTGCATTGCCTCAATTACCCCTTTTTCAACGGAAGGGATAAACTTACTTGGTATAACGCCTCCGACTATGGCATCCACAAACTCAAAGCCTTTGCCCCTTTCCAAAGGCTCTATTTCGAGCCAAACAACACCATACTGCCCTCGCCCGCCAGTTTGGCGTATGTATCTCCCTTCGCTTCGTCCTTTCTTCCGTATCGTTTCCTTATACGGTATTTTGGGCAAAGTAACCTCAACATCGGCGCCGAATTTGCGCTTCAACCGCTCAACTGCTACTTCAAGGTGCAAATCGCCCAAACCTGCAATGATTGTCTCGCCAGTTTCATTGTTCCTATACCATTTGAAAGCTCCATCTTCCTCCCGCAATTTTTGTAAGCCACTTAGCAGTTTATCTTCATCTCCCCTTGTCTTAGGGTGGACTGCGAGTTCCATCACTGGTGTTGGAAATTCTATCGGTGGAAGCAAAACTGGATGTGATTCATCACAAAGTGTGTGCCCTGTGCGTGTTATCTCAAGCTTGGCAACAGCTGCAATCTGCCCTGCACGAACCATCCCAACTGATTCAAGGCTTTTACCCTGAGGTATGAACAACTGTCCTACCCTTTCCCTCCTACCTTCGTTCGCATTGAATACAAAGGAATCTGATGTAACCGTCCCAGAAAACACACGAAAGTAGTTGATTCTTCCAACATATGGATCAGACACCGTCTTGAAAACCAATGCAACAAACTCACCCTCAGGGTCAGCATTCAGCTTAACTGTCTTCTCACCATCCAGCGTTTTAGCCTCAACTGGTTGGCGCTGAACTGGCGATGGCATAAACTTTACAATAGCATTAAGTAAGCATGAAATGCCAATGCACTGAGTAGCTGACCCACAGAAAAGAGGTATCACCAAGCCAGCAAATATGGCATTCATCAACCCTTTTTCAATCTCCTCTCCCGTTAATTCCTTTCCCTCAATGTATTTTTCAAGCAACTCATCACTACTTTCAGCTGCCACCTCTACCAACTGTTCTCTATATTTCTCCAATTTTCCCTCAACTTCCCCAATCATCTCCTCGCCAGCACTATGGTCACCTTTGTCAAATGTGAACACCTTCCCCGTCAAAACATCGACAACTCCTTTGAACTCTGAGCGTTGCCCAACTGGGATGGTTAACGGGATTATATTTGTTTTTAGCCTTTCTTTGGCTTGGGAAACCACAATCTCAAAATCCGCCTTTTCGCTGTCCATTTTCGTCACGAAAATTATTTTCGAAAGCCCATATTCACTTGCCTTTGCCCACAATCTTTCAAGTTGGAACTCTACTCCTCCACCAGCATCTATCACTGCAATAACACCGTCAACAACTCTCAAAGCTGCATATGCATCCCCAACGAAATCGATGCCACCGGGAGTGTCAATTATGTTGATCAAAACACCATCCCACTCGCAATGCCCGACTGCAAGGTTTATACTATGTTGCCTTTGTTTTTCGTCCTCTTCATAGTCAAAAACACTTGTTCCTTTCTCTACTCTTCCCTGCCTGTCAACAGCATTTGTCACCCACAACATAGCGTCAGCCAATGTTGTTTTACCTGAACCACCTTGCCCAATCAGGGCGATATTCCTTATCATTTCAGGTCTAATCAATTCCACAACACTTCACCCCCTGTTTTCGTCAACTTCCTGTTCTGTTTGCTCGGAGGGGGTTGCAAGCTCTGGTGGAGCCACTGCAGTTTCTTCAACAACTTCTTTGTCAACAAGAGGCGCTACTGTCTTCGCCCTCTCAATTATTCGCACGACTCGCCAGCGCTTCAACTTGCTTAGCGGTCTTGTCTCCATAATTTCCACAATGTCACCAATTTTGCATTCATTATTCTCGTCATGAGCATAATACTTTTTTCTCCTTCGCAAAACTTTTTTGTATAAAGGATGACGCACTAACCTTTCAACGACAACAACAACTGTTTTATCCATCTTATCGCTTACAACAACCCCGATCCTTCTTTTCCTCTTCCCCCTTTGCTCACTCATTCACTCAGCACTCCTTTCTGAGCAATTTTGACCGAAACTACTCAATTCCAAGCAACTCTCTTTCTCGCAGTATTGTAAGAATCCGTGCGACTTTTTTCTTGAGAGTTTTCACGCGAGCAACATTAGTTTGGCTAAATGTGGCTATTTGTGCTCTCGTTAAGAACAATTCCTTCCTCGTTTCTTCGAGCTCTTTTATTAACTCTTGAGTTGGTAATTGCCTAAGCCTTTGCAATTCCTCACGGCGTTTTTCATCCGGCATGAGGTAACACCTCTTTCGAAACAATGCGAGTTTTTATTGGTAATTTATGAGAAGCACGCCTCAACGCTTCTATAGCCGTATCACTTGAAATTCCACCAACTTCAAGCAATATTGTCCCTCTCTTAACAACAGCCACATATTCTTCAGGGTCTCCCTTACCTCCACCCATCCTACTTTCCGTTGGCTTCTTTGTCACTGGTTTATACGGGAAAATGCGAATCCATATTTTTGCTTCCCTTCTAACATAATTTGCGATTGCTATTCTTGCTGCTTCTATTTGACGAGCAGTCACCCAACCAGGTTCAATAGCCTGTAAGGCAAAGTTACCCTCAACAATCGTGTTTATCCTTGTCGCTTTCCCTTTGCATGTTCCTCGTTGTTCCTTGCGATATTTACGCCTCCTCGGCTGTAACATCTTCAATCTCCCCCTCAAGCTCGGTTGTAGCAACAATAAGGCGAGGCGATATAGGCTTTCCAGCTTTCGCTGCGAGCACCAACTTTTCCTCGGCTTTTTCTATGATGTCTCCGCGATAAATCCACACATGAACACCTATCATCCCGTATTTCGTCTTAGCTTCGGCAAATCCGTAGTCAATATCGGCTCTAAGGGTATGCAACGGGAGCTTGCCTTCCATCAAAGTTTCGTCCCTTGCAAGCTCAATCCCGCCAAGTCTTCCGCCAACGGTTACTTTTATGCCCTGAGCGCCAGCATTCATTGCCCTCAAAATAGCTTGACGCATTGCCCTTCGCCAAGAAATGCGTCTTTCAATCTGCTGAGCTATGTTCTCGGCAACGAGTTGAGCTTCTAATTCAGGATTTTCAACCTCTTTAACAGTGATGTGAATTTCACGCCCCGTCATTTTCGTCAGTTCTTGCCTCAATTGCTCAATTCCTCTGCCTCCGTGCCCGATAACCATCCCCGGGCGCGCTGCCCATATCGTTATTATGACAAGCTTTGATTTTCGTTCAATCTCAATTTTAGGTATTCCTGCGTTTTTGAATTGCTGTTTGATATAATCTCGTATTTTCAAATCCTCGCATAGATATTCCCTGTATTGCCTATCTGCAAACCATTTACTTTGCCATTCCTTATTTATTCCGATTCTAAGCCCAATAGGGTTAACTTTTTGCCCCATATTCCTCTCCTCCTTACTTTCCAAATTTTACCATAAATTTTCCAAGTTTACTTTTCACGCATCAGTTAAATGGAGTGCTCTCATTGCATCTCTTTTCTGCATTTTCGAATGTTATTAGCATCATTCCTCCTTTGATTCAATCACCACTGTTATATGGCTCGTTCGTTTGCGTATCCTGTCTGCTCTGCCTCTTGCCCTTGGTATCCAGCGCTTCAGCATCGGACCTTGGTCTACGATGACATTTGCCACATACAATCTCTCGACATCAAGGTTATAATCGTTTTCGGCGTTTCCGATGGCACATTTAAGCAATTTGTAAATATACCTTGCAGGCTTCGACGGAGTCATTAACAAAATATTTGCAGCTTCTTCAACTTGCTTTCCCTTGATCAACTCAGCTACCCTGCGAGCCTTCCTTGGAGAGACACGGATATAGCGTCCAACGCTCCTCACTTCCCTTTTGACTTCGTTTTCTACCTCGTTCATTGTGATTCACCCTTCCTACTTCAATGCTGTCGAACGCTCTGTAGGTTCGCCATGCTTTCTGTGCCCCCTTGTAGGAGCAAATTCGCCGAGTTTATGCCCCACCATTGCTTCAGTAATGTAAACGGGAACATGCTTTCTTCCATCATAAACTGCTATGGTATGCCCCACCATTTCTGGGAAAATTGTTGAGCGTCGTGACCATGTCTTTATGACTTGCTTAGCCCCCGTGCGGTTCATCTCCCTTATTTTTTCTAGAAGTTTTGGGTCACAATATGGACCTTTCTTCAAAGAGCGTCCCACTCCGCTCACCTCCTGTCAAGGTTATCTTTGCTCTTTCAATCTCCTGTCACCATATCCGATCCTTCTTCTCTTAACTATGAGCTTGTTTGAAGGCTTTCTTGGCTTCCTTGTTTTCACACCCAAAGTTATCCATCCCCATGGCGATTTCGGAGCAGGCATACCGATTGGTGCTTTCCCCTCTCCTCCACCATGTGGATGGTCGTCAACATTCATAGCTTTACCTCTCACATGCGGTCTCCAGCCCATATGCCTTGCTCGACCAGCTTTTCCTATCACAATTAACTCATGGTCAACATTTCCGACCCTGCCAATTGTAGCTTTGCACTTGATATTGATCAAACGAACCTCTCCAGATGGCAGTTTGACATGAGCATACTTGCCTTCTTTTGCCATAAGCTGTGCTGCTGTGCCTGCTGCCCTTACAAGTTGCCCTCCTTTTCCTGGTTCAAGTTCAATATTGTGGATAAAAGTTCCGTCGGGAATTTTTTCAAGTGGTAGAGCATTTCCTGGGCGTATCTCTGCATTCTCCCCAGACATGAGTATGTCCCCAACTTTTACCCCTTCAGGCCACAAAATGTATCGTCTCTCCCCGTCTGCATATTCAAGCAGTGCGATCCTTGCAGATCTGTTTGGGTCATACTCAATTGCTATAACTTTTGCGGGAATGTTATCTTTGTCCCTTTTGAAGTCAATTATGCGGTAGAACCTCTTGTTTCCCCCGCCTCTGAAGCGAACTGTAACCTTCCCTTGATTATTCCGCCCAGCATGCTTTTTCAGTGGCTCAATCAATGATTTCTCTGGCTCTTCCTTCGTTATTTCTTCAAAAGTTGAAACCGTCATGAACCTTTGCCCCGGTGTGACTGGCTTCTTAAGCTTTATTGGCATACCCATCCCTCCAAATTAAACCTCAAACAGCTCTATTTTTTGCCCTTCCTTAACCTTCACTATGGCTTTTTTCCACCTTGGTGTTCTCCCGCGATTCAGCCATCTTAATCCTTTTTGCTTTCCTTTTACAATCATCGTATTAACCCACTCAACATCAACATCAAACAACTTCTCAATAGCTTGCTTAATTTCTGGCTTTGTTGCATCTAATCTCACTTTGAATGTGTATTGATTCAACTCGGCAGCAAGCCTTGCACTTTTTTCCGTCAATACTGGGCAAATTACTATGTTAGTTGGGTCTCTACGGATATTGGTCATGGTGCAATCCTCTCCTTTATGGCATCCATTGCATCACATGTTGTCAATATTTTTTCGGCATTGATCAAATCGTATGCAGATGGTTGATAATATGGCAACATGTATACATTTTGCAAGTTTCTCGCGGATAAATAGACATTTTCGTCAAAGTCCCTCATGAGTAGCAAAACTTTGTTGCCGGCTATACCCAATTTTTGAAGGAGTTGATACATCCGTTTCGTTTTAGGTTCCTCAAAAGCCAAATTGTCAATCAGCACAACATTACCACTCCTTATCTTGTCAATCCAAGCAAATTTTATCGCTTGTTTTCGCATTTGTTTGTTAATTTTCATATCCCAGTCAAGCGGCTTTGGAGTATGAACCTTCCCACCACCACGCCATTGCGGAGCTCTAATCGAACCCTGTCTTGCTCTTCCTGTTCCCTTTTGAGGCCAAGGCTTTCTACCTCCGCCTCTAACTTCACCCCTTGTCTTCGTTGAATGAGTTCCTTGTCGTTTGTTTGACAGATGCGATACAATGACTTGGTGTATTAACGCCTTATTTATCTTGACATTTAACCATTCATCTGGTATAGTGTAAACTCCAACTTTTTCACCCTGAATGTTATACACTGGGATATCCATGCGTATTCACCTACTTTTCTGCCTGTATTTTAACCAAACTCCCTCTCCACCCGGGCACGCTTCCCTTTATCAACAACAGATGGTTTTTGGGGTCGACATCCACAACTTTTAAGCCCCGAATTGTCACCGTTTTTCCTCCATATCTGCCAGGCATTCGGTGACCTTTGAAGACCCGCTGAGGACCTTGGGGTCCAAGTGACGCAGGTTGACGATGATACCTTGAGCCGTGCGAATCCCTCTGTCCGCTCATGCCCCATCGTTTCATCACACCAGCAAATCCCCTACCTTTTGAAGTCCCAGTCACTTTCACGACATCTCCCGGTTCAAATGCCTCAACTGTTATTTCTGTCCCAACTTCAATATCCATTTCCTCAGGGACACGAAACTCGCACAAAAAGCGCATAGGTTGTAGCCGCGCTTTTTTGAAGTGACCTAACAATGGTTTGTTTACCTTCCGTTCTCTGACTGGCAGATAGCCAACTTGAATGGCGGAATACCCATCTTTTTGGATGGTTTTCCTTTGAACAACATAGCATGGACCTGCCTGTATCACTGTCACAGGTATATGTTGTCCATCAGGCGAAAAAATGGAAGTCATACCAACTTTTCGTCCAATTATTGCCTTGATTGGCGCACCCATTTCAGATCCCCCGTTTATAGTTTGATTTCGATATCCACTCCACTTGGCAAATCAAGTTTGCTAAGTTCTTCAATAGTTTTGGGTGTTGCTCCGATCACATCAATCAGCCGTTTGTGGATTCTCATTTCAAAATGCTCCATAGATTCTTTGTCAATAAACGGTGACCGAATGACACACCAAACTTTCCTATCAGTTGGTAACGGTATAGGTCCACGCACTTTTGCCCCAGTTTCTCGGGCAACCCTAACGATATCTTGAGCTGATTTATCTATCAACTTGTGATCAAACGCTTTCAATTTTATGCGGATGCGTTCAGCAGGCATGTCCCATTTTCTCCCCCCATTTGTCAAGTTCTGGTGCCAATAGCTTCGCTATCCATCATGGGCAAATAGATGTCAAGAGAACCATAACCACGCTTCTGTATGATTTGTTTAGCCACATCCTGAGGAACCACAGCGTAGTGGCTTGGTTCCATTGTATAGATTGCCCTCCCTTGTGTCAACGAACGAAGCTGTGTAGCGTAGCCAAAAACCTCAGCTAAAGGAACTTCTGCGTCAATAATATACACCTCTCCAACGCCTTCCCTCATGCCTTTTATCGATGCCCTTCTTGAATTCAAATCCGCCAAAACATCCCCAATATACTCCTTCGGAGTTATGATCTCAAGTTTCATTATCGGCTCAAGGAGAGTCATTTTGGCTTTCCTACAAGCGTTTTTGAAAGCCATCATTGCAGCGAGTTTAAACGCAATTTCGGACGAATCGACCTCATGATAGGAGCCATCGATTAGGGAAACTTTGACATCTACAACGGGATACCCAGCTAAAACGCCTCTATCGGCAGCTTCCTTGACACCAGCTTCAATCGCCGGAATGAAAATATCGGGAATTACTCCACCTTTTATCATATTTTCGAACTCCAACCCCTTTCCCTTCCTCGGTTCCACCAACAGAACCACATGCCCATACTGCCCTTTCCCGCCTGTCTGACGGATATATTTGCCCTCTCCCACAGCAGAACTAAGAACTGTTTCTTGATAGGCAACTTGAGGCTGTCCGAACCTTGCTTCCACTCCAAATTCCCTTCGTAATCTATCTTCGGCTATCTCAAGATGGAGTTCGCCCATACCAGCCAATATAGTTTGACCAGTCTCCTTGTCAAATTTTAGCAAAAGTGTTGGATCCTCGTGAACAAGCTTTTGGAGTGCCTGCATCAACTTTTCTTCTTCAGCCTTCGTCTTTGGCTCAACAGCCTTCATAATCACAGGCTCTGGAAACTCTATATGTTCAAGCAAAATTGGATGCTTTACATCTCCTATTGTGTCCCCAGTGAATGTATTTTTCAGACCAACCAACGCAACGATGTCTCCCGCAACCGCTTCATCAACTTCTTCCCTATAATTGGCATGCATGCGCAATATCCGCGATACTCGCTCCTTGCAATCTCTTGAGAAGTTGTAAACTACATCTCCCGCTTTAACTGCGCCGCTGTAAACACGAACATATGTTGATCGTCCAACATACGGGTCTGTTTGTATCTTGAAAGCCAATGCACAAAATGGCTCTTCTTTGACCAAACGCCTCCTTATTTTCTCCCCCGTCTTTGGGTCGACGCCTTCAACAAAACCTATATCCAAAGGTGATGGCAAATAATCAACTATGGCATCAAGTAGCGGTTGAACACCTTTGTTTTGGAGGCTCGCACCACAAAGGACTGGAACGATTGTCCCATTTAGCGTGTGCCTTCTTATGGCATTTCTAAGAACCTGCGGTTGGACTGTTCCCTCCTCAAGGTATGTCTCGAGCACTTCATCATCTACCTCAGCAATCCACTCAATCAAGGCTTTTCTAAAGATCTCAGCAATAGGCTCTATGCTTTCTGGTATAGCACACCTGCGGATCACAGTTCCAAGCTCGTCTTCCCAGTAGACAGCCTCATATTCAACGAGGTCTACAACGCCTTTGAAGTCCTCTTCCTGCCCAATAGGTATCTGAACGAGGACAGCCTTACATTTCAAGCGTTCGCGCATCTGGTGAACTACCGAGTGAAAGTCAGCCCCTGTCCTGTCAAGCTTGTTTATGTAAGCGATCCTCGGCACACTGTATTTGTTTGCCTGCCGCCAGACTGTTTCAGTCTGCGGTTGCACTCCACCAACTCCGCATAAGATAACCACAGCGCCATCAAGGACTCTCAACGACCTCTCAACTTCAACTGTAAAATCCACATGCCCGGGCGTATCAATAAGGTTTATCCTGAACAGTTTCTCTTCGCCATTTACTTTCCTTCTCCAGTAGCATGTTGTTGCTGCTGAAGTTATGGTAATGCCCCTCTCCTTTTCCTGCTGCATCCAATCCATAGTTGCAGTTCCCTCATCCACTTCCCCGATGCGATGGACACGCCCTGTGTAAAACAGAATCCTCTCTGTAGTCGTTGTTTTACCCGCATCTATATGGGCGACTATGCCTATGTTCCTTGTCCTTTCAAGTGGCACTACTTCTTCTGCCTTGCTCATAACATACCACCGTCTCTCCGACATTAGAACCATCGGTAATGTGCGAACGCCCTGTTCGCTTCAGCTATCCTGTGGACTTCTTCTTTTATCCTCACGGCTCCACCTTGGTTATTGGATGCATCGATTATTTCATCTGCAAGCCTGTGAGCCATTGTTTTTCCCTTCCGTTGCCTTGCTGCCTGTGCGAGCCATCGCAGTGCTAAGCTAACTCGCCTTGTTGGGCGAACTTCCATCGGCACTTGGTATGTTGCACCGCCAACTCGCCTTGGACGGACTTCAACAACTGGCATGACATTCCTTATGGCGTCCGCAAGGATGTCGAGCGGATTGCGCTTAGTGCGCTGGTGTATCAGCAATAGCGAACCATAAACTATTTTCTCGGCGATGCTTTTCTTCCCTTTGCGCATGATCTGGTTGATCAGCTTGTGAATGAGCACGCTTCCGTAGACGGGATCTGGTGGTATCTCTCTCGGTGGAACTGGTTCTCGCCTCGGCATTTTACCGCTTCACCTCTTTCTCGAATTCGTAACATCAAATTAAGACTTCGGGCGCTTCGCACCATAAACTGAGCGTGCCTTTCTTCGCCCTTCAACACCAGCGCAGTCAAGCGCTCCCCTTATGATCTTGTATCGTATGCCCGGAAGATCCTTCACTCGTCCACCCCTAACAAGCACAACACTGTGCTCCTGCAGGTTGTGACCTATCCCCGGTATGTAAGCCGTGATGACGCGCCTGTTGCTCAAACGCACCTTCGCTATCTTGCGCAATGCTGAGTTTGGTTTCTTCGGGGTCATCGTTCGCACAACAAGGCAAACGCCACGCAACATGGGCGCGCCTTGCGGGTCATACACCACTTTCCCCTTCAATGCGTTGTATCTGTATTTTAACGCTGGTGTCTTCGAGCGATACTTCTTTGGTTTACGAGCGCCCCTCACAATCTGATTCATCGTCGGCATCGTCTCATCACCTTCTGCCTCATTTTGCCCTACTAAAAATTTGCCCCTCTGGCAAAGCCAGAGGGGCGATTGAAAGGCAGTCACCCGCATCAAGGCGTTTCTATGGTGCTCTGCTCCACCTTGCCGTTGACTGCCTTTCAACCCCTCTGACTGACCACCATGATAACGCGTTATTCTCCTTGTGACGCACCATTCGGACTTTTGCGCTCCTTGTGGTCTTCAAGAGCACCATCGCCAACAACTGAAGTGGATGAACGATAACGCTTCACTCATGAGACCACTGCAACGCAACCGCAACATTAGTTTAACGCAAAATTGTTCGTTGTAAAGCACAGCACGCATGCCACCCAACAGCTTGATTGGGATGCATTCACCTAATCAAACAAACAGTTGCGCATCTATTGAAAAGCGCGTTTGACAAAGCGCCCGACACGGCGTATCATATTTATCGGCAAGCAAAACCAAACAACCATAACATCTGAAAGGGGAGGTGGAAAGGATGCGCCCAGTGACATTGTTCACGGGTCAGTGGGCTGATATGCCTCTTGAGACACTCGCAAGGAAGGCGAGTGAGTGGGGTTACGATGGTCTTGAGCTCGCATGCTGGGGTGATCACTTGGATGTGCGGAAGGCTGCTGAGGATAAAAACTACTGTGAGGAGAGAAAGCAACTGCTGGCAAGGTATGGTTTGAATGTGTGGGCTATAAGCAACCACTTGGTGGGGCAGGCTGTGCTTGACCCAATCGATGAGCGCCACAAGGCTATCCTGCCACCGCATGTTTGGGGAGATGGCGACCCGAACGGTGTGCGTGAGAGGGCTATCGAAGAGATGAAGCTCACAGCGAGGGCTGCAAAGAACTTGGGCGTTCAGGTGGTTAACGGATTCACAGGTTCACCGATATGGCATCTCGTCTATCCATTCCCGCCAGTCCCTCCACAGATGATCGAAGACGGTTTCAAGAAGTTCGCCGAGACATGGAAGCCGATCTTGGACGAGTTTGAAGCATGCGGTGTGAAGTTTGCGCTTGAAGTTCACCCAACCGAGATAGCCTTCGACTTGCACACCGCAAGGAAGGCACTTGAAGCTGTTGATTACCACCCGGCGTTCGGATTCAACTTCGATCCGAGCCACTTACACTGGCAGGGCGTTGATCCTGTAAAGTTCATTTACGAGTTCCCAGACCGCATCTTCCACATGCATGTTAAGGACGCCATCGTAACGCTCGACGGGCGCAGTGGCATACTATCATCTCACTTGCCATTCGGAGACCCGAGAAGGGGTTGGGACTTCCGCTCACCCGGAAGAGGCAGAATCAACTTCGAAGAGATAATCAGAGCTCTTAACAACATCGGATACAACGGCCCCCTCTCCGTTGAATGGGAAGACAGTGGCATGGACAGGGAACATGGCGCAAAGGAAGCTTGCGAGTTCGTCCGAAAGCTTCAGTTCAAGCCATCGGAGATAAGGTTTGAAGCTGCGTTCGAAAGGTAAGCTTGAAGGTAAACCTTAACGCAAGCCAGCACTCACCCTAAACCACACAACAGCACCTTTAAGATCTAAGGAAAACGAAGGGTGGGTGCTGGCTAATTCGTTCTTGAAGGGCTTGCTTAGTAGCTGAAGCAAACTCGAAATCGGAGGTGAAGGAAATGGTTCGGCGGTATAAGGAAGAATACAAACTGCTCGCAGAAAGGCTTTACGAGAACGGGATCGATGTTGAGTGGGTGAAGGAGAAGTTAAAGTCATTCAAAGTTGAGACGCCTTCGTGGGCTTACGCTGACTCTGGAACTCGCTTTGGCGTCTTCTATCAACCTGGTGCAGCTGTTACCATCTACGAGAAGCTTGAGGATGCAGCTCAAGTCCACAAGCTGACTGGGATAGCGCCATCGGTGGCGGTGCATGTCCTTTGGGATTTCCCAGATGGCAAGGTGGACGGGGTTAAAGAATACGCACAGGAATTGGGTTTGAGCATCGGTGCTGTTAACCCGAATGTGTTTCAAGACCAATGCTACAAATTCGGTAGCATAGCTAACCCAGACGCAAACATCAGAAGGAGAGCCGTCCAACACATCCTTGACTCAATCGAGATAGCAAAGAAGGTGGGCTCAAAAACCTTAAGCTTATGGTTTGCCGATGGAACAAACCACCCGGGGCAGGATGATTTCCGAAGAAGGAAACAGCGCATGACGGAGTGCTTGATCGAGATATCAAGGGCGTTACCGGAAGACATGACAATGCTAATCGAATACAAATTCTTCGAGCCAGCGTTTTATCACACCGACATCGCAGATTGGGGCATGGCTTATGTGCTTTCTCAGAAGTGCGGTGAGAAGGCGAAGGTGCTCGTTGACCTCGGACACCACCCACAGGGCACAAACATTGAGCACATAGTTGCATTCCTAATCGACGAGGGGAAGCTCGGTGGCTTCCATTTCAACAACAGGAAATATGCTGACGATGACCTCACCGCCGGCTCTATCAACCCTTACGAGCTTTTCCTCATCTTCAAAGAGCTTATCGCAGCTGAGGAAGAGGGGATGAGCTTCGCATACATGATTGACCAAGCAGCGAACATCAAACCGAAGATCGAGGAGATGATCCAGACGGTCGTGAACATCCACACCGCATATGCAAAAGCGCTCTTAATACCGAGGGGGAAACTTATGGAGGCTCAAGATAAGTGCGATGTGGTGATGGCTGAACAAATTCTTCAAGAAGCGTTCAACACCGATGTGACACCACTCCTAATGGTTGTGCGTGAGGAGATGGGTGTGCCACTTGACCCAATTACAGCCTACAGGGAAAGCGGTTACCAACAAAAGATAGAGAGGGAGAGAGGCATCAGGAGAGGAGCTGGCGGGCTTGGCGCTTGACCATTCAATGAGTGAACCCAACTAAGCTTCGGTATGCTTCCTGCTTTTGCTAACGAAGTGAATGTGTAGTTCTCCTTCGACGAATTTTGCGCCAGCCACTTCAAGGCGAGCAAGCGTCATCGGGAGAATGAGATTGCGCTTGAAGTTGCCCACCTTCACTATCAGCTCGTCTCCCTTTTGATAAAGCTCAATATCCTTTCGCGTTGTGAAGGGCAAGCTCAGGATGAGCTTATAAGTGTTTTTCTCCTTCACCACCTGCATCGGTTCATCAACGCCGAAGATACGCGTTGGGTCTTCGTCGCCAAATATGTCGTGAGCCATCCTGCGCAGCCTCTCAAGCCCAACAACTTCATGCTCGTAAAACTGCACTTTGAAGATAGGCAAGTTCGGAAACGATGCCTCCACCTCCTCCAAATAGCCCTGTTGCGCTTTCTTCCACTCGTCGAAGTATGCATCGGTTACTTCATCGGGCAGAACTTTATTTGCGACTATGGCATCGGTGTGGAAGCCAAAAAGGTTGAGGTAAGTGTATGCCCGCCTCGTCTCTTGGATAACCATCTTCTCGGGATTGAGCACAAGCCTTATCGTTGTGACCTTTGAATTGAGGAGGATGTCACGCATCTCATCCACATTCGAATACACGCGCTGGACTGTCTCAAAAACTGCTTCATCGGGTAACGGGACCGAAAAGATCTCGCGCTTAAACTTTCGTATCGTGCTCACAACATACCTCTCGACCGGAAACAGCTTCCTCATATACCACTGCAGGACCTCTGGGAAGTTGAGCAAGCGAATTGTTGCTCCAGTTGGAGCACAATCAACGATGAGCACATCAAATTCACCGCTCTCGTAGAAGCCCTTCACCTTCAGCAGGCTGAACAACTCGTCCATCCCCGGCAGGATAGCCAACTCCTCAGCTGCAACCTCATCCAAGCCCTGAGAACTAAAAAGAGCCGTAAGGTAATCTTTTGCAGCTGCCCAATTTTCCTCAATCTCAATGAACGGGTCTATTTCCATGCCCCACAGACGCTCGCATATCTTAACTGGCTTGCCTCCAAGTGGCATATCGAAGGAATCCGATAGCGAGTGGGCTGGGTCAGTGCTCATAACCAAAGTCTTGTAGCCAAGCTCTGCACAAAGAAGTGCTGTGGCTGCACTTATGGTTGTTTTCCCAACACCACCTTTTCCTGTGTAGAGGATGATGCGCATGAAGGCACCTCCTTACTCAGGGTTATGCGAACGACCTCTCAAAGAGCATCACACTACAACTGGTTGGGGCATACCACTACAATGCCTGGAACGGATCGCAGCTTCAATGAAGGCAACGATCTCCAAGCTCTCAGAGATATCAATCGGCGGCTTCTTTGTTTGGAACATTTCCACAACGCGCTTGAGCAGTTCACGGTAAATGAAACGAGTGTCGATGTTTGCAGAATATATCTTGCGTTCGCAAAAAGCTGTGAAGCCATACCCAAGCGCACCAGCTCTTATGCCTCTTATTGAACCAATGCGTCCATCTGACCATGCTCCAACAACTACTTCGGCATCCTCTTGCCATACACACCAAACTTTATCACAGCCTTTCCCCATGAGCGCATAAAGCGTTTCAACAGCATGAATGCCGTAATGGAACAAACCCGGGTTGCGCTCATGGTATGGAGCTGGACTGTATGCTTCTACACCGTTGACTTTGCCAAACTCTTCTTCTCGCTCCTTCAGGTGTTGCACTTCAAGCGCGTAGCGCAACGATGAAGATGTGAAGATCGGCACATTCTTTTGTTCTGCCAACTCTGCTAACTTCTTCGCTTGCTCAAGCGAGCATGTGAACGGCTTGTCTATGAATGTTGGGATGCAAGCATCAACGAACGGGAGCGCCCGCTCGTAATGGACACTGCCATCAACAGATTCAATCATAACGGCATCTATCATTGAGAGCATCTCCTTCAGGTTATCAACCTGCTTGACCTTGAGTTCTTCCCTCATGATCGTGGCGAACTTGTTCACCTCCTCTTCGGAACGGATGGCAGAGCGACCCGCCCAAAAACAAACCACCTTAGCACCATCTACCCACTGCTCTTCATCTATGCCGATGTGATTGAGGCGCTTGGTAAACTCAATGGCGTGCGTTGAGTCCACATCAACTATCCCAACGCGTATCTCACCCATCACGACCACCCCGCTTCATTCAGGCTGAGTTGATGCAGTCTACGCATGCCAACTCACTTTCAAGTATAGCCATGCACGGCTTTGATACAATATCAATTTGGTGAGGTGGAAGTGGCATTGGGTTCAAACGCATCGGTAAAAGCTTATATCTCCTACATGCGTGAATACAGCCTGCTTTGGCATCACATAGCACAAGGCATTGATCTTGATGTCATCCCGCCAAGACCACCAGACAGGCAGACTGTGGATGTGGCGAAGGAATGTGGGTTCGATTACTGGTGCTATGATCTCAGGCTCATACTTGCAGACTTGCTCATCGGCGCCAAAGACGGCGGGCAGTTGCTTATCGTGCCTGGTGGGCATGGAACATGCATGCTCGGGCACGCCACAGCCGCGATGATGAAGCCGATGATCGAAAGCTCCTTTGAGAAAGAAGTGAAGTGGCTGATAGTTAACATCAACCCAGCAGTGATGTTCCGCACAGCTTTCGCATCCCTGCTGAAGGAAGCGAAGTTGCTCTGCAAGCTCTCGAACAGAAGCGCAATGCCACACAAGCTTATCAAGCTCATCATTGAGGGGCTTGAGAAAGTCAAAGCATATGCTAAACTGCACGAGTTTGTCGTTGAGCACTTGCATGTCATGAACGACTATGATGGCGCTATGAGCATCTTAAGGGATACATACGATAAGCTTTTGAAATCAAGGTCAAGGGCGGAGATAGCGAGTTCTTACGAGGAAGCCATCAGCAAGGCGAAGGGGATGGTGTGCGGGGATAAGGCTAACATAAGCGTTTCCATCATCGGTGACTTCTACACGACGATGCTCAGTAGCTTCCCAGTGTTTGACCTTTTGCGTTTCCTCGCTTCACAACTCGGCGTGCGCGTCGTTTGGGTTATGGATTGGTGGTCGTTCATCAACCCGTTTGGGGAGTTGTGGGGCAATGGCAATTACAGAAAGGCTATGCAGATACTTGGGCAACGAGTCACTGGGTCTGACATAATCACCGTCTCAGCAGCTCTTAGAGCACGCAGAAAGGATGTTGATGGGCTCATTCACCTGAGCGTGTTCGGGTGCACACCAGAGGCGACAGCTGTTGGAGCGATTGACTTCTTCAAAGAAAAATACGGGTTGCCACCAATATGCAGCATAACATTTGACGAACACACTCAACCAGACGCCGTCAAGGTGAGAATCGAAGCTTTCATTGATACGCTCGCCTTCAAAAAATACAAATCCGTTTCAGTGCATGGCGGGCAAAGGCAAAAAGCGGTTGAAGCGCAACATCGCTCAAACCATCGCGACATGCTCCTTGGAATCGATGTTGGTTCGATCTCAGCGAAGGTTGTCATCCTTGATGCCGACAGCAAAGCTGTTGTTTATAAAGCATACGAAAGGACGCACGGCAACCCGATCGAAACGCTACGCAAGATGCTCGCTGATGCTGGGAGGGAATGCAAGGGCAAAATAGTTTCAGTTGGTGTGACTGGCAGTGGTAGGGAACTCATCGGGGCATTCGTTGGTGCTGACTTGATACGGAATGAAGTGACTGCTCACGCTGTCGCTGTGCGGCATTATATCCCACATGCAAGGACTGTGTTTGAAATAGGCGGGCAGGATTCAAAGCTCATATTGCTCCAAGATGGAATTCCTGTGAGTTTTTCAATGAACACCGTATGCGCTGCGGGCACTGGTGCGTTCCTTGACCATCAAGCTGCTCGTCTCGGGATACCGGTTGAGATGTTTGGTGAGATAGCGAGGCGAGCAAAGAAGAAGGTAAAAGTGGGTGGCAGGTGCACTGTGTTCGCTGAGAGCGATATAATCCTGCGCCAGCAAGCCGGACAGCCGATCGAGGAGCTTATAGCTGGGTTGTGCTACGCACTCGTGCGAAATTACTTTGCCAATGTAGTTTCTGGGAGAGCCATCCAACCACCTTATGTGTTATGTGGAGGGGTCGCAGCCAACATCGCCATAAAAGAGGCGTTCGAGGAGATGCTCACATGCGAAGTTTATGTTCCAGAGCACTTCAATGTGATGGGGGCGATAGGTGCTGCACTCCTCGCAGCCGAAGCGATCCCTCAAAGAACATCGTTCAGAGGTTTTGAGCTACCGAGCCTTGAGGCGATAACAACCACATTTGAATGCAACGGTTGCTCAAACAGATGCTTGATTCGCTGCTTCAAGACAACCTATGGGAAAGAGATGTGCATAGGAAGCCTTTGCCAGCGTTGGTGATGTCAACTGAATCCTCGTGAACATGCTTGACATGTAGAACTCACATAGGCTAACCTTTAAGTGATGCAGAGGCTGGCTCTTTGCGGAAACAAAACAAAGGAGGGGGTTGTTAAGGGATGGAAAAGATGAGAAGGCACTTCAACGCTGTTGCGTTGTGTTTTGTCGCTTTGGCTTTCCTTAGCGGGGTGAGCAGTGCACAGTTAAGGCGAGCGTTCTTGGGGAAGCGCCCTCTGATTGAGTTTTTGAAGGGCGACATCACCATCGTATCCAACTCAGTTACGCTATACAACGAGTTTCGTAGCAGGTTACCTGAAGGCGCTCAAACAACATTCATCAGCTTTTCCGAACTCGATAAACATGCGGGCGAGTTGATAAACGCACAAAGGCACATCGTCTTCATCATCGACTGGACGAAAGAACCTTTCCCAGTTGAGCACCGTGAGCTTTTGCCTTACGACATACGCCTCATTAGAGACATGGATGTGGTCATAGCTGGCGATGTGAAAGTTATTGAACGCAAGCCGTATGTGCGCATGCTCATTTCAGCCCCAAGCCACAACTCAGCACTTGAGGCAATACAAAAACTCGGTGAACTTGAGGGACGCGAGATAACCGACTTGAAGATCCAGCGTGTGTGGCAGGTGCCATTGCTTGTCGTTGTTACAAACGCAGATGAAGAAACGATCTCAATCTTCGGCGAGACCATAAAAGCGGACTTTGTGTGGGTAACGATTGATAAGCTTCCGAAGGTTGAGAGGTTGCTGACGACCGAAACAGAGGTTTACATCCTCACGGGTGAGCAACCCATACCGAGCGCCGTGAAGGCGAGATTGCCTTTCCCGATTGATGTCCTACGGCAGAACCAAAGTGTGCTTGTGCGCTCAAGCAAGGGTGGCAATTACTATCGCATACTCTTCTACTCGCCCAACAGCCGCTTCCTGAAGCACATCGTTTCGCTCTACGAGAAGATCGAAGACATACCGACCGAGCCACGCTTGATACTCCACCTTGATATGAGCCATGTTAAGAAACTGCTTGTGTTCCCCTTCGCTGAGGCTCCAGCGATAAAGCCATATGTGATGCAATTTGGCGAGCAAGTTGTTGATGCTATTGGGAAAGCTGGCATTGTTGATGAAGTGCTTATAGCCAAGCCAGAGATGTTTGATGATCCTGTAGCTTGGGAGACATACCGTAGCGGTAACATACCAACAGATGTCGCAAGGGAGCTATGCGAGAAACACAACTGCGATGCTGTGATCGCTGGGCACATCGCTGGCGTTGATGCAATATCGGTGATCAGTCAAGGCTTGACGAGCTCACCAAGCCCAGCTCCTGACAGGCGTATATGGAGAGTTAAAACGGAAAGGACACAAAGCGTGAGCATATTCGTTGAGGCGCGCCTCTTCGACGGTCGCACTGGAAGGCTCATCTGGAGCAGTCGCTTTGAAGGTAAAGGTGTAAGCAAGCAAACGATACACACATCAATGCCTATTGAATCTCGTGAGCCACCACCAATCCAACCAGAGCAGATCGAAAGGCAAGTGCTTGATACCTCGCTTTACAGAACGGCTGTCTCGGATGCCATAGCTCAACTCGTCAAGGCGTTGCGTGGAGAAATGACATGGGCACCACGCCCGAGAATAACCCCAGTGGCAACGGTAGCCAAACCTGTTGAAGTGACTCAAAAGGAAGGACAAGTTGGAGCGGTTGAGGAGAAGTTCGTCTACATTGACTTGGGTGAGAAAGAGGGAGTAAGGGTCGGGGATGAGTTTGTGGTGTTAAGGAGGGTGCGCTTCCAAACAGCTCGTGGCGAGAGGGTGATCGAGGAACCGGTGGGCATAATTCGCATCACCGAAGTGAAAGAGGATATGGCAAAGGCTGTCATCGTCGAGCTTGAGGAAGGTATGAGCATCAAACCACAAGACATAGTTAGGTTGAAGATACCGCAGGAGGCAAAGCCAAAGGCGATAAAGGAAGAGAAGCCAGAGGCAACAAAGGAAGCGAAACCTGAGGAGAAGCCTGAAGAGGCAAAAGGAGCGAAACCCACACCAGCGAAGGAAGGGCAAGTTGAGCAACAAGAGGAGACAAAAGGCAAAGGCGAGAATGACTAATCATTTTCTTCAGCGTGGTCTGTGCTCAAGCATTTTACCATCCGCACCCAGTAGTAACCTTCGCCGACCTCTTCAAAACCGAGCTTACGATACCACTCCCTTGCAACTTTATTTTCAGCCCCGACCCACAAGCTCACGAAATTACAACCGCATTCAAGTGCGTGTTCAATAGCGCATTTCATAAGCTTTGTCCCGATGCCCATGCGTTGATAATTCTTGTGCACTACAAGCTCGTGTATCTCGGCAGTGCGCCCAATCCGTTTGTCCCACCAGTTCGTGTGCACAGCTACAAACCCAACTATCTTGCCATCAAGCTCAGCAACGAAAAATCCATCAGGGTCACCACGATAAAGCCAGCGCATGTAGCTCCTGACCTCACTCCCAGATGTGTAAGCATATTCTTCAAGCCCTTCATACGCCGAGAGGTAAACGCTCACGAGTTTGTTCAATTCATCTTGCCTCACACGCCTTATGACGAGATCGTGGGCTATCTTCTCCTTCAGCTCTGCACTCCCACAAGCGTTTCTATCATCCTCGGGCATACACAGGGAGCACCTCACTTTGAAGCCATCTTGTGCCTATAGCACACTTTCAAGGACCTTGAGCACCTCATCAACCGTTATCATTTGCATGCAAGTTGGCATCCCGTCGCACTTTGGATGCCTGTAGCAAGGGCGGCATGAAAGGTCATGCTCAATGATGTAGACTCCTTTTGCCATCCGCCACTTGAGTGGGCTCGTCGGTCCATAAAGTATGAGCGTTGGAACTCCCATAGCATACCCTACATGGGCAGGGAATGAATCAACGCCGATAAGGGCGCTCGCTTGTGCAATGAGATATGCGCACTCACGCAATGACACTAAACCAGCAAACAAATGGACTGATGAAGCACTCCTGTTTGCGATGCGTTTGAGCAAAGGCGAATCGCCTTCACCACCGATGAGAACGCTACTCATGTGCCACCTTTCGTAGACGGCGCTTGCCAATTCAGCCCAGCGCTCTTCAACCCAATGCTTGTGAGCCCACCTCGTAGCTGGCGCAAGGACAATAAAACCTTTTGAACGAAGCCCGTGTGACCGCATTAACTCTTCAACCTTGCAGCGCTCCGTATCACTTATCGGGATGAGCATCCTGTGCTTTTCAACATCTGCCTCTATTCCGAGAGCTTTCAAAAGTTGGAGCGACATGCCAGATGGGTGGAAGGAGGGTGCTTTTTCGATCTTGTGCGTCAGAGCGAATGTTGCACCCTCCCTGCCATCCGAAAAGCCAACACGATGCCTTGCACCTGAGGCGAGCGTGATGATGGCACTCTTGAGCAAGCCTTGGAAGTCAATCGCCATCTCATAATGCTCTGAGCGCACCTCATGTATCAGCTTAAGCAGACCGAAGAATGTTCTATCCCAGATGTGCAATCGGTTGATGTATGGGTTGCCTTCAAGCAGTGGTGCACATCTTTTCTCGACAGCCCAACCGATGTGGGCATCGGGTATGGCTTCCCTGATCGCCTGAGCGACTGGGGTTGCAGAGAGCACATCACCAAGCGAACTTAAACGCACAATCAAAATCCGTCTCATAAGTCGCGCATCGAAATCCATCGCGGAGCTACCACACTTTTACCCTGTGATTGTGAGTTCGCTATAAGCTACTCTCCGCCCTCCCCTTCGCCACCGCCACCTGAGAGCTTGTTGATGATAGTGATCAGGGGCATGAACACGGAGAGGATGATGAAAAGCACAACTCCACCAAGCATGACTATGAGCACTGGCTCAATAGTTGCAGCTAAACTCTCAAGCCTTGCATCAACCTCACTCTCATAGAAGTCAGCTATCTTTTGGAGCATCTGGTCAAGCGAACCAGTTTCCTCACCGACTGCGATCATGTGGACAACCATCGGAGGGAATAGCTTGCTGTTTTCGAGTGGGTCTGCGATCCTTGAACCTTCCCTAACCGCCATCCTTGCATCCATTATCGCTTTCGCGACGATGTCATTGCCAATAGCTTCAGCGCATGTATCCATAGCCTGAAGTATTGGGACACCGCTGTTAATGAGCGTTCCAAATGTCCTCGCGAAACGAGCGAGAGCGACCATGTGGTTTATTGGTCCAAGTATTGGCACATGGAGCTTCAACCAGTCATACTGCTTCTTACCGGTGCGAGTCCGAACATAGTTGATAAAAGCTATGACGAAGAGGACAACGCCGATTAGAACCATCCACCACTTCGTTATGAGGAAGTCGCTAAACGCTTTCAGCATGCGCGTAACGATTGGGAACTCCTCTGGCTTCAGTTCAAGCTCTTCGAACAACTTCATGAACTTGGGCACAACAAATGTGCACAGGAAGATGACGACACCGACAGCGAATATTGTGACGATTGTCGGGTATGTCATTGCTGACTTGACTTTCCTGCGCAACTCCAAATCCTTCTCCAAGAATGTAGCCATCCTGTCCAAAGTCTCATCAAGCACACCACCAACTTCACCAGCCCTGACAAGCCCAACGAAGAGGTTCGAGAAAACCTTCGGATAATCTGCGAGTGCCCTTGAGAACGACATCCCCTCTTGGACCTTTTGGGCGACCTCCCTGATTATCTGAGCGAGTCGAGGGCTCGGCGACTGCTTCTCAAGGACTGAGAGAGCTCGCACAAGTGAAACTCCAGCGTTTATCAAAGTCGCAAGCTGTCTGCAGAATATAGCCAAGTGGGCAAGTTTGACTTTACCGAAAACGAACTTTGGACCTGCCTTCTTAGGTGCAGCTACAACCGCTTCCTTCTCTTGCTTTATTTGTGTGACCCAATAACCCCTATCCCTGAGTAGCTTCTTTAGCACCTCAGCGTTTTCAGCTTCTTCGGTGCCCCGTATTATCTGCCCCTGAGCATTCCTTGCGACATATGTGAAGACTGGCATAAACTCATCACCTCACTTGGACACCAGCGTCTGCGAGCATCTTCTTCAGCTCTTCAGGACGCTGTGCCCTTGCCATTGCATCTTCGTATGTGATTATGCCCTGAAGGTAAAGGTCGCGCAATGCTTGGTCCATCGTCTGCATACCAAATTCACCGCTCGTTTGGATGATTGAAGGTATCTGGTGCGTCTTGCCTTCCCTGATCAGGTTTCTAATTGCTGGCGTTGCAATCATTATCTCCATCGCTGCCACTCTTCCCCTCCCAGAAGCTCTTGGGAGGAGTTGCTGAGAGAGGACGGCTACGAGGTTGTTTGAGAGCTGGACTCTGATTTGGGCTTGCTGTTCAGCCGGGAACACATCGATGATCCTGTCAATCGTTTCCGCTGCGTTGTTCGTGTGCAGAGTCGCCAGAACCAAGTGACCAGTTTCAGCAGCGGTTATAGCAGTGGCTATAGTCTCAAGGTCTCTCATCTCTCCAACGAGTATGACATCGGGGTCTTCACGGAGAGCGCTTCTAAGCGCCTTCGCAAATGAGAGTGTATCTTGACCTATCTCACGCTGATTTATGATGCACTTCTTGTGCGTGTGCATGTATTCGATCGGGTCTTCAATCGTTATAACATGCCTGCTATCGGTGTTGTTCAAGTGATCGATCATCGCTGCAAGCGTCGTTGATTTGCCAGAGCCAGTTGGACCTGTGACGAGTATCAGTCCCCTCGGCTTTAGTATGAGTTCCTCAAGGATGACGGGGAGACCAAGCTCCCTGATTGACGGTATGCGCCTCGGAATTAGTCGGAAGGCTGCAGCCACATTTCCCCTATCCTTGAAAACATTCACCCTGAAGCGAGCTATGTTCTGGAGCGAGTAGGAGAAGTCAAGCTCAAGCTCGTTCTCAAAGCGCTGTATTTGGTCATCGGTCAGGATCTCATAGATGAGGCGTTGCGTTTGAGCTGGCTCCGCTGGCATGAATGGCGTGCGATATAGCTTGCCATCAATGCGTAGGACTGGTGGCACACCAACGCATAAGTGAAGGTCTGAAGCGTTCTTCTCAACAACTATTCGAAGCAAGTCATCAATGTGCACATCATCAAGCGACATCAATTCCTTTGCACGCCTCTCAGCAGCCGTAGCCATAATGGCACACCTCCACAAGCAGTTTTCGTTCTTTCGATTAGTAGCCAGCTGTTGCAACGACCCTAAGGACTTCTTCTGGGGTCGTTATCCCAGCAAGCACTTTCCTGAAGCCGTCCTCAAGGAGTGTCTTCATGCCACTCGCTATAGCTGCATCTCTTATCTCTGTCAAAGGAGCTCTCCTTAACACGAGGTCTGCGATCTCTTGGTTCATAACGAAGATCTCAAAGATGCCTATACGCCCTTTGTAGCCAGTCTGCCTGCAGATCTCGCAACCTCTACCACGATAGAACTTCTGGTCACCATCGCCCTGATAGCCGAAGCGCGCAAGTATTTCGGGCGATGGGTCATATTCCTCTTTGCAGTTTGGGCATATGCGCCTTGCAAGCCTTTGCGCTATAACGCCTATAACTGACGCAGCTATGAGGAATGGCTCAACGCCCATCTCTATCAAGCGCGTTATAGCAGTTGGAGCATCGTTAGTGTGGAGTGTTGAAAGGACAAGGTGACCAGTCAAAGCTGCCTGTATGGCTATGTCCGCTGTCTCTAAGTCTCTAATCTCTCCAACCATTATGATATCGGGGTCCTGACGCAAGAAAGAACGAAGCGCTGTAGCGAATGTTAGCCCAGCTTTCCTATTGACATGCACTTGGTTTAAGCCGGGAAGCTGATACTCAACTGGGTCTTCAATCGTGATGATGTTGACCTCGGTTGTGTTGAGGCGGTGCATGATCGAATACTGTGTCGTTGTCTTCCCACTACCAGTTGGACCAGTGCTCAATATCATGCCGTTTGGCTGAGAGATCAAGTATTCAACTCTGGCGATATCGTCTGGGAACAGCCCAAGCTTGTCCAAGCCTATAAGGACACTCGTTTGATCAAGCAAACGCAAGACTGCCTTCTCACCGTTTGTTGTTGGTATTGTTGAGACCCTGACATCGAAGAGCTTCTTCGCCATGCGCAACTGTATGCGCCCGTCCTGAGGCAGACGCTTCTCAGCTATGTCCATGTCCGCAAGGATTTTGATGCGGGCTATCAATGGTGCGTGTATCCATTTTGGTAGCCTGAAGAACTCGTGAAGCACACCATCGATGCGCATCCTTATCCGCACATCCTTGCGCTGTGGCTCAACATGGATATCGCTTGCGTTGTTCCTTATGGCTTCCTTGAAGAGCAAGTTCACAATCCTGATCACGGGTGCTTCATCAGCGAGCGCCTCATCGCTAACCCTTTCAAGCTTACTCAAGTCAGCGAGGTGACCAGCAGCTGCAAGCTCTTCTCCAAGCCTGCTTTCTTTGCCAGCCGCTTCCTTCTCCATGGCTCGTAGTGCAGCTTCAATGTCTCTTGCGACGCTTCCGCCAGCAGCTGCAGCACCGCTTATCTCGCCAGAGAGGATGGTATCAATCGCCTCTGGGTCTGCAAGGACTGGTCTAATGTTCAGCCTTGTGCGCATCCTTAGGTCATCAATCGCCATAAGGTCTCGTGGGTTCGCCATAGCAACAGTGAGCCTGTTGCCCTCAATCCTTATCGGGACGGCTTTATACTTCTCCATGAGCTCTCGTGGCACCAAACCCATAGCGCTTTCATCAATCTGTATTTGAGTGAGGTCTACAAACTCAACGCCCATCTGCTCGGCTTTAGCCATAAGCACATCCTGCTTGCTCACCATACCGAGCTGAACAATTATTTCCTCAATAGGTTGCGTTGTGTCACGACGCGCCTTCATCGCTTCCTTGATCTGTTCGTCGGTCAGCTTACCCTTCGCCCGCAATATTTCAAGAACGCTACGCCGAGCAAGCGCCATACTGCTTCACCTCTTTTTGAAACGCCCAACTGATTACTCCCAATTCCAATTATGTCTCAATGAGAACCGCTAAACTAACGCAACCGCCCAATATCCAAAACCGTCATGTGTAACCCATCCACACGGTTTGGAAGAGCCTGATGTAGATCAGGTCATAGCTGTCAAGCTCGGAGATGAAGTTTTTGTGAGGCTCTGCGAGCTCTGGCATGTTGAGGCTTTCGTAAAGCTTGGCGAGCAGGTAGCGGTAGAAAGCATTTCTCGGGCGCAACTTCACCGCCCTCTCCATCACCTCAGCTGCTTTATCCAGCCTCCCCAAGCGAACGCAAACAGCAGCGAAGCGCGCATGGTAGTAATCATCGAGAGGCGAACAGAGCATGGCTGCTTCAAGATGCTCTGCTGCCTCCTCAAGGCGCTGAAGTTTCAAATAGAGTTCGCCAAGCTCAAAGTGATAGAACGCATCCTCTGGAGCGAGCTTGCACGCAAGTTCGAGTTGCTTGACTGCCTGAGCGTGCTCGCCTCGCGCGCAGAGCGCTTTCGCCATCAGGTAAAGCATCCACGCTCGCTGTTTTTGCTCACCATCGGTTGAAGCGGGCGCCCTCTCTTGGCACAAAGATAAACTGTCGCTCCTCAACAAAGCCAAAGCTTTGCCATCGCTCTTGTTGTTCCTTTGCCTGTTCCTTCTCACTCTCATCTGCCTCACCAACTTCGGAAAGTCTTTTGACAGCATCGGAAGGCTTACCAACAGGTTCACCCTGTCACTACGCCAAGTTCGTTTCAAATGCTCATGGTTCAAAAGCTCTTCATCAACCACCGACTGAAGCTACTAACACGGAACTTTAAAACACCCTCAATTCTCACTGTGCCAGCGAAACACCCATCTACAATGATACCATGCGCATGACGCTTAGTCAACATGATGCCGACACAAGTGGCTGAGTTCAACCTCTGCAAGACACCTCAGATATGATGTTGCAAAGGTGTTGATCTGCGTGGCATAATTTGGCATTGCAATCATTGGCTGATCACGCACGATGATGAACTGCGAAACTTAAGCGGGGTGAAGCGATGTGCAACAGCTCAAGCTCGGACTGCCAAAAGGTAGCCTACAAGAGGCAACGCTACAGCTCCTCAAAATGGCTGGTTGGAATGTGCACATACAACCTCGCTCACACTTCCCAATTGTTGATGACCCAGAGATAAAGGCTGTTCTGCTAAGGGCGCAGGAGATACCTCGGTATGTGCACGAGGGCGTCTTGGATGGCGGTATAACTGGCTATGACCAAATAGTTGAGAATGAGGCGGATGTGGTTGAAGTAGCAGACTTAATCTACTCAAAGCAAGGTCTTGGGAAGGTGCGCCTCGTTATAGCAGTCCACAAGGATTCACCGTATCAAACTGTTGAAGACCTAAACGGCAAGCGCATAGCCACAGAGCTACCCAACATCGTCCGCAAGTTCTTACAAGCAAGGGGTGTGAACGCCCATGTGGAGTATTCGTGGGGTTCAACTGAGGCGAAAGTTCCAGAGCTCGTAGACGCCATAGCAGATTTAACGGAGACAGGCGCAACGCTTTTGGCGAACAACTTGCGCATCATCGAGACAATACTTGAATCAAACGCAAAGCTCATTGCAAGCAAGCAAGCATGGGCTGATGAATGGAAACGAAACAAGCTCACGCAAATAGCGGTGATGTTGCAAGGGGCATTGCTCGCTCAGCAGAAGGTCGGTATCAAGCTCAATGTTCACTCTGATAACCTGAGCAAAGTCCTTTCGATCCTCCCAGCGATGCGTCACCCAACGATATCGCGCCTTGCCGAGGAAGGATGGTATGCAGTTGAGGCGATAGTGGACGAACACCTCGTTAGAGACCTCATACCGAGACTGAAGCAGGCTGGTGCATGCGATATCGTTGAATACCCACTTAACAAGGTCGTGCCCTAAATGGACTTCATTTGAGTTTCGCTATTTGTCGTGCTCAACGCCTGCGCCTTGCTCTGATCGACTTTTGATCGTCATAAAACGCCTTTGTGTGAACGCCTCTACTATGGCACTCTCGGCAAAGCAAGACGGAACTTGGGACAGGAGTGCCAGGGAGCATAGTTCTAATTGGACGCCCACACATACCGCACCTCGGACGCCGCATGCTCCTATCACCCTTGCGGATCAACTGCCCATTAGGACCGAGCGTAAACGAGTCCGTGAACATAACACAACTCCCCTTTCGAGAGGGATTTGGTAGCTAAGCCAACTCAACCGCATCAGGCAAAGCCAACTGCTAACCAAACGAAAGAAAAAACCTTCCTTCTCACCTATCGCCAGCAAGCACACTGCTTAGACTTCACGAAGGCATGAGGCAATCCTCGGCACACAGGCGTTTCATTTTCTAATTATGCCACTTCAATGCACCTATGTGTAACCGCCGTTTGACAGCGCATGCCAATTAACTGCCCACGCTCACAGCGAATGCCTTTTCCCACACGGCAACTGGCGCATTAAAATCACCCATGATGAACACTCGAAGAAGGAAGCGAATGGGAATGGCGAGGTATGTGCGAGTCAGCACAATAACATTTGGTGGTGCTCACAGTCATTCCGCAGACCCTGATGAAGTTGTCAAGAGCAACCTCAAGGCAGCCGTAGAGCTCTTCAACCGAGCCGTGCTTGACAAACCAGACATAGTGGCATTGCCTGAGGTTTTCGCCTTCATCGGTGTGCCCTTAGAGCAATGGGAGAAGGTTGCCGAAACAATTGAAGGTCAAGTGGTGAAGACATTTCGCGAGTTGGCGAGGAGGCACAACTGCTGGGTGATTTGTCCCTTCGTTGAGAGGGACAATGGTCTACGCAACTCAGCAGCATTCATAGACAGGGAAGGAAATGTGGTGGCAACATATCACAAGATGCACCCAACAATTGGCGAAATGGAAGCTGGCGTCATACCCGGAGATGAGGCAGTTGTGGTTGAGAGTGACTTTGGGCGAATCGGTTGTGCCATTTGTTTCGACCTTAACTTCAAGGATGTGATTGAGGGGATGGCAAAAGGAGGGGTGGAAATCGTGTTCTTTTGCTCAATGTATCTTGGCGGACTGCAAACGCGCATATGGGCACACGATTACAGCGTCTTCATAGCATCAGCATGCACTTCATATGGCGCCATGTTGGTGGACCCTCTTGGGAGGGTTATCGCCACCTCACAGCCCTACGAACCAGTTGTAACAAGGAGGCTTAACCTTGATGTGGTCGTATTGCACCTCGATTACAATCACACGAAGTTCACAGCTCTAAAGGAGCGCTACGGTCCAGCCGTCGAAATTGACATTTCATCCCCAGAGGGCAAGTGCATGCTCATCTCTCACTCCCACGAAGTGAGCGCTAAAGAAATCGTCGAAGAATTCGGGCTTGAGCCATTGCGGAATTATTTTGAACGAGCAGAGGCAATGCGCAAAAGGATCCTCGCAAACTTAAACCACAAAAGAGGATGATCAACTAAGGGGGGTCAGTCTTTCGAAGCCATAAGCATCTTTATCTTGGGGTGCTCACGCAACTGTTGTAGCCCAACTTGAACAAGTTGCATCGCCCTCTGCCTGCTTAAGCCAAGCTGATAGCCAATCTCATCATAGGTGTGTATGACATTGTCCTCAAGCCCGAAACGCAACTTGAGTGCCTGTTGTGTTCTGTCTGGCAATTCCCTGATGGCTTCCTCAATGGCTTCCTTGAATTCGCGGTTGATTACTATCTCCTCGGGATTGCTTGATGGATCATCAGCAAGATACTCGGAGAAGGAAGGGACTTCATCAGCATCCAATCCCTCCGCAATATCAACTGGGTCATCGAGCGATATAACCCTTTGAGCCATGTATCCCATTAGCTCTTTGACGCGCTCCTTTGATAAGCGGACGCGCCTTGCTATCTCATCTATCGTTGGGTCACGACCGAGTTCTCGCATGAGTGCCTGTCTCGCTGCAGCTATCCTGTGAACTTGCTCTGAGACGCGCATTGATAGGCGAACAACACGCGCATGAGAGTCAATGGCTCTGAGTATAGCTTGCCTTATCCACATGACTGCGCATGTGCTGAACCTTGTCCCCTGACGCCAGTCATAGTGATCAACGGCTTGGATCAAACCTATGTTACCAGCTTGGATCAGGTCTTCAAGAGGGACACCGCAACCACGATACCTTTGCGCAATGCTTACAACCAATCGGTAGTTTGACTCGATGAAGATACGCCTTGCTTCCTCATCACCCTTCTCCATGCGCTTTGCCAGCTCAACTTCCTGCTCGTGTGTCAATAGAGGACGCTTGTGCAATTCTTTGCCCCATAGCGTTAGCGAGTCTGGGATGCCACTACGCTGGCGCCTTTGCTTGCCTCTGAAGAGAGCATCAACAGGTGTCGCCAAACTCATCTCCTCGGTATCGACGCCAGAACCGTTACCACCACCAACTCCGCCTAAAGGCGCAACTTCAATGTTTTCGGTCGTCTCATCAATCCCGCTGGGAAAGGCGAACCTGTCGTCTGCGCCTATGGGAACCACTAACTTTGCCCTCTTTCTAACTCTACTCGTTTGCGAGAGCGACTTGGTGGGTTTCGTTTCTTTCTTAGTTTCCTTCGCCTTGGCTACGGTGCTCCTCTTTGTTGCCTTCCCTTTCGCTACCTTGCCTTGCGCACTCTTTTTCCCTTGCGCAGTTTTACCTTTGCTTGCTTTGGTGCTTCCCTTCGCGCTCGCTACCTTCGAAACGCTTTTTGCGAGTTTGGTTTTTGTCGCCTTCGCAACTTTTGAAGGTTTCGCTGAACGAGCTTTCACGGTATCCTTCACCTTTGACCCTGTGCGTGACGCAGAGCTATTGGAACTTTTAACATCAGATGCGGGTTTGCGCACGGTGCTCGCTCTCCCACCACCGCCTGCTATTTTCTTTCTCGTGGCACTTTTGGCTTCGCCTCGTGCCACTCCTTTCACCTCCAAATTCGCAACAGTCATATAGCGTTAACCTACCGTCTCTTTCCAACCGCTGATGAAAAGCCAAATGTGTTTATACCACACCAACTCTGTGCTGTCCACCTTTGCATGCGCTGAAAAGCGAGTTTCCTTTCCAACCTCGCCTCAAAAGGATCCGCTCACCTTAGCGGGGCATTATCGGCAGTCGTTTTAAAATTATAGTTGCATGAGCGCCCTCCTTCAAGTCCTATCCCCGTGCAAATATTAGACGACTCTCAACTCCATAAGTTTCACCGTTCTTGATGTGACACACTTATGATAGCAACATGGAAGTGCTTTGCGCTCCTTGATTTAATGCAACTGTGCTGCCATGAGGTGAGTTACATGGATGGCAGCGGAAGCAACGCCGTTGGAGCAAACCAAGCCAACTCAATGGGACAGGTGTTCGTCTCGTTGTCGGCATACATGCGCATCAAAGAACATTCCCTGCTTGCCTACCCGAATGAATGTTGCGGTTTGCTTATCGGATGCAAGCATGGTGACAGTGTTTGGAGAGTCACGAAAGCTTTCCCAACGAAGAATGTGCATAGCGAATCCAAGAGTAGCAGATACGAAATTGAGCCAAGTGCGATACTTATGGCTCACATGGGCGCAAAGGCTCAAGGCTTGGAATGGATTGGCGTATACCATTCGCATCCCGATGTCCCTCCAATACCTTCTCAAACGGATGGGCAATTGGCATGGGAAGGTTTGATCTACATCGTCACAAGTGTCTCAAGTGGGAAGATGAACTCGATGAGGGCATGGTTGTATTTGGGTGATTCAGATAGCTCATCCGTAAACGGCTTCCACGAGTTAAGCATAGTAGCTGTGGCAGACACATACCTTGGGGTTGGGCAGGTAAGCCATGACTCACTATCGGTTGATGCATTTCTTGACCTTAGGGGTGAAGTGCTCCCGTTCAACCTGATAAAGGCTAAGGAAAAACTCAACCAGATGCGTCCGGGGCAGGTGCTACAAATCGTCTTTGATTGCGAGCGTTCTATAAAGCAACTACCAGATGCGCTTGAAGACGACGGACATTACATCATCGAGGTGCGTTCAAGAGGGGAAGGCTTTTGGGAAATCCTCGTGATGCGTCGTTACAAACGATAATCGTCATGCCGACGGCGGGAGTCGAACCCGCACGGGCTTATCGCCCACTGGCTCCTGAGGCCAGCGCGTCTGCCATTTCCGCCACGTCGGCATCACCTTCAAAAATTATTATTGCGCATGCGACATGGGAGCGTCAGCACATGAAACATAGACGGTTGCAATCCGATAGCCTGAGGAAGCTAACATAATTTGTGAGTTGGCATACCGCAAGCAAAGGATGTGGTGAACGCAGATGCATGACATATCTACTGAGCGCTTAAGGATGATTGCGATGGCGCTCATAGGGAGTGTTGCATGCACTATCGCTGCAAACCTCGTCGGGGGAGTCGTCGGAGCGTTCTTGGGCTTTCTCTCAGTGGTTATAGCCTCATCAGTAGCCATCCTCCTATGGCTTTTCAGCAACTCGCTTGACGAGCACTTGATAAGAACACGAGACACAATCTCGCAGATGCGCTCAAACATAGCAGAACTGCAACACGAAATAAAGGAGAGGAGCGAACACACACTACAGTTGCAAATGCTGACAGAAGTTCTCAAGTCCATAACAGCCGTTCCAGATGCGGAAGGGCTTGCACATACGCTACTTGAAGAGGTCATGCAAATGTTTGGTGCAGAGTCAGGGCAGGTCTTCTTCGTCTCGGACGATGGGCAATACCTCGAAGAGATAGCTTCAATACCTGCTAAGGAACCACAACAAAGGCGTTACTTGCTCAGTAGCCAAGGGGGCGTGGTAGCACAAGTTGCCTTGACAGGCAAATCAATCATCGTCCCAGAGCAGGAGGGGAAGTGGTCGGATAGAACGACGCATTCTCTCATGTGCGTGCCTTTGACCTCGGCGAAAGGTGTGCAAGGTGTCCTGCTTATCGAAGACAGCAAACGCAGGTTCACACAACCAGACCTGCGCCTGCTTGAATTCCTCACACAACAGGCTGCCATAGCCCTTGAGAGAGTAAGGCTGTATGAGCAATTGGAGAGATTATCGCTCACCGATGCGCTCACCGGGATAGCCAACAGGAGGCACCTTGAGAAACACTTGGAATTAGAACTCGCAAGGGCGAGACGGTATGGCTATCCACTCGCAGTTGTTATGCTGGACATTGACCACTTCAAAAGATTTAACGACACATACGGTCATTTGGCTGGCGACAAGGTGTTGCAAGGGTTAGCCAAGTTGATTGCCAGCGAGGCACGAGCTTCTGATCTGGTTGGTAGATATGGCGGTGAGGAGTTCCTCATAGTATGCGCCCATACGGATCTCAACGGTGCTTTAACGCTCGCTGAGCGAATTAGAAAGTCAGTTGAGGAGAAGTTGATCATATCGCACAATGGCAAAGAACTTCGTGTCACTGTGAGCGCTGGAGTCGCTATCTTCCCAGACGATGCAACGGATGAAGTTAGCCTTATTGAGGCAGCTGACAAGGCGCTCTACAAAGCAAAGCGAACTGGTAGAAACAGAGTCTGCGTGTATAGGGATGTCAAGGAGAGTAGCATTTAAATTCAATCGGCAGGCTACCAATGTGCAATTTGTAGATGGAGGTGGGGAAAATGTCCATCGGCGTGACTGAAGCGCTGATCATAGCCGGTGCCATAGTGCTCCTCTTTGGCGCATCAAGGTTGCCCCAGCTTATGGGAGCACTCGGGAAAGGGATAAGGGAGTTCAAACGAGCAGTGCGCGAAGAAGACGAAGCACCAAAACAGAAAGCAAGCCATCCCGACGAGAGCAAGCAAACCGAAGAAAACGAATGCTCACACAGCTAAGCGAAGATAAGAACGCACTTTGGAACTTTCATCTACGGAGCGATCTTTTGCTTCTGCTCCCAGACGCGCTTTTCATCAATGATGTGAAGGACACGCCAACCGCGTGAAATAAGTGAGGAAGCAATAAATCTCCTATGGCACATCCATGGGAAACGCTCAGCACACATGATCGCTACAGATGTTTCTTTTGCGAGCTCTTCAAGTTGCCGTAAGCCACAAGCAAATCCTTCCGTGCTCATATAGCATTCGTAGCCACCCTGCCTGTAGCCACCGAGCTTATCACCGAGCCACACATACTTAATCCCAGCCTCAGCAAGCCATGTTGCGATCGCCTCGCTGTTGAAGTGTGGACTCTTCGTGCTCTTAGGGAAACGACGAACATCCACAACCACTCGGATGCCATTCAAGTGAAGCAACCGTATCATCTCCTCGGGCGAACGGGTGCTATGCCCAATAGTCCATATGCATTTTGCTTCCCGGGTCACCTCACCCACCCCTTCAAAGTTCGCGACACTTTAGCAATGAGCGAGATTTCACACAAGCCTTCTCAGCAAGTTTGAGGATGTCCTTCGCTTCCTCTTCAGAAGAACAATGAGTTGTGATTACCAAACCATTTGGTGAGAGCTCGCTCAATATGTGTTCAACATTCTTCGGAGCAACTCCAAGCAACACCACACCCTTACCGGCGTTTTGTATTCGCCTGTAATATGGAAGCCACTTCGGATCATCAACAGGTGCCTTACCTGCGCCGGGCGTCCATTGGATTGCGTCCAACTCATCTATCGATAGCAAGAGGTCAAGATGCGCAAGTTGTCCAACTCCGTCCCAGTGATAAACGGAGTGATCAAGCCATCGGCATTGCTGTTCAAGGAAGGGCAAGACGAGTTCCTCAAAGTGCTTCGGAGAAATCATGTAGGAGAAGTCGCACTGTATCGGATACCAAGTCCCCGATGAGAAAAGACCCATCCATGCGCTGCGCCCAAACATCCTCCTTTGGAGCAATTCATCGAGCTCGCTATAATAGCGAAACCATAGGTGAGTAATGCGTTGCGAAGCCCTGATCACTTTTTCAGGCATGGCGATGAAATCCTCAAGCAAGTTAAGTGTGCCTCTTAGCGAAGCGAGAACATCGGTGACGCCACCCAAGTCAGTCATGCTCACGAAAGCCTTATCACGAAAATGAACCGAAGCTTCCTCGGTGAGCTGTTTCACAAAGCGCCACCAGAAGTTCTGCTCGTCGTAGCGGAGGCAATTCATAACCTCGTTCCATTCCATCGGCGTTTCAAACCACACTGTCTCCTTAGCGAACCTCGGTTTCGCACCGATGAATGTAGCCATGATGCCCGGACCTAAGTTGCAGAAGAAGTTAGGGAATGCTTCGCCACCGTAAAAGGTGCGCGCAAAATCAGACTCGGCTTGCTCTATTCGGAAACCTATGTCAAGCCATTGCTGTTCAACAGATGCTGGTGCGCTAACAGGCTTGTGTGGCAAAGGCTTCCGTCGCGGCGCAGTGACGCAGATCACGGGTCGGTCAATTATTTCCCTCTGCCAGAATGCCTCCCACCGCCTCATCGCTATCTCCCAATCCTCTTTGTAAAGCATAGCGCCAACCACCTCGCGGAAGCGAAAGCTTGATTACACATCACTTTTGAACCCCACTTCACCGTTGCCTGACCATGCATTTTATCTCTCATGCATGCAGGTCTAAAAGTGAGCACCAAGGCACATGCGGTGGCTTTACAACAGCACTCATGTGATGCAAAATATAAGCATCGGCTGATGTGAGAAGTGGCCCCATCGTCTAGTGGCCAAGGACGCGGGATTCTCAGTCCCGAAACCCGGGTTCAAATCCCGGTGGGGCCATTTGTTTTATGCATGCTTTAAATGCATCCCAAGCATCGTGCTATAATGTAGTGTCGCAAGTGAAGAAGGTGTGAGGGGGTGCTAAACAATGTTTAAGCACATCCGACGGAGCGCTACTGTGCTGTCCATGATTGCGTGCACTCAAGCACTCGCTCAGGAAGGGAGAGTGAAACTCCCGCCGTTCACGCAAGCTGAGATAAATGTGCTTCTCTTCGTCCTCGCAACAGCCATAGGGGCGCTCATCTACGGCTATTACCTCATTCGAAAAGTCCTAAGCGAAGACGCTGGAACACCAGCGATGCGCCAAGTTAACCAAGCGATCAAAGAGGGGGCTTTCGCATACCTGCGAAGACAGTTTCGGACAATGATTTGGTTCATTGTCGGTATCACCATCGTCCTAATCCTTGCATACATGCCACTGCCAGATTACGGACCTTACATAGCTATAGGTATTGGGCTTGCGTTCCTGATGGGCGTATTGGCTTCATACTCCGCAGGCTATGTCGGCATGTATGCAGCAGTTAACGGTAACAGCAGGGTAGCGATGGCAGCACTCAGCTCGTTTAAGAAGGCACTTGAGCTCGCCTTCCAAGCTGGCACTGTATCTGGCATGTTCACCGTCGGTTTGGGATTGCTCGGTGCGTGCATCATATTCCTCATCTTTCGTGAAAATGCGATGAAGGTGCTTGTTGGGTTTGGTTTTGGTGGATGCCTTGCAGCGCTCTTCATGCGAGTTGGTGGTGGGATATACACGAAGGCTGCGGATGTGGGTGCAGACCTCGTTGGAAAAGTTGAAAAGGGCATACCAGAGGACGACCCAAGGAACGCTGCAGTGATTGCTGACAATGTCGGCGACAATGTCGGCGACTGTGCTGGGATGGCTGCCGATGTCTTCGAGTCATATGAGGTGACGCTTGTTGCAGCGATACTGCTTGGGTATGGCGCATTGAGTGTGGTTGGTGAGGCTGGCGCTTTGAAGCTCATAATGTATGCCTTCTTCATACGCGCCGTGGGCGTGATCGCATCGGTGATAGGGACATGGCTGGTGAGAGGGAGAGATGAAGAGGAGTTAGATCCGATGCAACCGATCAATGTCGGCTTCTGGAGCTCAGCTGTGGTTTGCATTTTGGGGTTCGCACTGGTCAGCTTTCTCTACTTGCGAGATGTCACCAATACGGCTGGCGAGCCGATTGGCTGGTGGCGCTTCTTCCTCGCAAACACTATGGGCATAGTTCTCGCAGTCGTAACTGGATGGCTCACCGAATACTTCACATCCACGGAGCGTCGACCCGTCACCGAAATTGCGTATTCGTCAAAGACAGGCACCGCAACGCTTATACTCGAAGGTTTTGCAACCGGACTTGAATCAACCGTGTGGGCGATAATAGCGATAGCTGCAACGATATTTTCTTCGCTGGTCATATTCGGTGGGGATGTCCTCTTGTCCGCTTATGGCATCTCGCTGACTGGGCTTGGGTTGCTTGCAACGACTGGCTTCATACTCGCGATGGATACCTACGGTCCAATATCGGATAACGCACATGGGATCTATGAGATGTCGGGCGCACTCAGGGACGAGGCTATGAAGAACGAAAGAGCTGCGAGGATGGTGGCAAAGCTTGATGCAGTTGGTAATACCACGAAAGCGCTCACGAAGGGCTTCGCAATCGCTACAGCTGTTATAGCTGCTGTTTCGCTGTTCCGCTCATTCACTGAGGCGGCAGGGCTCGTCAGCGCCGGACATATTACAGGGCTGACAGGGCGCATTGTGGGCATATCAATTGACCAACCCGAAGTGTTTATCGGGTTGCTCATCGGTGCAGCAGTGCCCTTCCTCTTCTCATCGTTTGCGATAAGGGCTGTAAGTAGGGCCGCTTTCCAGCTGATCGAGGAAGTGAGGAGACAGTTCAGGGAACGCCCAGGGATAATGGAGTGGAAGGAGAAGCCAGACTACGGAAGGTGCGTTGCTATAAGCACAGCAGCTGCTCAAAAGGAGCTTCTTGGTCCGGGCATTCTGGCGGTGTGCTCACCGATACTGACAGCGTTCGCCCTTAGCTTCATGGGCGAGAAGGTTGGTGCTGCAGCGCTTGGTGGCTTCCTTGGTGGCGCAATAGTAACGGGACAACTGCTTGCAGTGCTTATGGCGAACGCCGGTGGCGCTTGGGATAACGCTAAGAAGAAGATTGAGGCTGGCTTGTTTGGTGGCAAGGGGACAGAGTTTCACAAGTCAGCCGTCGTGGGAGACACCGTTGGAGACCCGTTCAAAGACACCGCAGGTCCTGCACTCAACCCGTTGATAAAGGTCATGAACTTAGTCGGCATCCTTGTTGCACCATTGTTTGCCCAACCGATATCACCACTGGTTAGAGCTATAATTGTGGTTGTGGCGCTTGGGCTTCTTGTGGGTGCTATCGCTTATAGCAAGCGTAGTTGGGTGATGGAAAGGGTCGAGAAAGAGTTTGCCGAGGCTCCTGCTGGTGTGATAACTCCAAATGGCGGTAACAACCAGTAAACCATTGTGCTTGTGTTCCAGCGCAAGGTAGAGGCTCAACTGCGGTCGCTTTACATCGGAGAGAACATCGCTAAAATTTTGAAAATGATGGGGGATGAGCGCCGTTAGCTCAGTCTGGAAGAGCACCGGACTTTTAATCCGGGGGTCGCAGGTTCGAATCCTGCACGGCGCACCATGAAATTGAACTTAACAAGTGGCCCCGTCGTCTAGGCTGGTCAAGGACACCGGTCTTTCAAGCCGGGAACACGGGTTCAAATCCCGTCGGGGCCACAAAGCAAGTTTGAAAAGTAGCATACGGGCGGTTAGCTCAGCGGGAGAGCGCCTGCCTTACAAGCAGGAGGTCAGAGGTTCAACTCCTCTACCGCCCACCAATTTAAAAAGTTCGTCAGCTTAGCGTGCGTTATAATTGTGAATGGCACTGCCGACTGAATGGGAAATGTTTCAAGTGGCAGGGGCCGTGGTGCAGCCCGGTTAGCACGTCGGCCTGTCAAGCCGGAGGTCGCGGGTTCAAATCCCGTCGGCCCCGCCACCTAAACAGTGGCCGGATAGCTCAGGTGGTAGAGCACCGGACTGAAAATCCGGGTGTCCCCAGTTCGACTCTGGGTCCGGCCACTTTGAATTAACCCTCCCCACAACGCAACTTGCCCACGCCATCAAATGCGCAGGAGTTGAGCATGTAAATGATACGCAAAGCCGTCATCCCCGCTGCAGGCTTGGGAACAAGACTTCTACCAGCAACTAAATCACAGCCGAAGGAGATGTTACCTGTCGGCAGGAAGCCCGTCATTCAGTATGTGGTTGAAGAGCTTGTAGCAGCAGGTATCAAAGACATCCTCATCATCACCGGGCTCAAGAAGAGAAGCATTGAAGATCACTTCGATGAAGATCCGATGCTACAAAACATGCCTCCACAACTCTGTCCGACTGCAAACAACATGAATGTGCAATTGTTTTACATCCGCCAGAGCACACCGCTCGGGCTCGGACATGCAGTCAGCTTGGCGAAGGACTTTACAGGTGACGAAGACTTTGTTGTAGCACTTGGAGATTCAATCATACACTCATCAAGACCTCACGAGTTGCTTTTGCGCATGATGAGAGTGCATAGGGAAAAAGAGGCTGTAGCAACAATTGCCCTTGAGCCAGTGCCAGAAGAAGAAGTGAGCAAATACGGCATCGCTTCTCTTGAGGGCGAAGGTGAGGAAGTCAGCCGCCTCGTTGACATTGTTGAAAAACCACCGAGGGAGCAATCGCCCTCAAACTATGCGGTGGCTGCAAGATACATTTTCTCGCCACCCATATACGAGGCGTTGTCACGGATTTCGGTCGGGCACGGTGGTGAGTATCAACTTACCGACGCTATAAGGTTGCTGATACACGATGGGTTGCCAGTCTACGGTGTCGTGCTCAACGAGTGTGAACGCAGGCTTGACATAGGTGGCTTTGATACATACTTTGAGGCTTTCTTTCTCCTCGCGCTTACCGACGAGGAGTTAGGCGGGAGAATGGTTAAGTGGGTTAAGAAGTGGTTGCAAGAACACGAAAACCACCTCAAACACATCCGCTGAAAATCAACACGCTAAAACACTATGAGACATTGAGGGTGATGAAGGATGAGGTTTAACAATGTCGGGGTCATTGGGCTTGGCTACGCTGGCTTGCCATTAGCACTCGCACTTTCAGAAAAGGTAGAGAAGGTGTTCGGCGTTGATGTGAAAGAGGACAAAATACAAATGCTACTACAAGGACGCTCATACATAGACGATGTTTCGGACGAGGACTTAAGGAAGGTTGCAGGGCGGTTTTTCCCAACGACAAATTACGATGTCATATCGGAATGCGATGCTGTGATAATATGCGTCCCAACACCGCTGCGCAAGACGGGCGAGCCCAACATATCACATGTGCTGAGCGCCTCCCAAAAGGTAGCACAACTCATAAAACGCGGGACGCTCGTCATCCTCGAAAGCACAACATACCCGGGCACGACGGAAGAAGTGCTGAAACCTGAGATTGAGTCAAGGGGTTTCGTGATAGGGAGAGATGCCTTCCTTGCCTTCTCACCAGAGCGAGTTGACCCGGGGAATAAGAAATGGACGCTGAAAAACACACCGAAGGTTGTTGGCGGTGTCACACAAGAGTGCACGAGGCGTGCAGTGGCACTCTACTCGCTTGTCGTTGATAAAGTTGTGCCAGTCTCATCGCCTAAAGTCGCCGAGATGGCAAAGCTACTTGAAAACACATTCAGGGCTGTTAACATCGCGCTCGTCAATGAGCTCGCTTTGATGTGCAGGCGCATGAAGATTGATGTCTGGGAGGTCATAGACGCAGCCTCAACAAAGCCGTTTGGCTTTATGCCTTTCTACCCCGGTCCAGGTGTAGGTGGACACTGCATACCCGTCGACCCAATGTATCTGGCTTGGAAGGTTAAATCTTACAACTTCCGTTCAAGGTTCATTGAGCTTGCTCACGAGATAAACAAGCGCATGCCTGAAGAGACAGTCAGCATAATCGCTGAGGCGCTCAACTCTCATGGAAAGCCATTGCGCGATAGCGTTGTGCTCATACTCGGCGTAACATATAAGCCCAATGTATCGGACTACAGGGAGTCACCAGTGCTTGATGTGATTGACTTACTCACAATGTGGGGAGCGAGGGTGATCATAAGCGATCCGTATGTCCAAGAGATTGAAGTCGCTCATCGCACTTACAAGTCGCAGGAGCTAACAGAAGAGTTGCTCTCCTCGGCGGATTGCGTGGTTGTGTTGACACCACACGATGCATATGACTGGCATTGGGTTGCTGAGCATGCGCGCTTGATCGTCGATACACGCAACGCTATACCGAGAGATGAAAAGTATAAGGCTAAGGTTTTCAGGCTTTGAGCGGTGTGACTCATCTCACAGCACAACTCCACAAAGATGAGAAAACGCAAAGGACGGTGCAAAGCGATGAGAGTGAGGTTGCTACAAACCTACATAGCGCTGTGTGCCTTTTTGTTTTCCGTCAAGCTCGCGGAAGCAATCATAGACACCGACAAGATAAAGCCGGGGATGAAAGGCATCGGTAAGACAGTTTTTGAGGGCACCAAAGTTGAGGCTTTTAGCGTTGAGGTGATTGATGTCCTGAAGGGTTCACTGCCACGAACCGATATCATCTTGGTGCGTGTTGGTGGGAAGAGGATTGACGAGATTGGAGGTGTATGCGCTGGGATGAGCGGTAGCCCAGTGATCATAGACGGAGAGCTTGCTGGGGCGATCTCCTTCGCAGAGCCGTTCTCCGATACAAAGTTCGCATACATGACACCAGCCAAGGATATGCTCTCAATCTTCCAATACGACGAGGAGAAGAAAACAGAGCTACCTGACCTCAAGAGTTTCTCAAGGCTTACGCAATATGCCTCCACTAACTACGGTGAGCATGCGACTCCTTACCTCGCTGGAACAACCATAATGCCAGCATCACCACTCAACTGGGAACGGGTTTTGCTCTCCATTCGCATCCCGATGGTTATGTGGCACATTCGTAGCGTTGGTTTGAGTGATAGCGCTATGGCGAGGTTGATGACGCCTCTAATGGTATGCGGGCTTTCACGCAGAGCAATGGAGGAGTTAAAAAGGTTTTGCGGACGCTTCGGGATGTTCTCAATCCCGTCGTCCACCGCAAATGTGCAGAAAGATAGCGTAACGCTTGAGATGGGTTCAGCGGTAGCGCTTCAGTTCGCAACTGGCGACATCTCTATAACAGCACTTGGGACGCTTACATACTGCAGTGATAACAAGTTCGTTGCCTTTGGGCATCCACTGCTCCAGTGCGGTTCTACGAGGCTTGGGCTGACTGGCGCATACATACATAAGGTTGTGCGTAGCTTGATCATGCCGTTTAAAATCGGCTCACCACTTGGCGCAACCATCGGTGTCGCTACACAGGACAGAGATAAAGGGGTGGCAGGCTACATCGGTCGCTCACCTGAGTGGGTTAACCTTAGCATAACTGTTGAAGGTGAAAGGACACAAAGGGTTACAGCCAAAGTTACACCCGAAGAAAAGATGCTACCAATGCTCTGCGGGATCATCCTGCTTGATGCAATCGACAAAGCTTATGACAGGATAGGCGCTGGGACAGCAAAGCTGTTTTGGAAAGTGAGATGGGAGGGCAACGATAACCATGAACTTGAGCGCGATGAAAAAATCCACTCAGAGGATATAGCCGTCAAGTGCGCAAGCAATTTCACGAGATGGCTTAAAGCGTTGGTGGATAACGAGTTCAAGAGACTGAGTTTGAAGGATGTTGAGGTCAATGTGGAGCTCTCACAGAGGCGCATGACTGCACGCATATGCAAGCTATCGCTCGCAGATGGCGTTGTGCGCAGAGGGGGAGAGATCGAACTTAGCGTCCACCTGCAACCATTCATGGGGGATGCCGAAACTAAAACCCTGAAGTTGAGCATACCAGAGGATGCACCAAACGACATCGTAGTTGTGGCACGCTGTAAGCAAAGCCTTGATGAAGTTTCAAGGCGCGTTTTGAGCAGGCAAGTGACAGATCATAGCTTCCCAAGCTCGTTTGAAGAGTTGCTTAAGGCGCTAAGGGAGGAACCGAGGGGTAGCGATGTGCTCGTTGAAATTTGGGATGCTTCCGATTGGCGTTTTCGCAAGTTGGTTGAGAAGTTCGAGATGACCCGCCGAACTGTAACTCCAGAGAGCGCCGAAGTGCAAGAGCTATTCCAACATCCCGATGAGATGGATGCGCAACCAGTAGGGTTTCCTCGTCCGTTGACTTCGGTTAGCATAAGGACTGATTATGTCATTGAGGGACGCTGTGAATTGCCCCTCAAGGTGAGGTGAAGGGGGAAGCCCATATTGGTGTCAAGGTTCAAGCTCAAGGAATGTCTCTTTGTCCTCCGCCTTTTTCTCCTCTTCCCTTCTCGCTGTCTTTGCCCACTCTTTTTCTGCGCACTCAAAGCACATCGTTGTGCCATAAACGAATCGTTCGCAGTCAATGCACACCCATCGCTTACATGATGGGCACTTTGAAGTTGCTATCCTGTCTGGATGCCAATGGCATCTCAAATGCTCAAAGCTTTCTTCTATGACCTCAAGTGGCTCAGTCTCAATCACAGGTGTCTCTTCACTTGCCTGCAGGCTTATCTGCTGTTGGACTTCCTCAAGCGCCTTCAAGGCTGGTTTATACTGCGGATCGAGGCGCACCGCCTCACCGAACTCGTCCTGAGCGGCTTTAAGCTCGCCCCTCTTCTGATAGACCCTGCCCAAGTTGAAGTGAACTTGTGGTGAGCGCGGGTTCATTTGAACTGCTTGGCGAAGGTGTATGAGAGCGTCTTCCAAGCGACCGCATTTGGCGAGAGCGACACCAAGCGCATGATGAACAACGAAGCTGTGAGGAGCTAAATGGACAGCCCTTTGCAAAAGCTCTAATGCCTCGTTCGCCTTCCCAGACTTAAGCAGTTGTGTCGCCTGCGTCACTAACCTTTTGACTTCTTCCATTTCCCATCACACCCCGACAGCGAACGGGTTTGCCAAAACTTTAGACATACCCAATTTACAAGTGTAGCAGGAAAGGGTGAACGAGTGCTGCTTCAGCAAGCGAAGTGGCATCATGAAGTTTTGGGAACGAATAGAGGAGCACACTCATTTAGCCTCGTGAGAGGTGAGATAGAGATGGCGCTATGCGAGAGAGTCGGCGTTGTGCTTCAACCAACCAAAGGTAGCTGGGACGCTAAAGGGGTTGCTGCGCCAATCGTTTGGTGCGAGGACGAAGTTTACTTCATGCTGTATCAGGGTTGGGAGAAGGGGAGCGGTTTGTTTGGTGATGGTTCACCGAGGATGCTTGGGCTGGCAATGAGCGAAGACGGCATACACTGGGAGAAGCATCCCGATAACCCTGTGCTTGTTCCGACAGAGGGCTCATTTGACGAACTCGGCTTTGAGGTTGGTTCTCTCTTGACAGTCGGGGATGAGTATTGGCTTTACTACTCAGGGTTTGGGGCTGATAAGAAGTTGCGCATAGGGCTGGCAACTTCAAAGGACAAGAAAGAGTGGCACAAACTGGATTCCAACCCAGTAGTTGATGTCGGAGGGAAGGAATGTTGGGACGAAAATGGTGTTGCCTTCCCATCCGTGATCAAGATGAAACACGATTTCCTTATGCTCTATGGTGGCTATGGCGAGCGTTCGATGCAGATTGGCGGGGCAATATCTGGGGATGGCAGGAACTGGGCTAAGTTTGAGGAGAACCCAGTTTTCATGCAGCGTGGTTGGCACGAAGATACGCAATGCCTCTTTTGGGACGCTGGGATAGAGGCACATCATGCGTTCATTCATGGCGACCACATAGTGATGCTCTACGAGGGCATAGGTAGGCAAGGGCGTTACGGCATTGGCATAGCATACTCACCAGATGGCATAGCATGGGCACGCTCGCCACGCAACCCTATTGTGGGCTTAACTCAAACGGTTGTAAAGCAAGACATGAGTGTTGTTCACCCGTGGCTTGTTAAAGGCAAAGGCTTGCTATACTACAGCGAGGTTATGGGGGCATCCGCTGATGCAACCCACAGGATATGCTTGGCGAGGATCGACGAGGAGAAGCTTGAGCCGAGCGAGGAGAAGGCGCTCGTTTACTCACTTTGGCAGAGACGCCTCGTTGAAACAAATGGAGCAGTCACATCCGCTGTATACACACTCGCGTTCGCACAAAAGACAGTCTGGTTGCGTAGTAGCACTGATGGTGTGGTCACAGTTGAAGTAGATGTCGCTGGAGATGATAGCTGGCATGAGCTATGCGAGATGGAAGTTAAAGCGAATGTTTTGTGGCATAGCCATATCGTAGACCAGATAACAAGGCTCAGGTTGCGTTTCCAACCGAGGGGAAGCGCTTTTGTGTCAGCGTGGCTCGCGATGAGCAAATGAGAAGGCAACAATGTTGCATGTAACAAGAAATGGCTTTCGACACATCCGTAGGAGGGAAAAGGGAATGAATGCGGGCGAGGAGACAAAAGTTGAATTTGGTGAAGATGGTGTTGTCAGGGTTACGAAGGGTGGCGTGAGCACCTTAGAGGCACTTGAAGTTCGCTGGCATGGCAGGGCTGGACAGGGCATAAGGACTGTTGCATTGTTGCTTGGGCATGCAGCCCTTGCTGATGGGAAGTGGGCACAAGCATTCCCACAATTCGGTCCTGAAAGAAGAGGAGCTCCCGTTGAGGGCTTTACGAGGATTGCTGAAGCTCCGTTAACGATACACGGTGGGATTGAGTCACCCGATGTGATTGTAGTCATCGATGATTCGCTTCTTACGACACCAAGCGTGCTTCAAGGCATAAGGAGCGATACAACACTGATAGCTAATGTCCCCTATCAACCGAGCGAACTTCGGAAGGTTCACCCAGTTTTTGGGGCTTTAAAGAAGGTAGCGACAGTTGATGCGAATGCAATTTCAGTTGAGACGATAAAGCGCCAGATGCCCAACATGCCGATGCTCGGCGCAGTCGCAAAAGTCACAGGTGCAGTGAAGCTTGAAACCCTCACGGAAGTCGTTAAGGAGCATTTGCCCGAAAGAGTTAGAAGGAGACCCGAACTGCTCAAGGCGAACATGGAAGCAGTTGAAAGAGGTTACAACGAAGTCGCAATCGATGAGGAGCCAATAAGCTCACCAGAGGTGATTGAGGAACATCTCCCGAAGGCTGAATTGGCTTCGTGGGAGGAATTAGCACCTGCTGGAATAATACCGAAACCAGCGACTTCACTGGCATACAAAACTGGAACATGGCGCAGTAAACGCCCAGTGTGGGATAAGGAGAAGTGCACTAACTGTTACATGTGCTTCATTCATTGTCCCGATGACGCGATTTTGATCGAGGATGGGAAAGTGGCTGGCATAAACTATGACTACTGCAAAGGTTGTGGCATCTGTGCGGTCGTTTGCCCACCAAAGGTTAAAGCGATAACGATGCACCCAGAGAGAAGCACGGCAACATGACCGTGCCTCAACGGGGGGATAAACGATGACAGAAGAAATGAGCGAGGGCAAGTTCATTCGGGGACAGGTTAAGGGCTTGATTGGCGATGACGCAATTGCAGAGGCGATGCGCCAAATTAACCCCGATGTTGTTGCTGCATACCCGATAACACCTCAAACATTGATCGTTGAGAAGTTCGCTGAGTTCGTTGCTGACGGCTTGGTTGACACCGAAATGATCCATGTGGAGAGCGAGCATAGCGCTATGAGTGCGTGCATAGGTGCTGCAGCTGCGGGTGCAAGGGCAATGACATCAACAGCATCACAAGGGCTGGCACTGATGTGGGAGATGCTCTACATAGCGTCCTCGCTTCGTTTGCCGATCGTCATGGCAGTGACGAACAGAGCGTTGAATTCAAACCTCAACATACACTGTGACCACTCAGATGCTATGGGAGCGAGGGATTCTGGCTGGATCCAACTATACTCGGAAAACGCGCAAGAAGCCTACGATAACACGATTCAGGCTGTCAAGATAGCTGAGAGCATATACCTGCCAGTCATGGTTTGTCTTGACGGGTTTGTTGTCAGCCACTCACTTGAGCCAGTTGAGGTTTTACCTGATGAAGCGGTGAAGGAGTTCGTTGGGGAGTTCAAACCGCTCTATTCTCTGCTTGATGTGGATAACCCAATAACTGTTGGACCTGTTGACCTTCCACCCTACTACATGGAGCACAAACGCTCACAATGGGAAGCCATAAACAGGGCGCCAGCGATTGTGCTCGAGGTTGGTAGGGAGTTCTATAAACGCTTCGGGCGCGCATACGGGTTTGTTGAGGCATACCATCTTGAAGATGCCGAGATAATACTTGTCGCCATGGGCTCTTCTGCTGGGACTGTTAAAGCTGCGATTGATGTAGCCCGCTCAAACGGGAGCAAAGTTGGCTTGCTCAAAATACGCATGTATAGACCCTTCCCATGGTCAACCGTAAGGAAGCTCCTTTGCAATGCCAAAGCCATCGGCGTCATGGATAGGGCTTTGAGCTTCAATGGTGAGGGTGGTCCGCTGTTCACGGACATAAAGGCAGCCCTCTACGAAGCTGAGAGACACCCGAAGGTTATCAACTACATCTACGGCTTAGGTGGAAGGGATATAACCTTGAGGCAAATTTTGAACATCATCAGACAGCTTGAGGCTGTAGGGAGAGGTGAACAAGTTGAGCCAGTTCAGTGGGTTGGGTTGAGAACAAAAGAAGGAGTGACATTCGCATGGTAATGCGCAACGGGGGCGATTTGAGCGATGCCAACCGCAAGAGAACTCGCAAAGAGGAAGCCATTCATTGTGAGCGGTCATAGGTTGTGCGCTGGATGCGGTGCTGCAATGACGGTCAGACAAATCTTGCTATCGTCGCCTTATCCAGTTGTTGTAGCCTGTGCAACTGGCTGTGTTGAAGTTTCAACATCCATCTTCCCTGAGACGGCATGGAATGTCCCTTGGATACACAGCGCCTTTGAGAACGCAGCAGCAACTATTGCAGGCGTTGAAGCTGCTTATAAAGTCCTGAAACGCAAGGGGAAGGTAAGCAAGGAGATAAAGTTCGTCGCTATCGCTGGTGACGGGGGAACATACGACATAGGCTTGCAAGCTCTCTCAGGTGCACTTGAGAGATGGCATGATTTCGTTTTCGTGTGCTATGACAACGGTGCTTACATGAACACAGGTATACAGCGCTCTGGCGCAACCCCGAGAGGAGCATACACAACCACAACACCATCTGGAAAGGTCATCCCGGGTAAAGTGCAACCAAGGAAAGATTTAACAGCGATAGCCGTTGCGCACAATATCCCTTATGTTGCACAGGCTAACCCAGCCTACTGGAGGGACTTAACGGCAAAAGCTGAGAAGGCAATAACGACTGAAGGTCCAGCAGTGCTCGTTGTATACAGCGATTGCAACTTGGGACATGGGCATGAACCCGAGGAAACAATTGAGCTATCAAGGCTCGCCACCGAAACATGTTTTTGGCCGCTGTATGAAGTCGTTGATGGGAAGTATCGCTTAACATATCGCCCCAAGGAGAAGCTACCTATAAGGGCATGGCTTGAAAAGCAAGCTCGCTTCCGCCATCTCTTTGAGCCACAAAATGAACACATCATTGATGAGATACAACGAGAAGTGGACAGGGCATGGGAAAAACTGCTCTGGCTCTGTGGCGAGCTTGAGATGAAAGAGCAGACAGAGGAAACGCAAGCATGATGCGGTTTGATATGAGCGAATTAAATTTCAAAAGCTTGACCACCTACGGAGCAGGCGTGGAGGTGTAAGCGTTTTGATAAGCCATATCTTATGGGCAACAGACTTCTCAGATCCAGCTGAGAGAGCGCTTGAGTGGGCACTTTTGTTAGCGAGGAATTTCGAAGCAACGATAACAGCAGTCCATGTAGTGCCAGACTGGGTCAAATACTACGAGGAAAGAGGGTTTGATGAATGGACTGAGGGCGAACTCTCTCAAACATTGAACACAATACAAAGAGCCCATGTAAGCACACGCACCGAGCAAATAAACAAGCGTGTCGAGCAAATACGCTCCTCGGGGTTTAAAAAAGTTGAAGGCGCTTTGCTACTTGGCTCACCTCCTGCTCAAATACTTGAGTATGCGGAGCTCATCCATGCCGACTTGATCGTTCTCGGCTCACATGGGATGCGTAGTTTGAAAGAGCACCTCTTGGGCTCAACTGTGTCTCGCGTCATACAAGGTGCTCAAGTGCCCGTTATGGCAGTCCCTTCAAGAGCACTCACGGGTAGCGATGTGAAATGCGAGCATATACTTGTGCCGACCGATTTCTCCGCTGCTACAAGAGCAGCCATTGATTATGCGATCAGGCTTGCAAAACCATTCAAAGCCCAAGTCCACCTGCTACATGTGATAGAGTTGCTTGAGTCAGTCGGCGAGAGGGAGGCGCTACAGGAACTTGAGAAGATGATCTCAAATGGATTGAAGCAATGGGTGAACGAATTCATGGGCAACGGTTACAAGATACCGATGCATGTCATGCGGTGTCACCATGCAGCTGATGGCATCTCGCTCTTCGTTGAGCGAGAAGGAATTGATATGATCGTGATGAGCACACATGGGCGCACAGGTCTTGTGCGCTTCCTTTGGGGGAGTGTCGCTGAGAGGGTTATAGGACAAGTCTCGTGCCCAGTCATCGCAGCAAAGGCTACATCGTTCAGAAGAGCGATGAGCAACTCCGACAACCGTGTTTTTAACTTCTGCATGGGTTAGCCCCCTACGGACTGCCACCGCAACGGAGTGAGTGTGATGAAAGACCTCACTTCGGAGCTCAAAGCTTTCGCTGAAAAGAACAGGGTTGACTTGCTTGGCATAGCGCCGATTGAGAGGTTCAACGATGTGCCGAAGGAGCATCACCCTGCTTCGATCTTTCCTGAGGTTCGTTCGGTTCTGGTTGTAGGTAAACGAATACCAAGGGGTGCCCTGCGCGGTATCGAGGAAGGAACACACTTCACCTCTTATGAACTTTATGGGCGCTCTTGGCTTGTTGACCGCATACTCGCCATCGCTACCATCACAATCGCAACCTTCATTGAGGACAGAGGTTTTGAGGCGGTGCCATTGCAAGACTTACCCCCACAAATACCACCTTCTGGCATCCCTGTTAGGCGTGGCTTGCCAGCACCAAATGTCATCATCGACGCTAAAGATGCAGCCGTCAGGGCTGGACTTGGTGAGATAGGTTATTGTGGCGAGTTGCTGACGCAGAAGTTCGGACCAAGACAGCGACTGCAAATTGTGTTGACTGACGCAGAACTTGAGCCAACGCCAATAAGTGAAGCGACGCTTTGCGACATGTGCATGGAATGCGTTAAGAGTTGCCCCTTGGGTGCTTTAAGAGCCGATGCACACAAGACGATAACAATCTGTGGGAAGAGGATGGTTGTGGCGGACATCGACTATGACCTATGCAGGCGCTGTAAGAATGGCTCTTTCCCGAACCCATACCATGATGCAGGGTTGCCAGATCGTCTTGGTGCCATATGCATAAGGAGTTGTGTTAATCACCTTGAACTTGAAAGGCGCATCCTATCCACTTTCAACAGCCCCTTCCGCAAACGCCCATCATGGCAAATTGACCTCTGCGGTCAAATCAAACTGCTTCAGGAGGATGAGGCGTGAGGAAGAAAACACTGACAAAGGAGAAGCTCCGTGAATTCGCTCACTCCTGCGGGATCGACCTACTTGGTGTAGCTAACATTGAGCGATTTGAGAACGCACCGAAGGAGATGCACCCGGCGAGCATATTCCCAGAAACTCGCTCTGTGATAGTTGTTGCGAGGCGTATAGTGCGAGGTTGCTGGAGAGGAATTGAAGAGGGAACACATTGGCTCAGCTACACTTACTTTGGTTACCATGGGTTACTCAACACGCTCTTTTTACCACTCGGCGTCTATGAGATAGCCTGCTTCATTGAAGATCATGGTTGGGAAGCCGTGCCATACTATCCCGGCGTCCCAGAAGCTCAACCTCCAAACAAGCCGCTAAGAGATGGCACACCACCGCCAGATGTGCATCTCGCCATAAGGTTGGTAGCTGTTGCTGCGGGGATCGGCGAAATCGGTTGGTCAAAGGTTTTGCTGACAAGGAAGTTTGGTCCGCGCCAGAGGTTGGCTGCCATCTTAACTGACCTTGAACTTGAACCAGATGAGCTTGTTAAGCCGGGAAGCATATGTGATAGGTGTATGGCGTGCGTGCATGGATGCCCATGTGACGCCATACCACATGTGCGCGAAGGGAAAGTGGTTAGCATCAAAATCGGCGAATACACATACGAGTGGGCAGATGTTGACTTCGGTAAATGCACCCTCAGCTACCACGGTTTTGATCCGAGAGTCTCACCATTCTTGCACAAGAGCTTTCCGGGGTTGGAGTTTGATGTTCGCAAACAGCGCTTGAGCGAGGAAGTAGCATACAAGCTCTGTTGGACGCTGTCGACGGGGAGATGGAGAAGGACGAGGGAAGATCCATCTGGCTTCATCGTTGAAGGGCATTCGCAAATCCAAAGGTGGGGAGTTGGCGGGAGCTATGGGATCTGTGCTTCAAGAGGATGCATGAGAAGTTGCTTTGACCATTTGGAAAGGACTGGAAAGATCGAACAGACATTTCAAGGTGGACCGTTCATCAAGAGGAAACGCTGGCTACTCCCATGCAAAGTCCCCCCAACAACCCCTCAAAGGTAGTGGATGCGATTTCAACCTCAACCGCCCTTGAGTTACAATATCAGTGATGATGCAACCACGAGAGGCTAAGGAAGGAGAGACAAATTGCGTGCCAGCGAATGGGCGTTCGCTTTGATAATAGCACTGCAAGTTGGTGTGGTGACGCTCATCGTCCTTGAGGTTTACTACTTCAGGCATAAGCGAACCGTGATAAAGCTCGCTCAACTTATACTGCGGTTATTCATAGGCGTTCTCTTCCTTACGCTACTTACACTCATCTTCGGAGGCATGTTCACATTTGAGTTCAAATCGCTTGAGGGCGAACTTTGGTTCTGGATATGCTGTCTCCTCATCGGACTACTTGTGCTATTGCTGTTGCTCGTTGATGCACACTTGCTTTACAAAGGCAGGATGCGGGAAAGGGAAAGGCTTTACGAAGACCTCGCACGAAACATCCTACGCTCAATCGTTGAGAAGGCTCAAGAGGAAGATAGAGGAACTCAGAAGGAAACCGATGGCGGTGAGAACAAAGATGAGCCACTGAACAACGCATGAAGAGGCTATGCAGTGGCGGTGTTAATCGACATGACTTCAAACAAAGCTATGCCATTGGTTGCAGAGGTTGTTGAAAGTTGCACAACGGAGTTTGTAGCCCAGTGCTTCAAATTGCACGCATCGCCACCTTTCGGTTCACTCGTTAAGGTTGATTCACAACCGCCAGTGTATGCGTTTGTCTACGAAATAACCACTCACAGCATCGACCCGCTTAGGCGTCCGATCGCTTATGGGAAGACGGAAGAAGAACTGATGGAAGAGCAACCGCAAATATTTGAACTGCTGAGGACGGAGTTCAAAGGCTTAATAGTCGGATACGAGATGGAAGGGATGATAATGCAAACTCTGCCACCATCACCACCGAGGCTACATAGCTTCGTTTACGAATGCACCGATGAGGAGACAAGGCGCTTCACTGAGGAGTTTGACTACCTAAGGCTCATCGTCGCCTCTGCAAAGGGTGTGAAAGATGAACTTCTGATTTCGGCATGCAGGTATGCATGGAAAGCTCACGGATACACACACTTGTATCTCGTCTCTCTCGGGAAGGAGCTTTCCCGCCTGATCAAAGATGACTACGACAGGTTGCGCTCTATACTTAGGCGCATATCGAAGGCGAAAAGCACAGTGGAGGTGGTGGACAGTTAACCATGCTCGTGCTCGGTATCGAAACATCTTGCGATGAGACATCGGTGGCGGTCGTCCAAGACAAGCGCAAAATACTCTCAAACATCGTTTGTTCACAAGCGGAGTGGCATAAGCTTTTCGGAGGCGTCGTCCCTGAGATAGCTTCAAGGAAGCACTTGGAGTTGCTTTTCCCAGCGCTTGATGCTGCGTTGTCGGAAGCCTCGATTAGGTTGGATGCCATTGACGGAATAGCCGTCACTTGTGGACCTGGACTTATAACATCGCTCGCTGTTGGGCTATCAGTGGCAAAGGCTCTTTGCGTAGCTCTCAACAAGCCGCTTATACCAGTCAACCATCTTGAGGGGCATCTCTTTTCTGCCTTCCTTGCGGATGCAGATGTTGACTTCCCCTTGCTCTGCCTGATTGTCTCGGGAGGGCATTCGGAGTTGGTTTATGCTCATGACCTCGGGAACTACGAAGTGCTCGGACGCACAAGAGATGATGCTGCTGGAGAAGCGTTTGACAAGGTCGCAAGGATACTCGGCTTAGGTTTCCCCGGAGGTCCAGCAATTGATAAAGCTGCAACGAATGGAAACCCGCACGCAATCGCTTTCCCAAGAGCTGATATGGGTGAGTCACTCGATTTCAGTTTTGCGGGGCTGAAAACTGCGGTTGTGCGCTTCGTCGAGGGTCATGATAGGGGAAGGCTCCAAACGAAGGTGGACAAGATAACAACGCAAGACATAGCTGCATGCTTCCAAGAAACCGTTGTTGACATGCTACTCACGCAGACAGCGAGGGCGATTGAAAAAGTTAAACCGAGCCTGCTTGCCGTGGTTGGTGGGGTAGCTGCAAACAAGCGCTTGCGCCAAAGAATGAAGGAACTCGCAGATAGCTACGGTTTGAAGCTTGTCATACCACCTACTTTGCTGTGCACGGATAACGCGGCAATGATAGCATGCGCAGGCTCATATAGGCTTGAGAGGAATCTTGTCGGCGGTTTAGATGTAGATGCGGTTGCTGTGTGGGACTTGGAAGAAGTCACTCAGTCGCATCTACCCCCGAAAGGGCTCTGAAAACTCTATCGGCAGTCATCAAGCTCCCTTTGTCGCCTATGTCAAACCAGATGCCCGTGAACAAATACCCGTAGACATCTGTGCGCTTGCAAAGCCACTGGATGAAGTAACCCGGCTCGTCCATCAGGTGACCTTCAGCACGGTATTCGAAGAGCTTGCGCAAGTCATCACGCCTGATCAAGTATAGGCAGATCGCAACCAAGTTGGTGCGTGGCTCTTTTGGCTTCTCCTCAAAGTAGATGATCCGCCCATCCTCATCAACTTCAACAACGCTGTATCGCTTGACTAACTCAACATCCTCCACCCTGTATAGCCCAACGCTTGTCCCGCGAGCCAGTGCAAACCGCACAAACCCAGAGAGCTCAAAATCAAAAAGGTTATCACCAGCCACCACGAGACAGTCATCATCAATGCTGTTTGATTCAACCGTGAATATGAGGTCACCAATTGCTCCCATGCGTTCCTCGTTCGTCATCGTCCCATCACTCAGTAGCTTTATCTCTTTGGTGAAGGATGGAGAGAAGCCATGAAGCCATTCCACGAAGTCGTTGTAGAAGCGCCCGTTGGTGACTATATAAACTTCGTCAACCGCATCAAGCGGTGCTATGCGCATGAGGGTGTATTCAATCATTGGTCTTCCAGCGATCGGTAACAGCGGTTTGGCTTTGTTCAATGTCAGCGGGTATAACCTTGTGGCATAGCCAGCAGCGAGGACTATCGCCTTCATCGCCATCTACCACCTCACCATTCGTGGATAAGGCTTGCCACATGAGACAATACCTCCCACCGTTTCCCCCTCAAATTTCGAAGCGCATTGATAGCGTCATCAATGAACGATTTTGCCACCGACTTAACACGCTCATCGATGCGACGCTGGACAATGGCTTGCCTCAGGAACGCAATCAGCTCATCGTCAACCTCCCTCTCCTTCAACTTCTTCAAAAGCCACCCAGCTAAATTGCTCTCCTCATCTGCCTCGAACACTCTTATGAGCTCTATGAGTGGCAATGTTATCTTCCCATGCCTCATGTCCTGTCCGACTGGCTTTCCAAGCTCATTCTCCGTCCCGATGAAATCAAGCAAGTCGTCAATCATCTGAAAGGCTATACCGACTAAGAGCCCAAACTCTTTCAAGCACCTCGCCTCTTCAGGTGAAGCGCCAGCGGAGATGCCGCCAGCGAAGCAAGCAGACGCAAACAACTTACCCGTCTTGAGCTTGATGATTTCAAGATACTCCTCGTAGCTCATGCCCAAGTTGAAAGAGTGTGTGGATTCAAGCATCTGACCACAGCACATTTGCTGTGCCGTTTCAGCTATGTCGCGCAGGATGCGCTCATCGTTATGCTTTGCGAGGAGCTCAAAAGCGCAAGCCAACATGAAGTCGCCCGTAGTTATGGCAGCCTTGTCGCCCCAGACATAGTTCACAGTGGGTTTGCATCGTCTCACACTCGCATCGTCGATCACATCGTCGTGCAGAAGGCTTGCGGTGTGTATCAGCTCAATCGCTGTAGCGTAGGCTATAGTCCGTTCGTTCACCTCGCCCACCGCCCACGCTGAAAGAAGCGTAAGTGTTGGACGAATCATTTTCCCACCCGCACCAAGAGTATGTGCAACAGTTTCGGCAAGCCTTCCAAAGGCTTTCTTCGCGCAATCAGCCAACATGGCTTGAACAGACTGCAAATGATTTTCGATGAGAACACACAAGTCATCCCCGCTTGGAAACGACTTGAGCAAACTGCGGTAACGGTTTGCGAGCATTCCATAGCTCACCACTCGTTTTTGAGCTTGCCGCACTCACACATCAAAGAGTTCGTCCCTTGAGAAGAAAATGTTCATCTCCCTTACGGACGACTCCACAGAATCCGCAGCATGGATAAGGTTCATCGTTGTGTTTAAACCGAAATCACCGCGTATGCTTCCAGTAGCTGCGTCAATCGGATTTGTTGCGCCAACGAGTTGCCTCACAGCTGCAACAGCGTTTTCACCCTCCCAAACCATGACTATGACTGGATGCGAAGTGACGAAGTTAATCAACGGTTCAAAGAAATCCTTCCCCTTATGTGCTTCATAGAGCTCTTCAGCCTGCCTGCGCCCCATCATAATCATCTTCATCCCAACGAGCTTTAAACCTTTCCGCTCGAGCCTCGATATTATCTCACCAACGAGTCTCCTTTGAAGTGCATCTGGCTTTAGCATCACAAATGCAAGCTCCTTATGCATCCTCTGCTCCCCCCACTAAGGGTGTGTTGCAATGACATTGTAAATGGCATCCCTCACCCATCGCATAAACGGGTTCGGGAACAAGCCTATCAAAATCGTTCCAAGCAATGCAATGAGGAGCGCTGCATCCATGTTCGGTGTTGTTCGGATGGCTACCTGCTCCTTCTTCGGTGGGAGCAGAAACATCTGCCTAACCACATTGAGGTAGTAGTAGCCCGATATGACGGAGTTGAGGACGCCAACGATTGCGAGCCATGCCATATCCGAGTATATGGCGCTTGCGAACACGAGCATCTTGGCGAAGAAGCCAGCGAGCGGTGGTATGCCGATGAACGAGAGGAAGAAGATAACGAGAGCCCACGCAGCATGCGGGATGAGCTGTGATAGACCTGCATATCCAGCTATCTCCTCCGTCCCGATGATGCTCGAGACGATGAGCACCACGGCAAATGCCCCGCCTGTTGCGAAAGCGTATGCGAGGGAGTAAAGGAGGAATCCAGTCATCGCCACATCTGTGTTTCCTAAAGCTCCCTCACCCATCATGAACTTTATCTCCGCATATCCAACAGACGCTAACCCGACGAGCATATATCCAGCGTGAGCTATGCTTGAGTATGCAAGCATTCGTTTTATGTTTCGTTGTGGTATCGCGAAGAGGTTGCCGAGCGTCATCGTTATAGCGCTCACTATCGACAATATGGGGCGCCAGAGTTCCTCCGACGCTGAAAAGCCATACAACATGAATCGGGCTAAGAGACCAAAGGCAGCAACTTTTGATGCAGCAGCCAAAAACGCTGTAACCGAAGTTGGCGCACCCTCATAGACATCTGGAACCCAAGCGTGGAACGGGACAAGCGCCGCTTTGAAACCGAGCGATGCCATGACCATGAGAAGGCTTACGAGGATGAGCAGTGGAAGATGCAACGATGCTTCAGATTGAGCCTTGAGTATGCCAAAAAGATTCGTAGTGCCAGCCAAGGCGAAAAGGAGCGACATGCCATAGAGGCTTACAGCAGTAGCAACCGCCCCCGTAAGAAAATACTTGATACCAGCCTCAGAGGAACGAGGTGTGGATACATCAAACGAGGCAAGCGCATAGGAAGCTATACCCGTAAGCTCAACAGCAACGAAGATGGTTATAAGCTCAACTGCAGAGACCATGAATGACATACTCAAGGTGGCAAAACACATCAACGCATAAAACTCGCTTCCAACCGCTTCGAAGTTCGTTTCAACATAATCGAGTGATGCCAAGACAACAATGAGCATGGCTATAGCGATGGCGAACTTGAAGTAAACGGAAAATGGGTCTGGCGAGAGGCAGAAGCTAAGGAATGGACGGATGGTTGAGCTGAGCGAACGAGCTTGGACAGCAAGCCAACCTTGCCATGGCACGATGAATGCAGAAAGCGTCATGATGGAAGCTGTGAGGTAACCAACATGACGGCTCTTGAGCTTCGAAAACAAGCCGATGAGTAGTATCATGATGCTTCCGATGGCGAGAACTGACTCAGATGCGAAGTAACCGAGAAAAACTATCAGCTCATCCATCCCTCATCAACTCCGAAAACCAGACAGAGCCATCAAGAGAGTTACAGGCGCATCGATTCGACGATGTTCACCATGACAGTGTTTATGGGCTCAAGGACAAGGTGTGGATAAACACCCAACAGAAACACAAGGAAGACCAATGGGAAAAGCGATATGCACTCTCGTGCATCCATGTCTTTAAGCCTTTCATACTCCCTTGGCATCGAGCCCATTAGCATCCGCTGTAACATCCACAGGAAGAAGGCAGCCACAATGACTATCCCGAAGACAGCGAGCCAAGCGAAATGCCCATAGACACCGAACGCACCCATCAATGCCAAGAACTCAGCCCAGAAGCCAGCCAACCCCGGTAGCCCAAGCGATGCCATAGCCATGAAAGCGAGGACTGAGCTGTAAATGGGCATCTTGTTCCAAAGCCCGCCAAACGAGTTCAAGTCACGGTGATGGACTCGCTCGTAAATGACGCCCACAAGCAAGAAGAGGCTACCTGTGATAAGCCCATGTGCGATCATTTCGAGTGTGGCACCGTTAAGAGCCATCACCTTCGCACGGATGATTGGTTCAACAAGGCTGTTTGGCACATCTTGCAACCCTTTAGCAGCAGCAGCGACACCGAGCATGACGAAGCCCATATGAGCGATGCTTGAATATGCTATGAGCTTCTTCAAGTCGTCCTGTCCCATAGCCACCAAACTTCCATAAAGTATGTTGATGAGCGCAAGGACTGCCATAGGCTTCCAGAAGAACTGGCAGGCTTCAGGGAACAGAGGCAACAAGACACGCACCATGCCGTATGTGCCCATCTTCAGGAGTATGCCAGCAAGGAGGACGCTTCCTGCGGTTGGTGCTTCAACATGAGCATCTGGAAGCCAAGTGTGAAACGGGAAGACGGGAACCTTTATGGCAAACGCGATGTAGAAGCCGAGGAAACAAAGGAACTGGACAAGCAAGTTACCACTCAACGGGCGCTGAGATATGAGCTCAAGCATGTCAAATGTGCGTGGCTGTGTAGGGTCGTAAGATGGAGGTCCGCTGAAGTAGTAGAGCGTCAGGATTGAGAGGAGCATGAAGACAGAGCCAAACAGCGTGTAAAGGAAAAACTTGATGGCTGCATACTCGCGTTTTGGTCCGCCCCAAATGCCGATGAGGAAATACATCGGCACAAGGCTCACTTCCCAGAAGATGTAAAAGAGGATGAAGTCAAGCGCCACAAAGACGCCTATCATGCCTGTCTCAAGCAGTAGGAAGAGGGCGTAGTAATCCTTCTCACGATGCCTTATGGCTGTCGGTGAGTAAACGATTGAGAGGAAAGTAAGCAACGCCGTTAAAACGACGAGCGGGGCACTCAACCCATCGACGCCAAGGTAGTATCGGATGTTAACGATTGGTATCCAAAGGAAGCTCTCAACGAACTGCATCTTCGGTGATTGTTTGTCCAAGTCGGCAAACATGAAGAGCGAAAGCAGAAGCACAAACCCGCTTATCAAGTGAGCTATTGAGCGTATAAGCGCAACACGCTCCCTTGGCGTTATGGCAATCATGAGAGCGCCCAACGCTGGAAGGAATGTTATCGCCGTCAGTATCCCGATGCCCTCTCTCACATCCCACCACCTCATCGCAAAATCATGGGTGACCTAAGACGACGATGCGCCATATGCTGACAATGAGCAGGAAGACAAAACCCATAAGGACGAAGAGCATGTAATGGCGTATAAAGCCAGTTTGGATGCGCCTCAGCATGTCACCGCAAACACCCGTGATGAAAGCCAACCCGTTGATGAACCCGTCAACCACATAGAGGTCAAAGAAACGGTGCAGTTGCGCAAACAAATATGCAACAGCCCACCCAACGAGATTGACAAAGCCATCAACGACACCCAGATCAAACCTCCTGCAAAAGCTGACGAGTGAGAAGAAAACACGCCTTGTGGCTTTCCCCTCATACCAGTCCATGTGCCACTTCGCCTCAAGGAAGGAATAGAGGTTGCCTAAGAGCTTGCGTAGCGGATCTTCAGAATGATTTGGGATGTGCCTTGCGCCATAGAGCAGATACCCACATAACACACCGAGGAGCGACACAGCGATTGAGAAAAACATGATGGCAGTCGGTGGCTTATGGTGAGCACCTGCACTTGCCATCCCGTGGATGATGAAACTCGCATACAAGTTCATCCACGGAGTCCCAATCAATCCACCTACCGCTGCACCGACCGAGAGCACCACCAACGGTAGCAACATGACAGGCGGGCTTTCGTGTGGATGAGCCTCTGGATTCCTCGGTGAGCCGAGGAAGACTATGCAAAGCTGTCTTGTCATGTAAAGAGCGGTTAGGAAAGCTGTGACCTCACCGATCAACCAAATCGGCTTGCTGTGCACAAAAGCATGTGTGAGTATTTCATCTTTGCTCCAGAAGCCAGAAAGGGGTGGTATGCCAGCGAGTGCGCCCATGCCTATGAGGTATGTGGCGAATGTTATCGGCATAACGCTCTTCAGCCCACCCATCTCAAAAATCTCGTTTGTGCCCATCGCATGTATGACGCTTCCTGCGCAAAGGAACAAAAGCGCTTTGAAGAACGCATGCGTCACGAGATGGAATGTGCCAGCTGAATATGCGCCAACCCCGAGAGCCATCATCATGTAACCAAGTTGGCTTATCGTTGAGTAAGCCAGTATGCGCTTTATGTCAGTTTGGACGAGCGCAACAGTCGCAGCCATGAAAGCTGTAAACGAACCGATCAGAGCGACGATGTGCGCAGGTGAAAGCACGATAAGACCGCCAAAAAGATTCAGCTTGCCATTAGCATCAAACAACACAAAACACCTTGCGACCATGTAGACTCCAGCAGCAACCATAGTTGCAGCATGTATCAATGCGCTGACTGGCGTTGGTCCTTCCATTGCATCTGGAAGCCAAACATGCAAAGGGAACTGAGCAGACTTGCCAACCGCACCGCAAAACAGCAACATGACTGCGAGGGCGAGCATGTTTTCTTTACCCTCGGTGGCACGCCCGATGGAAGTGAAGATGCCATTAACACCGTCCAACGGATAGAATGCGACGCTACCAAACATTGAGACCAAGATGAATATGCCGAGTGCAAACCCTGTATCCCCAAGCCTTGTCACTATGAAAGCCTTCTTACAAGCACGCATCGCAGTTTCCCTTTCATACCAGAAGCCGATCAAGAGGTAAGAGCAAAGCCCGACAAGCTCCCAACAGATGTAAAGCATCACGAAGTTGTTGGAAAGGACCAACCCAAGCATTGACGCCATGAAGAGCGACATGTATGCGAAGTAACGATGGTATCGTGGATCACCATCCATGTATCCGATTGAATAAAGCATTATCCACCAGCCGACGAAACCAACGACGAAAAGCATGATAGATGTGAGGGGATCAATGAGGTATCCAAGAGGTATGACGAAAGGGGCTTCCTTAGAGCCTACATGAATCGTCATCCAACAGCCCTGTATGAGCTCACCATTGCCTTTGCCCGAAACTATGACATCAACAAACACCCAAAGGCACAACAGCGATGAAGAGCCAACAAGCAAAAGCGATAGCAAGCCAGCGCCCTTCTTGAGCTTGTATCCGAGCAATGCGCAGATGAGGAAGGAGGAAAAGGGCAAGACGATGATAAGCAACGGGATAACATCATGGATGGCTCCCGCATTGCTTGCCAGGGCAAAGTTTAGCAGAACCGAGAGCATACAACCTCACCAACGCATGATGTTGATGTCGTCAACGCTCACCTTCTCAAAGTTCCTGTATATGGCGATGATCAAAGCAAACCCGATACATGCTTCAGCGGCTGCAACAGTTATCACGAAGGCTGCAAAGAGCTGTCCAGTGATTTGGTTTGGTGTCAAGTGAGCACCTATAGCAACGAAGTTAAGATTGACTGCGTTAAGCATCAGCTCAATGCACATCAAAATCGCTATCGCATTCCTTCTCGTCAAGATGCCGTAGATGCCTATGGAGAAGAGCATCGCTGAAAGGATGAGGTAGTGCATCATACTGCTAACCATCCATCCCACCTCACAACACAGATCTTCACGGTTGAGTTTTTCACTTGCTTCCCGAAAGCCTCGCCACCGTGATAGCGCCAACAACTGCAACAAGTATCAGGACTGAGACAAACTCGAACGGCACGAGAAATTGCGTTAACAGTGCCACACCGATGACTTCAACATTGCCCATCGTAGAAGAATGTGCTTTGGCGAAGAACTGAGCCACTGGAGATATGTGAGCTTCGTAGGTTGGTGGTAAGAAGACCACGCAAGAGCTGTAGAGCGCAAACATGAGCACAAGGAAGCAAACCGCAACAACTATCCCCATCCCCTTCCCTCTGCTTATCAATGCCTTTCCTCTCCCAACCACTTCCTCGCTTAACATCACTGCGAACAGAATGAGAGTTGTCACCCCGCCTATGTATATCAGCACTTGAACGCCAGCGAGGAAGATCGCCCCTTGCAGTAGGAAAAGACCCGCAACGCCGATGAAGACAAGCATCAGATGTAGCAAGCACCGAAAAAGGCTTGGCGATGTTACTACGATGATTGCGTTGAAGAGAACGAAAGCGGAAACGAGGTAGAAGAATGCCCACCACACGACCTCTTTCCCCATAGCTCAACCCCCTAAAGAGTTCTTAACCCTCACAATGTAGCTGAGATGAATGAAACAACTGCAACATCAGCAAGAGCTAACGGGAAAAGCCTCTTCCAAGCGAACTCCATCAGTTGGTCAATCCTCACCCTCGGGTATGTTGCTCTGATCCAAAGCGCTACAAATGTGAGAGTCCATGTCTTGAGCATGAACCATAGCACAGACCAAACACCTTCGCTTGGCAGGGACGGAAGAGGTGCATGCCATCCGCCAAGGAAAAGAGTTGTAGCGATGGCACACACAACGAACAGGTTCGAAAACTCGGCAAGGAAGAAGAAAGCGAAGCGCATCCCGCTGTATTCCACATTGTAGCCAGCAACAAGCTCGCTCTCTGCTTCTGGGAGATCAAACGGTATTTGATTTGTCTCAGCAAGCGCGCAGATCATGTAGATGATGAATGCGGGGAATGTCAGACCGAAATAGTTGATGTTGAAGAAGTTCCAATGCCAGAAACGATCGCCTTGCGCTTGCGCTATCTCCTTCATGCTCAATGAGCCAGCGACAAGCACTGGCACGATGACAGCCAATGACATTGGCACTTCGTATGAAATGAGTTGAGCAGCGGAGCGCATCCCGCCGATTGTCGCCCACTTGCTCCCAGAAGCCCATCCCGCTGACACAATCCCGATCACCGTTATAGAGGTTATGGCGAGCACATAGAGTATGCCCAAGTTTAAATCCTTCGGTTGGAAGTGCGGTGGCTGTCCAAAAGGTATAACGATGTAAACGAGATAGGCAGGCAAGAACACAATGAGCGGGGCTGAAATGAAAACACCTTTGTCAGCGTTCTCTGGTATTATGTCTTCCTTGGCGAGCAACTTGAGCGCATCGCATACAGTTTGAAGTAGCCCTCTTGGTCCTACATAGCGAGGTCCAAGGCGCACTTGAACGAAACCAACAAACTTGCGGAACAGGTAAACGAGCGCAAGAACAACGAAAGTCATGAAGAGGAAAATGAAGACCGCCACGATGACACCAACCAATACTTCCGTTGGTAACTTAGTCCAACTAAGGAAGCGCTGGCAAAGTGAACTCAAGCTAAGCTCATGCATTTATCACATCACCTATCCACTTCACCCATAACAAGGTCAAAGCTACCGAGTATCGCTACAAGGTCAGCTATCTTAGCGCCCGGCAGAACCCTTTGAGCTATTGAAAGGTTTACAAACGATGGTCCTCTTATCTTCACCCTATATGGCTTCTGGGAGCCGTCGCTCACGATGTAGACGCCCAACTCACCTCTTGAAGATTCAATGGCGACATAGCAATCGCCTTTCTTAGGGCGTATAGGTCTTGGAATTTTCGCGCTCACATTCCCACTCGGAATCCCCTTCAACCTTTCCACGACCTGTTCAACTATCCTCAAGCTTTGGCGCATCTCCTGTGAGCGCACCCAAACCCGTGCCCAGCAATCGCATGCATCGTGCACAACAACATCCCATTCAACAGCATCGTAAAAAAGATACGGATGACAGCGACGAACATCATACGGTATACCACTCGCCCTTATCATCGGACCAGATAGACCGTAGTTCACCGCCAGCTGCGGATCAATGATGCCGATGCCTCTCGTTCGCTCAATGAATATCGGGTTATAAAGTAGCAGTTCATCGATTTCATCAAACCCGCTCTTCAACTGCGGTATGATCGCCTCAAGAGCTTCGATGAAGCCCTCGGGCAAATCTGCTGCCACTCCGCCTATGCGGACATAATGGTATGTCAGCCTTGCTCCACAAAGCATTTCAAAAAGCCAAACAACCTTTTCCCTCTCTCTAAAGCAGTAGAAGAACGGCGTCATTGCACCCATGTCTAAGCCATACGCAGCTATGAAAACGAGGTGAGAGGCTATACGCTGTAGCTCTGCTACGAGCATCCTTATCCACTGCGCTCTTTCTGGGACCTGTATCTCAAGCAATGCCTCGATGGCGAGTGACATGGCTAAGTTGTTGCTCATCGATGAGAGGTAGTCCCACCTATCGCTGAGGAAAATGGTTTGCTCGTAGGCGCGCATCTCGGCGAGCTTCTCAAAGCCCCTGTGAAGATAACCAATCTCTGGCTCGGCTGAAACTACCCACTCGCCATCTACAGTCAATATCACTCGCAAAACACCATGAGTGCTTGGGTGCTGAGGTCCCATGTTCACGATCAACTTATCCGTCCTAATGGCCTCGCCTGGGCGAACGCTATCAACACCGCTTTGGTTAGATTGATATAGCCTGTTCAAGCTATCTCGCCCCTCCTAACCTTAGAAGCATACTCCTCGTCGAATTCGACTGGGTCGTAGCTGTAATCCTTACGAAGCGGGTGCCCAACCCAATCTTGCGGGAGCAATATGCGTCTCAAATCTGGATGCCCTTCAAAGACGATGCCGAACAAATCGTAAGCTTCCCTCTCGTGCCAGTTTGCTGTTGCCCATATGTTGCTTACCGATGGCAAGCGTGGATCCTCTCTCCCGATGCGCACCTTCACAACTAAGCCATGCCCTTGCTTCATTGAGTAGAGGTGATACACAACTTCCATCTGCCCCTCTTCAAACCAATCGACTGCGCTTAAGCAACGCAAATAATCAAACTGCAATTCGGGGTCATCACAGAGGAACTTACAAAGCTCAACCAAATAGTCCCTATCGGCATGAACCTCAAGACCGTTTCTCCCGACGCTGAAAGACAGCGGTATCCCTTTAGCACCTTCCCTTATCTTCTTCTCAAGCTGGTCAACACTCAAAGGCATGCAAAAACGCACCTCACCAGTCAAGGGCTCTCTTTCGGTAGGCGTAAAGCCACCCGCAAAGAAGAATGCCGATGAAAAGCATCATATCAAACCAAGCGAGGAATCCAAGCCCGACTTTGCTAATCTTACTCAACACGACAGCCCACGGGAAAAGGAAGATGACCTCCACCTCAAACGCCACGAACAGGAGCGCTATGAGGTAGAAGATGATGCGAAATTGAACCCTTGCATCACCGATGGGGCGCACGCTACATTCGTATGAAACAAGTTTATCTGTAGTCGGGTTGTGAGGGCGGATAAGCCACGCAAGGAAGAGCGCAATGAAAGCAAAAGCAACACCGCTCAGGGCAAACAGCGCTACATACCAATAATCGGCTATGAAGCCCATCGAGGCGTATCACCTTCCAAAGTCGTATCTGCTGGATAGGCTTTGAACTTAAGAGGTCTCGATGAACTCTTGATGCAACACACTTACCGCTCGGTTCATGTCTTCTTCGTAGACGAGGAATGAGAGCGAGTGGTCTGCGTCCGAGACTTGAAGCACATCGATGTTTGCCTTATAAAGTGCATCCAACGCCCTTGCGAGCACTTGTGGATGGTCTCTTACATTTGGCGCTACGATTGAGACTGTAACCCTGTTTGCCCCAACTTTCACCTTCATGGCTTTTATCTGCGTTTGCTTCCCAAGTTGCTTGAAAGCCTCGTTTAACATTCGTAGCTTTACCTTTGAGGATTCACGATGCTCGTCCACGAGCAAGACATAAGCCCTCCCGCTACTGACATTCAACAGCAACCCATCAAGCACCTCTAAAACCTGTGACATGACTTCCCTGCTAACGACGAACTCAAAGCCGTTTTCGAAGTGGACATTGAAGTGGACGCTTATGTTACTGTCACCGAGCGCCCTGTAGACGAGCATCTCAACCTCGGGCAAATCCTCACGCTCCTCAAGCTCCATCCTAAGGTGCACAACGGGTGCTGACTGAGTTATGCCAGTTATGCGATGCAGCTCGCCGACATCGTGAAGCGATTTATCCACTCTTGTCCCAACGGATGTCGGTTTGATGCTTTTGACCAAGATCGGTGTTTTGCTCTCATAAGCGATTTCAACAGCCCTTGGGTGAATGACCTTAGCACCAAGGTGTGTTAACTCTGAGACCTCCTCATAAGTGAGGTTGTCATGCCTTTTAGCTTTGTTCCCAACAATCTTCGGGTCTGCTGTCATCACACCGTCCACATCGGTGTATATCTCAATGAAGCGAGCGCCGAGTGCCATCCCAAGCGCAGCAGCGGTTGTATCCGACCCTCCCCTGCCAAGCGTCGTTATAGCGCCATGGACATAACGCCCTTCAACGGAGCGCTTTGTAACACCTTGGAAACCAGCAACAACCGGTATCTTCCCCTCCCTCAAGCAGCGCCAAATGTAGCGAGTATCAATTTCGATTATCCTCGCGTTGCCGAACTCGTAGTCAGTATATATGCCAGCCTGTCCGCCCGTGAGCGCAATTGTGTCATAGCCCCCTAACACCCTTATCGCCTGCGCCATGAGCACGATCGAAATTATCTCGCCACATGTCATGAGCAAATCAAGTTCCCTCGGCTTAACTGGGACTTGCGGGTCTATAGCCTCTGCGAGCTTCTTGAGCGTATCAGTTGCGTAAGGGTCTCCTTTACGCCCGGGCGCAGATACAACTACGACTGGAATCCAACCTTGATGTATTGCCCTGATGACACACCGTGCGGAAGCAAGCAGGTTCTCAGTGGGATGGACAGATGTGCCACCAAACTTTTGCACTATCACCTTGTCGCGATAAGATGGCATGCCCTCTCACACCCCCCTAATTCAGCAATCACGCTAAAGGCTTTGGGGAACGCACATTGAAGGCTTTGCACAAAGCTTCCACGAATTGCATCGCCTCATCCTCATGCACGAGAAGGAGAACAGCAGACCTTGTATCACTTGTTTCGAGAATATCGGTTGAGAGGCGCAAAGCGACTTCTGCAATCCTTGACATCACTCCCGGAAGATCCCTCATCGCAGAAGAGATGACCGCAACAAGACAACAGTTATCAGTCACCGTTGGCTCAAGGCGTAGCTTGCCCTTCAAGACACCAAGCGCCTTCTCCTTCTCTTGGGAGCGGACAGCGAAGTGAAGGGAGTGCGGATGGAATTTGACGAGCATCGGCTTTACACCGCCAGTGCTCAATTCACTCAATATCTGGATGCGCTCCTTAGCGTCCTTACCAGCCTTCAGTGGGACTGCAAAATGTATCAATCCGACCTCATAACCTATGTCTGTAACTCCCTTCCTGCGGGCGAACTCTGACCTGCTTATCGTTATGAAGCGCTTGCCCTTCTTCCCTCGCATTTCTCTTACCCCCCATGAGCGACTATGATGATTCCTTGGCTACCCTTGATATGCTCACCTTCCCTGGCACGAGGATGTGATCGCCAATTCGGTTGGATGCATGAACGATTCGTGCAAGCCACCTTTCATCGTCCCTGTCTGGGTAATCTTCTCTGAAGTGCGCACCTCTACTTTCTGTGCGCATTAACGCCGATTCAACTATTAGCCTGCATACCAAGAGCATATTCGCTACCTCCCACGCTTTAGCTGTTGGCGCCACATGTTTGAAAGAGTTTAACCACTGCTCAATCTGCGAGCGAGCTGCTTCAAGACCTTGCTTCTCCCTGCTTATACCAACGCTTTCGCTCATCAGCTTTTGCAAGTTGGAGTGTATTTGGACGAAATCTATGTTTGCCTCCTTAGCCTCGCTTCGTTCCTCAAGGAACGCTCTCACATCAACATTGACGGTGGCATTCTTCATGAGTTGTAAGGCATCAGTGGCTGCCCTTTTCCCGAAGACAAGGGCTTCATTCAATGAATTGCTTGCGAGCCTGTTTGCGCCATGCAAGCCAGTGCAAGCTACCTCACCAACAGCATAAAGCCTGCGTATGGATGTCCGCCCGTAGAGGTCAACACTAACCCCACCCATGATGTAGTGCGCAGCTGGGGCAACTGGTATCGGTTGCTTAGCTATGTTGTAGCCACGCTCAAGGCACTGCTCGTAGATGTATGGGAAGCGCTTCCTTATCAAATCACCATCAAGCGAAGTCACATCAATGAACACATATTCGGAATTGGTGCGCTTCATCTCGTTGAGTATAGCACGACAAACGACATCCCTCGGTGCGAGTTCACCCATCGGGTGGTAGCGTGGCATGAAACGCTCCCTGTTGATGTTGAGCAATATGCCACCTTCACCCCTCACTGTCTCACTTATCAAAAGCCTCGGAGAACGGATCTCATAGAGTGCAGTTGGATGAAACTGGATGAACTCCAAATCTGCGAGCGTTGCTCCAGCGCGATACGCCATAGCCAAACCGTCGCCTGTTGCAACTTTCGCGTTCGTTGTCGATTCATACAATTGCCCAGCCCCACCAGTGCAAATGAATGTGACCGAGCCAAGCAACGCCATGTAACAACGATCGTGCTCCGACCAAGCGAGCACGCCGAAACATTCGCCATCCATCGTGAGGAGGTCAATGGCAAATGTCCACTCAAGCAGGTCAACACCCTTTTCCCTCGCCTTCCTGAGCAACACTTGCTCGATCTCATACCCAGTTCTGTCACCCCTTGCGTAAACGATTCTGCTAACTCTATGTGCACCTTCGCGAGTGAGCTTCAACTTCCCGTCTTCTTCCTCGAACCTTACACCAAGTGAGCGTAGCTCGTGGATTCTGAGAGGGGTTTCGGTGACAAGCACCCACACAGCTTCTGTATTGCAAAGCCCCGCCCCAGCTTCAACAGTGTCATTAAAGTGCATCTCAGGGGAATCAGTTGGATAAAGGACAGCAGCTATGCCACCTTGAGCATAGTATGTGTTGCATTCGTGAGCCGAAGCTTTGCTCACAATTGCGATCTTGGCATCCCCAGCCGAAAGGATTTGCAACGCTGTCCATAGCCCTGCTATCCCACTCCCAACTATTACAGCATCGTAACTCCTCACAGCGAGACCTTGAGAACGGCATTCGTCTAAGCTGACAAGGTAGCGCTTAACCTGTGCCACAAAGCGCTCACCTCTCAAGACGACCGCTCGCTCCCCGAATCAAGATGTGATTAGCTTCCTGAAACGCAACTCATTGATGAGCTTTCGCAACGGCTCTTGTGCTTTCGAGCGCTTTTCATATGCCCTCCAAATGACAAGTCCTTCATCACGCAACACTTTAACACGCCTACCATCTACAACGAGCAGAGTGACAGGCATGAACCATCGCCTCATTTTGACGACGCATTTATCGCCTTTCACGGAAGCCCAAACGGACCACCGCTTCTCGAAGTGCACCTCTTCAATCGCCCTTTTGAGCGTTTCAATGTAAACAACATCTCCAGCCGAAAATTCAAACGCGTAACACCTCATGCTCAGCACCCTCCGAATTGAACTTGCATGTAGCTTCAATCAGTCCATGGTGACCATGACCTTGATGGCTTCATCCTTCCTTGTATCAGCTAACTCAAGCGCTTCAACAGCCTTCTCCAAAGGGAAGCGATGCGTCACCATTGGTAGCAAGTTAACTCTACCAGTCGCTGTGAAGGCGACTGCTTGAGGATAACTGTTGGCATACCGCAATATGCCACGCACTTGATACTCACGCGTGATCAGGTCAAGCAATGGAACTTCGTTTTTATCCTCTGGGGTCATCCCGACAAGCACTATTACGCCACCGCTCTTGACAACCGAGAAGGCTTGTCTTTGTGTCACCACAGAGCCAGCCGCCTCAAAAACAACATCAACACCTTCACCATTGGTTGCCTCAAGTATCGCAGAAACTACATCAACCTCTTTAGCGTTGAGGACACGCGTAGCGCCCATCTCCAAAGCTTTGTTCAGCCTGAGCGAATAGATGTCGGTAGCGATCACATTTGATGCACCGCTCGCAATCACAGCCTGGATCAGAGCCAGCCCGATTGGTCCGCAACCCAAGATAGCGACAGTTGAGGCTGGCTTCATCTCCGAGATGTTGACCGCATGCAGTGCAACAGCCAGGGGTTCACATAGAGCACCAGCCTCGTATGGTGTTTCATCTGGGAGCTTGAAAACGAAATCGCCATCCCAAACTACATACTCAGCAAACGCACCATGAGTTGGTGGTGTCGCCATGAATTTCTCCTGCGGGCAAAGGTTGTATCTCCCTTCATGGCAGTATTTGCACCTTCTACAGCCAACACCGGGCTCTATCGCTACTTTGTCACCCGGCTTCAAGCCTTTAACAGCCCTCCCAACCTCCACTACCTCACCAGCACACTCATGCCCTAATATCAAAGGCTCTTTGACGACGAACCTACCGATGCGCCCCTCACGATAGTAGTGGATGTCAGAACCACAGACGCCAACAGCTCTTATCCGTATCAGCACTTGCTCGTCGCTGGTAACCGTCGGCATATCAACTTCTTCGATGCGCAGGTCATTTATACCGTGCAGAACAGCAGCCTTCATTTTAGCCATCCACCTCACCCCCTCAGGATGAAGTTTTCAAATTGAGAGCCGAAAAATATTTTGCCGTCCGATGTGTTAAAAGCGCTCATGGACATGAGAGGGCTCTCTCATATGCTGTAAGCAGTTGGGATAGTGTTTGTTGTGGCGAAAAGAAAAGCGCCCTCTCAAGCGACATTTCGCTCATGCGCCTCGCAAGTTCGTCATCCGTCCAAACTGCTGACATAGCCTCGAATATCTCATCCGTGTTGGTTGGGTTTACGAGCATTCCAGCATCACCAACCACTTCGGGTTGGGCACCCGTATTCCCAGCGATGACTGGCGCACCACAAGCCATGGCTTCAAGCAGTGGCAAACCGAAGCCTTCATTAAGCGCTGGCGATACAAAAGCAACACATGCGCTGTAGAGCAATGGCAGATGTTCCTCTGGAACATAATTTAGCCAGATGACATTTGGCTCGCCACGCAATATGCGCCTCGTCTCCTCCCAGAAGGGCATCACGAAACCTGCTATGACAAGCTTCGCATCTGGATACAGCTTCCGAAGTTTTGAAAAAGCATCAAGTAGCCTCCCGATGTTCTTGTTCGGCTTCGCCACACCCACAAAGAGCAAGAAGCGCCCCTCTATGCCATAAAGCCTCCTCACAGCCTCCTTTGCATTTTCAAAGCGCTTGAAACGCTCATCCACATACGGATAAACGAGGCTAACACGCTCCTTCGGTATACCAAGCTTAACGATCACATCCGACATCGTAGCTTTTGATATGGCGATGTGATGGTCTGTTCGCCATTTCAAAGACGGGAAGACACCCCTCATGATGAACCTACGGCTTGGTGGGTCTATGAAATCGATGTTTTGAAGCCACATGACATCGCATGTTGTCACAGCAACTTTCGAAATGAGCTTTGCGAGCACTGGCACATATCCGATGCCAAAATGGATCAACTGGATACGGTCAATCAGCATCCACATCGGCACGATAACGCGTAGCCAACCCCTCCCACGATAGCTCCTCCACCTTATGTGGCGAGGGAGTGGGAACTTTGGCGGATCGGAGAAGTATAAATGCCACTGATGCATTTCGGGAACGCTTAGGATTAGCTTGGCAAACTGGTGGGCAACATTTTCAACCCCAGTTCGGTCATGCTTTGTAAGCGGGCGCGCATCAATAGCTATGCGAGCCATCTACAAACACCTCACTTGAAGCACTCCACATGCCAAATCATCAACTGTAATGAATCCGCTTCTCAAACTGCTTCACTGCCTCTATAAGGTTTGCTTGGCGTGCCAAAATTTGCAAAGTGGCTACCTCAGACTCACACGGGTGAAGGAAGATGAAAATTTGCTTCTACGCTCCTGTTGAAGTCTTGCAACGACCGTTTGGGAGCGGCGTATATGTTAGGGAACTCCTCAAAGCCCTCCTCAGCATTGATAAATCAAACTGCTATATCATTTGGTATGGATGCATGCTCAAACCCCCGCCATGCATAGCGAGCTTAAACATCCATTCAGGCAACGCTGAGCGTGTGTCAGTTAAGGTCACCCGTTTCCCGACGAGGCTCTTTCACCATCCAAAATTCAGGCTTCTCCTTGTGCAGTTCAACAGGCTTCCGATCGCCGACATCATGTTTGGGAGACCGACTGTTTACTTCTCGCCATTCTACCCTTTCCTGCCCTTCATGAGTGGTGAGCTTGTGCTCACAATCTATGACCTGACACCACTCACGCACCCGCATTGCCACTTGCCCAACACTATCAATGTCACCCGCATAACGATGCGGTGGGCGAGAAGAGCAAAGCGCTTGCTCACATTCTCACAAGCAGTTAAGGACCAGCTTGTTGAGCTATTCCGTTTCCCAAGCGAACGCATAATCGTCACCCCACTCGCACCCGCAAAACACTTTAAGCCACAGCCAAAGGGATTCGTTGAATCGGTTATGCGTAAGTATGGACTTACAGAGAAGTTCGTGCTCTATGTCGGTGTTGTGGAACCGAGGAAGAATTTGAATGTGTTCTTAAGAGCCTTTGCGAGGTTGAGGGGCGAACTGTCTCACAGGTTCGTCATAGCTGGCAGTCTTGGTTGGTATAGCGATTCTGTGCTTACGGAGATTGAGAAACTTGGCTTGCAAAGCAGAGTTACAATGGTTGGCTATGTGCCAGACGACGACCTTCCAGCACTGTATTGCGGTGCCGATGCCTTCGTTTACCCATCGCTTGCTGAGGGGTTTGGTCTCCCAGTCATCGAAGCTATGGCATGTGGCACTCCCGTGCTTTGTAGCAATGCACCTGCGCTACAAGAAGTGGCAGGTGATGCTGCGCTAACGATTGACCCACACGATGAAGATGCCTGGACATACGCCTTAAAAGAGTTGCTCACAAACGAAGAGTTGCGATCGGAGTTGAGCGGGAAAGGGATTGAGAGGGCAAAGCGATTCTCATGGGAGCAAACGGCTTTAAAAACATTGAGAGCTTTTGAAGACGCAGCACTTAATGCCTCACATTGAGGTGAAATAACGAAAGGTATGCGAGTCGGCTACGATGCACGCCCGATGGTGATGCGCTGGACTGGCATGAGAACTTACATGCTCAACATCGTTAGGGAACTCGCACGCCTCTTCAAAAACTACGAAGCACTCCTTTACTACCATGAACATGCGTGTGGTGATCTCCCTCACATCCCGAACAACGCCAGATGGAGAGCGATAAAAGCCCCATCAGGTTGGTGGTGGACTGTCTTCCAGTTGCCCCCTGTCGCCGCGCGAGACGGTGTCGAGCTATTCCATGCCGAATACATCGTTCCGTTCTTGTGCCGTTGCCCAACCATTGTTACGATGCATGATGCCATATCAGCGATGTTCATTGAGCCATCGAGCATCAAAGCCCGCATCATCACAAACGCTCTTAGCTTCATCTCACTCCAACGCTCAAGAGCTGTTCTCGTGCCATCGCAAAGTGCAAGGAACGATGTGGCGAGGTTGTTCAAAGTTAACCCGTCAAAGATATTTGTGACACCATATGGCGTTTCACCGTCCTTCAAACCGATGCAAAAGGAGCTCTCAAAACAGTTGCTCGCAAATCTACTCGGGATAACTGGGCGCTTCATCTTAACGGTTAATTTCTTTCGACCGAGGAAGAACGCGCACATCCTCGTCAGAGCCTTCAGGAAGCTGTTGAAAGAGAAAGCCCCAGTCGACTGGCTCGTCATGGTCGGAGCATCGCCCGAGCATATGAAGCAAACGCTCCTCAGCATAGCTGGGGAAGCTGCCGAGAGGATTGTTTTCACAGGCTATGTCTCAGATGAGCTTTTACCCATCATCTACAGTGCTGCCGATGTTTTCGCTTTCCCATCTCGCTATGAAGGTTTTGGTCTCCCAGTCATTGAAGCGATGGCGTGTGGCACTCCAGTTGTGGCTGGAGATGCGCCAGCGATAAACGAGTTTGCAAGTGGCGGTGCAATACTGGTCGACCCAAACGATAGCGATGCGCTCGCCTATGCGATATTGACTTTGCTCACCGACAAGGGACTCGCAGAAAACCTTATCAACACGGGCTTGAGAATAGCAAGCGAATACACATGGGAAAGGACGGCGAGAATGACGATGCAAGTATATCAGCTGGCTTTGAAGCGAACATGTGAGTAAGTGCTTCGTTAAACTGCTATACAGTGAGCGTTCTCAAGGAGGTTTCTACGGAACGGAGAGGAGAGGCTATGAGCACTCGCCGAAGAAGAGTGCTTGTCGTTGATGATTCTGAGACATTGCGCAGACTCGTAACCCTCTCTTTACGCTTCCTTGAAGGATGTGAAGTCGTTGAGGCATCAAACGCCTACGAGGCATTGAGACTGCTAAAGGAACAGCCGTTTGACCTCGCCATCGTTGATATATACATGCCAGAGATAAGCGGGTTACAATTGCTCGGCATCATCAAGAGCGACCCAAATCTACGCTCAATCCCTGTGATCATACTCACCACTGCAAGGGGCGAGGAAGATAGAAGGCGCGGCATGGAACTCGGTGCAGACCGTTACCTCACAAAGCCTTTTAAACCGAGGGTGCTTGTTGAAGTCGTCAAAGAACTGCTTGAATCTAAAGGCAGGGGTGAAGAGGAGAAAGAGGGAAGTGATGGATGAGCGTGACAGCAGGAAGCTTCCGAACGCCATTTGTAAAACAGCGGTGGTCATATTTTTATGCCTCGCTTGGATGGCATCCCCAACACGAAGCCAGACCGAAACAACATGCGAGTATGAGCCACAGCACAAGTTTGTGGTGGCAAAGGAAAGCTCCCACCTTAAACTTGAACCGCTAAAGCCACACGCCTTAGCTCGCATCGTTGCTGAGCCGTTGATCGCCTTGGCTTTCGTTGTAGGAACTGCTGATACAAGTTGTTCAGCTGTGTTGATCGCCCTTCTGACCGTCATCCCGTTTATGGTGGCTCGGATGGCTCGCAGAGGGTTCTCAGCTGGCAACCTGTTGAATGGGTTGCTAACATCACTCGCGCTTTCAGCTCAAGTGTTCACGATGATGTGCTGGCTGAGCTTTTATGCTCCAACGATGCGCTACAAGGCTGAAGGAGAAGGTTGTATCGTTGCAAACTTCCATGCCCATACATACCGTTCAAGTGGGTTGTTCAGCCCCGCAAAGGTCGTTGAATGGCACCGCAGAAGGGGTTTCAAGGTCATCGCCATAACAGATGCAAACACAACAAGCGGAGGCATTGAAGCATTACGCTACGCACAAAAGCGTGGCTACGACATCTTGGTCATAGTCGGTGAAGAGCTACATGCGGGCACTCATGTCCTGTTGCTCAACATCGAAAAAAGCTACAGCCCAAGCGAAGGGCTTGAACGAGTAATTGAGGAAACAAAGTCAGGTGGCGGTGTGGCAATCGTGGCGCACCCTTGGACAGCCCGTCACAATGTTAATGAACTGTTTAAACTCGCAGACGGCTTTGAGGTGATAAACAGAAACATCATCTGTGACGACATAACACTATGGCAGAAGGCATATGGGAAGCGCCCACTCATAGCGAGCAACGATTTCAAGTTTGGCGCACACAGCTTCACTGCAACTTGTTTACATGGCGATGCGCAAAGCGTTGAAGATGTATGTGAAGCCCTGCGCGCTGGCAGGACGCTACCGATAACATGGACGATGCACAAGCTGGTAAGCCCTAAAGCATTTGAGTCAAGGACCCTTCGCGATAGATTCGCAACGCTTTCAACTGCTATGCGACTTTACTTCGTGTTCTTCGATGTATGGGCAGCAATCGGCTGGTTGTTTTTCCTGCTCGTAACTGTGCTGGCACTGAGACGAGGAAAACACGCATTGAAGCGTTATCGCCAAGTAAGATCAGCGCACATGATGAGAAGAAGATCGGCATTGCTACTTGTTTCATACTTCGTCGGGCTTTTGCTCATCGGATTCGGTATCACATGGACTTGGAGCCCAACACTCAAAATGAGGCTCAAATACAACCCCACTTTCGTAGTCATCTTATGGCTTGTTGGTGACCTACTACTTCTGCGCCACCTCAGAACCGAACATGACATGCAAAAGAGTGATTTGCGATCGGTGTCGTGGCGTCTCTAATACTAAAAAAACCACTGCATCGCTTGCACGCGCTTTCCGATCTCCTTAAGATGATCAACTCCCACAGCATCTCAAAGCAGGCTTGGATTCCCACGAGGAGAAGGAAGCGAAGGTCTTCAGCGCTATGAAGAAATTACTCCAGCTGTTTCAGCTTCTCCATGAGCGCCGTTGCTTCACTTGGGAGTTTCCCACATTGCTTTTCGATCTTGAAAAGCAGTTCCCTTGCCTCGTTGTAATTGCCGAGCTCAACCTCAATCGCAGCTATACGCAAAGCGACTGTTATGTTTTGCGGGTCCAGCTCAAGGATGCTTTTAAGGTATTCCCTTGCCCTCCTTTTTGCACCACTGCTTTCATACAGGTCGGCGAGGTGTAAGAGTTCCTCAATCTGCCTTTGCTTTTCATCTTGCTCTCGTTTCAAGCGCTCGGCTGAAAGTTCTCTTTCGAGTTCCTCACATCTCCTTTGCAATTCCTCAAGCCATTCAGGATGATGCCCACTTGAGCTTGCCGCATCAATCGCTTTTCTATACGCGTCAAGGGCTCTCCTCTTTTGACCTGTGGCTTCAAGTGCTTCTCCGAGTTGCTTGTGCACATCGGCATCGTTTGGGTTCATCTCAGCAACTTTTGACATCGACGAAATAGCCTCATCCCACCGCTTCAAACGCATCATGAGGTGAGCATGTAGCATCAACGCCGGTATGGCTTTAGGGCTCAATTGGAGAACATGGTTGATTAGCTTTTCAGCAGCTTCGAAATCTCCACCGTTGTATTGCTTTAAAGCCTCGCCATAAAGCCTTACAGCTTGCTCAACGACATCGTCCGGTAAAACACCATATCCGAAGCGCACCATCTCCCTGAGCATCTCCCAACGCTTTGCAGTTCTCTCCTTTTCCTTCCTCGTCTTGCGCTTCGCCAATTCGCATCACCACTCACTTGGTCTCATCTTGAGACAACGCGTATCGTTCTATCGGCGAGTGGTAAAGTGACAGCCATGCCACCTTTCATTGCTGATGCATGGACTGCAAGTCCCAGCTCCAGTGCTTTCCTACCGTCATACCCGCTTGAGCGTGGCTGTCTGTCTTCGATGATGGAATCAATCAGGTCTTGAACTGCTGCCTGCATCGGTGGAGTGAACGGTTTTTCAATCTCGATGTGCTCACAGCGCGCAAGCCTCTTTGGACGAAACTGGTAATATGGTCTGTCCGCCGATGACGGTATCACATCCTCGTAGACTTCCAAACGGAAACCCTCCTTGAACATATCGATGTGGATCATGCCATCGCTACCGTAAAGCTGCATGTTAAACCCCTGCATGGTCATTACATCGGCGAAAGCCATCACGCCGTTTTTGAACAGTATCATCGCGCATCCTCCGGGGTCTTGCACATCCTCCTCAGCAACATATCCCCAAACCTTATCTGCGTCTCCGGCGAAGTAGCAAAACATATCCCAAAGGTGAGTCCCGTTGTGGAGAAGGAATGTCCAGATGGCGCCACGCATGCTCTTCAGTGCACCTATGACTCCGTCTTCGATCATCTTCTTTGCCGTAGTAAATGTTGGGTGATAGCGCCTCGGGTGATTGATAAGCAGTTTAACGCCATTGCTCTCGCAAGCGCTTATCATCTCGTCGGCTTCCTCCAAGGATGTAGCCATTGCCTTCTCACATATTATGCCTTTAACGCCCGCCTTAGCAGCAGTGATAGTTATTTCGGCATGCATGTCAGCGTGTGTCACAACGCTGACTATGTCCAATTCTTCCAATTCAAGCATCTTCCTGTAATCCGTGTATGTGCGCACATCGTGGAGCTTCCACCTTGCGATGTATCTTTGGAGTGATTCTTCGGTGCGAGCTGCCACTGCTACTATCTTCGTCCTCGGGTTCTGCAAGTATGCGGAAGTATGGCTACTTGGAACAACATCGTAATTCGTCAACCAACGCAGGTGGGCTTCGTCGTCAATAGTGGAAGCCTTCCGCCCGCACCCAATTATCCCAACACGAAATACCCCTTTCATCTTGTTGTTCCCTCCCGCAGACCAAACTTGGCTTGCGCTACTCTCTTGGTAATTATGCCGAAACGAGGGTAGCGATCTTAAACCCTTAATCCATTCTTCTATGTCGCAGGGGTTAGCTTGCAGACAAAGCCCAGAAACTGTGACACGAGAAAAATGCAGGTTTGCCTCGTTAGCGAGTTTACGGCTAAAGCAATTTTTCGCAACGGGCTTAGTTCTCGGATACAATCTAAAATTGGATTTTCAGAGCATGCGAAGTGAACGGCTTGACACAGCGAGAGGAGGCGCCAATGATGAGCTTCGATGTCCTCATAAGGAATGTCACCGTCGTTGATGGGACGGGAGGAAGACCGTTCGTTAGCGACATAGGAATAGTCGGTGACAGGATTGCGGAGGTCGGCTTCATACCGAACGAGGCGGACAGAAACTGCAAACTCGTTATAGACGCCGATGGGTTGGTTGCCTCGCCCGGTTTCATTGATGTGCATGGTCACTCCGATTATGAGCTCCTTGTGAACAGGCATTGTGAAAGCAAAGTGATGCAGGGCATCACAACGGAGATATGTGGGAATTGCGGTTTCTCGGCAGCGCCGATCTTGAAAGGAAGCATACGCGAGCAAACCGAAATGTGGTTGCAGAGGATGGGCATAGAAGTCAGGTGGAGCAAGCTTAGTGATTTTCTAAACATCCTCGAAGAGGGTGGCTTGGGGTTGAACATAGCGACTCTCGTAGGGCACAACTCATTACGCTCATCAGTCATGGGAGATGATGCAAGGGAGCCATCGCTGGAAGAGATGAAGACGATGAAAGCGCTTCTGGCTGAGGCGCTTGAGCAGGGTGCGTTTGGTCTTTCTTCTGGTTTGATATACCCTCCCGGATGCTTCTCACAGCCAGATGAGCTTGTTGAGCTTTGCAAAGTGGTGCGCCACTACAACGGCGTGTATGCTACACACATCAGAAACGAGTCTTACGACTTAATTGAAGCAGTCCATGAGGCAATAGATGTCGCCCGCCAAACTGCGGTCTCCGTGCAAGTATCGCATCACAAAGCTGTCGGGAAGGAGAACTGGGGAAAGGTTGGAACGACCCTGCAAATGATCGAGCAAGCCAACGAAGGCGGTTTGAATGTAACCTGCGATATGTATCCATACACTGCCACCTCAACGACACTAAAAATGCTTCTACCGAAGTGGGCACACTCTGGTGGGACAAAGGCTCTCCTTGAAAGGCTGAATGACCCTGATGCACTAATGCTTATGCGGATGGAAGTTGAGAAAAGGTTCGCCACGGAGGACGATTGGGCACAGGTCATGATCTCCGAGACAGTGAACGAAGAGTTGAAAAGCTTCGAAGGGATGAGGCTGAATGAGGTAGCCACCGCGCTCGGCAAGAAGCCCTTTGAAGCGCTTGTTCATTTGCTGCGCGAAGATAACGCCCGAACAACCATGATATGCTTCACGCTTTCCGAAGAGGATGTGGCTCAAGTTATACGCTACCACAGGACTATGATCGGAACTGACTCATCAGTGAGAAAGCTAAGCCCTTCTGGCGAGGCAGGCAAACCACATCCAAGAGGCTTCGGAACATTCCCAAGGATACTTGGGCGCTATGTGAGAGACACAGGTGCGCTCACACTCACAGAGGCTGTGAGAAAGATGACTTCACTTGCAGCCTCAAAGTTCAGGATAAGCTGTAGAGGGGAACTGAGGGAAGGTTACTTCGCTGACATAGTCGTTTTTGACCCCATGCTCGTAAACGATACAAGCACATTCCGTCAACCTTACTCTGCCCCCGTTGGCATAAAACATGTCTTTGTGAACGGAGTTGCTGTCGTATATGATGGCAAACTTACCTCAGCTCTACCTGGGAGGGTGCTTTACCGCAGCTAAAAAGCGAAGGCAAGCTATGGCTTTGCATCCTTCTGCTCATCATCTTGTCCTCTCGTGCCTCCAGCGGTCGTAAAGGACAGCTACTATCACGGCTATGCCTATGACGATCTGCTGATACTCGTAGCGCAGGTTGAGTGCGTCACAACCGTTTCGCAAAACAGCCATTAGCAAAGCTCCTGCTATCGTCCCGATGATTGTTCCTCTACCTCCAGATAAGCTCGCACCACCAATGACACACGCTGCGATCGCATGCAACTCATACATGATGCCACTCATTGGCGAGCCAACGGTTACCCTTGATGCTTCAACGACTGACGCTATGCCCGTGCACAACCCACATAGCACGAAAGCCATCATTAGCACGCGTCTGACTGGAACACCAGATAGGCGTGCTGCTTCGTAACTACCACCAACCGCGTAAAGATGCCTTCCGAAGCGTGTATAGGCGAGTGTGATATGACCACAAAGTGCGACAAGAATAGCTATGAGGAAAGGCATCGGCATGAATAAAATCTTCTGACTGCTGATACCCCAAAACCAACTTCGCGGGATGTAAATGCTGACACCACCGCTTATCAGGTGAGCCAACCCCCTTGCTATGCCCATCATACCGAGTGTGGCTATGAATGGAGGCAAACGCCCAAGCACAACGAGCGAGCCATTGATCAATCCACAGAAACACCCTGTGAGGATAGCAACAAGCAAACCGAGATGTGGGCTGTAACCTTTGTTTAGCAACCAAGCTGCATTCACAGAGGCGAAAGCAAGCACTGAACCGACTGATAAGTCGATGCCACCCGCTGTTATGATGAGCGTTTGCCCGACAGCGATTATAGCTATGATGGGTGCTTGAAGACCGATGTTGTAGAAGTTCTCGGGTCTCCTGAAGGCTTCCGAGATAAGGCTAAAGCAAGCGACCAAAAAGACAAGGCTTACTAAAGGCGCAGACCACTCCGCTCTCAAGAAACGCAAAAGCACATCCCCGATTACATCAAACGCTGTCACAAAACTTGACCTCGCTACGCCAGACCCTGGGTTTGACGGACCTCGCAAATTCCCTTGCACCTCGTCACCCTTCACTTTTAACCTCTCCCCTTCCAGACCTCAAGCTGTCTATTGGCGGAGCAACTCCAACCGACTGAAGCGCTACAACTTTGGATGGGCATAGCAACGCAATGTGTAAATCAACTTGTCTCCATTAACCCATGCCGTCCATTTCCACAAGCAACCTCTTTGGCGGGAATGCAAGTTCAAACCCTCCGTGATGATGGAAAGCCATTCGCCGAGTGTCCACTTCTCGTTAAGGAGGGTTCCAAAGACAAGTGACAACTGTGCAACCCTCATCGGGACAAGGAACGGTTCTTTCACCTTCATGGACTTGTATTGTGGTAAGAGGTTCGAAGGCATGAACCTATGTTCCTCTGGCTCGATGTTGATGTAGATGCCAGTTCGCTGTTTTATCATGTCCCGAACGGTGTCAAGCGTGAACTCATCGGCAAGCTCAAGCCCAAATGGCTCGCGCTTAACTATGTCCCCATCTGGCTGTAACCGAACGATAACGCGCGCACCGCCTTTAACGGGCTCCCAATCGAAATAGCGGTTGTTGCAAGACCACGATGTGTAGTTGGCGATTTTTATTTGTGGCGGTGTGCGGGAGAGCATGTATGTCTCGTTAAGTTTGGCACGAACTTCAGTTGGTATGGGAGAGCCATCCCAACCAACTCCGAAGAGGAATGAAAGCGCTTGACCAGCAGTATCAGCCTTGATCGTAACCCCGATCATGTGCGGTGGGAAACGATAGTTCCTCACCACTTTGCTATCCTGCTTTGAGACATAAATCACCTGACCTGTGCGATTGGAGATGAGTTGGAGGACATCATACAGTGTCGTGCCTTCAGTGATTGTGAGTGTGATGCGCTGAGCATACGAGGGATTGTTCGGAACGAACAAACACAGAACCATTAACGCTACAAAGAGTCTGCGCACTTTGGACGCACCTCCAAAAGTTGCGGGCAATTGATTCTCGGCATAAAATTGTATCACGATGGCTTAAAGCTTCTTACGCTGTCATCGTCTCCGTCTTGCAGAAGCTCAGCTATGTAGCCTATAGATGTTCTCGCTTTAATTTCGATCGGTTCGGGTGAAGGTTCTATGGCGACCATAACGATAAGCAGGGCACACGGTTGCAGTGGTGAGTTGATAGCCAAAAGGCTGGCTAACATGCTCGGCTATGAGCTTGTTGATAGGGAGGTGATAAAGTGGGTTGCAGAGGTTGCCAACCTGCCCGAGGATGAGGTTGAGAAGTTCGACGAGATGCACATGCATCCAGTTATGCGTTTCATTTATTCACTGCTTCACCACGGTGGCAAATACGCTGATGTTCATTGGACACCGAGCTTTATAAGGCATTTCGTCAACGCTCTTTCAGCCGAGTGGAAAACCGAGACACCTCAATACAGCTCTTTCGATCACGAGGCTTATGTTGAACTAACACGACAGCTGATTGAACGCCTCTACGATAGAGGCAATGTCATCATAGTCGGGAGAGGCGCTATGGCTATTCTAAGGGGTAAGGAAAAAGCGTTTCATGTGCGTTTGACAGCACCTTTGCAATGGCGCGTAGAGAACCTTGCTAACTCTTTGAACATTCCTTTAGAGCAAGCAAAAAACGAAATCGCTAAACACGATCGCAGGCGCTCACTCTACTTGCGCCAGTTCTACGGCGTTGACTGGGATGACCCCTCACTTTATCACATCATAATCAATGTAGCCTCAGTGGGAGTTGAGCGTGCGCCTCATGTCATCGCACAAGCATTCCTCAGGTGGCTAAGGTGAGAAAAGCCTATGGAAGTGAGAAGGCTTGCAATACTCGGTTCTACTGGTTCGATAGGGAGGCAGGCTATCGAGGTAGCTAAGGCACACAACGATAAGTTGAATGTGGTTGCACTGGCAGCACACTCAAACGCTGAGTTGCTCATCGAGCAGGCAAAGGCATGCGGGGCAAAGCACATCTGCCTCTACGATGTCAGTGCCGCAGAGAAAGTAAAAGCGATGATCAAGGACAAGGATTTGGAAGTGCATGTTGGCTTGGACGGATTAATCGAACTTGTGACGCTCGAAGCAGTTGACACAGTTTTGAACGCGGTTAGCGGTAACATCGGTTTACTGCCAACATTGAAGGCGCTCAAACTCGGCAAGCGTCTTGCGCTCGCAAACAAAGAGGCGCTGGTCGCAGGTGGCGAAATAGTCACTAAAGCGTGGCGCGAAGGGAATGGGGAGCTTATACCGGTTGACAGTGAGCATAGTGCTTTGTTCCAATGCCTGCTCGGTGAGAAGCACGAGGGCATAAAACGACTCATACTCACCGCCTCAGGTGGTCCGTTCAGGCAAAAGACGCTGAAAGAGCTTGAAGCGGTGACACCACAAGAGGCGCTTTCACACCCCACATGGCGCATGGGAACGAAGGTGACGATTGATTCAGCAACACTGATGAACAAGGGGCTTGAGATAATTGAAGCCATGTGGCTCTTTGATGTGCCACCGCAAAAGATAGATGTGCTTGTTCACCCTCAAAGCATCATCCATTCACTCGTTGAGTTTGTGGATGGCTCTATAAAAGCTCAACTCAGCGTGCCAGACATGCGTCTCCCGATACAGTATGCGCTTCTATACCCATACAGGCTTCAATCGTTGGTTGGAAGCTGTGATTTGCTCTCCATAGGCACGCTCACATTTGAGCCACCAGACCTAAATCGCTTCCCGTGCCTGCGACTCGCTATGGAGGCTGCAAGGATTGGTGGGACGATGCCAGCAGTCATGAGCGCCGCAGATGAGGTCGCTGTAAACGCTTTCTTGGATGGCAAGATAGGCTTCATGGACATACCTCGTGTAATCGAGGATGTCATGACGGCACATAATGTAATTGAGAAGCCATCACTTGACGATATCATGGAAGCAGACGCATGGGCAAAAGAGCTCGCGAGGCAGTATGTAGCCAAGTTGGAACGAAAGTAAGGTCGGGCGTCTGTCAGAAACTTTATGTCATACTAAATTGCAGAGGACAGCGGGCTTGACTACATTGCCTACCGCAACGCATAATGAAGATTAAGATTGCCTGTGGTTGCAAGAGGGGAAGAGTGTTTTACTCAGATGGCAAACTGTTGGCACGGCTTTAAAAGTGGGAGGGATGTTAACATGGAGAGGATGAATGGCGATTACAGGAGCAGAGCTATCATAAAGGTCTTGGGTGTTGGTGGTGGTGGTGGCAATGCGCTCAACCACATGATCGCCTCCAACTTGGAAGGCGTTGAATTCATAGCTATAAACACCGATGCGCAGGACTTGGCTAAGTCATTAGCTCACAAGAAGGTCCAGATAGGGCAACGCTTAACTGGTGGGCTTGGAACTGGGGGAGACCCGAATATCGGCAAGCAAGCAGCGGAGGCAGACAGGGACGCCATAGCCTCAGCGCTTGAGCGTGTGGATATGGTTTTCATAGCAGCTGGCATGGGTGGTGGGACTGGGACTGGTGCATCGCCAGTGATAGCGCAAATAGCTCGTGATATGGGAGCGTTAACTGTTGCGGTCGTGACAAAGCCCTTCACAGAGGAAGGTCCATTGAAGATGAAAATAGCGCTCGAAGGTATCCAAGAACTCAAGCAGTATGTGGATGCCGTCATCACAATTCCAAACGATAGGATATGGCAACTTGCAGACAGACGCCTCTCTTTGAAAGATGCCTTTGAGATGGTCGATGAGGTTCTGAGGATGGCTGTTCAAGGGATAAGCGACCTCATAGTTAGACCGGGATATATCAACATCGATTTTGCCGATGTAAGGAGCATCCTCTCCAACGCTGGCATAGCGCTGATCGGCATCGGTAGCGGAAGAGGCGATGAGCGCTCCGCAGATGCTGCAAGAAACGCTATATCAAGCCCCCTCCTTGAGTATTCAATTGAGGGCGCAACGAGAGCATTGGTCAATATCGTCGCACCAATGGATATGCCCGTTTCAGAGTTGCATGAGATGCTTAACATCATCAGGGAAGCTTCTGGTGTAAAGGAATTAGACCTGCGCATGGGCTTGGTGCTTGACGAGGGAATGGGTGACGAGGTGAGAGTAACATTGATTGCGACAGGTTTTGAAACTGAGCCGACAAAGCCAGCTGAGGCTGTGGAGAAAGTGAGTGTAAGACAACCCCGTAGGGAAGGGAGAGAACCAGTGTCGACTCCAAGCGGCGTCGAAGCACCGCGCCAAGAAGCAAGACAACCAGTTCGTTCGATTGACGAGATTCTCAGAGAGGTGGACGAAGGGATAGATACACCGACATTCCTGCGTCGCTCCCACGGACGCTCAGAAAGCGGATGAACTACTTCACCCCAACAACACTGTCACTCTCGCGGTATAGCTGTGACAGCTTCGAAAGGAGACAAGAGCATGCCACCGATGTTGCACAAGGTGGCTTGCTTAACCACCCTTATGCGAGATAGATCCTCATCAGCGATGCTTAAAGCTGACTTGATGAAGTCAAATGGGCGACAATGAGCTTTTTGTCCGTCTGGCAGTTCAAGCCATAAAAGCACTTCGTCATCTTCAAAGCGAACTTCAGCACCGTGCCTTGCAACATAGCCTTCCATCTCAGTTTCGCGAGTGACCTTCATCAGGTTCGCATTTATTAGCTCCTCAATTTTGCAAAGCTCGTGCCTGACGAGAGCCTTTGGTAGCCTTACTTCGTAGACAGAGCTAAATACGAACGGCACGAACGAAGGCGCATTCAAAGGCACGGAAACTGCATCAAGAACCTTGCATCCATCTGGCAACTGCTCATTGCACACCTTCACGAACTCGTCTGGAGAAACCCACTCATCAAGCCACACATCCGCATATTCAGCTACGCTCTCAACACCAACTGGAATCGCCATACCAAACGAAAACTTCGGCTGAGGATTAAAACCGCGTGAATACGATACCTTCAACCCACTGCGCATTATCCCTCTCTGCAGAGCTCTTACCATCTCAACATGCGATAGGAAGCGCAACCTGCCGAGTTTAGTCCATCTGAAGCGAACCCGTTGAGCAGGCTCTGCTGGCGTGCGCGTCTTGAGCTTGGCAATCAAATCCTGCGCATCAAACCTCTTGCCCTCAACACGCTTTCGCAAGCTCATAGCGGTAGAGCAAGCTCTTGATGCGACAATGTTCGCTCCGCACTTAACACATCCTCCGAACCTGCAATCTTGCGTTACCTCACCTTTAAGAGCTTTCAAGCGCTCGCTCAAGAGGAAACCTTTATCCACATGGACATCAATGTGATCCCAAGGTAGTGGCTCATCCTGCGAGCGCTCGCGGAGATAATGTTGAGGGTCAATGCCGACAGCCTCAAACGAGCGCATCCATTCATCCCATCTCAGTTGCTCACTCCAACCGTCAAACCTGCATCCGAGCCGATATGCCTCAAGCAAGACGGCGCAAAGCCTTCTGTCACCGCGACAAAAGACACCTTCAAGGAAGCTAACCCGACTATCATGGAACCTCAATGCTATGTTTCTCCTTTTGATACGCTTGAGCAACATGTGCTGTTTGGACTTGGCTTCATCAAGCCCTATTTGCCTCTCCCATTGGAATGGCGTATGTGGCTTTGGGACGAATGTGGCGATTGATATGTGGAGCTTTGCACGCTTGTTTAGCGAGAGTGCCCTCCCGGCAACTTCATTGCAAAGCTCAGCTATGGAGAGCACATCCTCATCGCCTTCGGTTGGCAGTCCAATCATGAAATAAAGCTTCACCGTATCCCAGCCAGCTTGAAAGACAGCGTCAAGTAAGCTGAAGATCTGCTCGTCACTGATCGGCTTGTTGATGACATGCCTCAATCTCTCCGTGCCAGCCTCTGGGGCGAATGTCAATCCAGTTCTCCTGCTCCCATGCACCAACCGAGCGATGGGCAAATCAAAACTGTCCATCCGTGAAGAAGGGAGCGAAAGGAATAGTGGCAACTGAGCTGGGTTGAAAAGCAACTCGCAAACGAGTTCACCTATTGCACTGTAGTCGTAAGTGTTTAGCGAGAGCAAGCCCACCTCGTCATATCCTGTGTGCTTTGCAATTGAGCATACTTGCCCCACTAACTTTTGAACACTTCTTTCCCTAACAGGTCTTGTGATCATGCCAGCTTGGCAGAACCTGCACCCTCTCGTGCATCCCCTGAACACTTCAACATTGGCTCGGTCATGTATCAACTCAACCCAAGGCACAACTGGTTTCGTTGGGAAGGGAGCATCATCCAAGTTTTGTGTGATGCGCCTTTTTATTCTCACATCCCTCCCCGCCCCCCTCACGACGACAGTCCCATCGCACAGACTTTCAAGCTCATACAAAGATGGCACATACACGCCTTCAATCTCGGCGAGCTTCTCGAGCCTCTTTCTTCTCGCCACCCCTTTTGTCTGGATAAGTGCTTGAGCAACTTCAACGATGACTTCCTCCCCATCACCGATGCAAAAAGCATCAACGAAGTCAGCGAACGGTTCTGGGTTAACTACAGCGCAACCACCAGCGATAACTATTGGATCGTCATCGCCCCTCTCGCTTGAAAGTAGCGGTATGCCTGAAAGCTCAAGGAGCTGAAGCATGTTCGTTCCGAGCAACTCATAAGGTAGCGAGAAACCGATGGCGTCAAACTTCCACAACGGCGTAAATGTTTCCAAGCCGTATAGAGGTAAGCCATGAGCCTTCATCAAAGCTTCCATATCGTGCCATGGCGAGAAGACCCTTTCAGCTTGCACATCGTTAAGGCTGTTGAGGACATGATAGATGATGCTTAAGCCAGTGCTTGACATCCCAACCTCATAGACATCGGGGAAGGCGATGGCGAAGTGCAACTTGAAATCGCTTTTGACCACGCAATTCACCTCGCCACCGATATACCTTCCCGCTTTCCGCACCCTCGGAAGAACAAACTCAAACAGTCTATGGAGCAACTCAGCCTGACTCACGCTTTTAAGCTTTGAGGTTTCTTTAGGGTTCATTTCAGTCACATCACCTTGGAAGCGGGATGCTCGTCTTAAATCGGCGGTATGCGCTTTGCGAGCATCTTCAGGGACATGCTCACCCTGACATTGTGACGGATGAAAGTCTCCTCAAGCATCCTGAAGAAAAGCTCGCGCTCATTACCTCGTATAAGCGCACGCTCATGTGCCTCCGCTAAGGCTATTGGATACCCATTGCCCTTCATAGCCTGTTCATATGCTGTAGCCATAACAAGCTCCCTCATGGACTCATCATCCGCCACCCACTTCGGCATCTCAATCCTAACAACTTCGTAACCGATGTTCAGGTAGGAGAACATAACCGCATGCTCATCATACCGTTCAAGTATCTTTGAAGTGCTCTGGAACGGCTCGGTCCATTCACCCTCCCTCAAGATGCGTCGGAACAACGATGCATCCGTAACACCGTCGATGCATGCGCAATGTGGTATACCGGTCTCACGCTTTGATTCGCATCTGTCGCAGTTTGGGCATTCGTAAGGGCAGATGCAAACTTTGAGCATGTTCACAACATCACATGAACCTGGCGAGCTGATATAGCCAGCAACTGGTATCCCCATGCTCTTAAACTCGGCGAGCGCTGTTAGCAACCTCTCAACAGCCACACTTGTGAAGTCATCTGGCATGCCTTCCAATCTCCACAGTATGAGGGAGCCATCGAGGAAAGCGACCTTTTCATGTTGACCTTGTAAGGAGCTCGCGAGCTCGGCGAGCATCTCGATCTCAAGCAGTTGGCGCTTGATGGAGACGATATCATAGTTGAGCAAGACCTTCCTACCACCCCACTGTTCATATAGGTCTTCCTCACGGTAGAAGAGGAACGGGCGACTCTGCATCACCGGTGGCTCACCAGCGCCGTAATGCAACGCCACCAAGCCTATGTTGATTAGATAGCATAGCGCTACTTCATGCCTATCTGGAAAGATCTGCGAACCGTCGCTCGCCATAACTGTCAAAGGGCGCCTCGTAGATGCCACTTTGAATTTCCGATCAAGCTGACCAGTCGGCAACGCAACTAACCAAGATGTCTTGCTCGCTTTCACCTTGCTCAAGACATCTCCCCACATGTGTGCGAACAGCTTCAATTCATTTACAGCTCTTTTGATCCTCTCAGCTATGATGTCGTGATGCGCTATTTGCTCTAATACCATCTCGTTCATCTGACGCCTGAGTTGGACGAAATCAAGCACACCCGATCACCTCTCGAAGCGCGAGATGAAGCTTTCAACATCCTCCCTCCATGGAGCACCTTCCATCGGTCCGAGTTTTGTAGTTGCGAGTGCTCCACAAGCATTTGCGAGACGAGCGATATCTTCAAGAGGCATTCCTTCAATCAACCCGACAACGACCGCAGCATCAAAGCAATCGCCAGCGCCAGTTGGATCAACAGCTTCGACATCAAACGGTAAGCCCTCAACGAAAGCCTCATGTGAATAAATGCGACAGCCTGCTTTGCCGAGCTTTAATGCAACGATGCTCACGCCTTCGTTGAGCAACTTCTCACACGCCTTCCTCTCATCGCTTTCATTGGTTATGACGAGCAGTTCGGTCAAACCTGTTGAAACGACGCTCGCATGGCTTAACACTGGTTTGCATATTTCCCTCACAGCGTCGACATCTGAAAGCAACTCGGGGCGCAAGTTAGGGTCAAACGAGATCGAGATGCCGAGCCTAACCGCCCTTTCAACGAGCCTGTAACACTCATCGCGCAACCTACCTCCTCCAGTGAGGGTGCATCCACATATGTGCACAAACTTAACTCCTGTTAATTCAACCTCGTCAGCGCTTGGTAGGAAAGAGGCAGCGCTGTTACCGAAGTGGAAAATGAACTTCCTGCTACCGTCGCGGAAGTAAGCGACGAACGCGACACCTGTAGCGACTTCATCAACGACATTCACATACTTTGTCACAACGCCGTCTTTGCTGAGGCGCTCAAGTATGCATTTACCGAAGTCATCATTCCCGACAGCCCCGACTATAGCAGCGCTATGCCCAAGACGAACAACTTGGTCAGCAAATATGGCTGGCGCACCGCTCGGGAACGGACCGATGAATTGCCCCGGCTGATCAAGTGGCATATCAACATCTGGGCGCATCACCTCAGCAAGCATTTCACCTATGGCAACAACCTCCATCCAAACTCACCCCCATAAACCTTGGCGCAATGCGTCATCATTATCGCTATGATACTGCCACTAAGTTCAACATAGCGAAGGTGCGAGCCTATGGACATCGCGATAAAGATATGTGGCATGAGGAGCGCCTCAGACATAACTGCAGCGAAAAAAGCCGGTGCTGACTTCGTCGGAATAGTTGTCGGAGTGCCGTCGTCCGTGCGCTCCGTAAGCGAAGATGAAGCTGTAAAGCTTTCGCAGGCTTCGCAACTCCCCGTCGTCATCGTGACAGTTAACATGGATTGCGATAGACTTGTTGAGCTCGTCTCAAGAGCTCAACCATACGCAATTCAACTTCATGGTGACGAATCGCCCGATGCAATCCGCAAACTGAAAAAGCTAACAGCGTGCGAGATATGGAAAGCGATGAAGTTACCACCGCAGGACGCATCATTTGATGAGGCGTTTGCTGAACACCTGTTGAAGATGGCTCAGCAGTATGTGTCGGCTGGGGCAGATGCTATACTTTTCGATGCCACGCCGAAGAAAGGCGCATATGGAGGGACAGGTCTGCTGTCGCATTGGGGATATGCACGCTTCCTCACCGAAAGGCTTCGCACGCGCACAATACTTGCAGGAGGGCTCAACCCCAAGAATGTCCAAGACGCAATAAACAGCGTAAGACCTTGGGGAGTGGATGTCTCGAGCGGTGTTGAGGTATCAAAGGGCATTAAAGCGTTTGAGCTAATGGACGAGTTTGTAAAAAATGCGAGGACTGCAGCATCGAAGCTTTGGCAACTCAGTCGTTAATCCTCGTCGTGCAAGAGGAGCGATCTTACCACTCATCCAGCGCTTTGACCGGTGGCAACTTGGCGGGTGGCTTTTGTCCCTTCCAAAGTGGGATAAGTGCAACGCACAGGCGAAGCTTATCCACATCGTCGAACTTGATCACAAGCTTCCTCACACCTGCGTTTTTGTTTTGCCCTTGTGGGTCAGGCGAGGAGGGCAACGGCTTCGCATCCATCACTGAAAACTTTGCACCGTTTGGGGACACTATGCGACACAGAAGCCTTTCGTCACCTTGTGAAAGGGTTGCACCATCTTCATCCAACTGGACTTGCGCAGGGGTGTGCATAAACCAGTAGACACTGCTTGGTCGCTTTAATTCCACCTCATCTTGGACGATGACTTGGTTAGCGCCACGCAACAGCATCACACCTCTTCTGATGCTCACTGCATGAGCTGAGTATGCTGGAGTTAGGTCGGCGATGGCGAAAGCTAAATCAACATCCGAGAGGAAGCTAACTATCTTCGCTGAGGCTCTCGGGTCTTGGTCGGGTTCCTTAGACGGGTTTATAACGAGTGTGTTATGTCCTTCAGCACGCATCCTGTAATATGACCACCTTAGCGCACCAAAGTATCCGGGCAGGTTGTAGTTATCTGCGCCAAGATCGAGCGCCCACCTATACCCGAGTGCATCCAGAACGAAAGTGCCTATATCCAAGTTCGAGTGATTGGCTTTGTTGTCACCAGCCTTGAACGCCACAAATGTCGCTTCCCTGTCATTCCACGAGGTGCGCATAGTCGCAACCTCAACTTTTCTGAAATATTTGTCAAGCGGTAGCTTTTCAGCGACTGGGTCACCGCCACCTTCGCTGAACCAGATGATGTCAAGCGGGTGCGAGGCAGTGGTAGTGCGTGCATACCAAGCGTATATCGGGCGGTTGAACTTGCGTGCAAGCCAAAACATCTGCGGTGCTCTCAGAGTCCCTTCGCTTCCATCGGCAAAGTTGAAAGTCCGCATGAGCGGACCAGTGATGTAAATCGGGAATAAGCCTGTTTCGGAGAAGCCCGCCACCTTTGAGAGCCCAAAGTCGGTCCCTGTAGCCGTCTCAAGAGCTGCAAGGAAAACACAGTTGTAAAAGGTGGCGTAATTCCAGTATCCCGGTCCCTCAGCCCAAGCGCCATCAGGCGCAAACTCATTCATGGCAAGCACGATTGAGTTGAGTGCATGAGTGAGTATCTCTCCACACATTTTTGGGTTCTCATCAAATATGGCGAGCGCACCCATCCCAATGCCACCGTTGCAAACTTGGTTCCAGTTGTGCCTCGCCTTCGACCACCAGCCACCACCACGATAAACCTTCAATGCTGGCTCAAGCCCTTTGACTGAAATAGCCTGAACTAATCTCTGACGCCTCTCATCGCTCCAGTAACTGTAGAGCCAATCGTAAGCGATGGCAAAGGCATGCGTCATCTCGGCAGTGTCAAGGAAATGGCGTGGGTTCCAATCTGGGAAGTTGGAAGCAGCCTCAAGCTCACTCCAAGCACGCTCAGCATATTTCTCATCGCCATCAACTTGGTAAGCAAGCGCAAGCACATAAATGCGATTGAGGACTCGCCTGCTCACACCAAGCAACCTCAACCCGTCTGGTATTTCGTATCGCGAGGGTGGCTCGTCGAGAATGCGCCTCGCCTGTGTTCTCACCGCCTCGTAAAGCTTCGCTACAGTCGGATTTGAAGCTATGAGCTCCTTCACACCCTTGAAGCCATCTTGCGTTACAAGCAACCTTGGGTGAACTTTTCTTATGTGCTTTTCCCACTCGTCGGGTGAAGGGAAAGCGAAACTGGCTTGGAGGATTACGATGGCTGAAGTTAGCACATGCACCAACTGCATCCTCATCACCCCTTGCCATAGCGGTGCTTGAAACTACGATGCTGTTGTGCCTTGCTTAGTATGCTCACCCTTCCCGAGCTTGTCTATGTTTCTGCCACTACCACATTCAAGGAGGATGGCACCACTTTGACTTTCGTCGGGGTTGGACTCATCGGTTCTCCATCAGCATAAAGCCAAAGAGGTTGCGGTGAATCAACGCATGCTTCCCTCAACATATGGATTGAGACGGCGCTATGCATCGTATGCAATCCAAAGAAGACAGTTGGGAGGTAAAGGAGGATTGAGAGTTTCGGTGCCTCCCTTATGAGGCACATGTTTAGCAAGCCATCAGTTATGCTCGCATTTGGAGCGATGAGCAACCCGCCACCATACGCAGGCGTGTTTGCAGTAGCTGCAAGCAGTATCCTGCCTTTAAATTCACCAAAGTCAGCTTTGATGTGCACATACGGAAAACGATACACACTCATGAGGCACAACGCAGTAAACACATAAGCAGGCATGCCATGAAGCCGAGACCTACCCTCAAAGACGATCCTCGTCACTTCAGCATCAAAGCCGAGGGTTGCCACAGTCGCAAACACCCTATGCCCAACCATCCCAAGGTCAACACACAATGTCTTCATGTGTGCGATTGCATTTGCAACTAACTTCGGTGACTTGGGCATGTGGAGTGCCCTCGCAAAGTCATAGCATCTACCAGCGGGTAAAACTGCCACTGGCACTTCCTTACCGACAAGCGCATTCACAACCTCGTTCACCGTTCCATCACCACCACAAACAGCAACACACCCAACGCCTCTCTTCATCCACTGCCTTACAATTTCCTCAGCGTGCCCGCGCCCAGCCGTCCAAATTGTGAGAGCACTCAAGCCGAGCTTCGACAACTCAACCTTTAAATCCTCTGCAAGCTTTACAGCTCTGCCCCGCCCTGCACGCGGGTTTACGACGACCAAAACATCGGGGCTTATCACTCACTTCACCTCGCAGAGGAATATAGGGGGCATGTGGAAGTATGTGATGCTTGGGTTTGGACCAACCACATCCTTTGCCATCTCGATTGCATCGCTAAGGCTGTCCGCCGTTTCATATCCGAGCACCTGTGCCACATGCTTCACCCTCGGCTTGACCACAATTATCTTGCTAAGGTAACATTGTGCCCTGTAGCCCCAATACCAGTCAAATGGGGCATGAGCACCATGAAATGAATAGGAGCGACGGTAAAGCTCAATATACCTTGGGTTCGTAGCGAACTCCTCCTCATGGGCGACGATCTCTTTCATGTCCCTTGTGCGCTTCAGAACATGCTCGTAGAAGTCTTTGTGAGGCACTTGGTGCACTGGATGAAAGTCCTCATGAAGCGGATATGTGAAGATCAGCACACCGCCCTCGCGGACGAGGGGCTTGTTGAGGAAGAGGTGAAAAATATACCCCGGACCAAGGGCGTTGACCAATATCGGGTTTAGGATCGAGTTGACATTGTAAGGTCCAAGGTAGGGCATGCCTGCAAGGAGGATGTCACATTGCCCCTCTACTGGCACAACTTGCTGTTTGCGCAGGTTCTCAATCGTGAGTTTGTGCACCTCTTCAACATCGCCTGCTTGAACGCTCGTCATCTTATACGGCGCCCTCGTTGCGTGGAAGATCGCCCTGCGCAAAGATGTCGGCATAACCTTGAGAGCATTTCGGCTTATGTGAAAGTTTAGCCTGTCCCAAACCGTGTGCTCATGCTCAGCCCTCTGTAGATAAAGCAGATACCATGGGAAGGTAGCGTTATTGATTGTCGTCTCGATGTGGAAAACTCGCACATGCTCGTGTATCACACGATCGATGCGTTCAAGCGAGCGATGCATTTCGGAATGCCTTGTGTCCATGAGGGATGTTTGGAGGAGAACGTCTGGGTTGTGGTGATGCCTTATACTGCGATATGTTCCAAGCCCAGTTGGGATGCTCTTGTGCCCGCCATCCATAGGTGTCAAGTTCAGATTAACATAGATGAGCAAATCGCACTCAACCGCCCTCCTGTTCACCTCAACATCTTCACCCATATCCGTCTTCCCAAGCCAAACTATGTTTTCCTTGTCTTCGGCATCGTGATTGTAAAGGCGCTCTGGATAGAAAGCTTTGAAGACCCTTTCACCAACGATGTGCTTTATCTCCGCAGGTGTCATCCGCCTGTGCAAACCTATCGCACCGATGATGTGTATGTCATCAATGCCCTTCTCTGATAACTTGCTCAAGACCTTCTCAAGCACGAGTTGCCTCACATCTGGTGGTTGCATTGGGGGTAAGGAAAGCGATATGTCATCAAACGCTATCGTGACTTTCATGCCACGCCTCAAGAGCGCCGAGAGCGGTTCACTGCCATACGGGTGCTCAAGCGCGTGTTCTATCGCTTCATCTACATCTTCAATCGGGGGTAGCGTGGGTGGCGGGTAAATGACCCTCGTCCCTACAGGTAGCCTCTCCCATAGGAAGCCCTCTCCATAGTGGAAGTAATATCGCTCTCGCTCATCCTCAACATAACGGATAAGCTTATCCACCTCAACGCTCATCTCGCCATCCCACGGGGGAAGCATTTTTCAGTTTGCCTTTCACTTGGCGAACGCTTTCCTATCCCTTTCGGGAATGATGAATTCAAACCGTTTGTCAGTCATCCACATCTTGAACCTCTTGTCGGTGCTCCAGTGACGATAGCTATCATCAACCGATTGAACGAACCTGTGCTTGATAGTTTGCTTACCATTGCTTATCGTCATCTCACCCGCTGGGACCCCGTCTCTTGCGAAACTCACACGATACCTCTTGCCGTTATAGGCGAACTCAACTGCGCACTCGCTTGAGTTGATGGAAAGCTTTGGTGATACTTCTTCGGCACTGCCAACTCCAACGCTCATAAGTATGAGGAACTCAACTTGCCTTCCCACGCCCTCGGGGTGTATCTCAATCACCTTCTGATGAGCTGTCACTTTGTCAGCCAAGCGCCAGTTGATTGAGAAAGGTGGTGGCGTTGTGTATTTGTTTGGCTGTGAAAGGTCATAAACTTGAATTTGCGCTTTAGTTGGCATGAGCACATATGCGTTCATTGCTGAATTGCCCTGACGGACTTTGAACATGCCTTCTTGCAGTTCAACCTTCTCACCAACTGCGCCGACCCAGAAAGCCCTTTTCGCCTCATCCCCGAGCCTTACACGATCGTAGACCAAGATCACATTTGGGCGGATGAAAACTACCTGCCGATAAACCTCCTCAGCCTGACTTGGGAGCCATGAGTTAGTCGCATCACCACAAACATAATCAAACTCAGGATGTGTCTCATAAGCCAAAAGCTCACCCTCACGCAGGAAGACAGATTCAGTATGACCGTGGAGGTCAAGCCCGCCACCATATCCACCCTCAGCTGGTGCGTAGCCAACTAAGAGCCTATCTCTGGCGATGTAACGGAATGTGGCATCGGAGAAGCGCATTATTATCGGTAGCTCCTCAGCCCTCGGATGCGAGAGGTTGTTTCCCCATCTCTCAAGCCAATCTGACGGCTCAATGACGACAACATTACCCCACGACTTGCCCGGGTTTGGGTTGCCATCGTCACCATAGCTTGAGAGCGTTCCCAAAAGGAACTCGCCTGCTTTAGCTATTTGCAAGTGCGTTGGCTGATGACGATAAACATGGTCTCTAACTCCACACGCAAACCAAACTTCGGTCAACTCATTCGACCAGTCCGAGCGCATGACAACTTCGCCCTCGCCATCAAAAAGAACTGTTGGTGGAAGCTCCTCAAACTTTACTGACGGTGTCTTAGGGTCATACCATCCGAGAGCCAGTTGGATTGGCACGACGAACGCCATCGGACGATTGCTCGCAGCCTCCTCGGCGAAGTAGAGCAACTTATCAACCTCTTCATCTGTTGTATCTTCTGCCATGAGCTTCTCAATCAGCTTGCTCCAATCATACTTGAAAGCTCCAAGTGGATGCTTTGAGATGGCATTGTCTATCTGGCGTATCGGCTCACCCAACGGGTTTACAACTCCAAGCATCCTTCGGTTATCCATCCTTGGGTGGATGAGCTCGCAGTATGTGATGAACCCTCTCACTATCACTCGCTCGTGGAACTGCGGTTCATCGAGGAAGTGGCGCAGGTATAAGAAGGGATACGCGTAACCTGCGTATGGGCAATGGCAACCTGTCCTCGGGTTGAGCCACCTTGTGCCACCACGAGTGCCGGCGTGCGTGTTGAAATATCTTTCAGCATTGACCAGCCAGCTCATTATGTGCCACAGGATGGCTCTCTCACGAACGGATATAGGCTCATCAAGCGCAGCGAGCGTCCACGGGAAAACATCCATGTTGCCTATGTAGCCCCTGAAGAATTCACGCAAGCGTTGCACCTCTGGCGTATCGCCCAGCGATGCGACTGCGAAGTCAAAAAGGATTGCAACCGCACCGGGGAAGAAAGGACCATGGTGGTGGAATGTGCAGTATGTGTCGGCACGCCCATCTTTAAGCAGTTCTGAAACTCGCTCCATGAAGAAGGAGCGCAAGTTTGGTTCCCGCGCAAACAAGGCAGCAAAGCCAGTTGCAACCATTCGCCATCCAAGCTCATACCTACGCCATCCGCCTTTCTCGTTCAGCTTCTGTTGAGCCTCAGGTAGCTTCGGGACGAATGTGGCTTTCGTTATGCCAGCTGGCAAGAAGCCCTCCCTGTCGCATTGCCTCCTCAGCCATTGGAAATAGCGCTCGAACAACCTCGCATAGCCTTGCACCCGCTTTTCAACTTCTGGGATATGCTCTTTCCGTAGCAACATCCTTGGGCGCGTTAGCTGTGGAAGACGCATGAAGTAATGCCTCTCAAACAAATCTCCATCGCTTGAGCTGACGCGCACGAAGAGTGAGAATATCCCCGTCTGCTTAAGCTCAGGGCGTATCACCTCAACTTTCTTTCCGTTCGGCTCAAGTTCAACGAGGCGATTCCCAGATGTGACTTCCTTGTCCATGTAGTCAGATATTGTGAAGCTCAGATTGAGCCTCTGCGTGCGCCTCGTCAGATTGGTCAACTCAATGTGCAACTCAACTGGTTCATCGGCATAGAAGACGGATTGATAGCGACGCTGTTCAATGGGTAGCTCACTATGACCATAAACATTCATCCGCACCATACCATGAAGCGTCCTTCTAACCTGCAAGCCATCAATCAGTGCATACCTGCTGTATGCTCTGACTCTTATGACATGCCTTCCGGGTGGGAGCTTGAACTTGGGGGCATTCCATGCCCAGAACTCGTCTGTGTCGTTGATGAGGAATATCCCCTGAGTTGGTGTCTGCCAGATGCCCCTCTGCCAATTGAACTCACTACCACCATCAAGCGCTATCGTTATCGTGCCCGGCTTATCTCGAGCAGTCAGTGGCAAATCATCCGGCAGGAGTTGAACATCGGTGATATCACTCACATCAAACCATTCGTTGCTGAGCCACCTGCCTTGAGCATCACGCAGTGAGATGCGCACTGTGTGGTTGTTCTCAACCGTTATAACTCTCTCAACGCCTTTAACCACTTCCTGAGTCAAGCTGACCCTGCGCCTATATGTTGGTGCTGGAACCAATGTCCGCAGATGCTTTAGTTCGTCTTTGCTGAGTGCGATAGGCGCTGGCGTGATGAAAAGGTATGCACGAAGCGCCACTAACGGTATCCTGTCAACCGGTATGAGTGGCCACCAACCCGGATCAGGTGGATTGACTACCCTCAAGTGATATGGCTTGAATGGCGTTTTAATGGTGGATCGAATTTCAAGTGATGGTAAGTCGATAACTGCAACTGACTCACCCTCATAGCACGCCACAAATAACAGTGAAGGACAACTACGCAGGAAGCCCGGTGGTATGAAAGCCTCAAGCATGATCGGCATCTTATCAACTTTGAGTGAGGCGACGGCTTTCAAACCCTTTGCATCTATCGCGACGATCCTGTTGTTAGTTGCGTCAGCCACGAAGACCCTGTTTCTCGGTGCGTCCACGAGGATGTCGGAGACATAACCACCAATGTCAACAGCGCCTTCCAATGTGCCCTTCACAACATCCACAACACCCACTTTCCCAGTCACAGGCGATGTGAAGAAGAGCCTGTTGCCAACCAAGCACATGACATCAGGACCGGATGTGTTAACAAGTGGCGATGGAACTTCTTTGACGATGCTTTGAGCACCCGTCACCTGCTTGACATCAACCTCTTTTTGCTCGTAGCCTTTATCCGTCCAAGCTTCAATAATGATCGCTCCCGGCTTCCTTGAATAGCGCCTTGCACCAACTGTTCCGGGTCTCCCAACCTCAATGAACTCACGCCTGGATAGTAAGTCCACATCAAAGTGAGGCTCAACCTGCGACATGTCTGCGAGGTTGATCGCAAGGGACTTGAACCAAACAAACACTTCCTTATCCGTGGCATCAACACCTATTGGTGACCAACCTAACTCCCTCTCAGCAACAACCTTGTCGTTTCTGGAATCAACCGCGATGACGCTTTTGCCTTCCCTTGCAACGCAATAGAGGACGCCATCGGAGAATGCCAACGCCCATGGTGCTTGTGGAGTTTTTATCTCTCCGACAACCCTTAGCTCACGCAGGCTACCGATGAGCACCCTGTCGTTAACTGCATCCGAAGCGTAGAACTTGCCCGACTTCAAATCACTCACAAGGTCGGATATGTAACCGCCAACATTGATTGCTCCGATTGGGCGTTTAGCCACGATATCAAAAATGCCGATGCGCCCACTCGCTGGCGCTGTGAAAAGCGCTAAATTCTTCTCAGCTGACACTATCACATCTGGACCGGGTTTCAATTCGAGCGGGAATGGGAAACGCCTCGCAGGCAACCGTTCGCCATGCTTCCACCAAAGCGGATAAACCATGATTGAAGTCTCGTTAGGAACGCTTATGGGGAATTCAAGCATGACATCTTTCCCGATGCGCAACGGACGAACATATGCGCCACCGCTCGCCTTTCCGTCTTTCCTGACTTCCCAATCTCTTGGGGTGACTTTAATCGCTTGCTCCGCTTCCCAAACGGTCTTCGTGCCAACTTGCGGGAGCGAAAACAGAACAGCTTTTGCCTGTGGCTTTGCTACGCCAACATACCCCACCAACCAACCCAGCACGAAAGAAACAGCTAACAACCTCACCTTCACCCTCCTTCACCTCCCTTTCAATTTTCCCTCAGCCTATCACTCAATTATGCCTCGCCTCTTGAACTCGGAGCAAAGCCAATCTTGGTATGCTTTAAGGTTTCGCTTCACCTCATCAATGCTATCTCCACCAAACTTCTCAAGCAACGCATCAGCGATCACAATTGCCATCATGGCTTCAGCGATAACTGCTGCAGCTGGGACAGCACAAACATCGGCTCGCTCAAAGTGCGCCTCCGCTGGCTTTAGCGTGTTCAGATCGAAGGAGCGCAACGGCTTCCTCAGAGTTGAGATGGGCTTCATAGCGGCGCGAACCACTATCGGCATGCCATTGCTGATCCCGCCTTCAATGCCACCTGCATTGTTTGTCCTGCGTGGGAAAATCACATTGCCATCGGTGTCGATGGTTGGCTCAAGGAACTCATCATGCACCTGTGAGCCAAACTTCCTTGCTGCTGAGAATCCGAGCCCCACCTCAACGCCTTTAACACCGTGTATGCTCATGAGCGCGTATGCAAGCCTTGCATCAAGCCTCTTATCCCATTGCGAATAGCTTCCGAGCCCTATCGGGACTCCGACGGCTATGACCTCGAAGATGCCACCAACACTATCGCCCTTCTTCATAGCCTCATCAATGAGAGCCATCATGCGTGCCTCGGCTTCCTTATCGGCACACCGTAGCTGTGAATCTTCCGCGAGCCTTTGAATTTCCTCTTCCGTCAACTCCTCGTGTGCCTTCGCATTCACATCACCAATGGCGACGACATGGCTGAATATCCTTATGTTAACTTCCTCGCACAACCTCTTTGCAACTGCTCCCACAGCAACCCTTGCAGCGGTTTCCCTTGCGCTCGCCCGCTCAAGCACATTGCGCAAATCATCCAAGTGAGCGTATTTGATAGCGCCAGCAAGGTCTGCATGCCCGGGGCGAGGGACAAAGAAGCGCCTCAAAGTTGCATCGTCAAACTGTCTCTCAAGTGGTTCTGGCTGCATGATGAGCTTCCACTTCTCATGCTCCTTGTTAACTATGCGCATTGCTATCGGGCTTCCGAGCGTCTTGCCGTGACGGACTCCGGAGAGCAACTCAACTTCGTCGCTCTCGACTTTCATTCGTTCGCTGCGCCCATATCCAACTTGGCGTCGACGCAGTTCACGATTAATGTCCTCTCGCGATATCCTCAGCCCCGATGGGACGCCATCAACGATAGCTATGAGGCATTGTCCGTGTGATTCTCCAGCCGTGAAGAAACGAAGGGGCATCTCCTTACACCACCTGCATGAGGAGTGATTGGAAGGCGTCAGCAAAGCTCAGCGTCATAACATGACGCCACTGAGGGGCTAAAACGCTTTAGCCATTTATGGAGCACCTGCACCGCCACCTCTGGCACGCAAGCCGAGCGCCTCTTCGGAATACTCAGGCCACAGCCTTATCACATGCGGTGTGACGAAAATTATCATCTCCTCTTCTGAGCGCTGTTTTTGCGTGCCCCTAAAGAGATCGCCTATGATGGGCAAGCGAGCGAGCAGTGGCACTTCCGTTATGGCTGTGCTCGTGCTACCACGAGTCAACCCACCGATAGCGAAGCTCTCGCCATCCCTAACCGTGAGATACGCCGTTGTTGAAGCGCTTGTAAAGATTGGCACCGAACCACCGATCGGGTTCGCCACATAGCCTGTGACTTCAGAAATGATTGGCGTGATGAAGATCGAGACACTCATGTCAGCATTCACTCTCGGAAGCACAACGAAGCCAACAGGTATGACCAACGGCACAGGGAGAGTGACTCTGATTGGGTTGCCAAATTGGTCAAGGACGAGCGTGTCCATAAAGACTGGCTGGACAGTGGTGAACATTATTTGTGCTGGTTGGTTGTTTGTAGTGACGACTCTCGGTGCCCTCAAAACTTTCCCCTCACCGCGGCTGAGCAGGACGCCAAGGGTTGCCCTCAGGTTGCCACGCACAAACCCGATTGTGAACTGCGTTCCTCCGGGCATCCCTGATGTGGCAACCATAACCTCATCTCCACCAACTGCCCAGTTTATTCCGAGGGCTTGTTGTGCGTTCCTTTGTAGCGCAACAAATTGCGATTCAATCTCAATCTGGTCTGGCGGTATGTCGATGAGGTCAATAAGTTGGCGAAGCTGTTCGATAGCCTCGGGTGTGCCATAGACGATGAGAGCGTTAACAGTGCTTACAACAAGTATTTGCTGGATGCCGGGGATGGCAAACACACCACCCGGAGCTCCCCCGGGTGCTGCGCCCGGAGCCGCACCTGGAGGTGCTCCAGGAAAAGCCTGCAGTAAATCACCGCGAGTTACATTTCCGCCAAAGCCACCTACCCCTCCTAATCCACCAAGACCGCCTTGTGTGCCTGCAGGCTGTCTTTGGAGACCAAGCATGTTTGTTAACCCAAGTCGCTCAAGCATTTGCAGTGTGGGTGCAGGTGGATACGGTAGAACCATGTTCATCTGGTTGCCCAAAGCACGCTGAATTGAATCCATCGGTGAAAGCACAGATACATTTGCGCCGAGCATCTGCGCAACATTGAATGCATCGAGGAACTTAAGCTTTATCACACCGAATGTGTAGCGTTGCTGTTCTTGCTGTATGCGTTCCTTTAGTTCCTCGCCTGTTACAAGCCTGGGCAAAACTGGTGGTGGCTCGCTCTCCTGAGCAACTACAGGCGGTGATGGTTGTGATGGCTTTATTGGCTCCTCTTGGACGGTTTGTTCAGGTGGTGCTTGCTTTTGCTGTTGACTCTCCTGAGGCGCTGGAGGCTGTTCCTGTGGTGGTTTTTCGGAGATGATGAAGACTCCGCTTTTATCACGCCACCAATACAGACCTGCAGGCTTAACGATGTAATCGAGCGCTTCGCTCAACCTCTTCTTGTAGAGCGAGAGCCTCCCAACACGCCTGTTTCGTGCTTCCAGTGTGATGTAGTATTGCGCATCAGTTTGTTGGAAGAGCATATGACACGCATCAGCGACTGTTGCATCTTCAAGCTCAATCTGCATTATGAGTGGGTCTTCCTCAGGCTCCGCAGATAACACGACACACGGAAAGCAAATGAAAAACACAAATGCAATCAATACCACCACTCGTTTTATGGGCAACGGGCATCACCCCCTAACTCCACAAGCCTATTAGCGCCTCCAGCCTCTGCCCCAGCCACCAAAGCCTCCCCAGCCTCCCCAACCTCCAAGTCCACCAAGCCCACCCCAGCCTCCTCCCCAACCACCAAGTCCACCAAGCCCACCAAAACCTCCCCAGCCACCAAAGCCTCCAAAGCCGCCAAGCCCACCAAGCCCGCCAAAACCTCCAAAGCCTCCTCCCCAACCACCAAGCCCTCCAAGTCCGCCTCCCCAGCCTCCAAGTCCACCAAAGCCTCCAAGTCCGCCAAAGCCACCAAGTCCTCCTCCCCAACCACCAAGCCCTCCAAGCCCACCAAAGCCTCCTTGCCCGCCTCCGCCACCCAATGTTCCACCTGTTGGTGTGATAACTTGTCCACCAAGCATTTGTGCGACCATTATCGCATCAGTGAAGCGCAATGGGATGCGTGCCCAGACATATTCTTGTGGTTCGGCTTCCTCAGCAGTTTCTATGCCACCAACTGTAGGTGCAGTTCGCCTGCCACCAACTTGTGCACCTCCCATTTGAGCTGCCATCTGTTCCTCTGGGCGAACTGGTGCAGCAGCGCCCGGAGGGAACGGTCCTGGTTGAGCAGGAACACCTCCCGGCGCACCGGGCTGGAAACCAGGTCCGCCAGGCTGTCCAACAGGTTGTTGAGGGACAGGCTGTTGCTTCGGGCGGATGCGCACCACGCCATCTTCAACAACCCACTCAGCGCCAACACGATCGCAAATCAAATCAAGGACCCGACGACGAGGCAAACCCTTCACTTTCAATGTGACTGTGCCTTGTAGTCTTGGGTCAATCATGTAGTTTACGCCTGTGTCTTTGAAGAGAGCATCAACGGCGTCTTGGAGTGTGGCATCTTGCAAGTCAAAAGCTTCCTCAATCACTTCGTCCAAGCCTTTGACTTGCGCCCTCGCAAACGCGCATATCGCAAACACAAAGAAAGCACACACTGTCATCGCCATTGCCACTTTTGCGTTACGCATTTTCGCACACCTCCATTGCGAAGTGCTTCATTGCATGAGCCACTTAGTTAGACGCGCATGATAACTTTGCAGTTCCATCAAAAAGCACGCAGGGTAAAAACATCACTCCCCTTGTCTTTGTGGTCGGCGTATGAATGGTCGTCTGCCACCAGGTTGAGTTGGGCGTGCCCCGGGTGCAACACCTGGTTGCGGTGCGCCGGGTTGTTGCATCCACATTGGAGCACCCGGTGGCTGTGGTGGCACCCATCCAGGTTCTGGTTGTGGGAATTCAGCACCCATCGGCGCACCCGGTGGTTGTGGCATCCATGGTTGTTGAACACCGGGAGCACCCCACATCGGAGCACCCGGTGGCTGTTGTGGCATCCATGGTTGTTGTGGCATCCACGGCTGTTGAACACCGGGAGCGCCCCACATCTCACCACCCGTTGGCACTCCAGTAACACCAGCTGGCATCGCCCTTACACCTGCTGGGCGCATCCTAACATACTTCAACTGCCCATCCACATCTTCAACCAACATCCTATCACGCTCAATTCGCACAACTCTCACTTCGCTTCTTTCCAAGCCAGGTGTAGGTAGCATGCTCAACTGCAGGCTGTCGCCAGCACGCACAACACCGTGATCTTTCTCGTTCGCCTCAAGTATTGCATGGACTCGCTTGCTATCAATCAGTATGCCCGCCATTCGGTAAGGTGCTTCCAACGGTTCGTGGGCACGCTCTTCCTTTTCGGGGCGTTTGCCACGCAGATGTTTTCTACCTTCAACAGTCCAGTATTCAACCCCTGTCGGCGTCAAATCAACATTCAACATTGGCACTCCAACATTGCCCCATTGAACCTTCTTTGGTGCTTCTACCTCTGGTGGCGATAGCGGTGGAAGCGTCATCGCCTCTCCACTTGGGCGTTCAAGCGCAACTCGCTTTGGCTGATACACAGGGCTAAACGGATCATCACGCCCTTGATAGCCCGGCTCCTTCAACTTCTCTCCAGAGGGCGCTTGAGGCTGTGCCTGTTGAGGAGCACCAGCCCCTCCAGATGGAGGCATCATCGGCGTCGGTGAAGGACCTCCGGGTGGTGGCGATACACCACCAGACGGTGGCATCATTTGTCCTGCTGGAGGACCACCAGATGGCGGTGGTCCACCGGGCGGTGACGATGAACTACCGGGTGGCGGGCTAATCCCTTCTTCCGATGACGCCTCACCTGATGGCAAGCTCACCTTCTCTGCCTTAGCACTCTGCGATTTAGAAGTTTCCTCGCCACCAAAACCTTTTGGCTTGCTCATAAACAAAGCGAATAAAAGAGAAACGATGAGCACTGGGAGCAACACGCCAGCCCATATGATGAGGAGCTTCTTTTGCTTCTCGTCCATTCACTTGTTCACCTCGCAAACTGCGTTCACAATACAGTTTAACAACCTTGCTTTCGCAACGCCACATTTTATGACGCATGTCAAAGCCCGAAGTTACGCATTCGCAACAGCTAAACATTCTACTCCCCTTCCTCACCCATGCCTGCTTCCCCTTTGCCTGCTTTCCCAATGCCTGCTTTTCCTTCTGCAGGTGGCGGTTTAGGACCTTGTGGTGCACCCGGTGGCATTCCTGGGCTTGGTGGTTGTGCCTGTGCAACTGGTTGTGGAGGCGGGGTTGGAGGTGGGCGTCCTTCAAGTGCTGCCTTCTCAATCTCAGTCTCGCAAATCATGAGCAATGTCACAGGTATTAACGCTGTGATGCGTGGCGAGATGCCTTCAAACCTTGGCATCTCAACTACCATCGGGCGAGGCCCACTTGGCAGTCGTTCGATGAACTTGAGTATGTTTGCGAAGCTTCCCTCAACGGTTATCTCGAGGTGCCCAAGCACCATGAATCCGTTCTGAGGTGGTTGCGGTGGTTGTAAGCTAACCTGCAGTGTCGGCAAAGTGTAGTTGACCAATCTAACATTGCACTCGCGTGCGAGCCTTGCGATGAACATCCGTGTTTGAGGTTCGTAATTGACCATCGCCTCTTCGAGCCACTTCCAAAACAACTCAGATTGATCAGCACCAATGAATGAGAAGACATGGAAACGCTTTTTCAATTCCATCCAGCGAGCCCTTGCCACAGCTGCAAACTTCCTTGCCTCCTCTCGTTCCCTTTCGGCTTGCTTCAACTTCTCATCGGATGCTTCGACACGAAGTTGCTCAACTTCCTTGCTCAGCTTCGCTATCTCTTTTTGCTTCGGGCTAAGACGCCACCACCCAACAGCTGCGATTATGAGGAAGAGAAGCACTCCTGCAACGCTAACATATACCCAGCTAAATCCTTTCATGCGCTTCACACCTCACTGACTTGCAGGTGGTCCGCCTGCCGCGCTTTCAGGCGGTGGACCTGCTGCGCTCTCAGGCGGTGGACCTGCTGCGCTCTCAGGTGGTGGACCTGCTGCGCTCTCAGGCGGTGCGCCTGGAGGTCCACCAGCAGGTGGCATCCCTGCAGGTGCCATCCCCGGAGGCGCAGCTACCTGCGGTGCAAACGATGGAATTTGGATCTGCACAGAGAGCGTCGCCTGTATCGCAAACTCAACTGCACCAATAGGCATGTAATCTCTCCATCGGCTCACTGGTGCAGCGGTTGGTGATGGTTGTCCTGGTTGTGGCATCATGCCTGGCATCATACCCGGCATTTGTGGCATTCCAGTTGGTGGTCCACCAGTCGGTGGCGTTATGCCGGGCAAAGTCCCTTGTGTTGGCGCACCAGAAGTGAGCGTTATCCCAAAGGGCTCATTCAACGATAGCCTTAGCAGGTTGACATTGGTGAAAAATTCCGAACGGGATATAACATCCCAAAACTGTTCCCAAGTCTTCCTGTCACGCGCAAAGCCTTCAAGCGTCACAGTTGTCCCCGCAAATTGCAAGCTCGTTATTTGCACTCCAGCTGGTATCCAGCGTGCAAGCTTTTGGCATGCATCAACCCATAGCTTGCCAGTCTTCAAAATGCCATCAAGCATAGTCAGCCTCTCATCGATTGCCTTAACGCCATCCCTTATTCGTTGAGCTTCGTTGAGGATGTTTTGTATCTCCTGCTTCTTCTGCTCAAGCTGTGTCTTTTCTTCCCGAAGCTGTGTTATGCGTCTTGACCAGTTCACATCGATGCTCATGATCACAGCAACTTCAATTCCCAACGCTATTGCCACAACAAGAATAGCCCACTTAGTCCAGCCTCTTCTCCTTACCCATGGTGGTAACAGGTTTAGCCTTGGGGCGCCAGGTCTCATTGGTGGACGCCTTGGCATCCTTCATTTCGCCTCCTGTTGCCTTAGAGCAACTCGCGCAGTGCTGCGCCGAGTGCGATGACCATGTAAGGCGCTATGTCATCAATGTAAGCGCGTCCATAGCGCGCCACCACAGGATCAAGCTTAAGGTATCGGAATGGATTGCCAACCTTAACTGGAACGCCAAGCTGATACTCGAGGAACTTATCAAGCCCATTAAGCCGTGCACCACCGCCGATTATGTAGATGAGTCTCACTTCGGCATTTGGCACTTTGCCAGTGTAGTATTCAACCGAGCGCACTATCTCGGTAGCCAGATCATGCAACCTGCTTTCAATCGCATCAAAGATGTAGCGCGCTGTAACAACTGGCGTTGGAGTTGCCCCCTCAAACACATCAACATCGCTCACCGTAGTTTTAGCACCCTCAGGTGGCTGGATGATGCTCTCGGTCTCCATCTCCTCACCCTCGGCTGACTTTTGTGGTTGAGAGACTGCTGTTGGTTCCACTTCAAGTTGGAACTCTTCTACTTTGGTCTCCTCAGCCTTTGTTTGCTCAAGGCTGATCGTCTCACCCTCAAGTGTGAACTCAGATGGAACGCCAACTTGCTCAGCTTCTTCGGCGAGTTCTTCGACACCAAAGTTGTAGTCAAATTCATCTTCCGCTGGCTGTGCTTCTTCAGTCTCCTCAAGCCCGACTTCCTCAATCCCGATTTCCTCAATCCCCATCCCTTCAGGTTCCATTTCCTGCCCTCCTTGCTCCATCTCCACCTCGAAAGCGAAATCCAAAGGCAAAGTTAACTCCTCAGTCTCTTCCTCACCGCCGGCTGTTGGCTGTTCAGGTTCAGCTTGCTGTTCGAGTGGTAGTTCAAACGTGAATTCGTCAGCGTATTCTGAGCCCTTCTTCTTTCCTTCCTCCTTTGGCTCCTCATCAAGCTCAAGTGTGAAGTCATCATCATCGGTTGGTGTTCCGCCATCCGTCTCAATCTCGTCCATCCCAAGTTCGCTCATCCCAAGTTCATCAATTGGAGTCGTCTCGCTTTCACCCGCTGTTGATGTATACCCGCGTGGCATGGTCATGAGTTCCTCAATCCAAGCTGTTCCCTCCTCCTGCTTCAAGCGTTCAGCCTCCGTTCTGTCCAAGCCAAGTGTGTCTGAGATTGCGATCGTGAACTCATCACTACCAATCGGCAGTATCCTTGGGAAGGCGATTATTCCACCGTGAGTCACGATGACATCCGAGCTTTCTGCGCCTATGTTGACGATGACAACCAAATCGTTCTGACCAAACTCGCTCCCCTCTTGCATGCTTTGTGGGAGGTCAATCAGGGCTCGCACTGAAGCGAGTGGCTCAACTTCAACAGCAATTGGATTTAACCCAGCTTTGAGAAGCACATCAATGTATGTCTCCAACACATCGTTCCTCACCGCTGCATACAGGACTGGGACAGTCTCTCCTTCGCTGACTTCGTCCATGTCACGAAGTGGGACAAAGTCTTTGCGTATTGAATCTGGGGCGAATGGCACTTCGCGCTCAATCTCAAGAGCCATTGTGCTCACAAGCTCCTTATACGGCATCTTGGGAACTTCGGTAACACGAACTACAACCGCAGCTTGCCCTGCAATAGTCACAACGGTGTCTCTTGACCTTATGCCAGCTTCCCTCAAAAGCTCTTTGAGCGCATCAACAAGCGCATCTGGTTGCAATATCTCACCTGCTGCTAACGCTGCTTCAGGTGTTGGCGCTATCCCGAGAGCTGAAACTTCAATAGCTCCGCCACGCCCCTGACGCAACTCAACTGCTTTTATGAAACGGCTCCCGATGTTTAACCCAACAACACTGCGAGGCATCTTTATCACCTTGCCCTGATCGCAAGCGATGCTAATCAGCTCAAACACCACTGTCATTATACCAGCTATCGTGCCCCACTGTCAATGCAAGCCACCACGCCGACAAGGTAAAATTACAAGTGACGAACACTCACACATGGGTTGGTGAATGTTGATGAACGAGCATAGCGTTGAAGAGTTTGAGAGAATGAAGCGTGAATTAGAACAGCGCACCCGTGAACTTGAAGCTGTCTTTCGCATAACCCGTGCCCTGCATAGCCAGACTGATTTGGAAAAGATGCTCATGGAGACACTCCAAACAACGCTTGATGTTGTTAACGCTTCCGCTGGTTCAATACTTCTCCACGATCCAGAGAAAGATGAACTCGTCTTTAGATGTGTCGTGGGTGAGAAGGCAAGCGAGTTGCTCGGTATGAGGATGCCAGCCGACAAGGGCATAGCTGGAGAAGTTTTCAGAAGCGGTGTATCAAAGCTGAGCCATGATGTCCAAAGAGAACCATCGCACTACAGAGAAGTCGGCAAACGCATTGGCTATGTAACAGTCAACATGATGACGGTGCCACTAACATCAATTGAAGGAAAGCCGATAGGCGTGATCCAGATATTGAACAAGCGTGATGGTAACTTCACTCAACAGGATATGGCTGTGACTGAGATAATGGCAGTCCTTGCAGCAACAGCCATTGAGAACGCAAGGCTATACGAGGCTTTGCGCTTGGCTGTTATAACGAAGATGCTCGGCGATATAAGCCACGACATAAAGAACATGCTAACGCCAGTCATGACGACAGCTGAAACGCTTCAACTGATGTTCAACGAGTTCATAAGCGAGTTCGAAAAGTTGCGTGAGCATAACCCGCAATATGAAGACCTGTGGCACAAGCTTGACACAGCCATAGAAGGCTTTCGCTCCTTCTTTGAAGAAGCCATCGAGATGATACTTGACGGCTCAGCAGCTATACAAGGGCGCGTGAGGGAAATCGCCGATTGCGTCAAGGGCATAATATCAAAGCCGAGGTTTGAGCTGAGCGATGTTAGCGAAGTAGCTAACAAAGTCATTCAGGCGCTTCGCCCAGTGGCTGACAAACAAGGTGTGACATTACAGCTCGATGTGAGTGAAGGGCTACCCAAAATATGGGTTGACCCAAAACGCCTCTACAACGCTATCTACAACCTCGTCAACAACGCCATCCCTGAAACGCCCTCTGGCGGGAAGGTGACAGTGCGAATAAGGTTTGTGGGTGGTGATGCCCCATTCCCAGATGGGAATTACATGCTCATTGAAGTAGCAGACACAGGGCGCGGGATGCCTCAATGGGTCAAAGAGAGGCTGTTCACCGATAGGGTTGTCAGCACGAAGCCCGGCGGAACTGGCTTGGGGACGAGGATTGTCAAGAATGTCGTTGATGCGCATGGTGGCACAATCTCGGTTGAAAGCGAAGAGGGCAAAGGGACAACTTTTTACATCAAGCTACCTGTTGAACCACCGGGGTTGAAAGAGCAGTTGCTTGAAGAAGCGCAAAGCTCAAACAAGTAAACGCTACCACCGCAACATAAGAGGGTGTGGTCGGCGCGAAATACTGCGAGGTGGTGTGCAGGTGATGAGCGGAGGGAAAGAGAAACTTAGGATAGGTTGGTTTTCTACCGGCAGGGACGAAGCTGCGATAGAACTGCTTACAACCGCACTCAACTCGATACGCTCGGGCGAACTCAACTTGGAGATAGCCTTCGTCTTTTGCAACCGCGAACTGCACGAGAGCCCTCACTCGGATGCCTTCATTGAACTGGTCAAGAGAGAGGGGCTTACGCTCATCACTTTTTCTTCGGCGAAGTTTGAGCCACAGCTGAGGAAGAAAGGTTTGTCTGGCGATGAGGAGGCGCTTAAGAGATGGCGCAGGATGTATGATGAGCATGTCTATGAACTCATAAAGCCGTTCGGTGTTGAGATCTCATTCCTCGCTGGATACATGCTCATACTGAGCGATTGGATGTGTGAGCGCCACACATTCCTCAACCTCCACCCAGCCATCCCCGGTGGTCCGAAGGGCACATGGCAAGATGTCATCTGGCAACTCATAGCACAAAGGGCTGATGTGGCAGGCGCACAAATACACATAGCAACTCCTCAACTTGATGAAGGTCCGCCAGTATCGTTTTGCAAGTTCTCTCTGCGCACCGAAAACTTCATCCAGCTTTGGAACAGACTTGAAGAGGAGTTGAGATGCATAAGCCTTGAAGAGTTGAGAGAAGCATATGGCGAGTCCTACCCATTGTTCGCCGAGATAAGGAAACACGAACTCGCCCGTGAAATGCCACTCATAGTCATCACACTGCGCATGCTCGCGGATGGAATGATTGAGCTTCGTGGCAGGGATGTGTTTTTCGAAGGCAAGAGATGTGAGGGCGGAGTTGACTTGAGCGAGCAAGTTGACTTAGCAGTGTCAGAGTTGTTAAGGAGGGATCAAGAGGCTCATGGCTGAACATCAAAGGAGTCTGCTCATAGCATTTGACCTTGAAGGTCCTCTGTCAACCCAAGACAACGCCTATGAAGTCATGGGGTTGATTGAGGATGGCTACGAACTGTTTGAGCGCATAAGCCGTTACGATGACCTGCTGACCCTCGAAGGGAGAGAGGGATACGAACCGGGAGATACGCTCTCGTTGATCCTGCCGTTCCTGATAGCGCACGGCATAACCGAACAGCACATAGCAGATGTATCGAAAAGGGCAACCATTGTCCCGGGTGCAAAGGAGTGCGTAAACGAGCTCCGCTCGAAGGGGCACAAAGTTGTGATCATATCGACAAGCTATGAACCACACGCTTTGAACATAGCAAACCAATTGGGCGTGCCAAAGGAAGATGTGAGGTGCACGCCAGCACCTCTTGAACGAATTGCGGATGAACTTAAAAGCGCAACCGCTGATGAGATACAGTATCTGCTAACTTGGCAAAAGCGAATCCTTGAGATACCGTTGGATGACGATGATTTGCTGAAGGCAGAGCTTGATAGATTCTACTGGCACGAGCTTAAGGCGAGAGAGATTGGGAAGACTCTCAGCTCGATAAAGGTGGTTGGCGGTGGAAGGAAAGTTGATGCGCTCATCTCATTCGTTGAGAAGTGCGATGTGAGGATGAGCGATGTTGTGGCGATAGGAGACAGCATAACGGATTACAAGATGTTGCAAGCTGTTAGGGACAGCGGTGGGCTTGCAGTCGTCTTCAACGGAAATCAATATGCGCTCCCATACGGGACAGTCTCGGTTGCAGCTGATAACCTCCTTCCCATCTTGCCACTCGTTGATGCTTTCTCTTCCGGCGGTTTGGAAGGAGCAAAGGAGTTTGTCATGACGGCTCCGAAAAATGAGGAAGGTCCAATTTACCACTGGTTGGTTGACGGCGAGAACCTTGAGGAGGTTCTATCAATCCATAAACGCTTCAGGGAGATACTGCGTGGGAGGGCTGCGAAACTTGGATGAGGTGTGAAGGGAGTGGGAGTTGGGTTGAAGAGAAGCTTGCGCGCAGGGATGACAAAATACGCCTCATAGCATCTGGCGCCCTCAATGTCGATTACCTGCACAAAGTCCCTCAGATCGTCACCGATGGCGAGACGAGAGTCATAAGCCTCCACCGAGAGCCGGGTGGCTCGGCAGCCAACACAGCTTATGCGCTATCAAAGTGGGGAGTGATGTGCGCCTTCGTTGGGTGCGTCGGCGATGATGAAGACGGCAAGCTCCTTCTCTCATCTTTTCACGAGGTGGGAGTGGACACACAATGGATTAAAGTCAAACTCGGTGCACAGACGGGGCGTGTCATCGGCTTCGTTGACGAGAGCGGAAAGAGGGCGCTATATGTGCTTGCAGGCGCAAACGAACTTATAGAGGAAGATGACTTCCCAAGACAAATCCCAGAGAGCGTTGAATGGGTTCATTGCACATCGCTCGTTGGCGATGCGCCGATGAGGCATCAACTGGAATGGGTAGTTGGACTGCCAAGTAGCGTTAAACTGAGCTTTGCACCGGGCGCCATCTACGCATCACTCGGAGTTGACGCATTGAAGCGCTTCATTGAGCGAGCCACGATAATCTTCCTCTCGCATGATGAGCTCATAAGCATCACTGGGAAAAGTGATTTGCACGAGAGCTTGAAGATGCTCCACTCGATTGGTGTAGCAATTGTTGCAGTGACTATGGGCTCTGAAGGAAGCATCCTAAGCTACACAAAAAAGGCAATCACAACACACGGCGTTGAGCCTCCAAAGTCACGCCACCAAGACACTCAAGAAGAACACTCACTGCTCTATGAGGAAGCACTCAGGGCGAATGTGGTTGATACAACAGGTGCGGGCGATGCCTTTACAGCTGGCTTGTTGCTCGGATTGATGAGAGGGTTGCCGTTGGATGTATGTCACAAGTTGGCGTGTTGTGCTGCTTCGGTATGCATTGAAGGCTTCGGGGCAAGGACAGCTCTGCCCTCGCTCAATGCCCTGATCGAGCGCTACAGGTTAGCCTATGGATGAACAGGTAGTTAAATGGGGCGTGCAGGAGATGTGATAGGATGGCGGTAGCAACGGCGAAGGTGAGTGGAAGGAAGCGAAGTTTCTTTTTGAGGGTGCTTATCGCTATCCTTTTGATGCTCGCATGGGAGGTGGGCATTGCTATGGAACAGGCGCTCAAATACTCGCAACTCATAATGGCGCATGAAAAACTCCTCTCATACTGGCGCATGGAAGGAAACTTTGAGGATGAGAAAGGGGTCGCTCACGGAACTCCAAAGGGAGAAGTGCATTTCATTGACGGAGCTGTTGGAGGGCTTGCGGTATCGTTTGACAAAGGTGGCTTTATCACATTCGGCGAAACTAAACACCTTGATACTCCAGAGACAACCGTTGAACTCTTCTTCAAAGTCCTTGCCATGCCAAAAGGTTACAACCCGTGCATAATCGCAAAGCGAGCCACTTCACCAAACACGCGCTTTTCAATCCATGTGATGCAGGGCATGGATATGATCGGCATCTGGAATGGTAGGGCTTTGGCGCGAGCAATTTTGATTGAGCCACTTCAAATCGGCAGATGGTATCACTTGGTTGTCTGCAGTAGCGAGCGATACTTCGCTGTGTTCGTTGACGGTGTTCGTTGTAATGTCATTGATGGCGGAATGGAGTGCGGTCCGTTCAATACTGCCATGAACGGTTTGCCACTGCAGGTTGGCGCATCGCAGTTGGATGGGAATGAACAATTCCCATGCGCAGTCGACGAAGTCGCCATCTATTCAAGCCTGCTCAGCGAGGACGAAATAGCAAACCACATTTTAGTTGCTGGTTGGCAGGAGAGAAAAAACGAACTCATCAGGCTCGCTCAGGAAAAGCGTGAGAAATTCATTGAGGCTCAAAAGAAGGTGCTGAGCAAACGCCTAAGCGACCCAAAGTTGATTGAGCAAGGCAAACGGAAAATCTACACCGACGAATACCTGACTGGGATTAGTTTCCCAGTTGGAGGCATAGGGACTGGAGTCATCCACATCAACGGTTATGGGGAACTGTCGGCATGGCAGATCTTCAACAACTTCACATACGCACGACTGCCTCACTCTTTCTTCGCTATCCGTGTTGCGGATGGTAAGGGCACGCTAAACATCAGAGCGATTCAAACGAAGGACATTGAACCGTTTAAGGGCATGCGAAATGTGAGGTTCTCTGGAGAGTATCCGTTTGGGTGGTGGGAGTTTGAAGATGACATTGGCGTGAGCGTCACAATGGAAGCGTTTAATCCACTCATACCTCTCGAGACGAAGAAGTCAGCAATGCCATGTGCCATCTTCAACTTCACCGTGAAGAACACAACTAAGCACCCTGTGAGCGTCTCCATACTCGCGTCGCTCCAAAACGCCGTTGGCTTCACTGGCATAGGTCAAGTGGAAGGGAGAAGATTTAAGGGCTACGGTGGAAACACGAACTCGGTCATAAACTTTGAAGACGCTGTAGCCATCCACATGACGAGCACGCTGGATAAAGACTCACCGGCGTATGGTGACATGGTGCTTATGGCTCTTTCAAAGGAAGCCAGTGCAACTGCCTCATGGGAAAACATTGAGGGACTGTATGAGGATTTCGCTTCCGACGGGAGGCTCACCACCCAAAACGAGGCTGGTCCTTCAGCATCTGGCGAAACAGTTGATGGCGCTATAGCAGTTGAAGCGAAGTTGAAACCGAACGAAGAGCACACATTCACATTCGTTATCACATGGCATTTCCCTAACGCTGTTCACGGTGATGAACGCACTGGATGGGTAAGCAGGGGCAACATGTATGCCAACTGGTGGGCAAACGCACTTGAGGTCGCAAAGGAAGTTAAGAGTGACATCGGCGAACTGACGAGGTTAACGAGGCTGTATCATGACTCGCTTTACTCGTCCAACTTACCACACTGGTTGCTTGACAGGATAAGTTCACAAGTGAGCGTCCTAAGGAGCAAGACCTGCTTTTGGGGCAAGGATGGATACTTCGGTGGATGGGAAGGATGCAACCCAAACAGTGGATGTTGTTTTGGCAACTGCGCTCATGTCTGGCATTATGCACAGGCTCACGCTTTCCTCTTTCCAGAAATAGCGAAGCGCATGAGGGAGCAAGCGCTGAGTTTCCAGCGCGATGATGGTAGCATACCGTTTCGCCAGCCAAGGCATGGCACCGCTTGCGATGGGCAACTTGGCGAGATACTCGCTACATATAGGGAACACCTCATGAGCACATCGAACGATTGGCTGAAGGCAAATTGGGAGAAGATAAAGCGAGCAATGGAGTTTGCGATCAAGCAATGGGACAAAGACGAGGATGGCATGTTGTCAGGTGAGCAACATAACACGCTTGATGGCGAAGTCACTGGGACAACCTCATGGCTTGGCTCACTCTATCTTGCTTCCCTCGCTGCTTGTGAGAGAATGGCAACCGTAGTTGGAGATAGCGATGCAGGGAAGCGCTATCGACGCATCCTTGAGGTCGGGATGCGAAATCAAAACGAGAAACTATGGAACGGCGAATACTACATTCAATTGCCTGAGCGACCTCAGAAGGAAGACTATGGCGATGGCTGTCACATAGATCAAGTCCTCGGGCAATGGTGGGCACACATACTTAACTTGGGCTGGGTTTACCCACAGGAGAGGGTTAGGGAAGCGCTTAAGGCTCTACTGCTTTACAACTTTCGTGACAACTTCAAGGGCATAATCCAACACCCGAGGAGATTCGCTGACGACAACGATGCTGGGATGCAAATGATAACATGGGTTAAAAGCGTCCGCCCAACTCCTCACACAAGGTATGCGGATGAAGTCATGTCAGGGTTTGAGTATGCTGTAGCAGCGACGATGATTTACGCGGGGCTGTTGAGAGAAGGGCTTATGGTGGCTAAGGCGGTTTATGAGCGCTACGATGGGCGCTTGCGCCCAAGCTTAGTTATACCAAGTGGCAATCCGTTTGGAGATGATGAATGTGGCAGGTTCTATGCGAGGGCGATGAGCGTTTGGTCACTTCTGCTCGCTTGTCAAGGGTTCATCTACAACTTCCCAGAAGCAAAGATGGGCTTCAGACCGATTTGGCAACCCGAAAATCATACATCCTTCTTCACAGCGCCAACTGGATGGGGAGTGTTCTCGCAAGTGCGCAGGGCAAATTCACAAACATGCAAGATTGAAGTCAAGCACGGGAAGGTGGAAATCGCTGAACTCCAATTTGCTATCCCAGAAGGCGCTAAGGTTAAAGGCGTGACTGCGCGCATCGATGCTAAAGCACTTAAAGCCTCGTTCAAGCAAGACGCAAGCACCTTAACCGTGCGCTTCGAACGAAAGTTAGCAGTGAGCGAAAAACAAACACTCACCATATCCATTGCATTCAAATAGCGAACTGCGCATGCTCGCTCAGTTGTTTGACATATCGCTATCGCCATCAACACTCGGTAGCGCTCTTATCCCAAGCACTGGAATCCGCAAAGCGAGCATTGCTTGCGTTACACTCACACGAACGGCTTCATTGTGTCAGGTAAATTGGCGTTTCACTGATAGCGACTTTTCTGCCCTCAATCGGATTGCCCATGATGTCAAGGGCGCTAACACCTGAAGGCAGGGCAATTTGGTGAACTTTGCCATCCGT
>JBGOEK010000002.1:0-201194 GCA_041537945.1 Candidatus Thermosaccharophagus yellowstonensis
CTGGCAGGATTGTTTCCTCGCGGGTCGGAAACTCCAACTTGCCTCGTCCCGTGTTTAGACCCGGAGACTGCCCATCAAAAAGTGTCAAGTTGCGTCGTGGGCGCGGTGGGAATTTGAGCAGCGGTAACGGTTCGGCATAAAAGGTCAGGCTGTCAAAGTAAAGGGTTCGTTCCTGCGGTTGCCAACCGCCAGAAATTTCCAGAGCCACAAAATGCCATCCTTTTGCTTTCCCGCCTTGTGGCATCGGGAACAAGCGACGATGGACCAGCCACCATTCCTTCCAGTTAACTGTCGCGAAATGAACTCGCTGCCTTTGCCCCTTTTCGTCCTGCAGGTGGATGAAAATTTGCACGGGCGGAGTATCGGGCGATTTTTCCCATCCCCAACGGTTGCCGTAAATCCAGCCTTCAACGCAGTCGCTGCCGTCGGGAATTGGGATTGGGTTGGGCGGATAGAGCAAAATCGTTGGACGGGAATTGGGGTCACCATTGCCCTTGTAAACCAACTTGCCCACAGGTCTGTCCCAGACATTTTGCTCTCGGCTGGGTCGGAAAATCGCTTGAGCGTTGCCAGAAACCTCCATTCTCCAGCCACGCAGGTCAGCGAAAGTCACTGTTGGTGGTCTCGGTTCTTTCCTGCCCGCCCACTCCATCTCGTAAGGTCGCTTTCCCAAAGGTTCGTTTGGGTCAAATTCCGTCACCACTTGCGCCATCACTCCACAAAACGGTATCAACAGCAAACCTACCCACATAAGCTCTCACCTCGCCGTTCAAAGGGCAAGTGTGTGCAATTGCTCATTCACGCCATAGGTGGTAGGGTGATGAGCTGATTCGTCCTTGCTGCCATTAGGAGCGCATGCTCTATTTGCATTGCTCTCATGCCATCTTCGCCTGTGGCTATCTCAGCAGGCTCACCTCGCACTACAGCTACAAAGCTTTGGACACTCAATGCGAATGTGGCTTTGAAAGGCAAAGGCTCAGGGAAAGATGGTGCACCAAGCAAATCAATGTTCGTGTCCAAATCGCCACATATGTTCTCGTAGCGCATCCGACGCAAGGAGAGCCTGCCCTTCGTCGTCACCAAATGAAGCTCGAGCATCAAGTCTTCAAGGCGGTGGCGAAAACTGCTCGTTGTAACTCCCAATAATCCACTCTCAAAGTGCACGATGGCGCAGAATGAGTTAGGAGGGATGTAAAGCAAATCCTCGCTTATGCCTTCCCAACCTCTGTATGGCACTTCGTTCCTTCCGCCACGCATTGCTGCTTGCACTGAGATAACCTCGCCAAAAAGAAACCTCAGCAGGTCAACTCCGTGATGGTGACAATATGAATGCACCATCAAATTGACGAGCAACAGTTCTCCCAAAGCACCACTGCTTAGCAACCCTTTGAGCCATCTCACTGACGGTATGTGGCGATAGTTAAACTGCGTTGCAAGCAACTTGTTTTTCTCACGGGCTACCCGAACCATCGTCTTCGCTTCATCAAGTGACGCAGCCAGCATCTTCTCGCAAAGGACATGAGCGCCTGCATTTAGGGCAGTGATTGCAACCACTGCGTGGTCTTTCTCAAAAGTGCAAACGGAAACGATGTCGGGGCGAACTTGTTCAATCATCTCCTTGAAGTCAGTGAATGCCTCAGCGCCAAACTTTGAAGCGAGCTGTTGCGCCTTCTCAAGGACAACATCACAGCAACCTACGATGCGCAACCCTTCCACTTGCCCGTAGCCAAATGCGTGTTCGCTCCCAGCGCCACCACACCCAACAATTGCAACACGCATCCTAAACCACCTCCAAATGCTCTCCCTTTCACACATGCATAACTTAAGCTTAGCATAAAGCGCTTTACAGCGTGACATTCTCATGTGTGATGGCAACGCTTGTTGTGCACTACGGCTGAAGCGAATGGCACATTGTGATGGTCTTGCATCATCTTTGTTCTGTGTCATCATTAGTTGCAAAGCCTGTAACTTGGATGCTTTTGTTTGCACTACAATGATAAAGCAAAACCGAGAGCGCAAAGGCGTTGGTGGATTTTGAAACGCTCTCATCCCATGAGTTGTGAGGGGGTGATACAGATGGCTTTGAGTGCGGAGAAGGTGAAGGAGGTAGGCAGAGCAGTTGGCGCTGACTTGGTTGGCATAGCGTCAATTGATAGGTTTGAAGGAGCGCCTTTGGAGATGCACCCAGCTTCGATACTGCCAGAGGCTGAGTCCGTCATCGTCTTAGCCTTTCGCATCCTCAGAGGAGCACTCAGAGGGATTGAAGAAGGGACATACTTTGCAGCCTATCCATCTATGTGCTATGCGGGCATAAACTTGAACTTCGCTCCGAAGGCACTCTACGACCTATCAAGGTTCATTGAGGATAACGGCTACGAGGCTGTCCCATACCAAAACATGGTCATTGACGCATCAGTTGACATCCATCACGGCACACCAAAAGGTAGAAAGCCAGTGGTCAATGGCAGGTCAGCGCCTGATGTCCTTCTCCACTTCAGGATAGCAGCAACCGCAGCGGGACTCGGCGAGATAGGCTACTCAAAAGTTTTTCTCACACCGCAATTTGGTCCACGCCAAAGGCTCGCAGCAATCATCACCGACGCACCGTTGAAGCCAGACCCACAAATACCACCCGGGACGATATGCGATCGGTGCATGAATTGCGTGAGGGAGTGTCCCGTCGGAGCGATAAGCGGGGACAAAACAGTGAGCGTGAAGATCGGCAACTACACATACGAGTGGGGCGAGTTGGATGTTGACAAGTGCACCTTAGCATACACTGGTGGCATAAAGGAAAACAATCCATTTGCACCCGATGACATGCCACCACTTGAGGAGGCACTCAACGACATTTGGGGGACGCTCAACAAAGTCCCATACAACCGCAACTCGGTTAGCCTGTTTCACCATTACGGAGCTATAGGTGGCGCTAAAGGTTGCATAAGAGCCTGCATGATTCACCTTGAAGAGACTGGAAGGATAAGCAACAAGTTTGAAAAGCCATTCCGCAGGAGACCCGCTTGGTGGCTAAGTTAAGCCAAACGAAAATGTCCGCCATCGCTGACGAGGATTTTGCTTCCATGCTCTCTTAGATTTTTCGCAACCGTTGTTCGTTCATGTGACGATGCTCATCCGTGCCAAGGGCGCTTGCGCCCCTTCAACTCCGAGAGTATGTTGCATGCGATTCGCACATCTATCGGTATCTCAAAGTCAAACATGCCAGCGACGATGAAGTCAGCGCCATTCTCGTAAGCGAACCTGAAAGCGCTTTCTGGCGGTATAGCTCCAGCTGCCATCACCTTGAAGGCAATCCATGGCTTGTTAACCGACTGCATCAAAGTAGCCAATTCCTCCGGGCGTGAGCACCAACGAGAATCGTAGCAAAGCCTCGCTGAAGGATAGTTCAGGTGATGAAATGTGACCATGTAGAAATCGGGATTGAAGCCAGCCTTCTCACAATCCTCAACAACTCCCATCCGATGAGCGCCTATGCCGACTGGCAAGCCATATGACCTTGCATGCTCTAATGCCTTGTTCAAAAGGTCAAGGCGCACCGGTCCAACACGCTCGTCAGCATTCGGACCTGAAACATCGTTATGGAAGCCACATGCAAAGTCTCCTTCAACACCGGATATGTAAAGTGCGTTTGCTCCTGCTTCCACCAACGCATCCATTTGACGCTTAAACTCATCCAAGCCACCACTCGCCAAAGCGTGAGCAGTGCAAGTGATCCATTGCATCTTCCCACCGCGACGGCGATGCTCTTGAAGGAGCTGGATCGCCTTCGGCACATAGTGGATGATGAGTGCGTTTATGCCATGCGCTTCTGCTATCGCTAATGTCTCCAAAATCTTTGCGTCCGTGTTGTAGTAGCGTGTCAGGGTGTATACATAGCGCAAGTCACGGCTGTGCGTGAAATGCGTCAGAAGATTACCACCCAACAGAAGTCGACTTATCTCCAAATCCCGAATCTTGCCCTTCGGCAAAACAGGCTGTTGCGTTGCGCTTGGTTGCTCAAGCGCTTCGGCTCTGGCGCCCAACACAGCACCAGTGGCAACCAGCAGTGAGCGCTTCACAAATCCGCGCCGGCTAACCCTTGCCATCATTTCTTCACCTCGGCTAACCGTGATCAACAAAAGCGCAACAACGCAGGCTATGCGATATTGTTGCACAGCGATGAAAGCACTTCAAAGCCGACCTCTCACTTTGCATGCCAATTTGGGTCGCCAACAAGCTTACCAACGACTTCATCCCACACACCCCTTGCCTTCAAGATGAGCTCAACAACTTCCCTCACAGCGCCCTTCCCACCAGGGCGCTTCGTCACATAGTCAGCGAATCGTTTCACCTCCTCATGGGCGTCGGCGACAGCAACACCAAATCCACAACGCTTTATCAGCGGTATGTCTTGAACATCGTCACCGATGAACGCTGCCTCATCATAGCTTATGCCCTCGCTGTGCAACACCTCCTCAAACATGGGTAGCTTATCGAACCTCCCCATGAGCACATAATCAACGCCTATCTCCTCTGCCCTCCTCCTAACACACTCAGAATGCCTTGCGGTCACCCACGCCGTCTTCAAGCCAGCGAGTGACGCAAGCCTTAAGCCAACTCCGTCCTTCGCATCAAAAGCCTTTAGCTCACCACCGTCGTCAAGCAGGACTATCTCGCCAGTCGTGAGAACTCCGTCAACATCCATACCGAGCAATTTTATCCGCTTCAGCTTCCTCAACAAAACCTCATCTAACAACTCACCGCCCTCAGCCGTTCCCAAGTCCATCGCCCTCCTTAGCTCTGGCATGTCCGCGCGACCAAAAAGCATAATGATGCAATGGCAGGAGCATAACTAAGGGGGAGTGAATGGCATGCTCGCTCAAATCATCTCCGTAGGGTCGGAACTAACCGAGGGCAAACTGATAGACACAAACTCCCCATACTTGGCTTCAATGCTTCACGGGATCGGAATTGATGTTGTGCGCATAGCATCTGTTGGAGACGAAATTGAAGTGCTCTCAAGAACGCTGAAAGAGGCGCTTGAGAGTTGTGACATAGTAATCGTCACTGGAGGGCTTGGTCCAACACACGATGACATCACAAGGGAAGCCATCGCACTTACACTCGGAGTTAAGCTCGTTGAACACGAGGAGACGAAAGAGAGGTTGCTAAAGCGCATAGCGATGGGCATGGGGCATATAGGCATGAGCACGCTCAAGCAAGCTCTCCTGCCAGAGAACGCCAAACCGATACCGAACCCTGTTGGTAGTGCGCCTGGCATTCTGGTTGAGCATAAGGGCAAGTTGCTCATCGCCATGCCCGGAGTGCCTGCTGAGATGAAAGCGATGTTTGAAGCGTATGTGCTCAAAGAGATTGAAAGCAGGCTCGGTGAGAAGAAAGTCGAGGTGGTCTCAAGGACGCTGAAGTGTGTCGGCATCGGTGAGTCGGCTTTGAACGAGCGCATAAGTGACCTTCTAAAAAACCTTGAGGGCGTTAGCATCTCATCGCTTGTGACGGCAGGCGAAGTATGGTTGCGCATAACAGCAAAAGCGAAAACGAAGGAGCAAGCACTTCACCTTGTTGAATCACTTGAACAACGCATCAGGGAGAGAGCCAGCGAGTTCATTTATGGCGTTGACGATGAAACACTTGAAGGAGTGGTCGGACGCATGCTGAAGGAGAGGAGTTTAACGATATCAGTTGCGGAATCATGCACTGGCGGACTTGTGACAGACACGCTGACGAACATCCCCGGTAGCTCAACTTATGTAAAGGGTGCAGTAGTAGCATACACCGAGGAAGTTAAGCGCAACCTACTTGGGGTCTGCGAGGAAACGCTGTTAAAGGATGGTGCGGTTAGCGAACGCTGTGCGATTGAGATGGCACAGGGCGTGAGGAGATTGCTCGACACAAACATCGGCGCGTCAGTCACAGGGATAGCTGGACCAACTGGCGGGACGCCAGATAAGCCAGTTGGGACAGTTTTCATTGCCGTTGCCGATGGGAAGGGCTGTGTATGCGAGCACCATGTGTTCGGTGGCGACAGGCGCGCCATAAAGGAGAGAGCCTGCAAGGCATTGCTTAACCTTGTAAGGAAAAGGCTTCTGCAAACGCTGTAGTAACCTACTTGCCCTGTCGCTTTGAATCCCAATAGATGGCATGGAGCATTGAGATGAGCGCTACAAGCAGAGGACCAGTCCCACGCACAAGCAAATTCGTAAAAACGCTTGAGACAGCGAAAGCCACAATGCATCCAAGCATACCGCACCCGAACGCCCTTGAAAAATCGTCGCCCGCATCCTTGTAGAGTTCAAGAGCCAATGCACCGTTGTGGAGCATAATGGAGATGAGCGTAGCCAGACCTACGAAGCCAAGCGTTGTCCCGATGACGAGGTAAAGGCTGTTTGAATCGAGTGGCATCTTCTCCTTGTTCGGGAAGCTACCGTAGTAGTCGTTTATGTTCAACTGGTATCCACCAATACCGACTCCGAAGAGGAAGTTTGAGCGAGGCGGTGGCGCATCCTGTGACATGCAATTTAGAGCAGCTTGCCACTCAATGTATTCCTTGCGCACATCACCTTCATCATCATACAGGTTGACGATGTGCGGTATCGCTTCTGTGTAGAAGCGAGTCTTGAAGATGCAGCTGAACGCCAAGAAGAGAAGGATATAAGCGATGCAGAGTGCGAAGCTAAGCCTTGAGTGCAAGAACAATGTCACGCAAATGCCAACTGAAAGTGCTAACCATACCCAACCAGAGAGAGATGTGAACAGCCCGACAGCCACCGCAACTAAAGCAAGCGCCACCCTGAGCTTGCTATGCCCGAAAAGCGCATGCGAGAGGATGAGTGGCAGGGTGAGCGCAAGAAACCCGGTGTAGATGTTTCTGCTACCGAACAAGCCAGCAACAGCACTTGGGTCTTGGCGCACCACATAATCGTATATGGCGAAGAGCTCGTTTAGGAGCACAAGGGCAAGCAACAAGTCAAGCGAGATTGCCCGCAAACTCCCATTGAGCTTTTTGAAGAGTGATAGGAAGACGAGTGGCAGGATGAGCAAGTAAAGCGTCCATTGGAAAAACTCAGTTACAGCTTCCCTGAAGTGCTCGGCGAATAGGAAAGCCTTCGGGCTCAACCCAAACTGCGATAACCCATCCAGAAGGGCACGCCAAACCCAAACGCTGTTTATTGCCGAGGCGAGCCCGATGACAAGGAGCGACAGCAGGCAATGTGGCAAACTGCGCAATTCAACATGTCTTCGCCTGCCCGAAGCGAGTATGCTTGAAAGCCAGATGATGAAGACGAACATGATCAGCAGGTCACATAGCGCAATGTATTTCCCGCGAACTCCATATCCAAGTGGCAAGGGTCGGAAGGCGAAACGCATGCCAAACCCTTCCTCGGAAAAGGTAAACAGCAAAGCGAATTGGTTAGCGAAACTCACCAACAGAAGGGCGAGAAGCGCGAACCAGAAAATGCTCCTCCTACCTTCCACTTCATGTTCGCTCATCTCATTGCCACCTCTTTGTCATCCTCGGATGCGCTCATTTTTGAGGTTCGTCAAACTGAAGCGTTATGAGCCTTCTCTTCATGAGCTGTTGTATGAAAGTCAAAAGCGAAGCCTCAGCCTCTCGCCTTTCAAGCTTATAGCGGTTCATCAACTCCTGCGATATTTGAGCGACCGTATGTTCGCCGTTACACATCTTCCAGACGACCGAACCAATCTCATCAAGCTGTATGTATTTCCTTGGGGTGACGCGCAAGAGCAATCCCATGATGCGGGCGAGCAAACCGACACGCTCACTTTTGATCCTGACTACGCCCTCATCATCCTCTTCCCAACAGATGTGTTCTTCGCGGACGGGCTTAAGGCGCAACAACTCCGAACGCTTTAAAGAGCGCACCTCAACGCCTCTCCTTCCGTCCCCCTTCATCCGTTTATCACCTCATGTGTGTAACTCAACAATGTCTCCTTCTTGCAACACATAATCTTTCTCCACTGGCTGTCCTGGGAACTTCGCCGAGCCCCACACCCTTGCATACTTCAGCCTCTCCGCGAAGTCGTTATGTATTGCCTCGGCGAGGTCAAGGACTGTGCTTCCACGCCTCAAAATGAACGGCGCTGACATGTCTGGCTTCTCGCCCGGGCGTTTCGTGTAAACCCTTATCGCATCAAGCATCTGCCAGATCGTCCTGCGTAGCTCCTCAAGCCCAACGCCAGTTATAGCCGAAGTTGGTAGTATGGGCAACTGGTCGCTGTAAAACTCGCGCAATATCTCCAAGCGCTCGTTTGCTCCATCAGCATCAACTTTGTTTGCCACTATGACTGCCCTTCTATACGCCACCTTCATGTCATCCTTCACATCTTGAGTGTTGCCGACCAACTCCACTTTAACCTGCCTGAGGCAATCACGCACAACATCAACTTGATCAAGCAGTTCATCACTGCTAAGGTCAACAACCAAAAGTGCTGCATCGCTTCTCCTCACGATGTCCCCAATCCATGGCTCAAAGTATTCGGAGGATATAGGTGGCGTATCTATGAGCTGGATTTGAACATTCTCAAATTGCATCATCGCTGGCACGGGTAGCTGTGTGGTGTATGGGAAGTCGGCTACTTTCGATTGGGCTCCAGTTAGAGCGTTTAGCAGGCTTGACTTGCCCACATTCGGGTAGCCGACCAATGCGACTTGCCCAGCGCCCTGCCTGACTATGTGAGCTGTCGGATTGAATGTGCTTTTTCCCTTCCGTGATTGTTGTTCCATCTGGCGTAGCTTCGAGAGCCTGCGCCTAAGCTCTGCATACAGCTTCTCAGTGCCCTTGTGTTTCGGTAATATGGCGAGCATCTCTTGAAGCGCTTCGATCTTCTCCGAGATTGTCTCGGCACGCTGGAAACGCTCACGAGCTTCAATGAACTCGGGGGGCAAATTCGCAGGCACAGCTCTATCACCCCCATAAGCACATAACAAAAATGTGTGCTCACATCATGGCTTGAGCGCTCCCATTTTATCCATTATGGCAATTCTGGCGCTATGGTTGCAAAATGAGTTGTGGCATCAAAATGAAGCCACATTAAAAGGAGGGTAGGAGGCAAGCATGGCAGCAACAAAAGAGCGCCTCTTCGGGTTGACGAGGGAAGAGATAAAACGGCAGATCAAACTTCCATGGCGTGAGGCTTTCAGGATTTGCGCAAGGAACATACTCATAAGATTTGGCAGGGCACTCGTCAACGCTTCAACAACATTCCTCAGCGTTGCCTTCCTAATGTTTGTGGCGACGATGGTCACGATAGCGCGTTCCGTAGCTAAAACACAGGTTGGCTTCCAGCTAACGCCTGAGGATATCGCAAGATACAACTGGCTTGTTAGCATGGCTATGCTGATTTGCTTTGTTGGCATAGTCAACACGATGCTGATGGGCGTCATGGAACGCTACCGTGAGATAGGCACGATGAAATGCCTCGGCGCGCTCGATGAGTTTATCATTCGCCTCTTCTTGATTGAAGCTGGCTTGATGGGCTTCATAGGATCAGCCATCGGCGCCGTCATCGGGCTACTCGTTGCGATGCTGAGGGCAAGCTTCGGCATAGGGTGGCATGTCTGGACGAACACGCAGTGGGCAATCTATGGGGAGCATGGCATCGGGTTGATCGGGTGGCTGATCATCTCAATAGTTGCTGGGACGCTCCTGTCAATACTTGCTGGTGTTCCGCCAGCGAGGTATGCTGCCAAGTTGCCAGCTGCAGCTGCACTAAGGACTGAGGTGTAATCGATGAGCACACAAAATGACAGCCTCAAACGGGAGGGATAAGCGATGACGATGCAAAACAAACGCACGAATGAGAGCGTGGCTCAGGGTAAGAGCAACGAACAAGTTGTTGAATACACAGTTCGTTGTCGCAACTTGCACAAAGTCTATGTGATGGGCAAGGTGAAGGTGTGGGCGCTTAGGGGAATTGACCTCGATATAAAGAGGGGGGAGTATGTCTCAATCATGGGACCTTCTGGTTCGGGCAAGTCAACGCTCTTCAACATGATCGGCGGGCTCGATAAGCCAACTGAAGGGACCGTCTTCATAGACGAGGTTGATTTAGCCCAACTTGATGCATATGAGCTTGCGTGGCTTCGCTGTCGGAAGATAGGATACATCTTCCAGACATTCAACCTAATACCAGTGATGACGGCGCTTGAAAATGTGACTCTGCCAATGACATTCGCTGGCATACCCGAAGATGAGAAGCTTGATAGAGGTATGGAACTGCTAAAGCGAGTCGGGCTCGCCGATAGATGGAATCACAAACCCGCTGAGCTTTCGGGCGGACAGCAACAGCGAGTTGCTATAGCGAGGGCGTTGGCAAACGACCCGGCAATCATACTCGCAGATGAGCCTACCGGAAACCTCGACCTGCGCACGGGAAGGGAGATAATCGACTTGCTGAAGGAATTGAACGAGGAGAAGGGTGTGACAATCATCTCGGCAACTCACGACCTTAAGATGATCGATGTTTCGGATAGAGTCGTTTGGATACGCGACGGCAAGATAGCGAGGATTGAAGACCGCTCCAAACTGCAACTGCAAGTTGGAATGGTTGAAGGTGAGGAGTTGCTCGAAGAAGAGGAGAAGCCAGAAGAGGAAGGCGAGATGCCAGAAGTTTCAGATGTGGCTTAGATGTAAACACATCATCGTCCCCCTATCTCTTGGGATGAAATCGAACGGGACGAATGAACCACACAATGGCGTGTCTATCTTAACCTACATCGGCGTTACGCTTTGGTGGCTCCCCTTCAACATCTTCTGGAGCATAATGCTCGTGCACGGTCTGCAGATAAGAGTTGAAGCACTCTTTGAGCACGCTTACATTGGCAGGGCGCTCGCATGGCTGAATGCAATCGGAGCTATAGTCTCAACTCTAACGCAATTGCTCGTAGCTCCGCTGAGTGATTCACTGCCACTTTACGGCTTCAGACGAAAGGCATTCTTAGTGCTTGGGACAGTTTTGGCTACTCCACCGCTGTTCGTCTTCCTGCGGTGTAGTGGATTCCATTTGCTCCTACTCAGCTTCTCGCTACTGCAGTTTGCACACAACTGTGCTGCTGGACCGTTTCAAGCGCTCATACCAGATGTGTTGCCGACAAACAAACACGGTGTGGCATCGGCTTACATGGCTATGTGGGCGTTGTTAGGAAACGCCTTTGGTATGGTTGCCTCGTGGCTCATCTTGGGTAGAACATACAGGCTGTTTGATTTTAGCGATGCTCAAGCACTCTCCTTACTGCTTTTATCGGCACACGCGCTTTTGCTCTTCGTGTCATTCCTCACGCTCATCATCACGAGTGAGCCAACTTCAAAAACCACTTTCGCCACCTGCGTATCGCTGAAGGACATCACTAAGTTGATGAGCCTTAGCGATGTCATACAGCATCGTAGCTTCATGTGGCTGTTCATCTCACGCCTTTTCATCCAGATGGGCGTTTATGGCTCAATACCGTTTTTGAGGTGGTATGTGCGCGACACATTGAGGGGCGACGAGGTCGTCCTCAACACGACATTCATAAGCGTATGTGCGCTCGTTGGGAGCGCCCTCGCTATCCCACCAGCTGGCAAACTCGCCGATATCATGAGCAAGCGTTTGCTCATCTTCATAGCTTGCTCAATAGCCATATGTGGCGGTGTGGCTTTCATCTGCGCAACTTCTGTTGCCACTGCAATGCTTGCAGCATTGATGCTCGGCATCGGGTTTGGGGCGTTCAGCGCAGTTGATTGGGCATTGGCGTGCAACTTGGTGCCATCCAGCTTCGCTGCCAAGTTCATGGCGGTCTTCCATATCGCCTTCACACTGCCACAAGCAGTGGCTGGTTTGATCGGGGGTTACATCGGTGATATCGGCAACTCCATCTTCGGAATGGGAGTCGGCTGGAGGCTCACATTCTTCGCTTGTATGCTTTACTTCTTCATCGGCGCCGTGCTCATAAGAAATGTCCAAGAAAGACGCACCACGATGTAGCGTTGCAGGGTGTCACTGAAAGCCAAACCACTTTAAAGTTTTGATATGGGATGAAAAGCGACAGGGGTGATGAAGCGATGTGGAGACATGCCACATGGGCAACTGATTTCTCCGAACTCTCAGAGGCTGCGCTTGAGTTTCTCATCCCCCTCCTCAAGCGCTTCGGGACAAAGCTTGCGCTTGTGCACTGTGTCCCAAACATCGCTACAGCATACACCTCAGGTGAATTGCTCGAACCGCTCCCCGCTGACATACCTGTGATGATGAACGCCGTGATGAGACGCATGAAGGAGGAGGCTATGGAGAAGCTGAAGGCGAAGGCAGATGAGCTGAAGTTGGCTGGCATTGATGCAGAGCCATTCGTCCTTGAGGGCGATGCACACCACGCTATAATTGAGTTTTCACGCTCCCATGACACAGACCTCATCGTGGTGGGCACAAAGGGCGAGAGTGGCATCAGGGGTTGGTTTGTCGGTTCAACAACTGCAAGGATCGTTCAAGCTTCAGATAGACCAGTCCTCTCAATAAGCAAGCCGAGCAAACCGACATACGAACGCATACTCGTCCCAACGGACTTGTCCGAGGCAAGCTCATCAGCTCTTTCATACGCAGTTTTGTTGGCTAAGGAGATAGGCGCAAGCGTGTTCGTCTTGCATGTCATGGAATTGCTCGAGGCTATAAGCGAGCGTGAGACTTTGGGTAAGCTTGAAGCAATGGTTAAAGCGAAGCTACAAGCGATGGCTGAGGCAGCAAACGGTCTCAGGGACAGGATGCACTGCCATGCCCTTAAGCGCCATCATGCAGCCGAAGGCATAATCGAGTTCACCGACGAGAACGAGATAAGCCTGATAGTGATGACGACACACGGGCGAACTGGTCTCTCACGCTTCCTTTGGGGTAGCGTCGCTGAGAGGATAGTTAGGGAGTGCGGTGCACCCGTTATAGTTGGGAGGGCAAAAGCTTTCGAACTGGCTGTAAGCAGAGCGAAAACACAACGGGGGTGATGCGAATGGTGGCGATGTGCTTTGCTCCGTTGCTCTATATGCTCTTCGGACAGCACGCCGAAGGCGATATCACAAAAAGATACACTGGTGCACAGCAGGTGCAAATAACAATAGAAGTTCATAGCGAGCGTCTGTTTGAGCTCATCCCAAAAGACGCTGTAGCGCTAAAGCTCGCAACTGGCTTCGTGTTCACCGAAGGACCTGTGTGGCACCGCGATGGCTACCTGCTCTTCAGTGACATACCAGCAGACACGATTTACAAGTGGTCTCCCAACGGTAAAGTTGATGTGTTCAGGAAGCCGAGCGGGCAAAGCAATGGCTTGACTTTTGATTCGTCGTGGCGCTTGATAGCGTGTGAGCACTTAAACAGGCGTGTCACAAGGACTGAGAAAGACGGGAGCATAACTGTTCTTGCGGATCGCTATCTTGGCAAACGCCTTAACAGCCCAAACGATGTCGTTGTAAGGTCAGATGGCTTCATCTACTTCACCGACCCACCTTATGGCGTTAAGCAGAGCGAGCGCGAACTTGATTTCCAAGGTCTGTATTGCATCTCGCCAGATGGGAAGCTAACGCTCGTTGCGAAGGATTTTGATCGCCCGAACGGGCTCGCCCTCTCGCCAGACGAAAAACGGCTCTATGTTGATGATTCGGCGAGGAAGCATATCCGCGTCTTCAATGTCATGGAGGACGGAAGGCTCACTGGTGGAGATGTGTTCGCTGACATGAGTAGCAATGAACAAGGCTCACCAGATGGCATGAAGGTGGATGAGTTGGGGAACTTGTATGTCACAGGACCCGGTGGGCTATGGGTGTTTGACAGCAACGGCAAACTCCTCGGTAAGGTGAAACTGCCCGAGATACCAGCGAACTGTGCCTTCGGCGATAGCGACATGAAGACGCTCTTCCTGACAGCTCGCACCTCGCTATATGCCATAAGGTTGAATGTTCGTGGCATAGGACCGAAGTAAGGAGAGCATGAAGCAAAAAGCCTGCTTCGCATTGAAACAGTTAAGAGCGCTGTGGCGCTCCTTCAAGGTTTGGTGGATAGCGATATTGCTTCAGGCGGGTTGCCTTAAGTGGCGAGCTGGTGACATCGCCGAAAGGCAGGCAGATGAGGCACATGGGAAACCAACCTATGTTGCTATCGGCGCGAGCGACACACAAGCTGCAGGTGCAAGCTCGGCTGAAAAAGGTTATGTCGCTCTGCTACACAGCTACCTTGAGCGGAGCACCGATTGCAAGTGGAGGTTGATCAATGTCGGGAGAAGTGGTGCAAGGATAACGGACGCAGCACAAAGACAGCTCCCGCTCGCCCTCGCATCAAATCCGACGGTCGTCTCCATCTGGGTTGGCGGTAACGATGTCAGGCACCGTGTTCACCCGAAAGCGTTTGAGAGGCTACTTAGGTGGATGCTTCTTATGCTACGCAAGAGCGATGCGCTCATCCTCATAGCTAACTTGCCAGAGATGGAAAGACAACCGTTTGCGAAGCTACTTCCGGAAGTGGAACGGCAATTCCTCGCCAAGCAGTCAAGAGCATACAACGCAATAATTGAGCGCCTCGCAAGCGAGAGCGGTGCTGTGCTCGTTGACCTCAAGCCGATGAAGGAGATGTATGATGAGCGCTTCTTCTGCGAGGATGGGCTTCACCCAAACGATTTGGGCTACAAACGAATAGCGCACCGCTTCATCGAGGCGTTAGCACCACACCTGCACAAGCTCGCACTTCCCAAGGGCATCCCAAAACGACATACATCAAGCAACACAAAGTGATGATTGTAATAAGGGCGAGACCGTGCGCTTCATCAACACTCGCTAAGACGGCTCGATTAGGAATTGGAACTTGCTTGGCTCCCTCAGGCACGCTATGTAGATTGGCGAATCGGTCGGGACTCCGAAGGTCTCAAGCGATGTTGAGTTGACGACCTCAGGTGTTGGCAGTGATGGATAATTCGGGTTTGGCTCATATGCCCATCCATCGCCCTTCTTGACGATGTAATATGCTGCGCCCCGCATCAAAGCGAAAGGTGCATACTGCGAGTCAAAGTTCCTTGCAACCCAGTTTGATGTGACAACAGGCTCATCACCAGTTACGATTGCCACATGCCCGAAGTTCGGAGGTATGACGACGAGCTTCCGCTCATCCATCGCATCCACTTCAACGATGATCACCCTCCTTATGCCACTCCTCGGTTGGAAGACATCCTCTGGCTCTTGAAGCAAAAAGAGCATGCGCCCGTAGACAACCTCATAAACTTCTGGGAATGTCACTTCTCTCCCGCGAAGGTATGGGTGGTAATGCCCAAACGCCTTGACGAACTCATCTCCTTCTTTCTCATCCCCGTCAACCGACATGACGCCGGGCATGAATAGTGATATGTCATAGCGCAGTAAGGGAACTCGAGAACGAAGCTCTCCTTCATCCTCTCTCACCCTGACATCACGAAACATCCAATACAGGATATGAGGTGTGTTTGCGTCCTGATTGCGCAGGACGGGCTTCAACTCGGATATGCATCTTGGTTGTGGCTTTGAGCTTACCACCCCTTCACCAAGCTCAAGCATCCATCCTTCCTCGCTCCTAACGAGCTTCACATTCACGCCCAACCGTTCACTCAGGTCAACCATAGTTCATCTCACCCCCAACTATGGCGAGTGCTGCTGCTCCGAGCACACCTGCATCATAACGCAGTTTAGCATTCACGAGCTTCAGCCCCTCAAGTGCCACATCAAACGCATATCTTTTGAGCCTCTCATTCAGCGGGTTGAGGAGCAACTCCTCAGGTGCTTCCGAGAGCCCACCGCCGATTATGACCATGCTCGGATTTAGTAGCGTGATCGCTATCCCAAGCCCATGTGCAAGATGCTCAACTGTCTCATCGACGACCTTAATCGCCAACTCATCGCCATCCATCGCAGCCTCAAAGACATCTTTTGATGTGACACCATCTGTTGGCAACTTCGTCCTCAACTCACCCTTCCGTATCAGTTCCATCGCCCTCCTTGCAATACCAGTCCCGCTCGCAACAGCCTCAAGGCAACCATGTTTTCCGCAACCGCACCTTGGACCACCACGAACCACTGTGATGTGCCCTATCTCCCCTGCGAGGTTTCTCTCGCCCCTGAGCAACCTCCCGTCGGCTATGATCGCGCCACCGATGCCAGTGCCTATGTTCACATAGAGCACATTCTTTTGCCCCTTCGCAGCCCCGAAGAGCAATTCACCGAGCGCGCCTGCGTTCGCATCATTGTCAAGGAATACAGGGATACCAAAACGGTCTGAGAGCATCTGGCGCATCGGGAAGCCACTCCACCCAAGGACATGATGCGAGCGAATTATAGTCCCACTTTCGTGATCAACAGGTCCGCCAAACCCTACACCGATGCCGAGGATAGCGATTGATTGCCTTTCAGCCTCGCTCAGGAGCGCAAGGAGCATCTCTTCAATCTGCCTGTAACATGCGTTAGCGCCCTCAGAAGCTCTCGTTGGACGCCTCAGCATCGCTTTCATATCGCCATCAAGTGTAACGATGGCTGCGGTCAAGCGTGTGTTCCCAACATCAACGCCTATGACGGCTTTGCAAAGTGCATCATTACCCTTTGGCATAACTTCATCACCTCAAGACAGCTCAATGGCTTCAGTAAACATTATGGTGAGACATTGTGAAGGTGAGCGATTTTGGTTGCGTAGTTTGAGCATGTTGGTTATAATGTAAATGCGAAGCTGGTGTAGCTCAGCGGAAGAGCGGGGGATTTGTAATCCCCAGGTCGCGGGTTCGAATCCCGCCGCCAGCTCCAAGCGTTGCTACGAAAATCAATTAAGGTGGTGTAAGGGGTGCATAGCTTTAAAAGGCTAAGGCTCCCCGAAGATGGAGAGGCAATAAAGGTTGAAGACGGCAAATTGCATGTCCCCGATAAACCAATCATACCTTTCATTGAGGGTGATGGCATAGGCTCCGACATATGGAAGGCAACGCAAGCTGTCGTTGATACAGCAGTTCATAAGGCTTATGATGGGCAAAGGCGCATCGTATGGCTTGAAGTTTTCGCGGGTGAAAAGGCACTGCAAACTTATGGTGAGCTTCTACCAGAGGATACACTGCGAGCTATTGAGCAGTTCATCGTAGCCATAAAGGGTCCCCTCACAACACCTCCATTTGGTGGACATCGCTCCCTCAATGTCACACTACGGCGTGAGCTTGACCTATACGCGTGTGTTCGCCCGATAAAGTGGATTGAGGGTGTCCCATCGCCAGTCAAGCACCCAGAGAAAGTTGATCTGGTTATCTTCCGTGAGACGACAGAAGATGTTTATGTGGGTATCGAGTGGGAGATGGGGAGCGAAGGCGCAAAGCGCCTCATACAGTTGCTTAAGGAAGAGTTCGGTGTGAGGTTGCCAGAGGACTCTGGCATCGGAATCAAACCGATAAGCGAGAGGGCAACGAAGCGCCTGATGCGCAAAGCTATCGCTTACGCTCTCGAAAATAACAGAAGGAGCATAACCATCGTCCACAAGGGCAACATCATGAAGTTCACTGAGGGCGCATTCGCAAAGTGGGCATACGAAGTAGCTGTAAGCGAGTTCAGGGAACATGTGGTGACACAGCAAGAACTCGAGCAAGGTGAAGGAGTGACAAAAGATGGCAAGCTCCTGATCAAGGATGTGCTTGCTGATAACATGTTCCAACAGGTGCTGACCCGCCCCGAAGATTATGATGTCTTGGTTCTTCCAAACTTGAACGGCGACTACCTCAGCGATGCATGTGCAGCGCAGGTTGGCGGGTTGGGCATGGCTCCGGGGGCTAACCTTGGCGATTACCATGCTCTGTTTGAGCCAACACACGGTAGCGCACCAAAGTATGCGCATAAGGATGTGGCTAATCCAAGCTCAATGATTCTCTCGGCAGCCATGATGCTACAATACATCGGTTGGAAAGAGGCTGCGCTATTGATATGGGAAGCGCTTGGCACTACAATTAAGGCTGGTAAAGTGACACAGGATCTGGCGAGGCAAATGGGAAACGGTGCACGAGCTTTGCGCTGTTCGGAGTTCGCTGAGGAATTGGTTAAATGCATTTGGAGCTTTAAAAAAGGTCTGAATGCACGGCGGCATCCTTGAGGGGTTGGGATGGCGGAGAGGATGGCGATGTAAGGTGGCATCAAGGATGCCGCCGTTTCATTTAGATGCTTCTTAGTGCCATTGAGTTTATACCACATGGCATGGCACTAAAAACATTTACACGCCTATGGGAGACCAATAGGATAAAAGGAAAGCTTGCACCATAACGCTCAAAGCTACAATTAACCATTGGCGACTTATGAAGCTGTGGAGGTGGACATGATGAAGGTAGGGCTTATTGCTGATACACACGACAACATGACGAAGATAGTGGAAGCGGTTTCTCTCTTTAAGGCAAACGGTGTTGAGCTTGTAATACATGCGGGAGATTTCATCGCCCCATTCTCAGTGAGACCTTTCTCTGAGCTCGGCTGTAAGCTCATAGGCGTGTTCGGGAATAACGATGGCGAGCGCATCGGGTTATTGAAAGCGCTTGAGGGCTTCGGCGAGCTATACGCGAAAATAGCCTCGATTGAGGTTGATGGGAGAAAAATAGTTGTCATGCACGAGCCAGAAGTTGTTGAGGCTCTTAAGGCGAGTTGCGTGTTTGATGTCATAGTTTACGGGCACACGCATAATCCCCTTATGGAGCGATACAATGGATGCCTCGTCATCAATCCGGGTGAAGCATGTGGCTGGCTGACTGGGAAAGCAACTGTGGCTGTGCTTGATACGGAGACACTTGAGGCAAACATATACGAGATTTAGGAGGTGAATGGAAGTCATGGTTGTAAGGCGTTTAAGGTTCACCGAAGTGTTTGCGTGCATTGTGTTTTGCGCGTTCGTAGCCGTTGTCATCGCCTCGTCAGTATTCATGTATCGCCGTGAACAGGAGTTGAAGAACATGCCGCCGAAGCCACCCATAACCACTCAAGCATCGACAGCACAGACGCTGATACCTAACCCCTACATCAAAGGACCGAAGGACGCTAAAGTCCTCATAAAGGCTTTCCTACCTTTTGAAGTTGACTGCCACATGATAAACATCGGTTTCCTGATTGATGTAGCGAACGCCGAGCAAAAGCGCATACGCCTCGAGCTATACAACATGCATTCGCCAGAGGGTAGCAGGGAGATGGAAAAGCATCACGCACATTGCGCTACCATACTCGTCAACGGCAGAGAAGCTTCGGAAGGACCTATGTCAAATGTGATTGGGATGATCCAGCTGTTGGATGAAGAGTTGAAGAAGGCTTACGGGAGCGGGTTAAGTCAAAGCACGATCAAGCACCTACAAGAGCGCTGGACGAAAGTAACGACGAAAGATGCTGCAAATCTTGTTGTAGAAATGCTTGGAAAAAAGAAAGAGATGACAAGTGGTGTGGCAGTGGCAAAGCGAGCTGAGAAGGTCGAAGTTGTTTTCTTCATGCCCCCGAAGGATACTCCAGCGATAAAGAACTTCCCCGAAGCTGTTGAGCGTGTTCGGAAGCTCCAAGAGCAACACACAAACAAGCTATCCATGAGAATCGTTGGGATGATGAGCGACGAGGCAAAGAAGGCGTTGAACGAAGGGCGAATTGAAGGTCCTTGTGTCCTCGTCAACGGAAGCCAAAAGCATCTTGTTAAGGTCGGCAAAGAAAGCAAGGTTATAAGCCTTGATGTTGACCCACTCAAGGGGAAGTTCATCAACCCAGACGATGTTGAAACAGTTGTGAAGGCATATCTTGGAGAGTTACAGCCACAGCCGTAGCCAATGAAGAAACACGAGATGAATTCGAAGCGCTGATTTGAAGCGCCGAATCTCGTTTACCTCTTTGAGGTAGCTGTGTCGTAGCCCAACCGAGCACAATAAGCCTGCAGGCAATTGGCGCATAGCCTCTTTGACTTGCAATCGGTGTCAGCGATTGAGTTGCTGAAGCGCATCACACATCGGCTATCTTTGCAATGCTGTAAGCCAAATGTGTGCCCGAGTTCATGGACTATCTCTTTTATCAGGCGCTCAATGAAAACTTCCCTCCGCACGCCACCAGCTGATAGCCTGAATGTCGAGACCAAAGCCCTCCTCCCGAAGAGTTCAGCGATGCCGAAAACAAAGTTTAGCCTGCCACTGTAAATATCGACCCCGACGATACCAACAACCCGTTCGTTCTCCGAAGGAGTTGGGAGCTCCCTCAATATAGCATCTGCAAGATACTGTCGCCTTAGCTTGTCAAAAGCCTTTGAGATGTCAAAGCTGTTCATCTCGCAAGCCTTGCATACGGTGCACCTCACACCCGGTAACGAAAGCTCAACTTCCGCAACCACTTCCTCAAGGAGAGCTTCATCAACACCGATCGGCATCAACTTGACCGTTACACTATCGCTCATCTTTCTCCTCACCACACATCCAAGGAAATAACATGCAAGGCTACTTTAAGCTTATCGCAGGAGATTGCCACACACGCCTACACCAGAATCCCCTGCGGGTTACAATTGTTAAAAGCGCTCTTGTAAGTCAAACACCACGATGAACTTCTGGGAGGAGCAAATGATGATGATTGCAAACCGCCTTGTGCGAGGCATTGCGATTTGCTTTGCCGTTCTACTTCTCATCACTGCATCAATTCCTGCACAGCAGGATAGTTTCCTCTCGCCAGATGAATACATCCCAGTTGAGCGGATACGCCCCGGCATGCGCGGCTACTGCAAAAGCACATTCAACGGCACATCGATCAGCACATTCCCAGTGACTGTGATAGGCATCCTCAAAGGTGTTGACTTCGGGATGGATTTGATACTCGTGCGCATCGATGGTGGTCCAGTGGTGGCTAAAGGTTGGGGCATAGTCTCTGGCATGAGTGGTTCTCCAGTTTACATCTCTGGAAAGCTCGTTGGTGCCATCGCATACGGATGGGCTTTCTCGCGCCTCCCGATAGCTGGTGTGACACCTATAAAGTGCATGGTTGATTCCGTAGCCTCTCCAAGAAGAGAGCGTTTCGCCAGCTTGCCGAGCACCACTGGAACGATAAGGCTAAAACCAGTTGGTGGGGATTTGAACCTTTTTGGCAAGCGCATAAGTTCGGTCAAGCTGAGCATGTCCGTGCCGTTAAGAGAGGCTTCAAGTGGCAATGATGAGCCATTGCTTGTGCCGATTGCAACACCGCTCATTGTGCACGGCATGACGAGGTTCTCCCTTGAGCGTTTGCGGAAGCTCCTTCAGCCATTCGCTGTTGAGCCAATACTCTCGCCCGGAAGACCTGCCAACATACGACAGATTAAAGCATCACTTGAGCCAGGTGCTGCAGTTGGTGCTCAGCTGACTTGTGGCGATGTTGAGCTTACAGCGATTGGCACTGTCACATACCGCAAAGGCAACTTGCTCATAGCGTTTGGTCACCCATTCCTGTTTGCGGGCGAAACAAGCATGCCACTCACCACAGCTTATGTTCACGGCGTTCTACCAAGCCAACTCATGTCAATCAAGCTCGCATCGCCAATTGAAGTAGTTGGTGCTTTCACTCAGGATAGGGCTTTCGCACTCGGTGGGATGGTCGGCATACGCCCAAACATGCTTGATATGCACATATCAGTGAAGGACACCGATAGGCAGGTTGAAAGAAAATTCACCCTCTCCGTCTTCAGGCATCGCAGGCTCACCATACCGTTGGTTAACCTGCTTGTAACGCTCGCCTTCACGAGCGTCACGAGTGAAAACGAAGCTGGGACAACATTCGTCGATTATGAGGTGAAGGTTGATGGGCTACCACCGATAAGACGCCAAAACATGTTCGTCGAAGATGGTGCTGGATTACTGCAGATGCTACTCGGAGGCTCACCGAGGTGGGCTGAGGAAATAACCCAAACGCTTTTCCTGCTTCAGGAGAACAGGTTTGAGAGGGCAGATGTGAAAAGCGTTTTTGTAAAGCTTGAGAGCACAGCTAAGAAGCGCGAGGCATTGATTGAGCGCTTGGCATGCGACAAAAGGGTGGCGCGCCCCGGTGATGAAGTGAGGCTCAAAATAAAGCTGAGGGAAGTTCAGGGTGGATGGATGGAGAAGGAGATAAAGTTTCGCCTCCCAAAGGTGGCATACCCTTGCACCATCAAAGTCGGTGTTGCCGGTGGAGTCAATGCGCAACGCCTCAAAAATCGCTTTGAGATTTTGCAACCTCGCCCAAACTCGCTCAAGCAACTCCTCGAAGAAATGACGGCGAAGGAAAGGAACGACCAAATACTCCTCTGCATCCAACTGCCTACGATGGGCGCATGGTTGAATGGAAAGCTTGTAAACCACCTGCCTTTTTGCATCCTTGAGGAGATGAACACCTTGCGCGACGACTCTTTCCATGTCGGTTATGAAGCGCTCTTTGAGCGCATTGATGCAGGCTGTGTTGTGCGTGGCATCAAGACCACAACCATAAAAGTCGAGCCTGAGTATGCAAAGGAAGTTCCACAACCTTCGCCTGAGCTTGAAAAGGCGCGCATGCGTGCCCCCGAGGAAACCCTTGAGCTGATTGAACAACTCGGACAACTGCTCGGCATACAGGGCGAAGGATTCATTTGGAATCGTTTGAAGACAAGGGATATGAACAACACGCTTCGCTTGCAAGATGAGCAGGACGATCTCTCAAACGATGAACAGCAAGAGACTGGCTCCAATGGAAACCGCTACTCTGAGGAGAGCCAAAGTCAGGCGGAAACAGAAGGCAGTAAGCAGGAGCAAGTTAGCGCAAGCATTGCACAGGAAAAAACGATGAAGGCTCGCACAGTCGAACTGAAGTCAAAGGAAGATTTGTTGAAGGGCAAATGCAACGGGACATTTGTGGCGAGCGATGGGACAATACGCCTCGGCGTTGAAAGGACAGACTTGATGCAAATGGACGACACAGGTGTATGGCGCGGCGTAGCTTCAAGTGATGGCACCATTTACGCCTGCTCTTGGCTGACTGGCACAGTCTACGCGCTTCGTAAGGACGGCGTTGAGGTCGTTTGCAAGTTCACCGATAGGGACGGGCTACAGCGGATACCGACTGCGCTTGTTGTGAGTGACGGGAAATTGTTCATCGGGACTTCGCCAGATGGCGAAATCTATGCTGTCAGCCTCGTTGGGGATGGCGTGGAGAAGAGCCCAACACTTTGGCTCAGGCTCAACTGCAAGCACATATGGGCTATGAGCGAACTGCCATCTGGAGATTTGATTATCGCCACCGGTTCTCCGGGACGCCTCTATCGGGCTTCAAAGGATGGTAAGCTCAAGCTTCTACTTGAGAGCGATGATGAACATGTGCTCTCACTCGCTGTGAAGGATGGGACAGTATATGCAGGCACATATCCGCTTGGCAAACTTTGGTGCGTCCGCAGTGACGGTTCGTCAAAGCTTGTTTACGAGACGAAGCGCGGGGCAATCCGTTCGCTCCATGTTGATGTGCATGGAAATATTTACATTGGCACAACGCCTTACGGTGAGCTCCTGCGGATATCGCAAGACGGCGATGTTAAGTTGCTTTACGATACACCATCAAGGCACATCGTTGCGATACGCTCACTTGAAGATTCAAGCATCATCGCAAGTGGAGTAATGCCAAACGCACTCTACTTGGTTGACTACGACGGTGCAAGCGGTGAAGCACTCAAGCTCCAAAATGAAAGCGCCTCAGAGTTGCTTTGCGATAGCGATGGCATGAAGGCTTTGATGGCGATGAGCGGGAAACTTGTTAGCTTGCGCAGGGCTACATCTGGCGAATATCTATCTCCAGTTCTCGTGCTCCCAGTGCCAGCGAGTTGGAGATTGGCGAAGTGCTTCAACGAGGACGGTTTGAAGCTTTCCATGGAGGCACGGACGGGCGATGGGGAGATTCCCGATGAAACATGGAGCGAATGGAGAAGCACAGCCAGATCGGAAGATGGCTACATCATCAACTCGCTATTTGCGAAAGCGCTCCAACTGCGCTTGAAGGTTGAAGGTGACACAAAGGCAAAGCTGTATGGCATCTCGGTTTCGTTCTCCCCGATCAATGTCCCACCGAGCGTGAGAATCACATCGCCAGTTGGTGGCGCCATATGGTCAAAAGTTAAGACGATCGAATGGGAAGCGTTTGACGCCAACGGCGATGAACTTGAGTTTGAAATTTACTGCTCAAGCGACAGTGGGAAGACTTGGAAACGGATTGAAGCCAAGCAGGTGAAACCGAGAGGTGAGGAGAAGAGCGCACCGCAGAAGGAAGGTAAGGATGAGAAAGCAACTCCAAAGAAGGGCGAGACAGGGATAACCGTTGAGATGCCGCCAGCGCCTGAGATACCTGAGGAACCGCTTGATGAGGGTGGAGCTTCAACTAAACCGCCTTCGCAGGCTTGGCGAGCGCAAAAGCTTGAATGGGATACAAGGGATGTGCCCGACGGTGTGTATGTGCTAAAGGTCATAGCCTCGGATGCCCTGTGGAATCCGCTTAACCCAAAGACCACCGAAGCGATTTCGCATAGCTTCATCATTGACAACACACCGCCAAAAGTCATTTCGCCAACGCCGACGAAGTTCATCACAGACCAACAGAGAGCCAAATCCGATGCTCAAGCGACCCCCGAAGATGCCTACAAAGGACCGCCAGAACGCATAACAGTGAGCGATGAAACGACATGGGTTGCGAAGGCTGAATTTAGAGTTGATGAAGGTGAATGGCATCCGCTTATGTGCGGTGATGGGAGCTTCGATTCACGCTACGAGGAGCTAATTGTGCCCGTTGATAAATTGCCATCTGGCAAGCATGTGCTTGAGGTGAAGGTTTTTGATGCTGCTGGCAACTGCATCACATTCCAATACCTGTATTCCAAAGGAGCTTCGGGGAAGGTGACGCAAAGGTGAACGAGATACTCAAGGGCAAGCGGATACTCGTTGGAGTTACAGGGAGCATAGCCATCTTCAAAGCTGCACAGCTTGTTTCGCAACTGCGTCAGAGGGGCGCATCGGTTCATGTCATCATGACGAAGCACGCAACAGCCCTTGTAGCACCGCTCACATTCGCAACCCTTTCCAACAATCCAGTTTTCATCGACCCGTTTGAGAACCCCAATGAGCCACCGCTTGCGCACCTGCAACTTGCGAAGAGCGCAGATGTGGTTGCGATTGCGCCAGCCACTGCAAACATCATAGCGAAGATGGCTCACGGAATCGCCGATGACCTGCTCAGCACGACTATGCTTGCAGTTCGTTGCCCGATAGTAATTGCTCCAGCCATGGATGCCGATATGTATGAGCATCCAGCAACCCAAGCCAACTTGGAATTGCTCAGAAGCAGGGGAGTGATTATCGTTGAGCCAGAAGTCGGATGGCTCGCGTCTGGCAGGCTCGGTAAAGGCAGGCTTGCACCTGTTGAGCAAATCATTGAGGCAATCGAGAACGCATTGAAGGGGATCAAAAGAGACCTTGATGGTGTGCGAATGCTCATCACAGCGGGTGCAACGAGGGAGCCAATCGATGCAGTCAGGTTCATCTCAAATCCGTCGACGGGTAAGATGGGATGCGCTATCGCTAAGGCAGCTTTGGAGAGGGGTGCGCATGTAACGCTCATTTGCGGTCACATCGAAGTTAGCCCTCCAAGAGACGCTCAGGTCATAACCGTTAGCACTGCTGAGCAAATGCTCAATGCTGTCTTGGACGAACTCTCAAAGGAGCGCTTTGATGTGGTTATAGGCGCTGGCGCGCCATGCGACTTTCGTCCAGCCAGCGTCTGGGAGGGGAAGTTGAGGCGCGTAGAGAATGAGAGGCTGACAATTGACCTTGAGCCAACGCATGACATCTTAGCTACCGTGAGGGAAAACTACAAGGACATTTTGATCGTTGGCTTTGCTGCCGAGTATGGCGAGCCAAAGAAGGGTGCTGTCGAGAAGATGAAGAGAAAGGGCTTGGACATGGTTGTAGCAAATGACATAACGCAACCTGGTGCTGGCTTCGCTTCCGAGACGAACATAGTGACGATAGTTAGGCGTGACGGCGTCGTTGAGGAGTTGCCCCAGATGAGCAAGCTCGATGTGGCACATCGTGTCCTTGACCATGTGAGGGAGTTGCTCAAAGGCAGAAGGGGAGGTGAATGAAAAATGGCTGAAGGTGGCAGGCAGGCGAAGGTCGCGGTGGTTGGTTGCGGTAGCTTCTCGAGCCGCTCCATACTGCCGAACTTCGCCTTCATACCATCCGCTGACTTAGTCGCTGTGTGCGACATCGTTGAAGAGAAAGCCAAACAATGCGCACGCAAGTATGGTGCGAGACGCTTCTACACGGACATCGATAAGATGCTCGAGAATGAAGAGCTTGATGGAGTGTTCGTGATCGGACCTGCACCGATGCATTACGAACTCGCCCCAAAGGTGTTGAGCAGAGGCATACCCGTATATGTTGAGAAACCACCAGCAATCACATCACAGCAGGCTAAAGAACTCGCGGAACTCGCTGACTCGAAAGGGACATTCGGGCAGGTTGGCTTCATGAAGCGTTTTTGCGATGTCTACAGGATGGCGAAGGAGATAGTCAGCAGTGACGAATTCGGTCGCCTTTATTTCATCAGGTGCAAGTTCGCTCAAGGACCTTATCCGAGCATCTGGGGTATAGAGCAACCTTGCAAAGCGATGCTCATAGGACAGCTCTGCCACATCTTTGACTTGGTGCGCTTCTTCTGTGGCGATGTGAAGAGGCTTCATGCGCTACACCGAGAGGTGACGAGCACTCAATTCTTCTTCATCGTCAACATTGAATTTGAAACTGGTATCCTCGGACAGCTCTACTTGAGCAGTTTGGATTGCAGGCAGGGGTTTAGGGACATATGCGAGGTGCTGGAACTGGTTGGCTATGAGAACTATGTCGTTTGCGAGGACATGCTGAGGCTTTACTGGCAAGGGAAGGAAGACTTTGTAACCGCAGCCCCACATGCAGGGAGATACCTCAAGGTTTTCTCACCCACATGGACTGGCATCATAGACAGCAGGAGGGCTTTCGGATATTTCAACGAGGTCGAACATTTCGTTAAGCGTTGCCTCGGTGAAGCATCAGGTGGTCCAGACCTTTGGGACGGCTATTGGTCACTAAGGATAGCTGAAGCAGTTTACGAGAGCGCTATGAGTGGCAAAGCAGTTGAAATGCAAAGCAGTTGAAGCCTTGAGAAACTGGCGGGTGATCCATAGGGGCATGTGCGATGCCCAAACTCAGCACAACATAGATGCAGAAAAGACATTGCTCTCGCTCAGAGGGATAAGGAAGACTTTCCCAGGTGTCGTGGCTCTTGACGGGGTTGACTTTGACATATGCCGAGGCGAAGTCCATGCTGTCGTCGGTGAAAACGGTGCTGGGAAGAGCACGCTGATAAAGATAATCGCAGGTGCCTACCAGCCTGACGAGGGCAAGATCATTTGGGAGGGCAGCGAAGTTAAACTGCGCAACCCAAACGAAGCCCTATCACTCGGCATAGCCACGATCTATCAAGAACCAATGCTATGCCCTGACCTTAGCGTTGCTGAGAACATTTTCCTGAGCATGCTTTCAAAGACCTTTCGCGTCATCTCTTGGAGGGAGATCAACAGGCGCGTTAATTCGCTCCTTGAGGAAGTTGGGATATCGCTTCCGCTCAACTCACCAGTCTCACAACTCTCGCAGGCGCAACGCCAGATGGTCGAGATAGCGAAAGCGCTCTTGAGGGACGCCAAGTTGCTAATCATGGATGAGCCAACATCATCGCTCTCTGAAGCTGAGATAGAACGCCTCTTCGATGTCGTCATCAAGCTCAAGAGGAGAGGCGTTGGCATAATCTACATCTCGCATCGCATTGAGGAAGTGTTCAGGCTCGCTGATAGGGTGACGGTTCTCAGGGATGGCAAGCATGTCGGCACCTTTGATGTCAAAGATGTGGACGAAGAAAGCTTAATACAGCTCATGGTAGGACGCCCAATCGACCAATACTATTGGAGAGCACCAGCAAAGCGTGGTGATGTTTTGCTTCAAGTGACGGGCTTGAGGATGCGAGGCAGGTTCAGTGACATCTCCTTCGTCGTTCACTCAGGTGAAGTAGTCGGCATGGCTGGCTTGGTAGGTTCTGGTAGGAGTTCCGTTGCGCAAGCCATCTTCGGCATATTGAGACCAGATGGCGGTGAGATAGTTTTCTGTGGGGAGAAGGTGGAGATAAAGAGCCCAGCCGACGCTATACGCCTCGGGATAGTTTATGTCCCAGAAGACAGGTTGAAACAGGGCATCATAGGGCAGATGAGCGTGCGTGAGAACCTTACACTCGCTGTATTGCGTCAATTGTCAAAGGCATACATCACAAGCACACGGCGAGAGGAAGACGCATCAAAGGCAATGGTTGAGAGCTTGCGAATTCACCCACCAGACTTGAAGAGGATGGTTAAGTTCCTCTCCGGAGGCAACCAACAAAAGGTTGTGTTGGGCAAGTGGCTACTTTGCCGTCCGAAGTTGCTCATACTCGATGAACCAACAAGAGGCATCGATGTAGGTGCAAAAGCTGAGGTGCACAAGCTCATCGGCGAGCTCGCCAAGTCAGGCGTTGGCATATTGCTCATCTCTTCGGAACTGCCAGAGCTACTGGCGATGAGCGATAGAGTGCTCGTCATGCGCGACGGAAGGATAGTTGGCGAGATGAGCCGTAGCGAGGCAACGCAAGAAAAGGTCATATCGCTTGCCATAGGAGTTGATGGGAAGGAGCGGATGAAAACAGCCTCGGAAAAACAGCCAGCTCAAAGGAGCAAACGCTCAACGCTCATTAGAGGCGTTTTCAACCTGCTTCTATCTGGCAAGAGGGAGCAGACATTGCTCATCTCGCTGATAGCTATCTCACTGCTGACAGCGCTGAAACGCCCCGACTTCCTCTCACTCTCAAACATCAGCGATATACTGACCAACTATGCATACAGCTTGCTTGTGGCGATCGGGATGACATGCGTGATCATCTCTGGTGGCATTGACCTTTCGGTTGGCGCTCTGCTTGCGTTGTGCTCAATCGTCTGTGGCGTGTTAGCTAAGTCTGGGTTGATGTTGGGTTTGATAGCGCTTATATCTCTTTCACTTGGTGCGCTCTGTGGGTTGGTGAACGGCGCTTTAAGCGTCTACCTCTCGATACCCCCTGTGATAGTGACGCTTGGCATGATGAGCATAATTCGTGGCGGTGTGCTTTGGGCTACTGGTGGGTATTGGGTTCTTGACCTGCCACAATGGTTCAACAGCCCATATCAGCTCAAGTTCCTTCAACTCCCGTTGCCTGTCCATGTGGCTTTGGTTATCGTCATACTCTCTTCGCTCGCTCTTCGCTATACTGTTTTCGGAAGATCGATTTACGCAGTCGGGAGCAACCCAGAAGCTGCGAGGTTAAGCGGAATAAATGTCGCGCTGACGAAGTGCATGAGTTTCGTCATCTGTGGTGCGCTGACGGGGGTCGGCGCTTGGCTCTACGCCACAAGGTTCACTGCCATACAATCAAATGCGGGTATCGGGCTTGAACTCTTCGTCATAGCGAGCGCTGTCATAGGTGGCACAAACATATTCGGAGGTAGCGGAAACATCATCGGTAGCTCTCTTGCCATCGTGTTGCTCGGAACGATAGCCAACGCTCTCGTCTTCCTGCATGTTTCATCCTACTGGGAAAACGCTATAGAGGGCATTCTCATACTCCTCGCAGTCGGCTTGGATGTCGTAAGGTGGCGCATAAGGCAACGAGGAGGCACATGAAACCATCAGGGGGTGACTTATCAGCGTGATGGATGTCCTCAAACCGAGGAAGGATTTGACGCCTGTTTTTAATCCACGCTCAATAGCTGTCATAGGCGCTTCAAGAGACCCAAACAGTGTTGGGCAGTCGGTATTCAGAAACATTTTGATGGGTGGCTACAAGGGTGTGCTCTATCCAGTCAACCCGAGGGCTCAATTCATATTGAGCGTGAAAGCATACCCAAGCATAACAGAAGTTCCAGACGAAGTTGACTTAGCCGTGGTAGTAGTGCCAGCCCCCATCGTCCCTCAAGTGCTTGAGGAATGCGGTCGTAAAGGGGTAAAGGGCGCTATCGTCATATCAGCAGGCTTCAAGGAGATAGGTGGCGAAGGTGTTGAAAGGGAGAGACGCGTCAAAGAGATAGCCGATGAATATGGCATCGCTTTGATCGGTCCAAACTGCCTTGGAGTCATAAACACAGACCCATCCGTCTCAATGAATGCGAGCTTTGCTGGCAACATGCCACAGCAGGGGCGCATAGCTTTCATATCGCAAAGCGGTGCTCTTTGCACAGCTGTGCTTGATTATGCTCGTGGGCAAGGCATCGGTTTCTCAAAGGTTGTGAGCATGGGAAATAAAGCTGACATTGATGAGGCTGACATACTTGTGGCGCTCGCTGAAGACCCTCAAACCTCGGTCATCTTGATGTATCTCGAAGAGCTAACGAGCGGGAGAAGGTTCATCGATGTGGCGAGGGTTATAACTGGTGAGCTACCACAACCAAAACCGATACTCGCAATCAAGGCTGGCAGAACCCCAGCTGGTGCGAGGGCTGCCTCATCTCACACTGGTGCTCTATCAGGTAGCGATGAGGTCTATGAGGCAATACTCGCGCAGGCTGGCGTTCTAAGGGTTGAATCTGTTGAGGAGCTGTTTGACTACGCTGAGGCTTTCGTCAACCAGCCACTGCCAAACGGTCCGAGGATCGCAATCATAACAAATGCAGGTGGTCCAGCGATAATGGCTGCAGACGCGTGTGTGCGCTACGGGCTCGAGCTTGCCAACCTGACCGAAGAGACAAGGAAGAAGCTCAAGGCATCACTGCCACCTGCAGCATCAGTCCAAAACCCGATTGACTTGATCGGTGACGCACAGCACGACCGATATGAGGTCGCGCTTAGAGCGGTCATGAAAGACCCAAATGTGGACATGATATCTGTTCTGCTGACACCTCAAGCGATGACGGATGTTGAGGAGGTTGCAAGGACGATAGTGCGCGTATCCAAGTCGGATGGTAAACCGATAGTGGCTACATTCATGGGCTGGTATGATGTTTCGCCCGGGATAAAAGTGCTCACGGAGAACGGCATACCACATTACAGTTTCCCAGAGCAAGCGATAAGGGCACTCGCTGCAATGTATCGTTTTGTCAAATGGCTCACGCGCCCAAGAACGGAAGTCAAGTTCTTCGCCGATGTCGATAAAGACATGGCAAGGGAAATAATACGCAAGGCAAGGTCGGAAGGCAGAAGGTTACTGCGTGAGGATGAAGCGTTGAAAGTCCTTGAAGCATACAAGTTCCCAGTGATGCGTTGGGGAGTGGCATCATCAGCGGAAGAGGCTGTTAAAGTGGCTAACGATATCGGCTACCCAGTGGTGATGAAGATACTCTCGCCAGACATCGTCCACAAGTTTGATGTTGGTGGAGTGATCCTGAACTTGGATAGCGAGGACGCTGTCGCTCAGGCTTTCGAGAGGATGATGAAACAGGTGAGCGAGAAGCGCCCAGACGCTCGCATCGATGGAGTCCTCATCCAGAAGATGGCAAAGAAGGGTATTGAGACAATCGTCGGGATGACGAGGGATCCAATATTTGGTCCGATGCTCATGTTCGGGCTTGGTGGTATCTATGTTGAGGTGTTGAGGGATGTGACATTCAGAGTTGCTCCAGTTAGGGAGCTTGGTGCGTTAAGGATGGTTAAGAGCATTCGCTCATCGGCGATACTATCAGGCTACAGAGGGCAACCGCCATCGGATATCGATGCGATTGTTGAATGCATATGCAGGCTTTCGCAACTCGTCATCGATTTCGATGAGGTTGAGGAGCTCGACATAAACCCGCTTATGGTCTTCCCTAAGGGCGAGGGCGCATCGGTGCTTGATGCACGCATACTGCTCCGTGAAGAATGACGCACAGAGAAAAGAGGCGCTCTAAAGGACATGAGTGAGGAAAACGGCTTTGCCGACCTACATGTGCACTCATCCTGCTCCGATGGTCTATACAGTGTTGAGGAACTGATGTTGATGGCTACCAAGAAGGGATTGAGGGCGATAGCAATAACAGATCACGACTCACTTGCTGGGGCAGTGTTGGCTTCGCAGATTATGAGTGAAGGGAAAAACGAAGTTGAGCTCATACCTGGCATTGAGCTCACATCTGAGCATAGAGGTGTGGAAGTGCACATCCTTGGCTACTTCATTGACCACACATCAAAAGACCTGCAAGAAGCGCTTGAGGAGATGCGCCAACAGCGTTTGAAACGCTTGAACAAAATAATAGCGAAGCTGAACGAGCATGGCATACCGATAACAATTGAGGATGTGCTGTCGTGCGTATCTGGCGAGTCAGTTGGCAGACCACACATTGCGAGGGCTCTCGTATCAAAAGGGTTCGCAACAAGCTACATCGATGCCTTCCAACGCTACCTCAGAAACGGTGCACCCGCATATGTCCCAAGGAAACGCATGCCTGTAGCGGAAGCTATAAGGCTGATACATAGCGCTCGCGGGTTGGCGGTTGTTGCTCACCCGTGCGATTACGGTGGCTTTGAAATCCTCCACGAGGTGATAAAGCTCGGCGCCGACGGAGTGGAAGTTTTACATCCGCGCTTGCCGAGGGAGAGCAGTGAGCGTTTAATGGAGATGGCGAAAAGCCTGAACCTGCTCACAACTGGCGGAAGCGACTTTCATGGTGATGAAGCGAAGTCAGCGGAGTTGGGCAATGTAGCAGTGCCATACCTATGGGTGGAGAGGCTGAAAGAATACCACGAGCGTTTCATAGCATGAAACTACGCCACACCTTCGTGACCTCTGGCAGGTGAAAGGCGTGGGCGAGTTGAACAGCGAAAGCGAATATCCCATGTTATGGCAGATGCCGAGCGCTGCAATCGATGGGCTCAACGAATGGGATTACATACCAGCCCCGATGGCTGTCGTTGTGAAAGCTGAGATAGCTATAAAGCGCTTCCAAATGCTAAAGGAAGGGGATGGAGTTGTGCTTGCCGTCTCTGGTGGGGCTGACTCGGTCGCAATGATGCATGTCATGCTCACGCTGTCACAAAGATATGGCTACAAACTCCATGTGGCTCACATAAATCACATGCTCCGAGGGAAGGACGCCGAAGAGGATGCGCGCTTTGTTGAAGAGCTTTCGTCCTCCTTCTCCCTGCCATGCACCATCCACACGGTTGATGTCCGCTCCATCGCCAAAAGCAGGAAGATGTCAATTGAGCAGGCTGGCAGAGCTGTCAGGTATGAGTTTCTGCGCTCCCTTTGTAACGAGCTTGGCTACAGCAAAGTTGCGCTCGGTCACACCGCCGATGACTTGATAGAAACTGTCCTGCTCAACATTTTCCGAGGGAGCGGATTGAACGGCTTGCTTGGGATACCACCTGTTAGCGATGACATGTTCATTCGCCCGATGTTGTTTTGCAGGCGCCATGAGACCCAAGTATACTGCAAGGCGCACAGGCTTAAAACAAGGGTTGATGTTACAAACTTTGACCCAACGATAAGGCGCAACTTCATCCGCTTAAAACTCCTGAAGCTCGTTAAGGAGCATCTTTACTCGGACGCCGATGTCGCGGTGCTGAGAATGGTTGAGCTTCTGCGTGCCGATAACGAATTTCTTGAGGATGCAACCAAACAAGCTATGCAAGAGGCAATGGTTGAAGAGGGTGACGGATATTTGCGCATCTCAAGGGATGCATTCCTCAAGCAACCGCTTGCGATTCAAAGGCGCATTATTAGGGCGCTATGGCAAAGATTGCAAGGCGAGAATTTCACCCTGACGATGGAGCACATCGATAAAGCCGTCGATTTGATAAGGCGAAGGAAAGATAAAGCCATGCTAACGATGCCATCAAAATGTGTGTTGTTGATTGAGAAGGACTTTGTAACGCTCTGTAAACCGAAAAGCTGAGAGAGCATCTAAAGAGATAGCGCCTCGGCTGGTGGTATACTTGGATAATGGATGAGACCTTGCAAGCGGTCGCAAGTGTCATCAACAATTACCGTAGGTGAGATGAAGACATGGGACGCATGGTTAGAGTTCTTCTGCTGTTGGTCTTGATAGCGGTTGGGTTGAGCTTCCTTGCGCAAATTGGTCGCCTGCCCAGCTTCCAAACTGTTGAGCTATCTTACACTGATTTCCGAAAGGAAGTGGCGTCAGGGAATGTCGCGGAAGTAACGATAACAGGTGATAGAGCTGTTGGGACTTTCAAGAAGGTGAACAAAAGCTTTAAAGTCCAACTCCCTCCTGAGCAAGTGCTTGGTGAGGTTTTGAGCTTCCTCAACGAACACAATGTCAATGTGCGCTTCAAGCCACGCCCGTCATGGGAGAGCGCTGGCAACATCCTTATGTTCATCTTGCTGATGCTCTTCATGTTCGGCTTCGTTGGCTTCCTACTTCGTCAGATGGCATATTCAAGCAGTCAAGCGCTATCGTTTGCCCGTAGCAGGGCAAAGAGGTATGTCAAAGGTCAGAAGAGGGTCACATTTGATGATGTTGCAGGATGCGATGAAGCTAAAGAGGAACTGCGTGAGGTGATAGAGTTCCTCAAGAACCCACAAAGGTTTCAAGCCTTGGGTGCGAACATGCCCAAAGGGATATTGCTCCTTGGACCACCGGGATGCGGTAAGACCCTCCTTGCGAGGGCTGTAGCTGGCGAAGCTGATGTGCCGTTCATACACGCCAGCGGTTCTGAGTTCGTTGAGATGTTTGTCGGAGTGGGTGCAGCAAGGGTTAGAGACCTATTCGAACAGGCGAAAGCACTGAAGCCGTGCATCATCTTCATTGATGAGCTTGATGCGGTTGGCAGGCTTAGGTTCGCTGGACTGGGTGGGGGACACGATGAGAGGGAGCAAACGCTTAACCAACTTCTCGTGGAGATGGACGGCTTTGACCCAAACACTGGAGTTGTGCTGATGGCTGCAACGAACAGACCAGATGTGCTTGACCCTGCCCTCCTACGCCCGGGCAGGTTTGATAGGCGCATAGTCGTTGACTACCCAGACGCTGAAGCGAGGAAGCAAATCCTGAAAGTGCATGTTAGGGGGAAACCGCTTGACAGCGATGTTGACCTTGAAGTTCTTGCGAAGATGACGCCGGGCTTCTCTGGCGCTGACTTGGCGAACATGGTTAATGAGGCAGCCATATTGGCTGCGAGGAGAAACAAAGAGAAGATAAGCATGGCTGAGTTCGAAGAGGCGCTTGAGAAAGTGGCTGCAGGTCCAGAGAGGAGGAGCAAGCGCCTCAGCGATAATGAGAAGCGCATACTTGCGTATCACGAGGCTGGACATGCCCTCGTATCAAAGTTGCTACCGCATGGTCAACAGGTGCGTAAAGTGACGGTGATACCGCGAGGTATGGCGCTCGGATACACATTGCAATTCCCGTGGGAAGATAAGCACCTCTGGACGAAGAGCGAATTGCTTGACCAGATAACTGGATTGCTTGCCGGTAGGGTCGCTGAGGAAATCGTATTCAGCGAAGTGACAACAGGCGCTCAAAGCGACCTTGAGCAAGCTTCCGAAATGGCTCGAAGGATGGTTTGCGAGTTCGGCATGTCAAGGCTTGGACCAATGACACTTGGAAGAAGGACTGGTCCAATATTCTTGGGCAGGGACTTGGTCGAAGATAGAAACTACAGCGAGGCAATGGCTAACGAGATAGACAAGGAAGTGAAAGCCATCATAACCGAGTGCTACGAGAGAGCCAAAAGGTTGATTGAGCAAAACAAGGACATACTTGAACGCATAGTCGAACGCCTGATGGAAAAGGAAAGCCTCTCAGGTGATGAGATTGATCAAATCATCGCTGAGATGAGGGGTAAGAAAACGAGCGAGGCTCAAACGGTGGGCGTGACAACTGACGCCGTGATGGATGAGAAAAGCGACGGAGCCGAAAGCAACATCAATTGAAGAGCGCGATTCAAACGAACCTTGTGATCTGAGGTGAAAGATGTCTCAGCCATGAGTGGTGAAATGCTCAAGGTGATTGAGGAGAAACTCAAAATGGCTGCGGAGCTCATCTCGAAGGGTGAGCATGAAAGCGCCCTCAAAGAACTCATCAACGCCCGTGATGTTATTAAGCACTGCCTGAACACCAAGAGAGAAAAGAGGGAGCTTAAGAAGCTACAGTTTAGCTTGCTCATGAACATCGCGTATGCGTTGAACGCCCTTCAGCGCTATGAGGAAGCACTCACATACACTAACGACGCGTGCAAGGACTTCCCGAGAAACCCGATGTGCAGTTTCCTGCGAGCACAGGCTTTGATCGGTCTAAAGCGCTATGACGAAGCTATCAAGGAGATAAAGCGGGCGAAAAGCGGTTACAAGGACAATGCCGAAATGCTACTTCAGCTTGCGAAGATGGCGTTTGAAATAGGCGCTTATAAGCTGGCTAAGGACTGCTCACTGAGGGCGATTTCACTCGATAGCAAACTCGTTGATGCCCACATGCTCCTTGCGGAGAGCTTGAAAGAGATGGGCGATATAAATGGCGCTCTCAATGCGCTCCTGACAGCGTTATCGAGCGCCGCGCAAGACCCACAACTCAAGGTGAAAGCCTCAGAGCTGTTCCGTATCCTCGGGGAAACGAGGAGAGCCATCGAGTTGATGGAAGAGGCTTTGAAAGAATTGGATGACCCAAACATAAGGATTGCCCTCGCCGAGCTTTACATGGACATCGGCAACTACGCAAAGGTTGTGGAGCATTGCAAGGAGGCTTTGAAGAAAAACAAAAACGACCCGTTGCTCCTCGACATACTCGCATTCGCATACTTGCAGTTGGGCGAATTGGATGAGGCAATACAAGTCCTCGTGCGGTTAGCCCACATAGCGCCAACTGATGTGTTCACAAGGTTCAAGTTAGCCACGCTGTATCATCAAAAGGGAGCATACGCAAAAGCGATGCGCGAGTATCAGCGCGTCATAGCGTTAGAGCCGAACGGGCTTCTCTCAGAGCCCGCGAGGGCTGCTATCCAACAGCTTGATGAAATTCAGCTACAACAGGTCTTCATGCTGAGCGCTGAAGACCCTGTCTTCAGAACAAAGCTCTTAAGAGACCCAATAAAGGCGCTCAGCGAAAGAGGCTTCTACCTCACCGAGGCTTCTTTGGAGATGCTCAAAAACCTTGACCCGAGTATGATACCGAAGGAGAAAGGCATCACGCCAGCTTAAGCTCAGTTGATTAATTGGCTTGTTTCGCCCCATCAGCTTCGCTTCGATGTCCCGATGGCAGGTTAAAGAGCGAGATGGCGTTTCGTGCGGTTACATCGGCAACATCTTCGCTCGGCATCCCCAACGCAGTTGCGATGGCTTCAACTACATACACCAAATATGCTGGCTCATTCCTCTTACCCCTGTGAGGAACTGGCGCAAGGTAAGGCGAGTCAGTCTCGGTGAGCAACCTGTCAAGCGGTATGGAACGAACCACCCTTCGCAGTTCGTTTGAGCTTTTAAAGGTGATGTTGCCAGCCATCCCAATGTGAAAACCGAGCTCAACAAACTCCGCCACCAAAGCCTCGTCACCACTAAAGCAGTGAGCGACAAACCCTTTGAGCAAACCCCTGTAGTTGTTCATCACGCTGACAACTTGCGATGCGGAGTTGCGCATGTGTATTATCACTGGCTTCTTCACTTCACATGCAAGCTCAAGCTGTGCCTCAAACGCTTTGAGTTGCTCATGCTCAGGTGAGAGGTTGCGATAGAAATCCAGACCTATCTCGCCCACCGCCACTACAACATCCTTTGAGGCAAGTTCCCTCAACCTTGCGAGAGCTTCCTTTGTGAGCGAGGTTGCATTGTGCGGGTGTATGCCAACGGACGCCCAAACAAAGCCATTGAAGTTCGTAGCCTGTTCGACTGCAACTTCGCTCGAGCTCAAATCATAGCCCACATTTATGATCGCTTGCACTCCTTGTCTTACTGCCCTCTCCAAGACCGCTTTAATGTCATTGCGAATTGCTGGATGATTCAAGTGGGCATGACTATCAACCATCTAAAGCAACACCGCTTTGTTTGCTATTCAAATGCGTCAGCATCAACAACGCTGTTTGATGGCATGGTGACATTAGCCCACACTTTAACGCCGGGCATTAACTTGCACCCATCCTCGATCACAGCGCCATCGCCAACGAAGGCGCCGAGTTCCTCAAACCCAGTATCAACCCACTCACCCTTCACAAGTGAAAGCACATTCCCACCATGACTTTGTCGGGTATGCGTCAGGACGCCATCGCCGATGACCACACCGTCACCGATGACAGACCTTTTCAATCGGACACTGTTGCCTATTCTCACTCCATCGCCTATGACGCATTCTTCAAGCTCGCACTCCTGCCCTACGCTAACATCGTCACCTATAGCACAGCGCACCAACTTTGAGCGCTCACCCACACTCACACGGCTACCAAGCACGGAAGGTCCAACGATCACCACCTCGTCACCAACAACACAATCAGAGCCAATTTCCACAGCACCAAAAACCTTTACACCTTTGCCAAGCCAACCGCTTATGCATTGTTCCTTCAACTCATCCATCAGCCACTTAGCACAGCGTAGCATGTCCCAAGGGTATGTCATCGGCATCCATCCATCTTCTGTCACTTCGTATCGCAGACCAAGCGAAGAGAGCTTCGGAATGACTTGTGTGAGCATGAGTTCTTGCGCATCACTTGGCTCTATTTCCCTGAGCAGGTCAAAGACGACCCGCGTTAAAGCATATGCACCAGTGCTGACGAGGCTTCCTGCGGGTGCATCCCTCGGCTTCTCTATTATCGCCCTAACGAACTCGCCATCAACTGATAACACTCCAAACCGCCACGGTTGCTCATGCGGTGCTGCAAGCACGCATATCTTGTGCCTTTTAAGCGCCCTTATAGCGTGATGCTTGAGCAAGTCATCCCCGTTGAGCAAGATGAACCGTTCCCCAACATGCTCCTCAGCGCATAAGAGAGCGTCGCCAGTTCCCCTCTGCTCTGCCTGCTCAACATATGTGAGCTCAACATCAAAAAATCGGTCACCGAGCGCCTCCACAATTTGCCGTCCTTCAAACCCAATCACTATCACAGCCCTACTTACGAGCCCTATCAACTGGCTAAGCAGATATTCAATCACTCTTCGCCCAGCCACTTTAAGCATTGGCTTCGGCTTGCGCAGCGTTAATGGGTATGTGCGTGTTGACTTGCCAGCGCACAATATGACCGCTTCACCAGCTTCCTTAATAGAGCTCATCCTCGGGAAGGCTCACCTGCCCTTGCACCAATGCCTGAGCGCCTTCAGCTGTTCCCTGATGAGGACTTCGCTTGCGTTCTTCTTCGCCTTCTTCTTTATGGTGTTTGCCCACTCCTTGTATTCATCGAGCGTTACCTTCCTCATGCCCTCAAGCTGTGAAAGGTAGGCTGCACCAGTGATAGCTTGTGTCTCTGCACCAACGATGTGGTCGCATATTGGCTTTCTGTTTTGAAGCACACATTCAATCATCGTCCTTATCTCACCGTAGAAACTTGATGGCCAATGAGTCCAATTGGGACCGCTCACATCAACGCTCATTGAATAGCCAAACGGGTCTGTGACCTCTATTTGCACTTTTCCATCCGTGAACTTAGGGCGGGCTACCGCCTGCGTCCCGACGAACAGCCCGTCAATAGCGTCCTTCCCACTCCAAGAACCTTCAACATGAGCGTCAGTCCATCTCCCCGAGCTTGCATCCTCAAAATGCACGAGCACATGGGCATCGTCTTCAACCTCAATCTCTTTCGGCATGTTTGCGATGATGCGCTCCTTCACTTTTATGCATATGCCGTATGGTTCTGCAGCTTTCACCCACATCGGCTTCATATCAAACCCAGCCAAGAACCAAGCAGTCGCGATAGCATGCACAGCCATATCTACGAGTGAGCCACCCCCGCTTATCATCGGATCCCAAAATGAAGACCTGTTCTCAGGTCCTTGATGTGAGCAACTCAAAGAGAGAAACTGCAGTTCACCAAACACGCCACGCTGGATCAGCCTGCGCAATGTGTGATACAGAGGGTCGTAAATCCAGTTTTCGTTGTGCTGATAGAAACGCCCAGTCTCCTCAACTGCTTCAACGACATCCATGCATTCAAGCCAAGTCCTGCACATCGGCTTCTCACACATCACATGTGCTCCAGACCTGAGCGATGCGATGGCAGTTGGCGCATGCGCGTTCGGCATCGTGCAAATGTCAACCACATCTGGCTTGACTTCCCTCAGCATCTGTTGGTAATCACGATACAGCTTCAGCTCTTCAACATCCTTGAGGAGTTCCTCGGCTAACTCACCTCTACCAGATTCCCTCAAGTGGTTCGCTTGCCTCTCATACGCATGCTTAACCGCCTTCAGCGACTCCATCAAACTCGCCTCGCTGATATCGCAGAGCGCCACCAGCTTCGCCTCTGGTATTTGCGGATACGCTGGGAGATGTGCACCACGAAATATTCCACCTGCGCCTATAACGGCTACCCTCACACGCTCCACATCTTTTCACCTCCACTCAGATAGGTATCGCAGATGAATCATTGCACTGCCTTTGCCACATCAGCCCAATCATCTGGAACTACAACCTTCAACGAATGCGGTATCACGCGGGCACTCACAGGCGTTAAACATACCGGCTCACCATCAACATGCGCAAAGACATTTGGAGAGCTCACCAACTCCAGCCATTTTGCGCGTTTGTAAAGGACACTGCCTAAGCGCACATGATAGCCCAAAAGTGAAAGGGCAGCTTGCTTCAGCCTCTCAAAGCGACCACGAGCAAAGAAGATGCATACATCAATGTAACCGTCGCAAGGGCTCGCTTGTGGCGTAAACTTGAAGTTCAAAGCGTATGTTGGGACATTGCTTATGACGGTGAGCCACGCATCCGTTTTGAAACGCTCCCAACCGTCCATCCTGACCTCAATCAACGATGGTCTATAGTGGAGCAGATGCCTTAATGAGGCTATAGCGTATGCCCATTTCCCAAACCTGCGCTTGAAGGTTGGGCGCAGTTGATGTAGCACATGCGCATCAAATCCAACACCAGCCACACAAGCGAAATAACGATGGTTAAGCAACCCAACATCTATGGTGATGACATTACCACCAACTGCCACCTCACAGGCTTCGTGCAGTGACAACGGGATGCGAAAGTTGGTGGCAAATGTGTTCCCGGTGCCAAGCGGTATAACAGCTATCGGTATCTTTGAGCCAACGAGCCCGTTAACAACCTCGTTTATAGTTCCATCGCCACCTATGACGACTACACGGTCAACACCTTCATGCCTCGCCCTGAACGCTATCTTCGTGGCTTCCACAGGCTTACCAGTCTCGATTACGCTGGATTGCGCACATGAGTCGCAAAGCAACCTTATCGCCTTTTCGACTTGCTCTGGATGAGTTTGAGCCAAAATTGAATTGACGATGATAAGGAGGCGCATTTTTGGGAAGCACTTCGCAGACGAAGATTTGACAGTCGCTCAAAAGTGAGCTACGGCAAAAGATATGCCCTCGTTACTACCCGCTCTCCCGCTGTGCTTCCTTCGTCCTCGGTGTCAATCTGCTATGAGCGTGCTTCAACCACAAGCCTTATAGCGGTTCTTTCCTGCCCGTCTATCACCACATCACAAAATGACGGTATGCAAACTATATCGATGCCAGATGGCGCCAAGAAGCCCCTTGCTATCGCTATTGCCTTTATCGCTTGGTTGAGTGCGCCAGCTCCTATGATTTGTATTTCCACCCTTCCTTTTTCACGGATGACACCAGCGACTGCACCAGCAACGGCGTTCGGCTTCGACTTTGATGAAACCCTCAAAACCTCGGTGCGATCTTGCTTATGGTGTTCCCGTTGAGCCATATCCGATCCGCCCCTGTGCTTTGTTATTTTTTGCTGTCGTGAATTATTCTTTCTCTGCCACCTTCCCTGTTGTGCCTTCTCCATTTAACTCCCCCTGTGCTATAGCAGATGAAGAGAGCAACGATGCTTGCGTCGCTCAAATACACAATTTAACTTCCTTGGGCGAACAACGCAAGTATGAAACACAACCTAAACTCGCTCACCCTCTGGCTCCTTGACAACCAAGCGCTTTATTGATCTCGCCCTCCCAGTCACATCATCCACATCAACAAGCACAGAGGACAAAATCCCGCTCCCAGTCGCTACTTCGAACTTCACTGGTAACTTTGTAACGAACCTTTGTATGATGAGCTCTGGCTTGACACCGATAACGCTTTCCGCTGGTCCAGTCATACCCACATCGGTTATGTAAGCAGTGCCTTTTGGCAGTATGCGTTCATCAGCTGTCATCACATGCGTATGCGTCCCGAAGACAACGCTCACCCTCCCATCAACATATCTTGCAAAAGCTTGTTTCTCAGAAGTCGCCTCAGCATGGAAATCAACGACTACTATGTTCGTCTTGTCGCCCACCTCATCCAGTATCTTATCAATCGCCCTAAACGGGCATCCGAGCGGTTCCATGAAAACGAGCCCGAGAATGCATGCAACGCATACTGCCTTACCAGCAACGCGAAATATTGCCCAACCGCTCCCTGGCGTTTCCTCAGGATAGTTAGCGGGTCTCAGTATCCTCTCGTCCTTAGTCAACCGTTCGATAATCTCTTTGTAGCGCCAGATGTGATTCCCAGTTGTGATACAATCGGCACCAGCATTTAGCATCTCATCGACAGCTTGAGGTGTTATGCCGAGCCCGCCAGATGCGTTCTCACCGTTGACGATGACGAAGTCAATCGCATACTCCTCCTTCAGCTTCGGTAAGAGCTTTTGGAGGGTCCTCCTACCAACACTGCCAACAACATCCCCTACACAGAGTATGCGCATGCCTCTCCCCCACCAAGCTCCTCAGTTTAACGAGCATACTCAACATGTCTTCTTTCTCTTATGACGACGACCTTCACTTGCCCTGGGTATTCACATTGTTCCTCGATCGCCCTCGCTATATCTCGTGCGAGCTTTATGAGGCGAAGGTCATCAACCCTATCTGGGTTGACGATGACGCGTATTTCTCTCCCAGCCCTTATCGCGTAAGCCTTTTGGACACCATCAAATGATAGTGCTATCTCCTCCATCTTCTGCAGTCTGCGTATGTAAGCCTCAAGGCTCTCCCTTCTTGCGCCGGGTCTTGAGGCTGACATAGCATCAGCCAAAGCGACAAGGACTGCCTCAACGCTTTGTGGCTCAACATCCTCATGGTGAGCGAGCATCGCCTGTATAACCTTCTCGCTCTCCCCATACCTTCTCAGTATCTCAGCACCGATTTGGACATGTCCCCCATCAACCTGATGGTCAACTGCCTTCCCGATGTCATGCAGTAGACCCGCCCTCTTCGCAACTTCAATATCAGCGCCTATTTCGCCAGCCATAGCTCCCGCAAGTATAGCTACCTCGACGGAGTGCCAAAGGACGCTTTGCCCGAAGCTCGCCCTAAACGCCAACCTGCCAAGCAACTTCATAAGACCTTGCGGTATCCCGCTCACACCTGCTTCCATTAAAGCTGTTTCTGCAGCCTTCATCATCCGAGCCTCAACATCTTGGCGCGCCTTCTCTACTGCCTCTTCAATGCTCGCTGGGTGGATTCTTCCGTCAGCAATCAGCATCTCCATAGCCACCCTTGCTATCTCACGCCTGACGGGATCGAAGGAAGAGAGGACAATCGTTTCTGGTGTATCGTCAATCACCACATCCACCCCAGTCAGCATCTCAAAGGTTCTGATGTTGCGCCCTTCACGCCCGATTATCCTCCCTTTCATCTCCTCATTCGGAAGAGAGATGACGGTGACAGTTGAAGCCGTCGCAACTTGGACGGCACACCTTTGCATAGCTGTTATGAGTATCTCTTGAGCTCTCCTTTCAGCCTCTCCCCTCGCCTTCTCTTCAGCTTCCGCGACACGCTTCATAATTTCGTCAGCCAGTTCCTCCTCAAGGGCTGCAAGCAAAAGTTTTTTAGCCTCAACACTCGAGAGACCCGCTACTTCCTCAAGCCTGCGTCTATACTCCGCCTCCAGCCCCTCAAGCTCTTTCTTGTGCTCGGCGAGCGACTGCTCACGCTCCCTCAACTCCGCCTCACGGCTCTCAAGGATGCTTTCCTTTTGTGTGAGCAAATCCTCTTTGTCCCTGAGGCGTTCTTCGAGGCGCTGTAGCTCTTTGCGTCTCTCCCTCTGCTCCTGCTCAAACTCAACCCTAAGACGCTGTAACTCCTCCTGCGCTCGAAGGATCTCTTGGATGCTCCTCTGCTCAGCTTCTCTTAGCTTTTTCTCCCTCTCCTGCAACTCCATCTCGCTTTTGCGTTTGTGTGCTAACAATGCCAAGTAGCCAAGCCCCGCGCCGAATAAGAAGCCGATGAACAAGCCTAACGAGAGTAGTAAGGCAAACGGCTGTGCGCTCATCTTCTTCACCCCCTTCATTCTCAGGGGGTAGCCGAGGGTAGGATCGGGGCTTAGTGGAGTTTGCTCAACTGTCAGCGCTTGACGAAATTATGTAGGCTCATCGCGAGTCGGGGCTTGACTTGGCGAGTGCTCATGTATCCACTCACTGCCTTCAAAAAATCTCCACCCCATGTGATTGAATGCGAGCGCTATAGACTTCACACTGAACCCACGCCTTAGCAACCGCTCCATCATACGCCTCTTCAGTTTCTTATTTTCGTCGCTCATCGCCCCATCGGTTTCGTTTGACAACTTCCTTTCACCCAGCCATTTGCGCATGAGCTCGGTCGCTATCTCGGCTTCTACTCCCTCGTCAAAAACCATGATAGCGCCCCGAATGCACTCCTCTGGAAGCATCAACCTTTTCATCTCGGCTATGAGCGCATGTCTACCCCTGTTTCGGCGCTCAATTGCAGACCGAACAACATCGGCAGCAAGCCTGTAATCGTTGACCAAGTCAAGCTCCTTCAACCTCGCGATGGTCTCGGCTATAGCCTGCTCACCATAGCCACGCTTCCGCAACTTCATCTCAAGCTCACGACTACTATATTGCCTGCGAGAAAGCAAGCGCATGCAATAGTCAAGTGCGCTTCTACATCCACTTGCTCCCCTTGACCTACCCATCGGCTACTCACCCTTGCTTTCAGGCAAGGAAGGGTAAGCAACCCAAACGCTCATCAAGCACCGCTACTCGCTTACCCCGACGACAGCCTTTGAACGCTTTGCGGCGAGTTCCTCAAGCCATGTTGGTATTGGTATCCTTGCCATCTTGCGTATTTGAACCTCAATTTCGGCTGCCAGTTCGGGGTGTTGCTCAAGGTAGCGCCACGCGTTCTCCCTTCCTTGCCCAAGACGCTCATCTTTGTAGCTATACCAAGCCCCAACCTTGTTCACGATTTCATATTGCACTGCCACATCCAAAATGTTGCTGTATCTGCAAATGCCCTTACCGAAGAGTATTTCAAAAGAAGCCTCCCTGAAAGGCGGTGCGACCTTGTTCTTCACGACCTTAACATTGCATACAAGCCCAATCACATCGTTCCCAGAGCGAATTGAATCTTCCTTGCTTATCCTGAGCCTCAAGGAAGCCCAGAACTTTAGCGCCCTACCGCCGGGCGTCACCTCTGGGCTACCGAACATTATCCCAACCTTCTCCCTCACTTGGTTAACGAGCACTGCTGCGGTGCGCGAACGGTTTATTGAGCCTGCGAGTTTCCTCAACGCTTGCGACATTAGTCTTGCCTGCAAACCCATGTGTTGATCTCCCATCTCCCCTTCAAGTTCAGCCCTCGGGACAAGCGCTGCAACAGAATCAATCACAAGCACATCCACTGCGCCACTGCGCACAAGTTCATCTGCGATCTCGAGGGCTTGCTCGCCCGAATCTGGCTGGGAGATGTAAAGCCTATCAAGGTCAATGCCCAACGCTGTGACATAGTTCCTATCCATAGCATGTTCTGCGTCAATGAAAGCAGCTATGCCACCCATCTTCTGAGCCTCAGCGATTATGTGATAGGCAAGTGTTGTTTTGCCAGAGCCCTCTGGTCCAAATATCTCGGTTATGCGTCCCCTCGGTATGCCACCAACTCCCACAGCAATATCAAGCCATATTGAGCCAGTCGGTATCACTTCAACTGTGAGCTTTGTCGGTTGATCGCTGAGACGCATTATGCTTCCCTTGCCGAACTTCTTTTCGATATGGCTTATAGCGCTCTCAAGCGCCCTCAGCTTTTCACTGCTTATGTTCACTTGTGGCGTCGGTGGAACTTCAGACGCCTCAACGACATCGTTTTGCAAGGGCAATGCCTGCTCATCTTCCTTTGGGCGTTTTGGCATAAACGATTTCACCTCCTGCCGTTCAAACGCATGTAAAAATAACACACCAAAGAAGGCTCACCGAGAGAGCACCACAAGTCATTGTAGCACATGTCATGTGGCGCTGTAGTCGGATGTGCAATGATATATAATAGCCATGCAGAGGGAGAATGCGTTTCGTGCATTGCTATGTTTTAGCACTGCTCTCAAGGGGTGACGAAAGATGGACGAGGGAAAGAGGGGCATGTCGCTAAAGGAGTGGATGCGCTATCTGGAGGAGCAAGAGAAGATAGCGAAAGGGGAGGCTGAAAGCAAGGAGAGCAAGGAAGCGGAGCAACAACAGCAACCACGCCAGAGCTTCGTTCGTCCGAGACCGCTCTCTTGGGGTCGCCCCGTTCAGTTTGGTGCTCATCGGTTGGAGACGACAACCCAACGCCCGTATGCGATCCCAAAAGAACAAACACAGCCAACACAGCAACCTGCAATCACTGAGGATGTGAGCGTGCGTGACGAAGTCAAGAAACAGTTAGAGCGGAGGCGTTCACTTTGGGCGAGCATAAAGAGCCCAAGAAGCCAAAACAGGCTTGATGAACTGTTCAGGCAAACATTGCTTCAGATAGCTAAACTCCAATCGGATGTCAACAGGCACGCCCACGAAAACCCGAGATGGAAATTGCTCAGCAAGCTCCTTGACCCAGACATGTCAATAAGGGATGTGGCATTCCTGCTTGATGTATGTCAAACAACTGTCAGGCGATATACGAACTCGGGCTTGCTCGAGCACTACAGAACCTCTGGAAACCAAAGGCGCTTCAAGCTCAGCCATGTGCTCAACTTCTTGATGCGCTTCTTGGATGAAGGACAGGAGCTAAAGGAGTAGCCTTCCACAACAGCGCATGAAGATGAGGTGGAGAAATTCTGGAAGAAAGAGAATACTTGGAACAGTATCGCCTTGAACGCTCATATTGGTGGTTCGTCGGGCGAAGGAAGATAGTGGCAACGCTCCTCAACGGCGTTAAGAAGCGTAAAAGCAACATCGTGTTAGATGTCGGATGCGGGACAGGCGGAAACTTGGAGTTGCTATCGTCATATGGGTTGTGCATCGGAATTGATATCTCGCCATTAGCACTCTCAATTTGCAGGGAGCATTGGGATGGCGATCTCATATGCGCTGATGCATGCTCGCTCCCGTTCCGCAACTGTAGTGTTGATCTCATTGCAGCGCTTGATGTCCTTGAGCACTTGCAAGATGATGTCTCTGCACTTCGCGAGTTTTGGCGGATACTAAAACCTAACGGCATCTTGATCGTTACGGCTCCAGCCTTCATGTTCCTTTGGAGTGGGCACGACATAGCGTTAGGGCATTTCAGGAGATACACGATGAGCGAACTCAAACTGAAGCTTAACAAGGTCGGCTTCGCTATCCAGAAGCTTTCCTATGCCATATGCCCGCTACTACCGTTCGTGTTCGTATTCCGAAAGTTGCAACTAATCGCACAGCACAACATGAAGAAGCACACAGCTCTAATTGAGCTTCCAAAGCCACTCAACAGAGCGCTGATAGCGATGTTGCAACTTGAGGCAACGCTGTTAAAATACATTGACTTGCCTTTCGGCGTCTCGCTCGTCTGCAAAGCTATCAAGCCAAGCGTATAAGACTGAAATGCACGGCGAGGAGGTGCGAGAGGGTGCGGGTTAGATCCGCTTTAGCATTACTGGTATTCATAGCCCACAGTTGTTGCTGGGCTATAACAAGGGTTAGCTCAACAAAGGTTGTGGCGAGCTCACCAGCAATCGATGCACAGCCATGTTTCTCTGGCGACGGTAGCAAGCTCGCATTCGTCTCAGGAAGGGATGGCAAGAACGAGATATGGATGATTGACCTTACAACTGGCGATTTGAAAAAGCTCGTGCATTGTGAATCTGTGGGCGAGTTCGCCACCAAACCATCGTTGGCACGAGATGCGGAGTTGCTTTCCTTCGTGAGCAATCGTTCGGGCAACATCGATGTTTGGATGCTTGAGCTGACAACTGGCAAGCTATACCAACTCACAGATTCGCCGGGCATCGACTGGATGCCCGCCATATCACCAGATGGCAAGAGGGTGGCTTTCGTCTCCGACAGGGACGGTGTGGATGCCATATGGATGCTTGAACTCGGCGATGAGAAGAGGCTTTTTAAGCTCCGAAACAACGCTTGGGATCCAGCATGGTCTCCAGATGGGAAGCGTTTGGCGTTCGTCTCTGGCGATGGTGATGAAAGGGGCATATGGGTCATGGACATATCCGAACGAACCGAGAAACTCATATTGCAAGGTGGTAGTTCTCCATCTTGGTCTCCAGACGGTGAATGGCTTTGCGCTGTCAGGCGAAAGGGAAAGGCTTACGAATTGGTCATAGTCAGTGCTGATGGGAGCGTATGCAGGACGCTCCCCATCCCCTTTGAGGAGCCATCATCACCATGTTGGTCACCGAAGGGCGATCTGATAGCTTGCGATGCACTTGTCGGTGGCAACAGAGAGGTAATCCTCATACAGCTTGAGAGGCTTTTGCCATACGCAAAGATAACATCGCCAAAGGAGGGCGAGCGCGTTGAAGGCGTAGTCAGTGTTAGGGCAACTCTCAAAGTCCACCATGGGAATGTGAAACGCATATCGCTTGAGTATGGGCTCGGTCTGAAGCCGAGCGATTGGACACCATTGGATGTTAAAGTGTCAGAGAGATTCAGCGAGTTGAGCGATGAGCCGATAGCTTCTTTGGATACAACCCAGATAAGCGGTGCGCTCACCTTGCGCTTACGCGTTTACGATGAGGAGGACGATGTTGGTGAAGACAGGGTGACAGTGTTTTCGGAGAGAGTTTATGGTGTCCAGTATGTTGAGCACACAGTGCCAGAGGAGATGGTCACCTCAGACTCAGTCCAAGTCATATTGAAGCTACGCAACATCGGGAAGCTCACATGGCAACCGTCTGGTAGATTTGCAGTTACGCTCTCCTATCGCTGGAGGGATGCGGAAGGCAATGTTGTGCTTCGTGGTGGTCACTTCAACATCCCGAAGGTCGTGAACGAGTCCGAGGAAGTTCAAGTTGTAGCTACAGTTGTTGCGCCTGCTGAGGCTGGTAGCTACACGCTTGAGTGGGACTTGTGTCATGGTGGCGCCATATGGTTTTCAGAAGAGGGTTGCCAAACGCTTATGATCCCGGTGCGCGTTGTGAGGCGCTATGCTGCACAAGTCATATGGCATAACACACCTCGTGATATGGTTCCAAGCCAAACATACACAATCAGGGTGAAGCTACGCAACACTGGTGCAATGCCATGGAACACAAAGGATGCGAAGGAGAAGGTCTTCCTCTCATATCACTGGCTTGATCAGCAGGGCGCAAAGCTTGATGAGCAACCGATAATGAACTTGATTGAGGAACAGGTGAAAGCGGGCGATACAGTTGAAGTTGTAGCGAGAGTGCGTTCGCCATCTGTTGTGGGTGAGTATAAGCTTGTGTGGGATATGCTCATTCAAGGTCAAGGGAACACGCAAAGCTGGTTCTCCGATATGGGGAGTAAGTTTGAAGCCCATCAGGTGAGCGTCAAAGCGCCTTACTCGGTATCATACCTTTGGCACAACACACCAACGACGATGCTACCTGGTCAAATTTACCTTGTGAACTTGCGCCTCAAGAACGAGGGGGCACTCGTCTGGGAGAGCAAGGGGATAAGAAGGGTTTGCGTGATCTATCGGTGGGTTGACGAGAGCGGAAAGAGCATTTCAGTGCCGACGATTGAGACACCGATGCCATACGATGTCATGCCCGGAGAAACAGTTGAAGTTGCCGCGAGAATCCAAGCACCGCCTGTAGCTGGAAACTATACACTACACTGGGATTTGCTTAAGGGAGGGAACGCGCTTTTCTCCAACATGGGTTCTCCGACGCTTAAAGTCGATGTGATGGTTCAGCGCCAAACATGCGTTGCTGAGTTCCAAGTGCTTTCGCACCCCACAACGATGGTAGCAGGATACGAGTATGAGGTTGAGATCACGATTTTAAATCGCGGCACAATGACATGGCTCGCTAACGGTGAGCGACCAGTGACATTAAGCTACTGCTGGCTCGATGAGAACGGGAACGAACTTAAAGATGTAGTGCAACTTAGGACACCTCTACCGAGGGATGTGAGGTTTGGTGAATCAGTGAAGGTCAAAGCGAGGGTTTGCGCCCCAAGGCTCACTGGCAAGTGGACATTGCGTTGGGATCTGTATATGGAAGGGATGGGTTGGTTCGGGAAGGTCGGCTCTCCAACGCTGAATGTCCCAGTGAATGTCACCGCTGAATATGACTACGAAGTTATATCGCATGATATTCCGAGCGAGTTCATCAGCGGGCAAGTCTACACCTTGAGGATACGGCTGTGCAACAGAAGCGCATTCACATGGCGTGCAACTGGCGATGAGATAACGCAACTCGGATGCAAGTGGCTTGATGAGAAAGGGTTCGTTGTTGAGAGCTCCATCATTGCCAGCGTGCCAAAAGACATTCAGCCAAACGAAACGGTTGAGTTTGAAGTCACGCTACACTCGCCTAAGAAGGCTGGAACTTACACGCTCAAGTTGGACATGGTGTATATGCGCAAAATATGGTTTGAGGAAAAAGGCGCTCAACCGCTATCCTTGCAAGTCCGCGTCAAATAATGCATGAGCAACGGAAGACCTCATGAACGAGGTGGGAGGATCATGAAGCGAGTGCTCATAATACTTGCAGTGTTTTCCGTTGCGCTCCTGTGTGGCTATAAGCTCGGCAAGCATAGCGCCAACAGGAGCGTTGAGAGCAACCCTTCAACACCGTCTAAGGTGCTTCCCGATAGTGTGAATGCTCGGGCGGAAGTGTCCTCGTGGCAGAAGGCGTTTGCGAACATAGCTAAGAGAGCCGAGCCTGCGGTTGTGCACATAAGAGTTACGAGGGTTGTGGCTGACCCTTTTGAGCAGTTGCTACATGAGTTCTTTGGGGAGCCACTGCCACGAAGCGAGGGAATCGGCTCTGGCTTCATATTCAGAAGCGATGGCTACATCCTCACAAACTTTCATGTGATTGAGGAAGCGAGAAACATACGCGTCGGGTTGTATGACAAGACGGAGTTACCAGCAAAAGCTGTAGGTGTTGACCCTTGGCTTGACCTCGCCGTTTTGAAAGTGAACGCAAACAAGCCCTTACCAAAACTTGAGTTTGGCGACTCAGACACGGTTGAAGTTGGCGATTGGGCGATAGCTATAGGCAACCCATTTGGGCTCGGACAAACTGTCACAATCGGTTTCATCAACGCAAAGGAAAGGGAGTTTGAATCGGTTGAAGGCAGGAGAAGCGTTCACTCATACATCCAGACGAGCGCCCTCATCAACCCAGGTAACAGCGGAGGTCCATTGCTTGACCTAAACGGCAAGGTCATCGGCATCAACACATTCATCTACAACCCTGCAGGGGAGAGGTTCGGAATAGGTATTGGTTTTGCGATCCCGATCAACACCGTGAAGGCGTTGCTTGACAGGTTGATGAAAGGTGGAATAGTTGAGCACGCTTACCTCGGTGTGGTCGTTGAAAGCGCTGACAAGCCAGAAGTGACACGCTATGGCATAAAGCCAAGAGAAGGTGCACTCATATTGAAGGTCCATCCGCAAAGCCCAGCAGCGAACGCCGGGATACAAGCTGGCGATATAATCGTCCGCTTCAACGGCAAACCGATACACTCAGGGATAAACCTGATACGGGAAGTGTGGATTGCCGAACCATACTCCGAAGCGGTGATTGAGCTTCTGCGCAACGAGCAACCGCTCAAAATAAAGGTGCGATTGGGGAGGGCACAAATGTGATGAGGCATGAGGTTAGCAAGGTTGGGCGGGATGTGGGCAAGAGGATGGCTTTAACATTGCTCGTTGTCTTGCTGTCCTTCTCACAGGCTATCAAAGCTGACCAGAGGCAAGCGCTTGCAAAGAGGGCGATCATTATCACAGTTGATGGGCTTGGCTCATGGGTGCTTAAAGAGGCGGATGCACCAAACCTTCGTTGGCTCATGAACAACGGTTGCTACTCACTCAAAGCTGAAACTGTTGACCCACCTGCAACATTGCCTGCACATGTCTCGCTCTTTACAGCCGTCCCACCATCCGTTCATGGCTTTGACTTTGATACCTACATCCCTGAGAGGGGATATGTGCAACGCCGAACGCTCTTTGCGTATGCGAAGGCTGTGGGAATGAAAACAGCGATGGTGGTTGGCAAAAAGAAACTCATGCACCTCGCTAACCCGAAGTGGGTTGACTATGCGCCACAGATCAAAGAAGCGAACGCTACCAAAGTAACATCTGTTGCGCTTGATTACCTGAGGCGTGCTCAACCGCAACTGCTCTTCATTCACATGCCAGACCCAGATTGGCTCGGACACAAATACGGTTGGGGAAGCAAAGCACAGCTTGCTTCCGTTACGGAGTGCGATAAGAACATTGGCACGATCATAAAGGCGCTGAGCGAAATGAAGATGTGGGAAGATTTGTTGCTCGTAGTGACGGCAGACCATGGTGGTGAAGGCAGATGGCACTACGGCAACAGCGAAAAGGTCAAGCTGATACCGTTCATTGCATCTGGTGGCGCAATGAAGTTGCGAGGTGAGCTGAACTGCCTAATCTCGATTTGCGATATCGCTCCTATAGTCGCTTTAGCGCTTTCCTTGCCCGTCCCAAAAGAATGGGAAGAGAGAGCGATAAAGGTGATGCCCGCACTTCGTGATGTTAGAGCTTCAAACCTGCCACGCAAACCCCTTAAGGCATCGCTTCAGATGCCGAAGCGGGCAACCGCGCATTTCACAGTGTCATCAAAATGATGTGTCAAAGTGCGTTCATCTTGCTCTCGCCAAATCTCGCGTCCACAGAGCTTTTAGAAAGGTGTGATGCGAATGATTCGGACGATGATGCTCAGCGCCTTCCTTCTCTTCGCTACGATTGTGAGCTTCAATGTATGTGTAGCAGTCTCAGTGCGTCAAGGTGTTTTACAACGAAGCGAAGTTTGGGGGAGCAAGGACAGCCCTATACGAATTGATGGCGAGTTGCGCATACCGAAGGGTATCACGCTAACTATAGAGCCAGATGTCACTGTTGAGTTTGGTGAGAGGGGTAGCATAGTCGTCATGGGCGAGCTGAGAGCCATCGGAACAGCTACAAAGCCAATTTTGTTCAAAGGTGCAAGCGAGGACTTGTGGAAGAGGGGCGCTGTCACAGGCATAATCGTTTCTGGCACGGCGAGACCAGCCGATGAACTCGGAAAGAAAGGGACCTCGTTCAAATACTGCGTGTTCAGGCATTTGAGACAGCCTTTGAACGCTGAGGCGAAAGTTTATGTTGGCTACTGCTGGTTTGAAGATGTTGGCTCACTTAACAAGCTCGAGTTCGCTGTCACGCTACGCTCTGGTGTGATTGAATTCTCGCGCATAAGGAGATGCGGTATGGGCGCTCTCATGCTTGGTGAAGATGCCGTTGGACGCTATTGCCTTATTGAAGATGGGCTTGCAGATGCCATTGGTGGCGATGCATACCTTGAGCACTGCACGATACGCAACTTCAAGCGATTTGCGCTATCCGAGGTGGGCAAATCGTTTGAGCTCTTCTGGTGTCATGTGAGCAAGTGCGGAACATTAGCAGGCTTGCCAAACGCTGAAGGGCGTTTCCCGAGGATCGTGCTTGAGGATGTGACGATAACGGACATGGGTGAAGAACAAGGTTGGGGCGCAATACATATCCGTAAAAGCCCAGCGCCTAACGAAAGACTCCTCAAGATAAACACACGGAGCAACTGCAACAGAGTTATCTCGAAAGTGTTGATAAGCGACTCCGTTGGCGGAATTGAAATAGTTGCCCAACAGATATGGTGGGGGAAGAGCAATCCCGACACCAGTGATGAGAGCTTGTTTCAAGGTGCAGGGAGCAAGTTCAACATCTTCCCAGTCATACCCGCCGATCCATACCTGCAACGCATGTCGCACGAAGGGGTTGTGGTTGATGCGGAGGGAAACCTCGTAGCTGATGCGATGGTGTGGGTTCTTGATTCACGCACATCTCCGTCATCAACAAATGAAGACGGTATCTTCAGGATAGATGGTTCTGTGCCGGGCGTTTACACGCTCTGCGCGTATCGCCCTTGGGTTGGTGAGGGGTGCGCAACAGCGGACTGGGCGTTTGCTGGCGAAGTATGTCGCACAATGGGGTTTGCAAAGGGCAAACAAGAAGCACTGGTCATAAGGCTTTCAGGTAAATCACAAAGGCAATAGCAGGCGAGGGCGCAACCCCGCCTTTGAAAGGGTTGTCAGTTTAGGTTGAACTAAACCACAAGATGGAGGGTGAGAAAGAAAGGTGATGAGGCTTCGTTGCCTAAGCGGTAAAGGCATCGCATTATTTGTCTTCATCTCCCTTGCCTTAAACATGGTGTTGCTTCATGGCGTTGCAATCGCTGGGACTGCTGATGAGGATTTCGCCTTCGCCGTTCGGTTGTATCAGAAGGAGGAGTTAGAGCTCGCAATCGAGGAGTTTGAAAAATTCGTGAAACAACACAGAGACGATGAGCGCATACCAGAAGCTCTTATCGTTCTTGGGGACTGCTACTTCAGGTTGAAACGCTATGAGCAAGCGTTGAAAGCTTTTCAGAGCGCTGCAAAGGAAGCCTCGGTCAGAGGCAGAGCTGATGTTGAGGCAAGGGCAACATACTGGGTCGGAGAATCTTACTACCAGATGCGCAAGTATGATGAGGCGATAAATTGGTATGAGATGGTGCTTAAGAAGTTCCCCAAAGGCGTTGAAGCACCTTATGCGCTCTATTCGCTTGGCTTGGCTATGCGTGAACTCGGGAAGAAGGAGGAGGCGCTCTCATATTTCAAGCGCTGTGTGGAGGCTTTCCCAGAGAGCGATGTTGCACCGCAATGTCAATGGCTTATTGGTGAATGCCTTCTTGACCTGAAGCGCTATGAGGAGGCTAAGAGGGCATACGAGGAAGTGTTGAAGCGCTACCCGAAGTCAAAGGAAGTCGCAGACGCCCTCTTGGGGCTTGGGTGGGTCAGCTTCGAACAAGGGAATTACGAGGAGGCTGCAAAGCTTTTCAACGATGTCGCCAGACATCACCCTGATACTCAGGCTGGCAAAGAAGCTGTTGTCAGGGAAGCCGATTGCTATTTCAACCTCAAGCGCTACGAACAGGCTCTTGAGCTCTACAGGAAGGTAGCCGACAGCAGGGAAAACCCATTTGCCGACCATGCCATCTACTGGAGTGGGCAATGCCTTCTGCGCATGAAGCAACCGCAAGCTGCAGCAACCCAGTTCTTGCTCCTCATAAGAGCTATGCCCAATTCGCCATATGTTGCGAGGGCATACTCAGCACTCGGAGAAGCATACATGGCGATGGAAAGGTTTCAAGAAGCCGAAGAAGCGTTCAAGGTGGCTCTCAAGCATGTTAAGGAGCAAAAGGAAGCCTCACTCATAACTGCCACCCTCGCCGACTGCCTGCTTAAGCAAGGAAAGTTTGATGAAGCCTCAAAACTCGTTGTTGAACTGCTCAAAGGGATGCCCGAAGATAAAAACATCAAAGCGCTTGTTGCCACCTTGATGAGACAGCTGGCTCAGGTTGGCGATATCAACATGCTCGCAAAGCTGATTGAGGGCGTGAAACCCACAGAAGAGGTGCTGGAAGAAGTGGCGTTAGCTTTGTTTGAGAGGGGCAAGAAGGCTTACGAGAACAAGGACTATGAGACTGCCGAACGCATTTACAAACTTTTGCTTGAGCGCTTCCAGAAGACGAGTGTCACTTCGGCAGTTCTCTTTGCGCTCGGTGCTGTGCATTATGTCCGTGAACGATATGGCGATGCTGAAGCAATCTATGCGGAGCTCTTAAAGCGCTTCCCCGATGACAAATTCGCACCCGAGGCACACTACTGGCGTGCAAATTCTCTCTGGATGCTTAAGCGCTTCGCCGAAGCACATGATGAGTTCTCCGCTTTCATCAAATCTGGATCAAAGGACGAGGCTAAAATCGTAACAGCGCTCTACAGGGACGGGCTTTGCCTTTATGAGTTGAAGCGGTTTGAAGAGGCTATATCGAGGTTTGAGCTACTGCTGAAGGAGCATCCAAATTCTGAACTTTGCGATGATGCACTCTACCAACTGAGCTGGGTCTATATAGACGCAGACAAACGAGATAGCGCGATGAACGCGCTCAAGAGGCTGATAGAACAGCACAAGCAAAGCCAATATGTGCCAGAGGCTCATTTCCTCATAGGCGAGTTATTGCTGATGCGAAAGCAAGCTGATGAAGCCGTTGCACATTACGAGGAATGCATCAAGCTCTCGTCAGGCAAGGACGAGGAGTTATGCGGTAAGGCGTATTACAGGTATGGCTGGGCGCTCTTGACGCTGAAGCGAAAAGCCGAAGCGCTCAAAGCGTTTGAGGAGGCTCTAAAAAGACAGCTACCCGACGATGTAAAGGCTGACGCCATTTTGCAGGTTGGTTACCTGCAGTTTAATGAGCGCAAGTTCAACGAGGCATTGTCTTCATTTGAGCGTTTGCTCAAAGAGCATCCACAATCCCCTCTTTCCAAATTCGCTCTCCTATACAAAGGCAAATGCTTGAACGAGCTTAACAAGTTCGCCGAAGCTGAAGCTGTGCTACAGCAGTTGATTGAGAAGTATCCGAACGAAGCGTTCATACCGAGTGCGAAGTTTGAGCTTGCATGGGCTAAGCAGAACAGGAAGCAATATGACACAGCCATTGAGCTATACAAAAGCGTTGCATCATCTGAGGGGGCTGGCGAGTTAGCCGTTGAGGCACAGTTTAGGGTGGGCGAATGCATGCTATCAAAGGGCGACACGAAAGAAGCGCTGAGGGAGTTTTTGAGGGTAGCCCTGCTTTACGAAGATTTGCCAGAGTGGGCTGCTGCTTCGCATTTCTATGCGGGGCTGTGTTATGAGCAACTCGGTGAAAATGAGAAAGCCGAAAAGGCTTACAGGACAGTGCTTGAGAAGTATCCACAAACGAAGTGGGCGGAGAAGGCTAAGGAGTGCCTGAAGAAGCTTAACAGGTGATGTTTGCACATCACTCTAAGAAGGGGGCGATAGGATGAGCAGTGTGATTGAATTCATCATGAGGGGAGGACCGTTTGAGCTTGTGCTCTTGGTTTGCTCAATAGTCATGGTCGCTCTCTTCCTTGAGCGCCTATGGACATACCACATCATCGCACGCAAAAATCGCATCGTCAAGAAGGAAGTCGAAGAGGCACTGAAGCGTGGCATGGTGAACGATGTGCTGAGGGCTTGCGAAGCCAATATTAGCACTGTAGGGGCAGTGGTAGCAGCTGGATTGCGTAGGATGCACATGGGAGTTGAGGTCATGCAGGATGCGATGAACTTTGCGATTGCCTCAGCACAGTCGTTCCTTGAGAAGTATCTTGTCTGGCTTTCAACGATTGCGACTATAGCGCCACTCCTCGGTTTCCTTGGGACTGTCTCAGGGTTATACAAGGCTTTCGTCCAAGTCACTGTCTATGGGCTTGGAGACCCAACGAAGTTCGCAGCAGGTGTCGCTGAGGCTTTAATAACGACTCTCACAGGACTTGTGATAGCCATACCAGCAAACCTCGCTTACAATTACTTCATCAACAAAGTTGATGCCTTCGCAATTGAGATGGAAGCTGTAGCGAGGGAACTGATAGAACTGCAACAGGCTACGGCTCTTCAAGGGGCAGGTGACAAAAGTGCGGTTGCAACGAAGTAGTAGGAGGATTACGCCAACGATACCGATGGTGACGATGTCCGACGTAGCTTTCTTGCTCATCATATTCTTCCTGCTGACAACCACATTCTCGCGAGATACAGGCTTGAAGCTGAAGCTTCCTGGCGCACTGTCGCCACAGCCGATAAAGCCACAGGAAATAACAATCCGCATAACCGCAGACAGGCAAATCTATGTGGATGACCAACCTGTCCTACCTTCGCAACTTGAAGGTGTGCTGAGAAAAAGGATAAGCGAGACTGGCGTGAGGGAAGTGACAATCCGTGGTGACGCTGAAATACCATACTGGGTAGCCGTCGCCGTCATGGATACGGTGAAGAGGGTCGGGGCGAGAGTTGCAGCAATAGCTGCAGAACCTGTCCCAAGGATTGAATGGGAACGATGGGAGAGAAAGAGATAGCACTGCTCCATGTGTGTTGGAACAGCTAAGAACACTCGCTGAAGAACACGCAACCACAAAGACAGCAAAAGCCTCTTAATGGGTGAAGCGCAAAGCCTCGGCAAAAGGGTGATGGATTGGCTATGAGCAAACTGCAACTTATAAACGGCTTAAGTTACACATCAACGCTTTCTCGACAGGCTGATATACGCCTGCTCAAATGCGTTTTGCTTTCCATGTTCTTACACACGGCGCTATTACCACTTGGCGCAATTCAGTTTGGTGGTGTGCAGTTCCGACAAAGGGAATCAGTCATAAGGGTTGAGATTGAGCAACTGGAAAGCGAGCCGATATACAAGCAACCAGTGGAAAGCAAGCGGGAAGTTGAAAAGAAGGCAATTGCTCAAGAGCCAATTAAAGCGCCCCAAGTGGCTTCGAGAAGAGTTGTGCAACCAAGACATGCGATCGCACCAGTAAGCAGTAGGAAACCACCAGTCGTTCAGCAGGCGTTTAAGGAAGCTGTGCCACACCACTTTAGACAGCCTGCTCAACAACCAGAGGAAGGCATCGTTGAGCATGAACAAAAGCGTGTTGCAGTCCGCCCGCGAGTTGAGCCTGCATTACCCGAACAGCCAAGCTTTGAAGTGCCAGCTCAAAAACCTGAGAGGACGGAAGAGCAATTGGTGGCGCAAAGGTTGCGTGAGCAACCAACAAGCAAACTCATGCCGTCTTTTGGGCAAGAGCACTTGACGATGCGCCAAGACATCATACCAACGCAGGCAGAGTTACCATCATCCAAGCAAACTACATCAAGAGTTGTTGAGGTTGCCCGCTCGCTGACGAAGATGACTGCCAAGCCTGAGGCAACCATTTCTTCACCGATGACGCTACCAAATGTTTCAGGCATAGGCGTTGAGAGGAGACCCGGAGTTACAGCACCAGCACCGCAAGAGGATGAGCTTGTGCGCATCGCTGAAGCTCCATCTGGGAAGCTTGGCTACCCAGCGCAGAAAGAACTGCCGAAGGCGATGAGGGCGCCAATCGCGATGGATGTAGTCCCACCTGGCAAAGGCGGAGCAAAGCAGGCAGGAGAGTTTGATGTAGGTGGTGGCTCTGGTGCTCACGGTCCTCAAAAGATGATGATAGGGAGACCGACAGGAAGCGGGGTGGGCTTATCGCAACCGCGTCCGATGGCGTTTGGCTCTGGAACTGCAACAGAGGGTGGTGGGCGTATCGGGAGCACTTTGCTTGACCAATTGATTGGCGCGTTGCGTCCTTCGGAAAGCGTCTCTGGAGTTGGTGAAGGATATGGAGGCAGAGGTGGCGATAAACTTCGTCCGGGCAGGTTCGTTGGTGCGGGCGAGTTGCTACAAGGGCGTGGGAAGCCAACAGTTGGTGGCTTTGGTGGCATAGGCGGTGGTGGCGCGGGAATAGGTGAAGGCGCAGGTGCAGGCACTGGCGCAGGCGCTGGTCCGGGCGCATTCGGTATGCCTCGCTCGCCATCGCGAGGTAGTGGCACTGGAATTGGTGGCGAAGGCGTTGGCGCACCGCAACTCATCGGTCAGCCAGAACAAGGTGGCGGTGGAACTGGCACTGGCACATCAGGCAAAGGCTATGGGAGTGGTGGCGGATATGTTTCTGGCACAGGTCCGTTTGCTGGTGGAGGTGGAGTCGGCTCAGTAGGGCGCGGTGGTGGCGGTGGCATGAAAGCCACCCCGGGCGCACCAGCGATAGGCTTTGGTGGTGATGTATCTGGCTATCGCAAAGGCGTTAAGGCAGGAGGTGGTAGTGGGCTTGGCGAGCCACCGCAAGGGACTTCACCGAAAGGGCTCTTGGAACACCCCGCAGGTAAAGGCACTCGGACAACGCCCTCTACAGGTGAGCGTCCTCAACCAGTTTCAGGTGGCGGTGGAAATGTCTCTGGCACGAGTAGGATCGGCACTGGAACATACGGGACGCCTATAAAGCGTGAAGATGTGGGAAGGCAAGTCAGGTTTACCACGATACCAGAGTCAACTGAGGGTGGCTTGTTTACGAACATAGGCGGTGAGTTCATGCGCCAACCAGTCATAGCTATCGTTGATAAGTCAAACTGGGATGTGCATATCAACAGGGTGCACAATGTCTTGCGAGAGCTTAACAGGCGCACAAAGATACGCACCCTTGAAGTCGAAAGGAAAATCCCGTTGACACTTGAGGCGATCAAAGATGTGCCGATACTCTTCTTCTACGGTGAGGAAGCTTTTGAGCTGACAGAAGAAGAGGCGCAAGCGTTGCGTGAATATGTTCGTCTTGGCGGAACAATCTATGGCGACAGCTCACATGGTCCGTTTGATGTGTCTTTCATGCGCCAGATGTGCAAAGTGTTTGGGAAACGGTTGTCCGACTGGGAAGAACTGCCGATATCGCATCCGATCTTCAATGCCTTCTACAAGATAAACGCTGTCCCGCCCGGAGACCTCGGTGAAGATTACCCCGTTCTGGGTCTGAACATTGATGGCAGACACGCGGTCATCTACTCACGCAACGACTACAGCGATGTGATATGTGACCATCACCCGGGCAAGATCGCCCCACCAATACCGCCACAGGTTAAAGAGCTTGCCATACGCTTCAACATCAACATCGTCGTTTACGCACTCAAGCACTGGCAGGAGAAGCGAGCAAGATAAGGAACAGCTATGGCATGCCAGAATGAGCAACCCCAATTGCACTCCCATGTGGACGAATTTTCATGCTCGTCTTCAAATTTGCAAAAGCTTGCGGGCGTTCCCTCCGAGTATCAGCGCCTCATCCTGTGGCGATAACGACAATAGCTTTATTTTCTGCAGTTCGAGCGCCGGATGAAGCAAAGGACCGTCAGAGCCAAAGAGAATCTTTGTTGGACCTGCATGCATAACCGCTTCGTAGAGGTAATCAAAGAAGCGGACGCCAGAGGTGTCGGCATAGATGTTTTCATACCGTGAGAGCAAATACGGCATGAATTGAAACACGCGCCAGTCATCGGAGAAACTCCCAAGATGAGCTACGACAAATGTCACATCGCTAAACTCGGATGCAAGTAAAGGTAGCACTTCAACTTTGCCAGCTACATCCACAAGTATTGGCAAACCCATCGCGGAAGCAACCTCACACAGCTCCCTCGTTGGTAGAGACTCTGAGGCATGAACCTTAATCCCTTTAAAGCCATACTCTTCAACGGCTTTCCTGAGCATGCGCTCAATCTTGCCAGCGTCCCTTCTCGGATGTATCCGTGCGAAGCCGATGAGCCTACCCTCATGCTTTGAAACCACTTGCGCGACTTCGGCATTTGCACGCTCGTAGTTCTCGCTCGTTATCGCGAAGACGACCGTCCTATCAATTCCAGCTTGCTCGGCTCTCTCAAGGTATAGCTCAATGCTCGCCCTCGTCGTCCAAGGAGCTTGCAACTCTTCTCCACTCCCAACATGGCAGTGGAAGTCAATGACCATCATTGGCTCACCTCCGAGTCTTTCATTGCGTTTCGAACTCGCGTTCAACCCACTTGAAAATGGCTTCGTAAAGTGAAACGACACAGAAGACGATGCCAACTGCTATGGCGATATGCGCTATGGCAAGCTGAAGCACAATTGATAGCCAAAGGATGCTTTGCATCCGCTTCTTCCTCTCGTTTGCTATGTGCATCAGTGTGCTGGATATCGTTCCCGTCTTCTCACCCGTGTGAAGCGATGACCTTTCCGATGGACTGAAAAGGGTTGAGAGCGCCTCGGACAAGCTTCTTCCAGATTGGACAGCCCTGACTGCAGCAACTGCCCTCGCCTTCAACATCGGCACATCAATAGCTTCAGAACTTACCTCTAACGCCTGATGCGCACTCATGCCCGCCTCAAGCGCTTGAGCAAGCACGAGTGAGAAGTTGGCAATCGCCCTGTGAACTATCGCACCACCGAAGATCGGGATAGTTGAGGTGAGTTGCCTGATGAGAGAGCTAACCTTTGGCACTCGTGAAAGCGAGCGCAGAAAACACATCAGCAACCAGATTGAAAGCAAAGCTGGCAGGATACGCTTTAGCGCCAAAGAGAGATACCACTGAAAACCCTCAAGCAAAGCGTTTGGCAGTGGTAGGACGAAAACCAGAGCCAATATGCACACGCTCAAATAAAGCCTGCTCCACCTCCATTTGCGTTGCCATGCAGATTCAAACTCATACTGCTCGGCAGTGAATGAGAGCATCCTTGCAAGCCCTCCTGTGAGTTCGCCAACCTTCACCATACCGATGAGCCAATCATCGATGAAGAGGCGTGAGCTTAACATTGCTTCCGAAAGCCCCTTGCCAGAAGCGCACTCATTTGCAAGCAACCTATAGATGTTGCGCATCCTCCTGCTTGACGATGTTTCTTGAAGCATCTTCAATGCCTCGTATGGTGTCATGCCAGAATGCAAAGCTGCGCTTAGCTGGCGAAGCATCATGGCTATATCATCTTTGCGGAGATGCCCTCGTAGCATTAGCGCCATACTCATTACCTCACCTTGCCTTAGCCGTATCGGCACAGTTGATAGACATTGAACTGGCGCATCAGCGTTTGCAAAATGTTAGTGTGCTTCACCGTGCGCTCGCAAACTATCATGAGGCTATCTTGTTCGGACTCAAAAGCTTGCGAGGTGAATAGGAAATGCTTGATGTGCAATATCTTGGACATGGCAAGGTGGCTGTGCGTGAGTATCCAGAGCCGAAGCCGAGAGAGGGCGAAGTCATCGTTAAGGTCGAAGTAGCTGCCATATGCGGTAGTGACTTGCATTCCCTTCTATCCGATGCCCCTTTAGAATCGAACACAGGGCATGAAGCTGTTGGGATCATCGTTGATGCTTCGAGGTCGGCGCTTTGGAAAGAAGGAGATAGGGTGGGAATTTATGCGGTGTGGGGATGTGGCAAGTGCGCTTGGTGCAACCGTGGCATCTACACATTCTGTGATGAACGAAGAGGCTGTTGTGGATTGCAAACTCAGCTTGTATCAGTCCCAGAGCATGTCCCGTTGCCATTGCCCGAAGATGTTGACTTCAAAGCTGGCGTTCTCTTAACTGGCGATGGATTTGGCACTCCTTACCATGCGTGTAAACGCATGAACATAGAGGCTGGCGACTTCGTCTCTGTTGTGGGCTGTGGTCCAATTGGGCTTGGGTGCACGCTATTCCTCGCATATAGCGGTGCACGAGTCATAGCAATTGATGTGCGAGATGAGAGGTTGAGATACGCAAAAGAGCTTGGTGCTGAATTCACCATCAATGCGGTATCACAAGATGTTGTCAGCATCGTGAGGGATATAACTTCTGGCGCTATGTCTGATGGCGTAGTGGAAGCGTCGGGGCGTCCCGAGGGCTTCAAATTGGCTATGCAACTTGTGGGTAAAGGCGGTAAGGTGGCTTGCATAGGCGAGAACAGGGAAGTGACGGTGAACATAGGTCAGCTCATCCGAGGCGACATAACTGTCTTCGGAAGCTGGTATTACCACAGATACGAATACTGGGAGATGCTCAGGCTATACAGAAGGGGCTTGGATGTGCGCAAGCTCATATCGCACGAGTTCAAGCTCCAAGAGGCGCAAAAGGCTTTTGATGAGTTCGTCGAAGGCAGAACTGCGAAAGTCATCCTGAAGCTGTGGGAGTAGAGAGCCTCCTAACGCCCTATGGCGACATTCCATCCTTCAAGCAATTCCTTGTGCCTTATGCTTATCCGAGGCTTGCCTTCCGAAGGACGCAACTCAATCGAAGGTATCCTCTTTGAAGCCCAGTCGGAAAACTGTGGCAAAGGTATAACCACATTCTCGAACAGAGGTTGGATAACGATTTTCCTCTCCAAGGCGTTGAAAGAGATGCCACCGATGGCGAGGATGTAGCAGACGACAGCCATGCCCCTTGGGTAGTAACGCAAACTGCTGTAGCCAGTATCGTAATTGTATGAATCCACGAAAGCGCCTCCAGTCGTCCTATTGAGCGTCCATTGCAAGCTCCAATATGAGCGTGCGTTCTTGACCATATCCATGCCAAGGTATGCTGCAATGCAATCACGCCATATGTTCTGGCTAATGAATGTCGTCACATCAACGCTTGTGTGAGTTGAGCTATAGCCCCTCCATGTCGCTTTGGTTGAGTTGATGATGTCGATACGCATGCGTTGCACATCCACCTGAGGGCTAACGCCAACGATGAGCGGTAACAGCCAGCCGTTTGCTGTGTAGATTGAATAAGCGTCCCAACCAGGGATTGCCCTGTCAATGCTGACTGGGTAATGGTCTCCGAGCCATGCCTTCTTCATCGTTGCCGTTATCTTCTCCAAGGCGCTCTGGCACTCCTTTGCTGTTTTGAAGTCGCCGACAAAGCGAGCCATCTGCCAGACAGCCTGATATGTCGCTGCCATCTTCATGGCAAGGTATGTTTGCTCAGGGGCATGTTGCGTCACATAGACAGCTTGGTCGATTGTGTTGCTCGTGCCAATGTTTGGGAAACCGTTGCCATCGGTGTCGGTTGAGAGGAGGTATTTAACGAGCTCTACGACAACATCCCACCACCCTTTCAGCAAACCATGCTTTGCGGTGCTCGCCCAGAGTGAGAAAAGCATGAGCAAGAAATTGGTGTTCTCTTCGACTGGCATATCGTGGTAGTAGCTCATCCCATTTGCGACGAAGCCCATACCCATGTCGTGCCTTATGATGCCACCCCTACGGTAGGCACTCCACTCATCGAGCAACATCTCGAGCAGTTCGTTCCAATAGAGCAAGTAAAAGGGCGAGATGTTGTATTCAACATCAACTGTTGAGTTAAACAAGCCTCCACCACCCTCAAGCACGGAGAACCATTGCTTAAATGGTGGCTCCCTCTTCAAGCCCATCGAGGTGGCAACATCCTCAGCGGGCAAAAGCCATAGCGCGTTTGAGGCGTAGCTTTGGAAGGCAAGCGAGATGAGCATCTTGAGCGCGTCATCTTCAACTGGATCAAGCAATGTCCTTTCAAACAGCTCCGTGCGTGAGCACAGCTCCTCAGCGTTCACGAGCGCATAGTTCATCACTTCGTTAACATCGCCAAATAGGTGAGCATACTTGAACCTGTATGGATAGCCTTTGGCTTTGAAGAAGGCATCTCTTGAATAGCATGCGAGCACCAGCATGCTTCTCTCATCGCTGTTGGGTTGCAGTTTAAAAGTGCGTCTGAATGTGAGCATCGTTTTACCGCCGAGACGCATGAGCTCAACATCCCAACCTTTGCCTTTCACTCCCTCATGTGCTTTGAACACACCCTGCGTCTCAAACACTGCCACGCCGTCACCCATGTGAAGCGTTGCGAGCTGTCTCGCATTCAACTCCCTGCCATATACGAGCTCACCGTGCAGAGGTTCTTCTGAGCAATTCTCAACGACGAACTCAACGATGAATGCGGGTAGTAGCGTTGTCCTTTCATCCTTCGGATAGAATGGCGATACGAATTTCAGGTTGAGTCTCATGGGGGGTGATTTCAAGCTTGCCCTCCAAATCAATTTGCACGGTGTGATAGTCTGGTTGACCGCATCGAAGTTGGAGAACTCAAGTCGCGAGAACGGGAGCGAGTATAGTTTCCCAGCCACCCTCACACCGATGATGACATCGATGCGCTCATCATAGAAGCGCCCGCATGGCGACTGATACCAGCTGTTCTCCTGCGGACGCATATTTATGCAGTAGCGCGAGCCGAAGCGGGAAATGAGCGTCTCAAATGTGTTCCCGATGGGCTGAGGTAGCCCAGCACAAACTGCAACTTGCTTTTGGCATGCAAAGAACACGACAAAGAGATACACGAGCAGTTTAACGGACATAAGTTCAAGCGTTCCCTTCAACACTTTGAGAACATCATTAGGCAGGTAGACGAGCGTAGCAAGAGATACTTTGTTCACCGAGAAGTTCACCCTCCTCAAGCGCCAAACGGTTTTGACGCTTGAAAGCTTTTCATCAAACCCATCTCACTTGTCCCATGTCACTTGTCCCCATCGGCTAAAGCAAATGGCGCCTCTCATTTCAAAGCGAGCGCTTTCTCAACATAAGATAACTCACCAGCATGGTTTCATGGAAGTCGGCTTGCGCCACAATTTCAATCAGGTTGGCATGAGCAAAATATACAATTTGTGGTGATGCCGATGGGTAGCGCATACAAACTCCCGTTTGAAGCCGAGCTTGATGCGATTGAGGAAGAGCTGAACAAGTTGCTATCTGGGCAAAGCCCGCCAGATGAAAAAGCAGTTGAAGAGCTCAAGAGGAAGATGCAAGAGATCATTTCAAGCCTAAGCCCATACGACAGGGTTCTCCTCGCACGCCACCCAGATAGACCATACGCACTTGATTACATCAACGAAATCTTTGACGACTTCATTGAGCTTCACGGCGACAGGTGTTATGGAGACGATAAAGCCATAGTGGCGGGATTGGCGTGGCTTGATGGACAACCTGTTGCCGTCATAGGACAGCAGAAAGGAAGAGACGCAAAGGAAAGGCAGGAACGCAATTTCGGGATGGCTCACCCAGAGGGCTATAGGAAGGCGATAAGGGTGATGAAGCTCGCCGACAAGCTAAATCGCCCCATCATTACGCTCATTGATACATCTGGAGCAGCGTGCCTTGATGAAGCTGAGGCTCGCGGGATATGTTGGGCTATAGCTGAGTCGCAGATGGTCATGTCAATGCTCGGCGTACCCACGATAGCTGTCATAATTGGCGAGGGTGGAAGCGGTGGGGCGATAGCCATAGGCGTTGGAAACAAAGTGCTGATGATGGAATACGCGATGTATTCGGTCATACAGCCTGAGAGTTGTGCTGCGATCATATGGCGTGATGAGAGCAGAGCTCCAGAGGCTGCAAAGGCTCTTTGGCTTACAGCGCCAGAAGCTCTTAAGTTGGGCGTGATAGACGAGATAGTCAAAGAACCTCTCGGGGGCGCACACCGCAACTTGAAGGAAGCTGCTCAGAACCTCAAAGAAGCGCTCGTAAGAGCTCTGGACGAATTCTCAAACATGCCGCCAGATGAGCTACGCAAGCACCGCTACGAGAAATTCCGCTCAATGGGCGTTTACTGGGACGGCGAGAGGTTCGTAAGCTGTATGATCAGCGATTGAAACGCGTTGTGCGTTTGCTTTGCCGTTTCAACCTCCAATAGAGACAGTATCGCCTCAACGAGCAAAGATGACAAAGTGGTTCCCTTGCCCTGCATACCTTACGCCCATGCTCTATCAAGTTGAGGTGCAGTTGATATTTGAGCTTGCTTGGTATAACCTCGTCAAGGTAAGCTTGGGCTTCTGTGGCGTCCTTTTCCTCGCCAACTATCCCGAGGCGCTTCGTTATCCTCAAGATGTGCGTGTCCACAGGGAACACGGGTTTGCCGAAAGCAAACAACAAAACACATGCAGCTGTCTTAACGCCAACCCCGTGTAACGATGTGAGGTATGACATGGCGCTTTCAACATCCATACCTTCAAGTTGATCAAGCGATAGCTTTCCGAAGTCATTCATGATGCGCTTGAGGCATGATTTTATGCATCGTGCTTTCTGCCTGCTAAGCCCAGCAGGGCGTATCGCCGCCTCAACTTCTTCGTCCGAAGCAGTCATCACATTTTCAAAGCTACCAAATCGCTCGAGCAACCTTCTATAGGCTACTTCCGATGCTTTATCGTTCGTCTGTTGAGAGAGGATTGTGCGGATGAGTATCTCAACTGCTCCCCCACATCTGCGCCATCTCTTTCGACCGTAGCTTATGGAAAGCAACCTGTCCAACTCGCTCATCAGCGTCTTCATCTTGCCACTACGCTTTTGAAGCCTTGCCATCCTGAGGCGCTCCCCCTTAAGCTATCGGGACATGATGGCTATCGCTATGATAGTATCGTGAGAGCTTGCCGAAATGCAAGTTTCATCCACCCAACAGGGAAGGGGTAAAGATGGGCAACAAAACAGCGATGGAATATTCGCGGATGCCTGTCGTGATACTGTGCGGTGGCAAGGGGATGCGTCTTCAGGAGAGGACTTCGTCCATCCCGAAAGCTTTGATCGAGATAGGTGGTCGCCCAATACTTTGGCATGTCATGAAGATATTCGCACATCATGGGTTTAACCGCTTCATCCTTTGTCTTGGACACCTTGGACACAAGATAAAGGAATTTTTCGCAGAGGGTTACCTATGGCAAGTTGGCGATGTCAGGCTAATGCTTCGTCCACCTCAGGCGAAGCTTGAATGGCTAAGCCAAAGCGAAGCTTGGGACATAACATTCGCCCACACTGGCGAGGAAACAAACACTGGTGGACGCATAAAGAGGATTGAGAAGTATGTTGACACCGAGAACTTCTTCGCAACATATGCTGATGGTCTCTCCGATATCAACTTGCATGAACTTTTGCGCTTCCATGTCTCGCACGGGCGCATAGCCACCGTTACAACTGTCCGCCCGATATCACCTTTTGGCATTCTAACACTCGCCGACGATGGGAGGGTGGTTGAGTTTAGGGAAAAACCGAGGCTTGACCTGTGGATAAACGCTGGCTTCTTCGTCTTCAAAAGGGATGTCTTCAAATACTTGGGAGAGAACGACGACCTTGAGAGGGAGACGCTCGTCAAGCTCACCGAGGTCGGTGAACTGATGGCATACAAGCATGAGGGCTTTTGGGCTTGCATGGACACATACAAGGACACTCTCATCTTGAACCAGCTCTGGGAAGATGGTAAAGCGCCTTGGAAGGTTTGGGAGGACTGAGGGAAGTGAGCGAGATGGGAAGTTACGAAAGCTTCTGGCACGGGAGATGCGTGTTTGTGACTGGCGCCTCTGGCTTCATAGGCTCTTGGCTCACAAAAAAGCTTGTGGAACTTGGGGCGCTCGTCATAGCCCTCGTCAGGGAAGTCAACCCTTTTTCACTTTTCAAAAAGTGGCACCTCGACGAGCATACGATGCTCGTCGTCGGAGATGTTCGTGATGGCGATCTGCTCGAGCGAATTATCACCTCCTACGATGTGAGCGTTTGCTTCCATCTGGCTGCTCAATCGCTTGTCGGTGCTGCCAAGGCAACACCATCGGTGGCATTTGATGTGAATGTGCGTGGCACTTGGACACTCCTTGAGGCGTGCAGGAAGGCAAAGAGTGTTGATTGCATAGTCGTTGCCTCAAGCGACAAAGCTTATGGCGAGCAAGAGACGCTCCCATACACAGAGGGCATGTCACTGCGCCCGACATTCCCATACGAAACTTCAAAGGCATGCGCAGACCTCATCTCCCAATGCTTCGCCATAACATACGAGATGCCCATCTCAATCATAAGGTGCTCAAATGTTTACGGTGGTGGTGACCTTAATTTCTCGCGCATCATCCCTGGGACAATAAAGGCTGTTTTGCATGGACAGCGTCCCGTCATAAGGAGTGATGGGACTCCGATGCGGGACTACATCTACATTGAAGATGTTGTGAGCGCCTACATATCCTTAGCTCAAGCAACCTGCAAAAGTGGGCTTTGTGGCGAAGCCTTCAACATAGGTCTTGGGAAACCGATAAGCGTCCTTGAGCTCACGAAGTTGATACTTGACCTATGCGGCGCAAGCGAGCTTGAACCGATAATTGAAGGTGTTGGGAAGCCAATGAAGGAGATACGATGCCAATATGTGTCAATTGAGAAGGCGAGGAGCATCTTAGGGTGGTATCCAAAACATGACCTAAAGGAAGGCTTGATCAAGACAATCGATTGGTATCGTTCCTTCTTCGGCATCCAGAGGGGCACGGGGACATGGGCATAGCGCGCGAATGCTCCGATGAACTCAAACAGCTCTCCCCGAAGTTAACCATCGTTGTCCCAGTTTACAATGAACGCAAGACGGTCTTGAGCATCCTTGAGGAACTGATTCGCTTGCCAGTGCTCAAAGAGATTATCGTCGTGGATAATTGCTCAACCGATGGGACGAAGGAGTTGCTCAAGGAGTTTGCTGAGCGCTGGCGTCCAGACAGCATGACAGTCCGCCTTGAGGTTGTCTTCCAACCAACGAACATGCTCAAGGGAACTTCTGTTAAGCTCGGGATAAAGAAGGCGAGGGGTGAGTATGTGATCGTTCAAGATGCCGATCTGGAATACGACCCGAAGGATATAATCCGCTTGCTTGAACATGCTGAAAGAACAAATTCGGTCGCTGTCTTCGGGTCACGAATCCTCGGGCGCAGGCTGATGGGCGGTTACAACTGGTTGAACATTTATGAAGTGGGAAGGAGATTGCTAACACTGTTCTTCCGTCTCCTGTATGGGGCTAAGATCACCGATGTCGCAACATGCTACAAGCTGATGAGGAGCGACGTGGCTAAGCGTCTGAGGCTTCGTTCCAGAGGCTTTGAACTTGACTTTGAGATACCAGCCCAACTCAGGTTGCTTGGCGTCAAGATAGACGAGCTTCCGATCTCGTATAACCCGAGGGGCATCCTTGAAGGTAAGAAGCTACGCCCTTGGGATGGAATAAAAGCGCTCTATGTCATGCTCTCATGTCGCTTCAGGGATAGCCAAAGTTTGAGGTGAAGCTTCCCATGAGGCGCTACATAAGCTTTGTAGCATCGTTGTTTGGCTTGGCACTGCTCATCTCCGTCATAGCCGTCGGGCTGTTCGCGAAAAGATTTGCTCAAGAAGAGGGGGAGCTCGGCACAGCGAGAGAGACAAAAAGCATGCCATCAATCTCGTGGGAACAACTACTCTCGCAGATTGGTGAACTTAGGCTGTCTGGCGATAAAATCACTGGTGTGGAAGCCTCCACTGGGAGGAAGTTTGAGATCGGTTTTGAAGAGCTCCTGCATCGCGACGGCATCATCATGCTCATAAAACCAAAGTGCAGTGTCTTGGGCAAGTGCGGTGTCGATGCAACTATTGAGAGCGGACAAGCATTGCTTTTCCCTCAACAGCGGGTGCTTGAGTTCGTCGGCGATGTGACATTAAAGTCACTTGCACATGCTGTAACACTCAGATCGGGAAAGGTTAAGTGGTGGTGGGAGAAGGGCAAGGTGATCGCAACAGGCAATGTCTTCGTTTCAGCATCTGAAGGGTTGAGCGGTGGCGGTGGGATGGCAACTGCGGATATAGCGCTCGGTGAGATTGAACTCGCAAACAAGCCATACTTGCAACTAAGCACACGCAGGTTGATCACACGATGAGGAAAGGTGAAGCGAAGATGAGGCACACCTATCGTAAACTGTATGCCACAGCATTTGCGGTGTCATGGTTGCTTTTCGCCCTGACGATGGGAGCCGTTGAGCTACAAGGTGGCAAGGGAACTAAGCTTGAGCTGATCAAAATCTATTGTCAAGCGAAGAAGGATTCTTCAATCAAGCTGATGCTCCGCAAGGAGCCGATTGAGGTCATAGCGAAAGGGCAGGCAGTCCTTGAATGGTCACAGGGCAAGATATGGAGTGAGATGATAACCGCAAGGCTCTTGAGGAAGGAAGTGAAGGCAAAGGAGACGCTTGGGACGGTTGTGGACGCTGAAGCAGTTGGCAATGTGAGGCTTGAGATGGATCTGGAAACTGAGGAAGGACAGAAGGCTCATGTCACTGGCTCTTGCAAGCGATTGCAAATTGACCCAAAGGAATCGTTGCTCATCATGACTGGCTCCCCGCAGATAACGGTGCGTGGCATATCGCCAGAAATATCACAGGCGCTTGGGAAGGCTGGAAAAATAGTGATGTGGCTTGAGACTGGTGAGCTGTTGTTTGAGCCGGGCGACGAAGATGTTTTCCCAGAGGTCAATGTGCAAGTTGAGCGCAAGCCTGCTACAAGAGAGGGCGCTGAGAAAAAGTAACGCTCAAAACAAAGTGATTGAGTGGCGCCCAGTTCAATTTGAACTGGTGAAAGCCTATGCCGATCTTAGCAGTGTATGATCACCATCCGAGGGCAAATCCTGATGGCACTGATAAGAAGTGCCTTGAAGGGCACAGGTTGATCAAGCGCTATGGCAGACGCACAGTCGTTGATGGCGTAGATATACATGTCTCACTTGGCGAGATAGTTGGATTGCTCGGACCAAACGGTGCTGGCAAGACGACCACATTCTACATGCTTGTTGGATTCGTCAAACCAAACGGTGGTAAGGTCTTCCTGAACGGGCGTGACATAACCAACATGCCGATGTATATGCGGGCACGCCTCGGCATAGGCTACCTGCCACAAGAGCCTTCAATATTTCGCAAGTTGACTGTTGAGCAAAACCTTCATGCGGTCTTGGAGCTTCGTGGCTACGGCAGGCGTGAGAGAAAAGAAATAGTTGAGCAACTGCTTGAGGAGTTCAACTTGAAGGAACTGCGCCATCAACATGGGCAAGACCTTTCAGGTGGCGAACAGAGAAGGGTTGAAGTTGCGAGGGCATTGGCGCTCTCGCCATCTTTCCTGCTCCTTGATGAGCCGTTCACTGGCGTTGATCCGATAGCCGTTGAGGAACTTCAGAGCATAATCCTGAAGCTGCGCGAGAAAGGCATCGGCATACTCATAACAGACCACAATGTCTATCAAACGCTTCGCATCATCGATAGAGGCTACATAATCCACAAGGGCAAGATACTGACATCGGGGAGCGCAAAGCAACTCTACGAAGACCCAATAGCAAGGCAGTTCTATTTGGGTGAGAGCTTTAGGATGTGAAGGGGAGAGGTGCTCAGTGAATTGACCACTTGGGATAGATACATCCTTAGGTTGGGCACATTCTCATTTCTCGTAGGCGTGGGCATATTCTCTGCCTTCCTCATAGCTGGTGAACTCCTGCGCCGCTCACTTGAGTTGATCATGGAGCAAGGTGCTCCAGTTGAAGATGCACTGCAATTCTTCGTCCTGCGCTTGCCGAACATCGTAACAATGAGCCTTCCAATGGCTATGTTGCTTGCATCCGTCATTGTCATCGGACAGCTCAGCCACGATAACGAGATACTCGCCCTCTTCAGCAGTGGCATAAGCTTTGCACGCATATGTTCAGCATTGCTTTTCATCGGCGTGATGGCATCGCTTCTGGCTTTCTTCTTGCGCAACTACTTGATGCCACAAAGCGACAGGGCTGCGGAAAGGGTGATAAGACGCATCTTGGGAAAACCAGCCCCCACATCAACCATCGTCCTTCGCCAACCACCGTGTGGCGAGCTAAGACAGCTTGCAATCGTTCAAAGGTTTGAGCCATCAAAAGGCATCATGCACGGAATCCAAATCATCTTTTACGACAGCGGTCAGCCGATTGGCATGCTCTCAGCGAAGCAAGCGAGGTGGGAAGGAAATGGGTGGGTCTTCATTGATGGCTTTTGGCAGGTTCTCTACCCAGGGAAGATAGCGATAGCCAATAAGTTCAAAGAGATGCGCTCACAAGACTGGCAGGGCTTGCCACAACCCCCACTGCAGAAGAACATCGAAGATGTGAGGATTGAGGCGATGCAACTCGATCCAGATAAAATGACCATAGGCGAGCTGAAGGAGAAGATTGAGCACATGCGACGCCACAATGTAAGCAAGCTCCAACAACTCCTTTACCTAACTGAACTGCACAACAGGTTTGCGTTTGCGTGGGCATGCTTCCTTATGGCATTGCTCGGTGCACCACTCGGGTTGCGCACAAGGCAAGCTGGCTTGGGGTTGGCACTCGGCTTGAGCATCCTCATCGTGCTCATTTACTACTTCGCATGGTATTATGGGACAATTCTCGCAAGGCAAGCCAAAATACCAATCTTGGTTGGGTGCTGGCTACCAAACGCAATCTCGTTCGCACTCGGTGTAGCTATGCTATACCGTAGCGTCCGATGAATGGGAGACGAAAGATTTGGCTCACCGATTGCTCACTCTCTCAAAGCCAATGGCTTGGATAGGTTAGAACTCACTCCAACGAGGTTGACGGTTGACTTTTTTTTTGCGCTATACTCAATTGTGAGATTGGGTGCAAGTTAAGTTGAGAGGGAGGTGATGGAAAAGGGAAGGCGTTAGTTAGGCGAGTTGAAGGGATAGCAAGCTAAGTGCGAAGAACAAAACTCGCATGAAGGAGGGATGTGAGATGAAAGCGACGAAGGGAAAGAGAGTTGGCTTCACGCTGATAGAGCTGCTGGTGGTGATTGCCATAATCGCCATCTTGGCAGCGATTCTGTTCCCAGTGTTTGCGAAGGCGAGGGAGAAGGCAAGGACTGCAAGCTGTCAGAGCAACTTGAAGCAAATCGGGCTGGCTATCTTGCAGTATTGCCAGGACTACGACGAACTCTTCCCGGTTGTGCGTGGCTATGACCCGACGATCGGGAGGCTTTGGACATGGAAGTCGGAGATCTGGCCTTATGTGAAGAATGACAAAGTGTTCACATGCCCATCAAGCCCGTATATCAATCAGCCATATTGCGGTGATTGTATAAACTGCGCTGCCCAGAGCATTGAACAGCCCTATCTTGACCGCTCATATGCATGGGCTACCGCGAGCGGTGATAACCCCGCAACAGATAACTTCTCATATGGCTGGGGCGCTCGCCCACCATCACAAGCTACGATAAAAGCCCCGTCAATGACTTTGATGATCGTTGAAACGCATACAACATGCATAGACCATTGCGCTTGGTGCAGTGGCGGCGCGCGCTGTGACCATAATGCCTATGGTAACTTCCTTTTCGTTGATGGGCATGTGAAGATAATGAAGTGGACACAGACATACCAACCAGTTTGCATGTGGGAATTTAGCAGGGCAGCAGCGGGAACAACCTGTAGAGACCCAAACTGGGTTAACACTGTGAGGGCTGAATGCCGTTGATGCGCCACCGTTAATTCCTCTTTGGGCTAAATCACGGGGCAGGGGACACGGGAAAGGATTCACTTCCAATGCAGTTTTGGTGCTGAGCAAATTTGGCAGTTCGTAATCTGCCTTCAAATCCCGTGTCACTTGCCCTATGGCTTTTATCCCTCACCAAATGGAGTGCGCCATACTTCTGCATTGGGTATCCCTTGAGGTAATCACCTCGCTATCATTCACTGCTCGTCGTGCCGAGGGGGTGAGAGGACTTGATTGAGGATGGATATGTTGTTAGCGTTTTTTGCCAGCCTATTGAAAGTGGCGTTTGCGCAGGCGCAAGGATGCGTGTTGATGTGCTTACAACTCGCCTCGAGTTGTTCAAGGAGTGGCTTGAGGATGTTTTGAACAGCGTTGGCGTTACGAAGGTTTTGAATGTGGCTCGCAAGAACTCGCTTTGGTATATGACATTTGGTCTTGCGTGCTGTGCGATTGAGATGATGCACACAATCGGACCAAAGTATGACTTTGACAGGTATGGCATCATCCCGAGGGCGACACCGAGGCAAGCTGACTTGATGATCGTTGCTGGAACCGTAACTTACAAGATGGCTCCGAGGATAAAACTGCTCTACGAGCAAATGGCTGAGCCGAAGTATGTGATTGCCATGGGTGCATGCGCAACGAGTGGCGGTCCATTTTACGACTCGTATAGCGTGCTTAACGGTGTGGATAAAGTCATACCTGTTGATGTCTATGTTCCGGGGTGTCCACCGACACCTGAGCAACTCCTTTGGGGTGTTAAGATGCTTCAGGATAAGATACTTCGCCACGAGGTAAGACGCATGCCGAGAGATAAGAAAGAAGCGCTGACCTCATTTGCTGAGAAGCATTTGAAGGGGCGGTGAGCTTGATGTGTCTTTAAGCAGGCTGATTGAAGTCACTGGCGGATTGGTGAAGGGCTTATGCGTCACTGGGAAGAACTTTTACCGAACGGTCATCCTAAGGCAAGCTATGACGATAACGGAGAAGTGGGGCTCAAGGAAGATAGCTGACAGATACCGTGGCATAATCTCGCTAACAACGGATATGAAAGTTGGTAGGGAAAACTGCATTGGTTGCATGGCTTGCATGCGCATATGCCCAGACCACTGCATCTACATTGAGACTGAAAGGCGCGAGGGGCACAGGGGGCGTTACCCTGTTAAGTTCATTTTTGACCTCAGCCTATGTAGCTTCTGTGGGCTTTGCGTTGAAGCCTGCCCAACACCGTCGCTCATCCACAGTCACATCTGGCAATTCGCTGGCTACTCAAGGTCTGATTTAATCCTGAGCAAAGAGCAACTGTTAAAGTGGGGAGATGAAGAACAACTGAGGCGCGGGGATGCGGAAGTCATAACAGGTAAGCGCTCACAGCAACGCCAGTTGAAAGGGGAGGCTGAAAGCCAAAGTGAAAGCAAGGGTGATTCCTTATGACGCAACTTGAAGCAGCCAAGAAGGGGATAATCACGGAGCAAATGAAGTTTGTGGCTGAAGAAGAGGGTGTTGATGTTAACTGGCTATTGCAAAAGGTTGCCGAAGGCAAGGTGGTCATACCTTGCAACAAAGTTCGCAAGCCTGAGCCAGTGGGCATAGGAGAGGGGCTACGCACAAAGGTTAACGCAAACATAGGCACATCCCCGATGCGTGTCGACATAAACGAGGAACTGAAAAAGGTCGAGATGTGCATTAGATACGGCGCAGACACGATCATGGACTTGAGCACGGGTGGCAACTTGGACGAGATAAGGATGGAAATCCTGAAGCGCTGGAGGAAACCGCTTGGCACCGTCCCGATTTATCAGGTTGCTCAGGAACTCTTGAAAGCGCGCAAGCCGATAACGGAGATGACTGTTGAACATTTGTTTGAAGTGATTGAGAGGCAGGCTGAACAAGGCGTTGATTTCATGACAGTCCATTGTGGCGTGACAAAACATGCTCTTGAACTGCTAAGGCGCTCAAGGAGAATTGGGGGGATTGTGAGCAGGGGAGGAAGCCTGTTAGCTGTGTGGATGGTGGCAAACGATGCGGAGAACCCTCTCTATGAGCATTTTGATAGACTGCTTGAGATAGCCAAGAAATACGATGTGACATTGAGCTTAGGCGATGGCATGCGTCCTGGGGCAATCGCTGATGCTGGCGATGCTGTGCAGTGGTATGAGACATCAATCCTCGGCGAATTGACATTGCGTGCTTGGGAAGCTGGTGTTCAGGTGATGATTGAAGGTCCAGGGCATGTCCCAATACACCACATTGAAGCGCATGTGAAGATGATGAAATCGCTCTGCCACGGTGCCCCGATATACTTGCTTGGTCCTATCACATGCGATGTTGCAGCAGGTTACGACCATATCGCTGCAGCGATTGGTGGGGCAATAGCAGCAGTAGCAGGTGCTGACTTCCTATGCTATGTCACTCCAGCAGAACACCTCGGCTTACCATCCCCTGAGGATGTCAGGGTTGGGATAATAGCAAGCAGGATAGCTGCGCACTCAGCCGACATTGCTAAAGGGATAAAGGGAGCATATGAGTGGGATGAGCGGATGTCAAAGGCGAGGAAGGAGCTGAACTGGAAAGCCATGTTTGAACTCGCCATGGATAGCGACAGGGCGATGGAGTATAGGGCTGACATGAAGGAAGTCAGCAAAGGCGTGTGTAGCATGTGCGGGAGCTTCTGCGCTGTTGCCACATCCACTTTCATTGAACGCGTGCTCCGCGAGGGCGCAAAGGGTGATCTCGTCAAAGCTCCCCCAGAGGGGTGTCCCCTGATGACGGTGGAACAAAATGACGAGTGAGGAACGGCTCATGAAAGAAGCTGAGCAAATACTTGAGCGCTTTAACAGGGTAAGCGTGCTCGTCATTGGCGACCTGATGCTTGACGAGTATATCATTGGCGATGCCGAACGCATATCACCAGAAGCACCAGTGCCAGTGCTCCTGCGCCGTGAAAGGAGGATCGGACCTGGTGGAGCTGCAAATGTGGTTTACAACTTGATCTCAATGGGCGCAAGGACAATCGTCGGAGGCGTCATAGGCAAAGACAGCGCTGGCGAAGAACTCAAAAGCCTGCTACGCGAGATCGGCGCTGATACAAGCGCAATTATCGTTGATGAATCGCGTCCGACAACGCTCAAGACGCGCATAATCGCTCACAAGCAACAGCTCGTCCGAATTGACCATGAGGTGAGAAAGACGATAGATGACAAGACATGCGATGCGCTCATCGAGCGAGTAGCTTCAATGCTCGCTCAAGTTGATGCCGTCATAATCTCGGACTACGCAAAGGGCGTCGTCACAAGCAGGCTGACAGATTCGCTGCGGAGCGCTCAAGAGCGATATGGCTTTTTGCTCTGCGGTGGTCCGAAGCCGAAGAACATAGCCTCGTTCGTGGGCTTTGACCTGCTAAGCTTCAACATGTCGGAGGCAAGGGAATCAGCGATGTTGAATGGCGAGCTGTCGGACGATTACAAGCTCATCGGGAAGACGCTCGCGAGCCGTCTGCAAATCCGTTGGCTCGTCATAACTCGTGGCGAGGAGGGCGCAAGCCTTTTTGATACGAGGGGTTGGCTTTGCGATATACCGTCGTATCGTGTGACTGTTTACGATGTTGCTGGTGCTGGCGATACATTTCTTGCAGCGATAGTCCTTGCGCTATGTTGTGGTGCTGACTTTGTGACCGCAGCAAAAATCGCGTGCGCAGCTGGAGCAGTAGCCGTGTGCAAAAGCGGAGTAGCACCAGCCACAGTTGATGAGATAAAGCGAATAATGAGCTACGGCTCGATAGCCGTCAAAGGTGAGGTGTGAAATGCCACCCTTGCCTTGTGCGCTGACCATAGCAGGCTCAGATTCATGTGGAGGCGCTGGCATACAGGCTGATTTGAAAACTTTTACAGCACTCGGCGTTTACGGCGCCTGCGTCATAACAGCGCTCACGGCACAAAACACCTTGGGGATAAACGCAATACACAAAGTGCCACCAGAATTTGTGGCTACGCAGATTGATTCGGTTGCAAGCGATTTGAAAATAAATGCAACGAAGGTTGGGATGCTGTTGGATGCTGATATCATTGAGGTCGTTGCAATGAAGGTGAAACAATACGGCTTGCAACCGCTAATAGTTGATCCAGTGATGGTTGCTGGGACTGGTGCGAGGTTGTTAATGGAAGAGGCAATCGAAGCCCTCAAACGCCTGCTCATTCCGCTGACAACGATACTGACGCCAAACGCATTTGAAGCTGAGGCTTTGACTGGAATCAAAGTGAGTTCACTTTCGGACGCAAGGAAGGCAGCCATAATATTGCATCAACTTGGTGCATCCACAGTTGTCGTAAAGGGAGGACATGTAGAAGGCGATGACGCCGTCGATTTGATTTACGATGGCGTTCGATTCATTGAGACACGCTCACGCCGAATCATGAAAGGGAAGCTCCATGGCGCTGGATGTGTCTTCTCCTCAGCTATAACAGCCAACCTCGCAAAGGGCATGGATCAGATTGAAGCCATACAAAGAGCGAAACGCTTTGTTCACCACTCAATCAAGGCGTCCCAACCCGTCGGCAAAGGATTGATACCAGTTCAACCTCTGTTCTAACTTGCTCAAACGCTACTTAGGCTTACCATACTTGGCTTCGAACTCCTCATCTGAGAGCTCGAAGAAGTCGCGGTTCATCTGTATGTAGTGTCTCAAGTCTGGTGGGACATCGTCTTCGTGTTGTGGGACTGGCGGATCTTGTGGGCATACCTCATTGCATGTCCCGCACTCGGTGCACTCATCTGGGTTGATGTAAACCATATCCGAGCCCTCTTGGATGCAGCTCACAGGGCATTCCTCCACACATGTCATGCACTTCGTGCACCCCTCAGTTATGACATACGCCATCTTTTACTCCCTCCCCCACTCTCAGTGTTTTGATGCGCCTCATCCCTTGCATCGTTAACCTCACGCAAGTATAACACATCAACATTGCCACTGCCTCACGCTACGCCAACCGTTATAAAGGTTGCACCTGTAGGTGCGCTATATTAAGTTTAGCTTGCAGTGGTAGTGTGACGGCGAAAGAACGGAAGGACACAAGTGAGAAGGTGATAAACTCATGCATCACTTGAAGCGCAAGCGCAGAAGGAAACTGCTCGCACTATTTGCAGTGCTCTTGGGGAGTTGTGCTGTTGCAATCTGCTTGCTTTTGTTGCCTCGCGTTTCCCTTCGGGAGCGAGGAGTTTTGCAACCCGCGCCGAAGACACCGCAACTCGCTAAGAGAAGCAAACCACCTAAAGAGGAATCAACGACCACTTTCAAACCGCCTGTGGGTTATGCCATACCCATACTTTGCTACCACGACTTCCGCGAGGGAGGCAAACATGCTTATTGGGCGATACCGCCAAAGCGCTTTGAAACGCACCTTCAGATGCTTACAGCGATGGGCTTCACATTCCTGAAGATGAGCGAAGCCGTTGAACTCATGCAGGGTAGATGGAATAAACCCATACCACGCCGTCCTATAGTGATCACGATTGACGATGGTTTTCGCTCGGCATACACCGTTGCATATCCGCTCCTGCGCAAGTATAAGGCGAAGGCTACCCTTTTCGTTTACACGAATGCAATCGGCAAGTTCGGGCTCTCGTGGGATCAGTTGCGCGAAATGATTCAATCGGGCATCGTAGAGGTTGCATCACACACCGTTTCGCACATGCACCCGAAGCGCCTGAGGAAGCTAAGCAGAGATGCCTACAGAGAGCGCCTCGCATATGAATTCACCGCCTCAAAGAAGATACTTGAAGAAAACCTCGGCATCACCGTGAACGGTCTTGCGTATACCGGAGGGGTAGCCGATGCAGTAGCTGTTGAGATGGCTCGAGAGGCTGGGTATCGCTGGGCAGTGAAGATAGCGCCGTTGCCAATGACAGCTCAAACAAACCCCTACCTCATACCGAGATATGGTATCAGCAGGCAAACCACAACGATGGTTTTGAAGGCATGGCTTTCTCAACCACGCTATGGCGCAGTTTGTAGCAGTTTGCCTTGACACTTCCTGAGCTTGCACCAGATGAGGTTTTCATCAACCTGCCAATGAGTGTCAAAGAAGCCGCCACATACAATTTCGTTTGCACCATCTGTTTCATGGTCTTCGGTGAAGATGACGAAATCTGGTAGCGTATCAAATTTGTGGTTGATCGGCAAGCCACTCCCCCAAAGCACGCCATCGTAGATGACGACATAACGGCTTTGGTTGAGAGGGTTTGGATAGACCAAGACGATGCCGACTTCCTTACCGAGCGTTTTCCTTGTCACCTCGTGCTTGCCTACGCGATAACCTCCGTCAAGGAATTGCACTGGTAGTTTGTCTGCGATGAGCCTCACGAAGCTGTTTTCGTTTGGTCCACCGACTGCGATTATGTTGTAGCGCTTGATTTGTTCCTCGGTGACATCACGATCTCTTATGACCTTCGCAACGCCGTCGGAGAACTCAACCCATTCATCGGCAAGCTGTTTCGCTTTCGCCTCACACTCGCCTGCCCCATCGTTCGTGCCGTAGGCTATGATGAAATTGCTCATGTAGGCATGCCAGACAGGTCCGCAGAGGTTGTGCACTTTTGCTAACTCACCCGCCTGTTGGCTTCCACCGTAGGTTACGATGGTCGGCTTCTCCAAATCGCCTTTCATGATGGACGCACCGTTGACGATGACATTCACCTTCTTTGCTGGGGCTACAAGCTCGGGACGAATATCGAGTGTAAGCCTTGCCACATTGCTTGTGTTCACGAACACCCTCCCATCAGCAAGCACAGATGCTCGGACGGTTGCACGCTTGCACCACTCTTTGAGCTGATGGATTGTTATCCAGTAGGCTTGATTGTAAGCCGTTGTGAATGTGTGATACACAACCCTCTTGGGGAACGGTTGGCGTCTCTTCCCCTCAAACCAACTGAACACCTTCTCAAAGAGCGCGCTGTCAAAGTAGATCCAGTGCGACTCCTTCCTCAGTATCTCAACTCTAACAGGGCAACCGAAGCTTGCGAGGCGCTTCGACATAAGGAAAGCGTTGGCGACGGGAACAAGCAAATCCTCCTCGCCGTGCATTATGAGTATCGGCAGGTTGATTGCGTTCTCGGCGAGCATGTATGGGTTCTCAGCCATGAGCACGAAAGCCCTCGGTGGCACGAGCGTCGTTTGATCAAGTTCGCCCCAAAGGAAGTGGTAGCGCCTCGCAGCTATCGCAGCTACGGCTGCAAATTTGTGCGGGTGATGCAAAGCTATGATGTATGCTCCATACCCTCCCATCGAGACACCAAGTAGGAACACCCTATCCTCATCGACGCTGTAATGCGCCATCGTCCTCTCAAGCGCTATGAGCACATCCTGTTCGCCTATGTTGATGAAGTCCGTGTTCTTTCTCCCGTGAGGTTGGAGGATGATGAAGTTGTGCTTGTCAGCGATGCGGTAGACATCCTCGGTGAGAAGCCAAGGGTTAGCCTTGTTTATCGATGGGTCATAGCCGTGAAGGAAAACGACGAGCGGGTGTTTTGAAGTCGGCTTATACCCCTTTGGCACATAGACCCAGTATGGCTGAGCCGAGCAGTCAGCGGGTGAGAAGTAAGCCCTCTCAACCAAGCCAGAAGCATCCTTCAATATGTCCCTCTTAGCTTCCCATGCATTTAAAGTGAGCTCTGCTTCGTCAAGCGCTTTTGATATCTCGCCTTCGCTCCACCACCATGAGCGTGACTCGAGCATCAACCTCGCCTTGTCAAGCTTCAAGCGTGCGAGCGCACCCATCTCAATGAGATTCTCGTCACCAGTGAATGCCCGCTCAAGTTTCTCATATCTCGCTTCTAACATCTGCAAGCGCTCTTTCAATGTCACAGGAGATAGCATAACCCTTCTCGGGGATAGCGCATGGACGATACACATGGCGCAAGACAGCGCTACGAAGATGCATCCCAGAATCACTCCGAGCATCCTCAGCCTTTTAGCATTAGCATGATCAGCCATGCGCCAAACACCTCTCCAACTCCGTTCACATATTCAAACCACCGTCAATGACGAACACCTGCCCTGTGATGTAACCAGCGAGTTCGGAACATAGGAAGGCAACCAAGTGAGCAACTTCTTCTGGGCGTGCGAAGCGCCTCATCGGAATGAGTTCAAGCATGGCTTTCTTTTTCTCCTCAGGGAGATGAGCTATCATTTCGGTTTCAACAACTCCCGGGGCAACTGCGTTTACAGTTATGCCAGACCTTGCCACTTCTCTCGCCACAGCCTTTGTGAAGCCTATGATGCCCGCCTTCGCTGCACAGTAATGAGCGCGCAGTGTGTCACCCATCAAACCAGCATCCGAGGAGATGTTTATTATGCGTCCCCACCTGTTCTTCACCATGTTTTTTATGACGGCTTTCGTGCAAATGAAAGCTCCCTTGAGCGATGTATCAACGACCTCATCCCACTCTCTCTCACTTATCAGCGCCAAAAGGTTCTCCCTGAGGATGCCAGCGTTGTTGACGAGTATGTCGATCCTGCCCCACCTATCAACAACTCTTGAAACCATGTCTTTGACCTGATTGGCATCTCTCACATCAGCTTGAACAGCAATGGCTTGTCCACCAATCGCCTCAATCCTCTCGACAACCTTCATAGCGCCATCCGCATCCTGCCTGTAGTTGACAGCAACTGAAGCGCCTTCACTCGCCAAGCGCATCGCTATGGCAGCCCCGATGCCTCTTGAAGCACCCGTAACAAGAGCAACCTTCCCATGAAGCTCGCCTCGCATCCTTCACCTTCACCTCCAACTTCAACCTTCAAGCACAGCTACAGCTACAGCGATATTTTGAGTGTGCGAAAGCGATATCCATACTCTCTCGACACCCTTCTCGAAAGCCAACTTGGCAGCCATCCCTTGCAACCTCACCTTCGGAACACCGTTCGCCTCACGAACTACATAAATGTCGCTCCACCTAACTCCCATGCCGAAACCTGTCCCTAACGCCTTTGCCACTGCCTCTCTCACTGCGTAGCGCACAGCGAGATGTTGCTCTGGATTTGGTTGCCTCATGCAGTATCCAATCTCTTCTGGTTGGAAAACCTTGCTAAGGAAACGGTTGCCATAGCGCTCAAGCAAAACCTTTATTCGTTCAACTTCAACTGCATCAATGCCGATACCGAGTATCGGCATGAAGATCACCTCCGCAACTTGGCTTGATGTAGGGCTTGCAGAGGCACACAAGTTGGCGCTTCTACGACACCGAGGTGAGTATGTCCGCTATTGCTTCGGCGTTCCTCTCCTCAAGCGGACCAACGATGCTAACTGCCATCCTGTCACGCGTGAACAATTCGTTTGCGATAGCCATCACATCATCAACCGCCACTGAGTTAACCTGCGAGAGCAGGTCTTCCATCGCCAAGAGCCTGTCAAAGTATATGAGCTGTCTGCCAGCTTGAAGCATTAGCCCTGTAACGCTCTCAAGCGACATTAGCATTGATGAACGCAACTGTCTCTTCGCCCTCTCAAGCTCCTTCTCACCTACACCATGCTTGAGCAACTTGTTGATTTCTTTGTTCAACTCCTCGGCAGCTCTCTTCACATTCTTGCTTGCGCAGTTGAAAGAGATCGCAAGGAAGCCAGCGTTCTTCATCCCAACGCTCATCGTCCCGATGGAATAAGTCAATCCGAGCTTTTCCCTGATTGATTGGAAGAGCCTTGAGCTCGCGTTGCCTCCAAGCATGAGGTCAAGCAGGACCATACAAATGAACTGCTTCCTCTCCCTCTGCGAGAACCCATGTGAACCAACGCACACATAAGCCTGCCCTATATCCCTCATCACAGCCTTCAAGTTTGGTTTAGGCTTAGGTGGTTTGAGCTTCACGCGCATCGCCTTCCCGTTAAATGCCTTGAAAGCCTTTTGCAACTCATCAACGAAACGCTCGTGTTCCAAGCAACCAGAGGCAGTCACAACTGCATTGTCTGGAGCGTAGAAACGCTTCATGAATGACTTAACCGATTTTGTCGTGAACGACTTAACTGTCTCTGGCTTCCCGAGGACCGGTCTTGCAAGAGGGTGAGCATCCCAAAGCGCTTCCAAGAGCAACTCTTGAACGAGTTCCTCTGGCGTATCATTCACCTCTGTTATCTCAGAGAGCACTACCTCCTGCTCAACCTTCACCTCTTTCGGGTTTATAGCGGGTTCGGTGACAAGCTCAGCCATAAGCGAAAGTATCTTGCTCAAGCCCTCAGGCAACACCCGTGCGTAATAGCATGTCATCTCCTTCTCAGTGAACGCTTCAAGGTATGCTCCGAGTTCGTCCACAACTTGAGCGATCCTCCTGCCAGTGTGCTTTTTTGTGCCTTTGAAAAGGAGGTGCTCCGTAAAATGCGCAATACCAAGCTCATCCTCGTTCTCGTGAGCAGTTCCAACTTTAAACCACAGCCCAACAGCAATGCTCTTAGCCCAAGGCAGTCCTACGGTCACAACTTTCATGCCGTTGCTCAGCGTGCAAGATGCAACCTTCATGGCATGCACCACCACTCCTTCACTTCATCTAAAAGCGCAAAGCCAAAAATGCATTATACCTGAGGCAGACTCACATGCTAAAGCGTCGGCTCCCATGTTTTTAATCATGCAGGCAGTCGGTGAGTGGTTATGCGCTAAAATGTTGACGCAGAGGTTTAACAGTCCCAACCTGCAAAGACCTCATCGTCATCCCGAGGGGCGTGAAAGGACATGGAGGAATTTGCCAAGAGGGTGCTCTCACTGTGCTCGGTTGACGGTGTGACATACGCTGATGTGCGAATCGTTGAGACATATACCGAGGAACTCTTCGTGAAGAACGGACAGCCAGAGACTGTCGTATCAAATCACAGCATGGGTTTTGGTGTGCGCCTCATATGCAACGGTGCATGGGGATTTGCGAGTAGCTCGGTTTTGAGCGATGAGGAAGCCGAGAGGGTCGCCAAAAACGCGGTTGAGATAGCACGCACAAGCGCCATGCATAAAATGAGAGAAGTTTCCCTTGCGCCTGTAGAGCCAGTGAGGGCGAGTTGGAAGACCACTTGCCGTATAAACCCGTTTGATGTGCCAATTGATGAGCGTCTCCGTTTGCTCATGCGCGCAGATGAGCTGATGCGCTCTGTTGATGGGATACAGTTGAGCGAAGCAAGCATGACCATTTGGAGACAATGGAAACTCTTCGCAAGCACTGAGGGCTCAATCATTGAACAAGAGCGCATAGAGGTTGGAGCTGGCATAAGCGCAACCGCCGTTAGAGGTGAAGATGTCCAGCGCCGTTCATATCCAGCTGCACATGGCGGTAACTTCTCCGCTTCTGGCTATGAGTTCATTCTCTCACTCAACCTCGAAGAGCATGCGAGACGAATAGCGCTTGAAGCAGTTCAGCTACTTGATGCCGAGCCATGTCCGTCAACGGTCACAACGGTCATCTTGGGCTCAAATCAAATGGCACTGCAAATCCACGAGTCATGTGGGCATCCGACGGAGCTTGATAGAGTTCTTGGGACGGAGGCAAGCTTCGCTGGCACGAGCTTCCTAACCCCAGATAAGCTTGGAAATTTCGAATACGGCTCACCGCTTGTCAACATAGTCGCAGATGCAACAATTGAAGGGGCGCTCGGAAGCTTCGCATACGATGACGAAGGAGTTGAAGCACAACGCTTCCATTTGGTCAAGGACGGCATATTCGTAGGCTATCTCACATCCAGAGAGAGCGCTCCGCTCATAGGCATGGAGAGGAGCAACGGCACTATGCGAGCCGAGAACTACAACGCCATCCCGCTCATCAGGATGACGAACATCAACTTGGAGCCGGGCGACTGTAGCCTTGAGGAAATGATAAATGATGTTACGGAGGGCATCTTCATGGACACCAACAAAAGTTGGAGCATTGATGACAAGCGCCTTAACTTCCAGTTCGGATGCGAGATCGGTTGGTTGATAGAAAGAGGTAAGCTCACCAAGATGGTCAAGAACCCGACATACACAGGGATCACATATGAGTTCTGGAGGAACTGCGATGCTATCGGGAAAGAGTGGGAGTTGTGGGGATTGCCAAACTGCGGCAAGGGTGAGCCAATGCAAACTATGCATGTCGGACATGGAGTCCCGCCGGCGCGTTTCCGCAATGTGCGTGTGGGCTTGATGAGGTAAGTAGGGATGGGCGATGTTGCAAACAAAGGTCGGCAATGCAAGCGGTGCATCGGATAGCTTACTTAAGCTCTCTGACGATGAGTTTGAGCTACTCCTTGATTGTGTTCGTTGTGGCTTCTGCTTGGTTTCATGCCCTGTGTTCACCCAAACATTTGATGAGGTTGACTCACCGAGGGGAAGAATACACATCTTGCGAGCGCTCGCCGAGGGAAGAGTTAGCGTAACGCAAACACTGCTAAACCATCTTTACTCATGCTTGGCATGCAGAGCTTGTCAGGCAACATGCCCATCTGGTGTCAGATACGGTTTCATAAATGATATCGCAAGAGCGAAGCTCGAGCGCAAAGGCTTTGGGGTAACCAAACGGAACAAACTGCTGAGGCTACTCATAAGGCATGTCTTCCCGCACAGGAAGCGCTTTGAACTGCTCGTCAGGTTCATTGAGGCATGCAGGGGGGTCGGTCTCATCAGCATCGCAAAGCGCTTTGAAAATTTTTCTCAAGGATTGCGCCGATGGCTCCAGCTCGAAGAGATGCTCCCAAACACTCGTGTGAGGAGAGCCTTCTACGATGGTCGCACTGCAATAAAGCCGAAGCAAAAAACGAGGATGAGAGTTGGCTTTCATCTTGGCTGTGCCTCAGAAGTCCTGTTGAAGGATGTCAATGAAGCGAGCATAAAAGTGCTCTTGGAATTGGGGTGCGAGGTCATCATACCTGAAGGACAAACCTGTTGTGGTGCGATAGCTATGCACACCGGCTTTGACGAAGATGCAAAGTGGTTTGCCAAGCGCAACATCGAAGCGTTTGAGCGCTACGATGTCGATGTTATCGTCTCAAACGCTGCTGGATGCAGTGCTGCGTTGAAGGAGTATGCGCAATGGCTAAATGACGACGAAGCATTCAGAGAGCGCGCAGTAAAGTTTTCACGGCTTGTGCGTGACTGGACTGAGGTTGTTGCTCAACTTCCATTTCGTGAGCACATGAAGCCATTGCAGTTGCGCGTTACATACGATGATCCATGCCACCTGCTCCATGCGCAAGGGATAAGAGAGCAACCTCGGAAATTGATAAGGGCGATACCGTCAATCGATTTCGTAGAACTTCGTGAAGCTGAGATGTGTTGCGGTGGGGCTGGCGTTCATGGCATGCTTTTTACAGAGCTGTCAACGGAGCTACTTGAGCGCAAGCTCAAAAACATCAAAGAGACATGTGCACAAGTCGTTGTGACAGCAAACACAGGTTGCAAGCTACAGCTTCAATACGGCATCAAAAAGCAGGGTCTCGATGTGAAGGTGATGCACATAGCTGAGTTGATCGCTTTATCCTTCGGAGTCTGAAGGCGGTGGTTGTTTGTGATTTATGAGCGGAAGCCTTGGCTCAAGAAGTATCCGAAGGGTGTGCCGGCATCTTTGGAATATCCCGAAGTCGCGCTTGACTCAATCCTGAGCGATGCCTCAAAGCGTTTCCCAAAGAGAGCTTCGACTGTCTTCTACGGTGCGAGGATAGATTACGAAGAGCTTGATAAGCTGGTTACAAGTTTTTCGGTTGCGATTCAAAAGCTTGAGGGCTGTGTTGGTGAGCGGATCGCTTTGATGCTACCCAATTGCCCACAGTTCATCATAGCCTACTACGGCATAGTGAGGGCTGGATGCTCGGCTGTCCTCCTAAATCCGCTCATGACCGAGTTCGAGCTCTCCGAACTCCTAAAAGATTCAGGCGCATATGTGCTCATAACGCTTGATGCGCTTATGGAGAAAGCGAGCAAGGCGTTGAGTGGCACACGGATAAAACATGTCATCTTCACATCGCTTGCTGGCTATGTGCCGATATGGATGAGCCTACCAGTATGGCTGAAGACGCGCCCGAAGGGTAGAGTTGAACTGCCAAGCGACATCGCTGTTCACTCGTTTGAGCAGATGCTGAAAGTGAGTGGCAAACCGACGGCACACGCTGTTAACCCGCGTGAGGATGTGGCTGTATTTCAATACACTGGCGGAACGACTGGTTTGCCGAAAGCAGCGATGTTAACGCATTTCAACCTTATCGCAAACGCACACCAATGCAACGCATGGGCTACGGAACTCAAAGATGGCGAAGAGATCTTCCTCTGCGTCTTGCCCTTCTTCCACTCATACGGCATGACGGCGTGCATGAACTTTGGGATACTCAAGGGCGCAACTTTGATTCTAACGCCGAGGTTCGATGTTGCGGAGGTCGTAAAACTCATCTCAAGGTATCGTGTCACCGTCTTCATAGGTGTCCCAAGCATGTATGGTGTGGTCAGTTACTATGCTCAGAAGAGCAAGATTGACATCACATCGATAAAAGCGTGCGTAAGCGGTGGCGCACCGTTGCCAGAGCGCGTCGCCACCGAGTTTGAGCGCATCACAGGTGGCAGGTTGGTTGAGGGCTACGGGTTAACCGAGGCTTCGCCCATAACTCACATCAATCCAATCTGGGGAGGGGAAGCGAAGGTTGGTAGCATAGGCTTGCCCATACCTGACACAGAGTGCAGGATTGTCGACTTGGAGGCTGGCACAAAGGATGTGGATGTGAATGAGGTTGGCGAGCTCGTCGTAAAGGGTCCGCAAGTGATGAAGGGTTATTGGAACAGACCCGAAGAGACAGCTCAAGCCCTTCGTGGCGGGTGGCTTTATACTGGCGACATAGCGAAGATGGATGAGGATGGCTACTTCTACATCGTTGACCGAAAGAAAGACCTCATCATCGTCGATGGGTTCAATGTCTACCCGAGGGAAGTTGAAGAGGTTCTATACAGCCACCCGAAAGTGAAGGAAGCTGCAGTTGTCGGCGAACGCCACCCAGTTCGTGGTGAGATTGTGAAGGCTTATGTTGTTTTGCGTGAGGGTTGCGAAGCATCAAGCGTTGAGATAATCGAGTTCTGCCGTGAGAGGCTCTCACCTCATAAGGTTCCGAGAGCTGTTGAGTTCGTGAGCGAACTGCCGAAGTCAAGCATCGGGAAAGTGCTTCGTAGAAAGCTAAAGGAAGCATCCTGAGTTGCATGTTTATAGCGATCATGGTATAGCGGTGGTTACAGTGCGAAGGTTGAAAGTGCTTGTGACTGGAGCATCTGGGCAACTTGGGAGTGACCTCGTCGAGAAGCTTTCAAAGCGCTCGCACGATGTTGTCGCGATGAACCGCTCACAACTCGATATCACAAACAGTGAAGCTGTCTCAGAGGCGATAAAACATCATCGCCCCGATGTGCTCATAAACTGTGCCGCGATGGTGAATGTGGATTCGTGCGAGATTGATATTGAAGCTGCGTTTAAAGTGAACGCCCTCCCGCTCTGGCAAATGGCGCTCGTATGTAACAGGGTCAAAACGAAGCTCGTGCAGATAAGCACCGACTATGTGTTTGATGGTCGCAAAGGCTCTCCTTACAACGAGCTTGATCAACCGAACCCGATAAACATTTACGGCATGACGAAGTTGATCGGCGAGCTGTTTGTGCGAAACTATTGCGAGAGGCACATTATCGTGCGCACAGCAGGTCTTTATGGAGTTCATGGCAGTAGGGCGAAGAGAGGCAACTTCGTTGAGTTTGTCATCACCGCTGCGATGCGAGGCGAACCATTGCATGTTGTGACGGACATAGTCACAAGCCCAACATTCACCGCTGATCTGGCGGAGAAGCTATGCGAGCTTATAGAGGCGGATGCTGAGGGAGTCATCCATGTGGTAAATTCGGGCAAGTGCAGTTGGCATGAGTTCGCCACCTATGTGCTTCAGCTCGCTGGCTTGAGCGCTGAGGTTATGCCAATCTCATCTGAAGAGCTTAGCAGACCAGCGAGGCGTCCAAAATTTACAGCGCTTGAAAGCGTGAGATTAAGCGAGTTCAATGTCAAGCCACTAAGATGGTGGGGCGAAGCGATCCGTGACTACTTGATGATGAAAGGGATCTTGAAAAGCTGACGAAGAGGTGAACTGCGATGGCATCGTTCACGGTATGCTCGTTCTTCTTGTTGGTCGCTCTAACAGAGGCTTTAGCACAGGATTATGTTGTCCATGCGGTCATAACGAGGGGCGGGAAGGAAGAGAAGCCAAGCAGTGAAGTGACTTACTTCAAAGGCGAAAAGTTGCGCTATGAACTCGGAGACATCGTTGTCGTCGTCAACACCAAGAGGAACGAGGCTATGCTCATATCAAATTCAAGGCGGGAATACACCGTCGTCAAGATTGAGCGCTTGCAACAACTCGCTGATGGGTGGCGTAAGAAGCTCGAGGAACAGCTCAAAGCACTTGAGGAGCAAGTGAAGAAAGCGAAGCCAGAGGAAAAACAGAAGATGATGCAAGCGCTGATGATGCTCTCCTTCCTCAACCAGCGCTTCAAGTCGGTAAAGGTTGAAGAAGGCGGGTTTGATGAAATCGCAGGATACAAGAGCAAAGGGTTCCGCGTTTACGGTGATGGGAAACTTGTGGCTGAACTTTGGTTTTGCGACTCACTGAAGGTTGGCGTGGATGTAAACAAGCTGATTGATGTTGCGTTCTCGATCACGCTCACGCCAACTATGGTTCGTCAGGTGTATGAGGCTGTTGTGAAGAGAGCCAATGGGTTGCCGATGAGGCAAGAGCTATATGTGCCTATGCGCATAAGCCGAAAAGTTACGAAGGTTGAAAAGAGAGCGCTTCCCGAGAGCCTTTTTGAGCCACCGAAGGGCTTCACGAAGGTTGAATTTGAGAAGCTCGGTCAAAGCGCCATCGTCAAGTGAATGGCTTTGTGTTGTCGCTCTTTACGATGTTGCGGATGAGTGTTAAAATTGAAATTGGCATGCGGAGGGATGCGCCGAGTGGCTAAGGCGGCGGCCTGCTAAGCCGTAGGGGGGTTATGAAGCCTCCCTCCCGGGTTCGAATCCCGGTCCCTCCGCCACTAACTTTGAAAACGAATTTCAAGGCGCGCCCGTAGCTCAGCTGGAATAGAGCACGGGACTACGGATCCCGGGGTCGGGGGTTCGAATCCCTCCGGGCGCGCCAAATGAATTATGCGCCCGTAGCTCAGCAGGACAGAGCGCTGGCCTCCGGAGCCAGATGTCGCGCGTTCGAATCGCGCCGGGCGCACTGATGCAAGTTAAGAAGGTGATCAATAGCGCCCCTGTAGCTCAAGAGGACAGAGCGGCGGCCTCCTAAGCCGCAAGTCCCGGTTCGAGTCCGGGCAGGGGCACTTTGTGAAATCAACTCTCGCATCGGCTTTCCCATCGGTGAGACTCCATGAGCGCTCATCCCCTCTTCTCCGATGAAGATGTGACATTTATGCTCATCGCACTTGAAGAGGCAAAGAAAGCCTTTGAAGTTGGTGAGGTCCCGGTAGGCGCTGTTGCAGTCCGCAACGGTGAAGTCATCGCCAGAGCACACAACATGCGTGAGCACCTCAAATCCCCTATAGCCCACGCGGAGATGCTCGCTATTGAAGCATCTGCAAAGGTAGTTGGCGATTGGCGCCTCAACGATGTAACACTCTATGTGACGCTCGAACCATGCATAATGTGTGCTGGCGCAATCATACAGGCGAGGATAAAGAGGGTTGTGTTCGGTGCATTTGATCAAAAGGCAGGCGCTGCAGGCTCGGTCATTAACATCTTTGATATGCATCCGTTCGAAGGCGCGGTCGCTGTGGTCGGTGGTTTGTTGGAGGAAGAATGTGCCACGCTATTGAAACGCTTCTTTGAAGAGAGGCGATAAGCGGGTTCGGTGAGGCTTTCATCAAACCTTTCGGGAAAGGGGCAGGCTGACCTTAAGGTTCATCTTCACGAACGCGAATGGGCTTGGCGCTCAAGAAAAATCCGTCGTCAACCACTGGCTCGAAGCCGGTGGCATGGAGAGGACACTCCATCAATCTTTGAGAAGATTGGTGATAGAGCATGCGCATGACCTCACGAGAACGCCTCTTATGCGCTTTCTCCTGCGGGACCCCAGATAGGGTGCCAGTCTCACCACAGAACCTCGGGAAGTTGAACAGAGAAAGCGAGCTGGCAAGACTGCTGATTGAGCGCACCGACATCATCATCTACGCTGGGAGCGCTTGCAATTGTTTCATCGGGAGCGCAATTAAGTTTGATGTTGAAACAGACGGCGCCTTAACCATCATTACCTACCACACGAAAAAGGGGAAGCTGAGGCGTGTGATAAAATCAACAGGCGTAACAAGGGCAACAGTTGAGTTCCCATGCAAGTCCCCCGAAGATGTTGAGAAGCTCCTTTCGATACCTTATGAGCCTCCAACAGATGAGGAGCTTAAGTCGGCACTGGCTGATTACAACTGGTGGAAGGATTACATCGGCGAGAACGGGATAGTGCTCTTTGGGTTGCCTAACGCAATCTGCTTCCCCGCCGAATGGTTTTCACCATACGACTTTTGCCTCCTTTGGGCTGATGCACCTGATGCAATGCTTGAGCTTGTGAAAGTAGCAAACGAACGCCTCTTGATGTTCGTTGAAAGAGTTTGTAAAGCTGGCTCGGCGGATGGCTTCAGGATAGTCGGCGGCGAATATGCGTCAGTTCAACTTGGTCCAAAAGCTTTCGATATACTCGTCCGCCAGTTCGACAAACAGCTTGTGAAGTTGATCCATGACTACGGAGCTATCGCATACTACCACAATCACGGTCCGATAATGCGCTACCTTGAAGCAATCATTGACATAGGCGTTGATGCTCTTGATCCGCTTGAAGCGCCACCGTGGGGCGATTGCAACATGGCTGAGGCAAAGAAGATACTGAAAGGGAAAGTCTGCATCGTAGGTAACTTGGATGACATGGAGGTGCTCAACAAGAAAGAACCAGAAGAAGTGCTTGCCATAGGTAAGGAGCTGATCAGCGTTGCAGGTTCAGACGGATTTGTGTTGAGTGGGACTGCCTCTGGAACATACGGCGAGAAGGCTGCCATGAACTTCCTCAAGCTCGTTGAGCTCGCTGAACGAATGGCATCATCTTAAACTATCGCCTGCCGTATCTTCTTCCCGCCCTACGGCGTGAGTAAAGATACACCCAAAGTAGCGATGCATCTATGGGCGGTTGTAAAACAATGTTCCTTATCCGTCTCCTCCAATCTCTGGAGTGGAAAGAGCGTAAAGATGGCAACGCCTTGCGCAGTAGCTCCCACCTGTAACGCTCGATGCGCATCCTCATGCACTTCCTCAACATGACCGAGTGCCTATAGTCGCCACGCATCAACCTGCCCTCCTCAGGTAGATCCAAAGTAGCAGTATAATGCCGAGGATGCAAGCTACTTGAGCTTGTGTCAAACCAGCCACAGCAACTTTTGCCGAAACGCCTTTGCGCAGGAACTCATTGAAGAAGCGTATGAGCAAATGAAAGATCAAACCGATGAGCATCTCCTTGCCCGAGAAGCTTTTACCTTTTCGAACCCACCTCAGCAAGGCGAAAATGACAAGCGCACCAAACGCCTCATACAGTGGCACTGGATGAGAGGGTGGCATGAGCACACCTTGTTCGTTGTAATAGCGAACTCCGATCGGGAGTCTCGTGGGCGAGCCAAAACAACATCCGTTTAGAAAGCACCCAACTCGCCCTATGGCATAAGCCAACATGTAGCCTTGCGAGAGCGCATCCCCAACACGCCAGAACTCAACATTGTAAACCCTGCAAATCAAAGCCAAGCTGGATATGCCGCCACCAAGCGCCCCAAAAAGAGATAAGCCACCGCTACGCAAATTCAAAGCACCCAATGGATTGGAAGAAAACTCATCCAAGTTGAGCACAACATAAAGCAGGCGTGCACAGACAACTCCTATTGGCACAACTAAAAGGGCAGCCGTGCTCAAAAGGTCAGGTGGTAGCCCACGATCCTTGAACTCGCGCTCCGACCATATTAAACCGACGAGCAGACCGAGAGCTATGCAAACACCATAAGTGCGAAGCTCGAACGAGCCGATGCGAATTAGCACTGGATGCATTTGACACCACTTCGCATGTTAGCTTTCCAGTAGAACGATTATATCATCGTAGGGTTGGACGATGAAATCATCAACTCGTGCGGTGGTGATGTTTGATGGAGCAACTTGATCTGCTGGGCAGAAGCTTCGAATGCGTTTGCGGTAAAACACATTCCGTTCCAACAAGAGAGGTGCTGATAGCTGAGGGCGCAATTGATGCGGTTTACGAACTATGCGAGAGAAACGGAATGAGGGAAAGATGTAACTTGGTCGCTGACAGCATCACATACGATGTGTGTGGCAAGGATGTGGCGCAACTGCTACGCTCTCGTGGGATATCTTTGCACGAGATCATACTCGAAGCCGATACGGAAGCCGATGAGAAGGTATGTGACGAAGTCCTCTCGTCCGCAGACCCGCATGGAAACTTCTGGGTCGCAGTCGGCTCTGGAACAATCAACGACATAACAAAGCTCGTGAGCACGAGGGTGAACCAACCTTATGGTGTTGTAGCAACAGCTCCATCAATGAACGGCTACACATCCTCAATAGTTGCGATCATGCTCAACGGATTGAAGGCAACGCTTCCGGGCAACCCACCGCTTTTCGTGCTTGCCGACTTGAATGTTTTGTGTAATGTCCCTTACGAATTGATAACGGCTGGGCTTGGTGATGCGCTCTCAAAACCTGTCTCAAATGCTGACTGGATGCTTTCGCATGTCTTGTTTGGAGAGCACTTCTGTAACTTCTGCATCGACCTGCTGTCTCAATCGGAACAGCTTTGTGCGAGTGCTGCAAGCTCGCTCAAATCACGAGAACCAAATGCGATCAAGATGCTCATGGAAGCACTATGCATCTCTGGCATAGTCATGACCATAGCAGGTAGCTCAACCCCAGTCTCAGGTGGTGAACACCTCATCTCACACGCCCTCGATATGCACTCACACATCACAGGTAGAAAGAAACAGCTTCATGGCGCTCAAGTTGGTGTTGCGACGCTCTTTTCAGCATCGCTTTATGAGAGACTGCTCGAGATTGACCCATCTGAGCTGGATGTAGCTCAGCTCGCAAATCGCTATAAGAGCATCGAGGAGTGGATGCAACCTCTGCAACGCTTCTTTGGGGACGCAAGCAAAGTAGTAACCGAGCAGTTTGCCAAGAAGTATCCGAAGTCAAAAGACGAGCTTGAGGTGAGGTTGGAGAAGATCGTAAAAATGTGGGATGAGCTTTCCCTCAAGTTACGCCCATTGCTGCGCAGTCAAGATGAACTGCGCAGATTGTTATACAATGCCGATGCCCCCACGACAGTCTGGGAACTCAAAATCGACATTGAGGAATTCAAGGAGGCAATCAAGCTTGCGCACACAATTCGCTCAAGATACACTGTCTTAGACATCGCAAACGAACTTTGCATCCTCCCCGATGAACTGGAAAGCTTACTCAAGCGCTCCCAAATAGCGAGATGGTGAAATGAATGGACAACACATGCTCATGTCAGCTCATCATGCCGATGCAAGCTCTACACCCGCATCGTTTGGGTGCTGTTGCGCATTTGCATGCTCGCACATCGGCTGAGGTCAACGATAAGGTTGGTTTTTGAAAACGCTTGTCTTTTAGGTTGGGTCACCGTAGTGAGCGCCCCATCTTTGAGCGAGTTCCTTGCCGATGGAAGCGAGTTTTTGCAACTCAAACTTCGTGAGCGACTTTCGGCTTTTCGCAATAGCGACATTTTGTTTGAGTTCATCGGCGGAAAAAAACGCCAACGACGGCACAAGCGACTTCAGGCAAACTGAGGGAGTAGCGGATAGCGAGGTCAGCGTAATCGGCGAGCCTGCCGGGATTGGGTTGCCCGTAACCCTTTTGAGGCGCTGCCATCACCTTCATCGCCACTACCCCGACATTGTGCTTGCGAGCGATAGGGAGAACTTTGCCCTCAAAGTCGTAAGTGAACCTGTCAACGAAATTGAGCACACACATGACCACATCAAATTCGCCGCTGTCCAAAACTTTCGCCATCACCGACGGTCTGTAATGACCGCTGATGCCGATGAATCTGACCCAGCCACGCTTTTGAGCCCCGCGCAAACCCTCAAGGACACCGCCTTTGCCCAAAACTCGGTCAGGGTTGAAATCACCGACATTGTGGACATGAACCAAGTCAATGCAATCGGTTTTCATCGTCCGAAGCGACCCCTCAATTATCTCAAGTGCCCGCTTGGCGTCATCGGTTGCGACCTTGCTGACCAAGAAAACTTTGTCCCGAACCTTGGGCAGGATTTTGCCGATGTATTCTTGGGCTCGGGCGTAGGTTGGGGCTGAGTCCCAGTAAGTTACGCCCAACTCCAGCGCCTGCTCCATCAACTCAATCGCCTGACTTTCCGTCAAGCCCGTCCCAATCGGACCGAACCCAAGCCCTAAGACCGGAACCTTGACTTCTGTCCGACCAAGCACTCGTGTCGGCAAAGGTTCTTTGGGCACAAGTGCCTGCCTTGTGAACCCGGTTAAAGCAACTCCACCCAACAGACTCAAAAACTGCCTCCGATTGCAAACTCCCATATCTCGTCACTCCTTTCGCTCATCATGCACTCACGCATCACGCATTAAGTTGTGGTGAAGCTACCGATCTCGCTCATTGAAAAACATGTCCCACCTCGTGTGTTAGAATGCCTCTCACCCCTTCCCTACCCCTTCGTCCAACGAGGCGAACTTCTCACAACATTCCTGCTTCCACCCAAACCTAATTTATGTCGGGCAACGAAGGCTTTACTCCCCTTCCGTTGAACCTTCACACTGTTCGTCTCCTTCCACTATAATTGCTTGGGCGACAACGCTGAGGCTCAGAGGGGGTGGTTTGAGTTGCATATTGAGCATAGGAAACAGCGCATCATAAGGCTGTTGCAAGCGATTGAAAACGAGGCAAGGCATATGGGTAAGATGATTGAAGAAGATGACTTCCAAGGGCAACTTGAATGCTTGGTTAAGCTGACGGAACACATCGAGACGATAAAGAGGCTGTGCATAAGGACTTATGCGGAAACGCTGTTTTCGCTCTCGAGTCGAATAGACCAAGTTGAAGAAGCAGTTGAGCAATTGCTCAATTGGCTTGTTAAGCTGAAGGCGGTGTGAGAAAGTGGTTATGAGAGAGCTTTCGAGGCTTTCAAAGAATGGCTTTCACATCATCCTCGCAACCTGCCTTGCCTTGATGCTCTGCGATACGCGCTCCATGTGCGCTATGAAGAAGTGGACAGTGATGGTTTACATGTGCGGTGACAATGACCTTGAGAGTGCACTCATCAAGGATTTGAACGAGATGGAGAAGGTGGGCTCGAGTGAGCAAGTGAATATCGTTGCACAGCTTTCGCGCTCGCCATTTTACGACACATCAAACGGGAACTGGGTTGGTGCGAGGCGCTACTTCGTCACGAAAGATCCTTATGAAGATCCATCCCCCGAAGTCCCACCGAATAACACGATACGCTCGCAAATGGTCGCCGACCTCGGCTGGGTGAACATGGGTGGCAAGCGAGCGCTCGTTGATTTTGTGAAGTGGGCTGTGGATAACTATCCAGCACAACGCTACTTCCTCATACTCTCAGATCACGGCTCTGGTGTGCGCCCGTTCAGAAGAAGGCTTGCTAAGAGAGCCATCATCTTCTCCGACAGCTTTGATGATTACCTCTCCAACAGCGAGTTGAAAGAAGCTCTCTCGGAGATAAAGGAGAAGGTGCTCGGTGGGAAGGAGCTTGAAATCCTCGGTTATGACGCCTCCGAGATGAGCATGATTGAGAACGCCTATCAAGTGAGGCATAGTGCGAAGTATCTCATAGCCTCTCAACTCTCGGAGCCAAACGATGGCTACCCATACGATCGCTTCCTTGGGACGCTCGTCTCAAACCCTGATATGCCAACAGAAGAATTCCTTCGTGAGTTCGTCAAGCACTACATGGAATCATATGAGTCTGGCAGACCAACGAATGGTGCTGGGAGCTCGGTGACAATAGCTGTGTATCGGTTAGGGTTGCTCAAACCGCTTGTTGACGCCATAGACGAACTTGCAAAGGCACTCTTGGAGAGTCTTCCGAAGCATGCGCGAACGATTGAGGAGATAAGGCAAGCGACGCAGGTGTTCTCTGAAAGCATCTATCGTGACTTGTATCATTTCTGTGAGCTGTTGCTCCAGCGCTTTCCAGAGGAGTCAGTCAAGCGCGCAGCGAAAAAAGTGATTGATGCGCATGGTCCAAGCGAGGATGGTGCGTTGCTCGCTGAGGCTCACAGGAGTGGCTTTGACATCAATGTGGACAATGCACACGGTATCGCCATTTACTTCCCATCGCCAGAAAACTTTGAAGCAGGTTATCTCACAGACCTTGATTTCAACAGGGATTGCAAGTGGGGTGCTTTCCTTGCTGCACGCTCAACCGAAGATTTACTCCCGCCAGAGATTCGCTTCCTCTTCCCAGCGAGTGACGGCGAAAAAATAATTTTGCCTCGCCCGATGTTAGTGGCTGAAGTGAGGGACTATGGCTATGCTGGCTTGAACGAGTCTTCCATATCGGTTGCGATTGATGGCGCAAAGCTGGCAACGAGTGAATTCACATTTGAATCGCAATCAGGGCTGTTGAAAGTGAGACCCACATCACAACTAAAAGCCGGGAAGCACAACATCACAATCTCAGCCAGCGATAATGCGGGAAACAAATCCTCGCTCTCCATCTCTTTTGATATTTCGCCACAGCTGTTGCAAAAGGGTGTGAGGATGTTTTCGCTCCCGATGGGAACGACATCACCAGACCCGAGAGTTGTTTTAAATGACAGCTCCGTCATGACAGCTCGCTGGGACAACAGCACAAGCTCGTATTACATCTTCCCTGCTACGGATGAACAAGGATATGCGTCATTCAGACCTTTAGGCATCAATGTTTCGGTGCCACCAGCAGGTGTTGGATACTTCCTACGCCTAAAGAACGACCTCACGCTGACACACCCGGGAGAACCGGTTGACCTAACACAACCATACGATGTCCCACTACAAGCACAGGGAAGTAAGCTCTCTTGGCACATAGTTGGAAACCCATTTCCTGTCCCGATCAAGTTGAGCTCATTGCTTGTGGTTAGAGATGGCATAACCATGACATTTGAAGAGGCGCTCGCAAACAACCTCATCCTCTCGCCACCGTTCATCTACATCCCACCACAAAACCCATTTGCAGTTGGAAGATACGCAACCGTTAGCCTTGATTTTGAGTTACAGCCGTTCGCTGCGTTTTGGGTAGCCATCTCAGGCGATTTGATTTTGCGTTTCCCTTCACCACTGCAGGCTGAGCGTGGAAAGAAGTTGGTGAGTTCACCGACAAGCATGCTTAGGTCATCAGGCAACTCTCTTAGCGACGCAAAGGCATCATGGAGGTTGAGGCTTGTGGCAACATGCAACGGCTACAGCGATTCAATCACACTCGGCGTCTCCCCGCAAGGGCGCTTACAACACGACCACCTTGATGTTCTGAAGCCACCGTCACCTCCCGGGGCACAGACGCGAATCTGTGTGCTTCAAGAGCTCTTCAACGGTTACATGGCGCAATATGAGGTGTCCATTCAACCTCCTAACTTGAAAGCGTTTTGGGACATCATTGTAGATGCAACGCTTGGTGATGTCGTTCTTTCTTGGGAGGGGATAAACCTTGTGCCATCATCAGTCTGCCTAACGCTTACCGATTTGGCTACAGGTAAAGCCCTATCAATGCGCCACCAAAGTTATGTAAGGCTACCACGCCAAGATGAACCATACAGGCTTAGGCTCTCGGCACAAGCGCGTAGCAGTCATAGAGGGTTCATAGTTGGGCTTTCAGCACTGACGACTAAGGGCAATATCGGAATTAGATTCACACTCCTGAATGACATGAACATCACCATAAGGTTGCTCACTCTAACAGGGCGCGTCATCCATGTTGCGCTCCAAAGGAAAGAGATGAAGCAAGGTATGCACACGGTCGGGCTACCGATACCGAAGGGAGTTAACTTGCAAGTAGCCATCGTTGAGGTTATCGGGGAGGACGAACTTGGGAGGGTCTCAAGGGCGTTTCGCATTGTAAGGCTACAGTGAGAAGGACAACAAAGAAGCACTATGAAAGCCAAAGCTTTCATGCTGTTACACTTTATGCTGGATGCTCATTCTCGTTTGTGAGATAGCATTTTGAAGCAGCAACTAACATGACACCGCACGGCACAGGAGATGAAGCAACGATGTATCTGAAACGGCTTGAGATGCACGGCTTCAAAAGCTTCGCCTCAAGGACAGAGATTGAATTCCTCCCGGGCGTTAACGCGATTGTTGGACCGAATGGCTCGGGTAAAAGCAACATAGCCGAAGCCATACAATGGGTGTTAGGTGAGCGCAGTTACAAGGCAATCAGAGGGACACGCTCAACCGATGTCATCTTCGCTGGAAGCCAAAAGCTGAACCCGATGAACATAGCTGAGGTTACAGTCGTATTCGACAACAGCGATTATGGAACCCCCATAGGCTTCAGCGAGGTCGCTATAACAAGGCGCATATATCGCTCTGGAGAGTGCGATTATTTCATCAACAAGACCCCGTGCAGGTTGCGAGACATACAGAAGCTTCTTCTGGACCTCGGTCTCTCAGCCGACTCCTTCGCCATCATAAGTCAGAACGATGTTGAAGCGATACTAATGGCTCGCCCCGATGAGATGCGGGCTATCTTCGAACAGGTCGCTGGAGTGGAGAGATATCAAATAAACCGCTCCGAGGCTCTAAGGAAGCTTGAGAAGACCGAGATGAACATCGTTAGGCTGAAGGATTTGAGGCGTGAGCTTGAGATGCAACTTGAGCCGATAGCCAAGCAGGCGGAGTTGGCGAGGCAGTATAACGAGCTCATGCAACGCTATGTAAGTTTGCAAGTGAGCCTCATAGGGTGGGAATGGGGAGTAAGGCAAAAGCGCTTGCAAAAACTTTGTGAGGAGAAGACAGCATGGCAACAGAAGCTAAGGCAAATTGAAGAGGACATCGAAGCGATTGAAACAGAGCGCAAAGGGATTGAGAAAGAGTTAAAAGAGCTTGAAGAGCAGTTGGCTCAGTTGAGGGAGCGCTCTGTGAAAACGGTTGAGATGGCAAAAAGTGTTGAGAGCGAGATAGAGCTTGTAAAGCAAAGCCAGTCACATTTGCGTGAGCGAATCGAAGCTGAGGAAAACGAACTGAGAAGGAGGCTCGAGAAGCAACAAGCACTTCAAAACAGGCTCGAAAGCGTTCGCAGTAGGATGCAAGAGTTGGAAAAGCTCATTGAAGAGCATAAGCGCGAACATGAGGAGTTGGAGAGGGCGCTTTCTAACTACAACGCCCAAGTGGAGGACAAGGAAAACGAGATTGAATTACTGCGCTCACAACATGTTGAAGCGATGAGGGTCATCATGAACTTGCGTAACAAACTCATTGACTGCGAACGCTCCGAGAGAACGCTACGACATCGCTTGATGGAACTTGAAAAGGAGAGAAGCGAAGTTGAAGGTCAGATTGAATCGTTGAGCTCTACAACCGATCAACTTGAAGCCGAGATGAGCGAGATCGCTCACAGCAAGGATGAACTGCAAAAGAGGCTGAGGGTTGAGAGACAAACATTGGCAACGCTTGAGCGCGAGATTGACGAGTTGCGCCACAGGGCTGGTGCGTTGAGAGAACTTTTGAGCGGTCTCAAGGCTCGCCTCAGCACCCTTGAAGAAAGTGAAGCGGCACTCGAAGGCGTGAGGGAAGGACCAAAGAGCGTGCTCATGGCTTCACGAGCTGGGAAACTGCCATCGGCGTATACACTTGTGGCGCACCTGCTAAATGTTCCAAGGGAGATCGAGCTTGCTATAGCTGCTGCGCTCGGGAGCTCGCTTGAGTATATCGTGACCGAGACAACGAGGGAGGTTGAGGTGGCGATTGAATACCTGAAGCGTAACAAGTTGGGGAGGGCTACATTCCTGACGCTCGATTTCATCCGTCCACGCCCACGCAGAAGAGAAGTCGAAGAGCTGTTGAAAGTGGTTGGCGATGATTCAGTGATTGGCTGGGCATGTGAGCTTGTGGACGCTGATGAGAAGTATAAAGTTGTGGTTGAATACCTCCTCGGAAATGTGCTTGTCGTCAAGGACATGGGCACGGCGAAGGAAATTGGGAAGAGGGCAAAAGATGGAATACGCATAGTCACACTTGATGGCGAACTGGTTATCCCCGGAGGTCCTATCTCTGGTGGCTACGAGATGCATTCACTTCACATCCTTCTCGCCAGAAGGCGTGAGATAGAGGAGCTGAGGCAACGAATACACGAATTTGAGACGAAGCTACGAAGCTGTGAGCAAGGTTTGCGAGAGAGGTTGAAGGAAGCCGAGCATTGCCAAAACAAAATCGAGGCAATCAGCGGTGAGCTGTCAGCGTTGGTTGAAAGGGAGGCAAAGGCAAGCGCTGAGATGGAGGCATCAACGCAACGCCTCGTTCAGCTCAGAACACACCTTGAGCTAATTGAGAGCGAGCGAAACCAAATTGAAGACGAGCTTACGAACATCACCTCTGAGAGGGAAGCAATCACGCTTGAGTTGCAGTCTGTAGAAGCTCAAGCGAACATGCTTGAGGGGAGCGTAGCGGAAGCGATATCAAGCTTAAACGAGTTGCGCACCAGAAGGGACGAGCTAAATTCCCGTCTCTCAGAAGTCCACGCGAAGCTTGCACAACTCGCTGAGAAATTTAACGCAACTCGCTCTGAGGAAAGCGACATCGCAAATCAGCTTGAGGAAGAAAAGCAAAGGGCTCGCATGTGTGAGGAAGCGCTCCAATCCTATGAAACACAGCTTCAGAACCTTCAGAGGCTGTTACCAGAGCTGGAGGAGAAGCGTAGGCTGTTGCTCCTCTCGCGTGAGGAGACGGAAAGGGAATTTGAAGGGTGGCTGGAGCGTCGTAGGGAACTATTGGAAAGGCTTGAAATGGTTGATAAGCAGGCGAAGGAGAAGATGCAAGAGAAAAGCAGTGTTGAGGGCGAACTCAACAAAGTAGAGGTGCGGATGGCTGAGGTTAGGTCGGAGGGCGAAGAACTCGCAAGGCGCTTGGTCGAAGAGTTTGGCATCCAACCTCTCGATGCCCTAAAGAGGGCAGAGGCTGTCGGTCAGAAGCAAACCATAACAGCTGAGCTTAACGAGTTGAAGATGAAGATTGAGCAAATGGGAGCAGTGAATGTCGGTGCAATTGAAGAGTATGAGCGCTTGAAGGCAAGGATTGATTACTTGGCGAAGCAACAGGAAGACTTAGAAACCGCGAGGGAAGATTTGAAGTCCATCATTCGGCAGATTGATGAGGAGGCGATGAACCAACTCATCAAAACTATAGCCGATGTGGAAAGCCACTTCCAGATGCTGTTTGCGAATGTCTTCGGTGGTGGGGAAGCTCATATTCATCTCACTGGCGACGATTTCACAGAATCTGGCGTTGAAGTGAAGGTGCGTTTGCCAGGGAAGGCTACACAAAATCTTATGTCGCTCTCTGGTGGCGAGAAAGCGATGACTGCGATATGCCTCCTCTTTGCTATGCTAAGTGTTCGCCCAGTGCCGTTCTGCATCCTTGATGAGGTTGATGCAGCGCTCGATGATGTTAACATAAGCAAGTTCGCCGACATGCTGCGCCAGTTCAGCAAGGGCTCGCAATTCATCGTCATAACGCATAACTATGGGACGCTTGAAGCGGTTGACCACATCTATGGCGTTACAATGGGTGATGATGGTGTCTCAAGAGTCTTCTCGCTCTCCCTTGAGGAAGCAGTTATGAGGCTGTCGAGTTAAGCACATCATGCAGTGTGCGTGATGACTCATGGTCAATGTCACGAGGCTTTATTGTGGCGTGCGATGTAAAAGCGACAGCTTGAGATACAAGGGGAAGGAAGAGAGGACTTTGCCAGTGGTGGTGTGGAACATAACGCGCACTTGCAATTTGCGTTGCATGCACTGCTATAGCGCTTCGGAAGCGCTTCAATACGAGGGCGAGCTAAGGAGCGACGAATGCAAAGCTGTCATTGACGAGCTCTCACAGCTACATATACCTCGTCTCCTCATCTCTGGTGGAGAGCCGTTGATGCGTGACGATTTGATAGAGCTGGCGCAATATGCTCACTTGCGTGGGCTAAACATAGCGCTCTCAACGAACGGGACATTGATCGATGACTTGACCGCCAAGGAGTTGAGGTCAGCAGGTGTTGAATATGTTGGGATAAGCTTGGACGGGATAGGCGCTGTAAATGACCGCATTCGTGGCGTAAGCGGTGCATTCAACAAAGCTGTTGATGGGCTTAGGAACTGCAAGGCAGTCGGGTTGCGCGTCGGGATACGCATGACGCTCACAAAACTGAACATGGATCAAATTGACCCCGTATTTGATTTCGCCATGCATGAAGGTGTGGATAGGCTTTGCTTCTATCATTTCATACCTGTCGGAAGAGGGGAAGACTACAAAAGCCTTCTACCTGACACTGCACAGACGAGGCATGCTGTTGAACGCATATTGCATCGCACGCTGAAGGCGATTGAGCAAGGCTTTTTCATTGAGGTGCTTACCGTAGGTAGCCCTGCCGACAGCGTTTTCATCTACATCAAGTTGCTGGAGAACGGGAGCGAAAACACTGATGAGGTTTACGAGTTGATGCGACTGAAAAGTGGTTCAGCAAGTAGTTCTGGAGTGGGGATAGCGTGCATTGACCCATTTGGCAATGTCCACCCAGACCAATTTTGGTGGCATCATAGTCTTGGGAACATTCGTGAAACGCCCTTCAGCAAGATATGGTTTGAGAGCAACGATGAGCTCCTGAGAAAACTGAGGGAACAAAAGAAGCACATCTATGGCAGATGCAAACTATGTCAATTCTTTGAGCTGTGTGGTGGGATGCGCGTCAAAGCCGATACAATTGTTGGTGACGCTTTCGCATCAGACCCGACTTGCTACTTAACCGATGAAGAGATAGGATTGAAAAGTGGTTCCGACCGATCTCATGCATCCTTTCGTGTCGGCAAAAATGAAAGCTGAAGCGCAAACAGCGCTTGACAGGAGCTGACTAAGCGACTAAATTATAGAAGGTGCACCCAGCAAGGGGGGTGAAGGATTTATGAACGCGAAGGCAAGTTCACACCGAAGTCTTGTCGCAATCCTTTTGCTCTGCATCACTGCATACACATTCGTGTCACTCGGCGGGCTCGCAAATGCTCAGGAGGGGAAGAAGCGTCTTTTGCCAGAGATTCAGCTTGCTGGCATAAGGCTTGGTTCGCTCGCTATTGAGCGAGACGAAGACGGACACCTATCGCCGTCATGTCTGTTGCGTGTTTGGGGTCCCCCAGATTACATCATCGCTCAAGGTGCGCTACCAATGCTTGCGCCCAGTGCTGCACCCGGGGCACCCGGAGCGCCTACAGCACCGGGCGTCGGAATGCCCGGGGCAGAAGGAGCTATGCCCGGGATGCCGTATGCACCTGGAGCAGTTGGCATGAGCGCACCACTTGCAGGTCCAATTCAACCATTTGCAGGTGGCACAACACCAATTCAAGCTCCAGGTGTGCTTGCCCAAACGATGCCCCCACTGATGACGAGTGTAACTGCACCAGGTGCAGCTGGAGTTTTCGGAGGACCTCCAGAGGGTGCTATGCCCACTTTTCCCGGCACACCAGTTACTCCCGGTGCACCAACTGCTCCAACTGCGCCAACCGCGCCTGCGTTATTGCCAGAGCTTTCATGGGCAATCCCTGTCATCATGCCACTGCGAGGCAACCAAAGCGAATGGGTTTACAAGCGTGACGATACCGCACTCGGCTTCATCATAGATGATGATGGAACGGTTGTCGGGATAGTCGTTGCTGGAACAAAGTTTGACGCTGCGAGAACGGCACTCGGAAACCCATTCAAGACAATCATGCTCGGAGATACACTACAGCGAGTCCTTTCACGCTACGGCTGGCCAGACGAAATACGCTCCGCTGGTGGCAGCTTGCTCAGTAGAGACATTGAACTGCGCTACCATAAGCGCAGTAACATCGTCTTCACGCTTCATGATTACCGCGTGACACGCATCTTCATTTTCATTCCCGAACGAGCTGGACCTGATTAGAATTGGTTAAGTGCCGAAGCAAAGCCATAGGACTGATGGGCGAGGAGAGCCCTATGGATAGCGAAGTGATAAGAGAAGTTAGAGAACGCAACGACATTGTTGAAGTCATCTCGTCATACATTACGCTTAAACGAGTTGGTAAGAACTATGTTGCCCTATGCCCATTCCACCAAGAGAAGACGCCCTCATTCACTGTCAGCCCCGATAAACAACTTTGGCATTGTTTTGGTTGCAAGCTCGGTGGAGATGTGATCGGGTTCGTTCAGCGCATCGAGAACATTTCATTCGGTGAGGCTTTGCGTAAACTCGCCGAGCGAGTCGGCATAAGGATCCACGGGGAGAGGAGTAAAGAGGAAGCGCTTCGCTCAAGGTTGATTGAAATAAACCAACTGGCAATGCACTTCTATGAACGCATGCTTTGGTCAAGCGCTGGTGAAGTTGCAAGGTCTTATCTCAAGGCAAGAGGCGTAAGTTGGGAGATCGCAAGGAAGTTTCACTTGGGTTATGCGCCTGCGGAGTGGGAAGCATTGTCACATTACTTGCGCGAGCATTCCGTCTCACCTGAAGAAGCAGTCAGCGCTGGGTTGCTCGTGAAAACTGAAACTGGGGATAAGTATTACGACCGCTTCAGAGACAGGCTTATGTTCCCAATCATGTCCAGAAGCGGTGAAGTGATTGGCTTTGGTGGGAGGGCGCTCAGCGACAACACAGCGAAATACATCAACACTCCAGAGACACCCATCTTCCAAAAGCGCAATGTGCTTTACGCGCTCCACATAGCCAGCACTGCTATAAGGGAAAGCGGTTCTGCGATAGTTGTTGAAGGATACATGGATGCTATAGCCCTCCACCAGTTCGGGTTCGCAAACACAGTTGCGACTATGGGAACTGCCCTCACACCCCAAATGCTTTCGCAGTTACGCAGGTATGCACAGACGATTTACCTCGCCTTCGATGCCGATTCGGCTGGCATGAATGCAATGCTTCGCTCCTCACTCTTGTTCAGGCAAGAGGGGATAAAGGTTAAAGTTGTCGCGTTGCCGAAGGGCATAGACCCAGACGAGTGCGTAAGGAAGCATGGAGTTGATGCGTTCAGGAGCTTGCTTGAGAGGAGCTTAGAAATGCTTGATTACAAGGTTGAGTGTTTTCTCTCCTCGCCCGATGGAGGGAAACCAAGCAGTAATGCGTTGCGCCAACTCACAGCCTTGCTAATGGAACTGGATGACCCGCTCGAAAGGGAGAGGGTGATGCAGCGGGTAGCGAGACATTGGGCTGAGGGGGATGGTGGGCGGGTCATCCAGTTTGTCGAAGCGATAAGAAGCGCCTTGAAGAGAGCTGAGGCAATGAGGCAGACGGCTCGGGGAGAAACATACGGGACAGGAGACATAGTTGAGCAAACAATCATTGACCACACTAAGAGCCATCTCCCAAAAGGTGTTGAGCAAGCTGAGAGGGAGCTAATAGCTGCAATGCTACAGGATGAAAGTGTTGCAAGGATGGTGCTTAAGCAACTACCGCCACAGGAATTCATCACTGAGCTTGGGAGGCAAATCGCATCAATCGTTACAGTGTGCATTGAGAACAACGAGTTCCATAACATCTCACATTACATCTCGGAGTTGCAAGATGAGAGGTTGCGTTCGGAAGCATGTGGCTTAATGATGGTTGAGTTGAACTTCTTGAACTCCGAGGAAGCTATCGAAGGGAGAGTGCGAACGATCCAACGCTTCAAGTGCAAACAGCAACTCAAAGTGTTGCGCGAAACCATCCTCCAGAAGGTTGCAAGCGGTGACATTAATATCTCTTCACAGGAAGTTGAAAAGTTGCTAAAACTTGAAAAGGAGTTCAGGAGCACCGCATGAAACATACGATTGTGGAGGAGGGAAGCGTTTGGAGATGTTTCACGAGGAGATGGGAGACGAGGAAGAAAGGCTCTTCGAAGAGGATGCTTTTTTCTCGCCTCCCTACGATGCAAGCGATGAGGAGAGCGCCTGCATGGACATGGATACGCTTGAAGAGGAACACACAGAGACAGCCGAAGTTGATGACCCTATGGAAAGCTTCCTGCGCTTTGTATCGAGCACGCCGATGCTCACAGAGGAAGAGGAGTTAGAACTCTTGAAGCGCCTAAGCAACGGCGATTTGGAGGCACGCCATAGGATAGCGGAGGCGAACTTGAGATTAGTCCTTCATGTGGCTAAGCAGTTCGCTAATCAAACCACCCTACCACTCCCCGACATCGTTCAAGAAGGTAGCATAGGACTGCTGAAGGCGATCGATAAATTTGACTGGCGTAGAGGGTGTCGTTTTTCAACCTACGCAACTTGGTGGATAAGGCAATCGATAAGGAAGGCGATAGCGGAGCAAAGCGGAAGCATCAAGATACCTTTACACATAGCGAACACGCTGAGCAAGGTGGCGAGGGCAACAAGCAAACTGATGCAGAAGCTTGGGCGTAAACCAACTCTGGAAGAGATAGCGAAGGAAGTGAAGATGCCCGTAAGGAAACTCGAAGAGTTAATGCCACTCATGTCTCAGACACTCTCTCTGGAAAGCAAGTTCTCATCCGACGATATCGTTATGCTTGTAGAACTTCTGAAGGACGAAACAACACCCACACCAGAGGAAGCGTGGCAAAGCCTCGCTGCGAAAGAACAGTTAAGGGAATTGCTCTCGTTCCTCACAGAGCGAGAGAGGGATGTTTTAAGCTTGCGCTACGGGCTTGTAGATGGCAAGGAGAGGACGCTCTCAGAGGTCGGTAGTATCCTAAAGATAGGTGGTGAGAGGGTGCGCCAGATAGAGCAACAAGCCCTGCGCAAGCTGAGAAACTTAGCCTCCCTCAAATACATTCACGACCTCGTTTGATTGCACCCGCTTAGCGGTAGCTTCAAAGTGAACAATCTTACGAGATCACAAATTAGAACTCATGCGAGTGAGCTGGCGCTGTCTCCTTTTCCTCCTTCGGTTTTTCAGCGACGAGCGCTTCGGTTGTTAGAAGCATGCCAGCGATGCTTGCTGCATTCTCAAGCGCCGAGCGCACAACCTTCACTGGGTCAACTATACCAGCTTCAACCATATCGACGAACTCCTCTCTAAGCGCATCAAAGCCTATGTAGTGGATGTTGCCGTTTACAACCTTCGGTTCGAACGAGCGGACGCGTTGAACTACAACCGAGCCTTCCCAACCCGCATTCTCCGCTATCTGGCGCAAAGGTGCTTCAAGCGCCTTCTTGACTATCGCAATGCCTGTGCGCTCATCTGGGTCTTCGATTTCCTTCTCAAGCTCTTCAAGCACGGGTATCAAGTGCACATATGTCACACCGCCACCAGAGACGATCCCCTCTTCCACAGCTGCCTTAGTCGCATTCAATGCATCCTCGTAGCGGTGCTTCTTCTCCTTCATCTCCGTCTCCGTTGGTGCACCAACTTTTATCTGAGCCACCCCGCCAGCGAGCTTCGCCAACCTCTCCTGCAACTTCTCACGATCATAATCAGACTCGGTCTCCTCAATCTGCTTCTTAATCTGAGCGATCCTGCCAGCTATTCTTTCCTTGCTCCCTTTGCCACCTATGATCGTCGTAGTGTCCTTCGTTACAACGACCTTCTCAGCCTGCCCGAGCATGTCGAGTGTTACATTCTCAAGCTTTATGCCCAAGTCCTCTGAGATGAATGTGCCACCTGTGAGGATGGCGATGTCTTCCATCATGGCTTTGCGCCTCTCGCCGAAGCCCGGTGCTTTAACAGCACAGCACTGAAGGACACCCCTCAACCTGTTGACAACGAGCACAGCGAGCGCTTCCCCTTCAACATCTTCAGCGATAATGAGCAACGGCTTGCCAGCTTGCACAACCCTCTCAAGGACTGGTATCAGGTCAAGAGCCGAGCTTATCTTTTTCTCGTGGAGCAATATGTATGGCTGTTCAAGCACACATTCAACCCTCTCCACATCGGTGATGAAGTAAGGTGAGAGGTAACCTTTATCAAACTGCAAGCCCTCAACAACCTCAACAGTGGTCTCCATGCCTCGTCCCTCTTCAATCGTTATCACGCCGTCCTTTCCAACCTTATCCATTGCGTCTGCGATGTGTTTGCCTATCTCGGGGTCATTGCCAGCTATAGCTGCCACATGCTCGATATCTTCCTTTGACCTAACCTCAATAGCCAATTCTTTTAGCTTCTCCACTGCCCTCTTTACAGCCTTATCTATACCGCGTTTTAGCGCCATTGGGTTAGCCCCAGCAGCTACATTCTTCATGCCCTCAACAAGCATCGCCTGCGCAAGGACGGTTGCCGTTGTTGTCCCATCGCCAGCGACATCGTTCGTCTTTGATGCGACCTCTCGCACAAGCTGTGCGCCCAAATTCTCAAAGTGGTTCACAAGGTCGATCTCCTTCGCTACCGTTACACCATCCTTTGTCACAGATGGAGAGCCAAAACGCTTATCGAGGACGACATTGCGCCCCTTAGGTCCGAGCGTGATCTTGACGGCATCAGCAACCATATTAGCGCCACGCAACAAAGCCCTTCTCGCTTCCTCGTTGAACAGCAGTTCCTTTGCCATCAACTATCACCTCCCCATGTTCCTCAGTAGTTTCAGGCTATGTCGCAAGTTTTCAATCAAGGCATCGTGCGGTCATAGTTCGTTAGGTTGAGAAGGGCAAGCAGTGTAGTTTCACTCGCTTTCCTTGATAGCGAGTATTGAATCCTCATCAAGGATGATGTAATCCTCACCGCCGATTTTTATCTCGGTCCCCGCATACTTTGAGAAGATAACCACATCGTTAACTTTAACGCTCATAGGATGGCGTCCACCATCCTTGAGCAAACGCCCTTCACCAACTGCAACGACCACTCCCTCTTGTGGTTTCTCCTTCGCAGTATCAGGGAGTATGATACCCCCTGCAGTTTTCTCCTCCTGCTCAAGCGGCTTTACTAAAACCCTGTTATCAAGGGGACGCACCCTCATGTTCCTCACCCCTTTAGTTCCATCCTCCCGCCACTTGCTAAGCCCCCAACAGCATCGGTCGTTAGCACTCACCAACTTAGAGTGCTAACACCACGATAATCATTATAGCGCGCCTCTTCGAGTGCACTTGCTTCTGCGCTCTCACATCCGCATAGGGCATACGCATGGAGTGCTACCGCACTTTGGACAGCCGTTCAAGTATCGCATCGCTGCTTCTTCCATATCCACTCCAAGGAGTGTTGCGAGGCTCACAAGCCACGCTAACACATCCGCAAACTCCTCTTTAAGTCTATCTTCCTCAGCATGCTTTATTGCTCGAGCCAACTCACCAACCTCTTCAACAAACCACATGAATGTAGCCTGAACGCCCCTCTTGCTGTCCCTCTCAAAGTAAGCGTCGGCTATGATTTTCTGGAACTCGCCGATGCCTATCCCCCTCTCTTGCTGACGCATCTCTTGTTCTCCCCCTTGCGCGTTTTAGCGAGCATCTCGGCATGCCTCTTTATCGCAGCCACTTCTTTCCTCATCCTCGCCTCAGCCTCCCCACTCTCCAACATGAGCATCCCGAAAGCTTTAACGAGACCGCTTGCCTCTATGATCGCACCATGCTTTAGCAAAGTCCCATCGCCTTCACGCTTCACTTCAAACCATCCAACAGCGCTTTTGAACGGTCCTGACAGCTGTCTCACTTCCATCCAAGACGGTGGCTTGAAAATGAACTTTGAGCGCACCCACCTCAGGAAGCCAAACATGTCCTCAAGTATATCTGCAACCAACTCGTTTCCATCTTCGGAGCTCCACAGGACATGCAACTCCTTAACATAAGCAAACATCTTCGGGTAGCTCTCAACATCCCTTAGCACTTCAAAGACTACTTCAACTGGTGCTTTCACGAATGTGCTCACTATTAACTCCATCGCCCTCACTCCAGCAACTTCAACTTGCTTACAAATTTGTTCGCCTTGAAGCGCCACTTCTGAGACAGAGCAATTTATCAACCCGCTCAGTGGGTATGGATTTTTGAGCTTCCTCCCTTGAGCATCGGTATTGCGTGAAGCAACCACGGTAGAAGTGCGTCGAGCGATTCGCTAACGGCTCTTTTGCTCCCAGGGAGGTTGATAATGAGCGTCGAGCCTCTCACACCGGCTTTCGCCCTTGAGAGGGCTGCCAGAGGTGTTCTCTCACCACCAAATGAGCGCATCGCCTCAGCTACCCCTTCAAGCTCCCTTTCAATGACCTTCGCAGTTGCCTCAGGTGTCCTATCCCTTGAGCCTACCCCAGTGCCACCAGTTGTGAAGATGAGATCAAGCCTTTCAACATCGCAGAGTTGTTTTAGCTCATCGCTTATACGCTCCTCATCATCTGGTAGCACAGAATAATGGACGACATTTATCCCAAGCTCTGAGAGCCTTCTCACTATCTCAACGCCCGATGTGTCTTGGCGCTCACCACGATATGCGCTGTCGGATATGACAACCACGCCAGCCCTTAGCTGTTCACTTAACGGCTCGACGAAATCACTCATGCCACCGCTCTTGCTTAACAGCCTCAGCGAGCGTATCTCGATGTCCTTTTCGACTGGCTTCAACATGTCGTAAAGCGTGAGAGCTGCAACCGCTGCTGCGGTGAGCGCCTCCATTTCAACACCAGTGCGGTCTATCGCTGTGGCACTCGCCACCACTCTTATGCCGTCATCGGTCCGCTCAAAGCGAACATCCACATGAGCAACTCTTACGGGGTGGCAATATGGTATGAGCGTGCTCGTCATCTTCGCACCTTGAACGCCAGCTACCTTTGCAACTGAAAGGGCATCTCCTTTCGGGAGCTCGCCAGCCATAACCTTCTCAACAGCAGTAGCGGAAACTTTCACGAGCGCTTCTGCGGTAGCCATTCTCAATGTCTGGCGCTTCCTTGAGATGTCAATCACGCCATATCTTCCTCCCCATCAGCACTCAGCCAACGAGAAGTTACATCGCAATCAGCGGTTGAGGAATCGCCATTATGGCGGACCGATCAGTTCCTTCACCCTCTGACGCAGTTCCTTCATGCTTATGGGCTTCGTGAGATACAACTCGATGCCGAGTTCGGCGCTCAAGCGTCTTCCGAGCACCGTATCAATGGCAGTGAGAATGATTATCGGGATGCTCCTTATAGGTTCATCGAACTCTCTTATGATTCGACATGCCTGCATGCCGTCCATCACAGGCATGCGCACATCTATGATGAGCAAATCTGGTTTTTCATCCCTGACAAGCTCAACCGCTTCCTTACCATCCTTCGCCTCAATGACATCGTAGCCTTCGTTCTGCAAAACTTGCTTGATGACTTGGCGCACGAGAACCTCATCATCAGCTATGACTATTTTCTTCGCCATAGGTCAACCCTCGTGTTCTCAGAGATTGTTTTGTGCCACCTTCGCCTTAGATACAATTTTGCGCCGCCATCTCGATTTTGACATGGCATGAAATTCAAAGCTATCACTGAACTTCCCTCAACACGCTAACTTGAGTTTCAAAGGGACTGCCTTCACAGCCTTGATAGCACAACCTCAGCTACTGGCGATCTTCTTTGAGCGCATCATGGATACGAAAGCCTTTGAGAGCTCTGGATCAAGCTGTGAACCTGCCACTTCCTTTATCACTTCAAGCGCTTGATCGTCACTCATGGCTCTTCGGTATGCTCTATCCGATGTGAGAGCATCAAATGTATCCGCTACAGCAATGACACGAGACGAGAAAGGTATCTCTTCTCCTTTGAGACCGCTCGGATAACCTTTCCCATCCCAGCGCTCGTGATGGTGATAGACAGCTGTGCGTATATCCCACGGGAATGGGACTTGCTCGATGATTGAAGAACTTATGACTGGGTGACGCTTTATCAATTCGTATTCTTCCTTAGTCAGCTTCCCCGGCTTCAAGAGGACGCTGTCTGGTATGCCTATCTTGCCAACATCGTGGAGCAACCCAGCCACCCGTAACGCCTCTCTATCTTCAACGCTTACTTTCAAGACCTCGCAGAATTTAACGATATACTCTGAGACCTTCTCTGAATGCCCTTTTGTGTATGGATCTCTCGCCTCAATCGCTCGGGCAAGCGCCATAATCGCTCCCAAATGGCTTCTGTGCACCTTCTCGTGCAATTCGATATTCGCTATCACAGCAGCTGCCTGCGTGCACAACACTGAGAGTAGCTCGAGGTCTTCCTCACCGAAGATCACATTGCCTTCAACGCTGTTGACATTAAGCACCCCAACAAAGCGCCCTTCACAGACCATCGGGAAAGATATTGATGAGATTATTTCCTTGCGCTTGAGCATGGAGAGAACTTGTGGCTCCATGTTTACCCTCGGTGAGATTATAACCGGCTTGAGGCGTCTTGCGACCAGCCCAGCTATGCCCTCGTTCACACTTTGGCGCCTACCTAACAACTCCTTCCTCAACCCGTGAATGGCAGCTATGACCAGCTCATTGGTTGCTTCATCGTGGAGCATTATTGAACCACTGCTCGCCCGCAGTTCTGAGACGGCTATGTCAAGCACGACTGGAAGAAACTTCTCAAGATCAAATGTTGAGGTCATAAGTTGGCTCAGTCGGTATAGCAAGCGCAGTCTGCTCAAGTCGCGACGCAACGCGCTCTTCTCAAGCGCCTCGCTCAGCGTTGCGTAAAACTCCTCGGGAGAGAACTCACCGTAAACCAAGCCGTCACAACCAACACGCAATATCTTCAAAACAAAATCATGAGTTGCCTCCTTCACAACCAAAAGCGCTGTAAGGAGTGGGTCTTGCTCCTTTGCGACCTTGAGTAACTCCAGAGCCTTTTCATCGGGCTCACGCACACTAACTACAAGAAGCTTTACATCCCTTCCCTCCAACAGGCTCAAGGCATCTTCTTCCTTCAAGCAACGGGAAGCTGTGAAGCCGAACCCTTCAAGTATTCTCAAGCATTCGGTGGCTATCTCTTCGTCATCGCCAACGAAGACCGCAAGATGCCCCTCAAATCGCTTGGGCTCTTTCGTGCTATCAACCCATGGAGCTTTATTCGTCTCTTTGATGTCCATCTTAACTCCCCTCGTAAGCTTGCTTTCCCAGCATCACATATACCGCAACAAGTTAGCCACCTCCAAAACATCCAACACCTCGCTTACCTCTTGGGAACGAACAAGTAGCCTTTGCCATCATATCCTCCGAGAGCTTCGCATCTGCCACGCCACCAAAGGCATGCAGTGAGAGCCGAAGCAATGGCATCAAGCTCATCAGCGTTTGGCAATCTGTCACCGAAAAACCTATCCAGACCGCCGATATGCTGCTCAAGTATAGCGAACCTCTGTATCCGTCCAAACTGAGTGTTCTTTGAAGCAAGCTTCTCACGCGAGAGGAGCGTAAAAGTGGCATGTGGATAAACCTCAATTAGGGAGCGCTTTCGTCTCTTCCCCTTCACAGCGATTTTGAATCCGCTTTGCATCAATGAGAAGTAGAGTTGCCACCCTGCTAAGATGAGCTTTTTGAACGAGGCGAATGTTGTCGGCATAGTTGGGAAACACCTTATGCCATACTTCCGTATCAGTTCCCTCTCGCAAGCTCTCATGCCACCAGATGCAAGCGAACTTTCAGCAGTCAAGGTCTCGTAAGAGCCCACTTGCATAGCACTTAGAGGTTGTGGCGCATCTATCCCAACTGCGACTGCTTCGCTTTCAAGCATTAACCAAACCGCTTGAGCGATCCCTTTCAAACGCTCAACACGCTGGAGGTGAATAGATCCACAATCGCAGAGGTGGACAACGGCTACAAAAAGCGATTTCCTATCACTTGCATGAACATCAATGCCACCTACTACGACTTCCCCCATCCCACTCCCATGAAGGAAAGGCGATATGTGTCATCGCCCCCGCATGGAGATAACCGCTTGCGCAACTTTGCCTGCGATGCAATCAAGTTATGCTTCTTCACTACCTCGGATGCCTTAGATCTGCTTAAAGAACCTCTCAAGCGAGGAGAGAATGCACCTCTTGCAATCTTTTCACAATCGGCAACCCCTTCGGGCAAGACAGCTCGCACCTGCCACAGCTATCACAGCTTAAGCAAGTTGCGTCCTTTTGAAGCTCTGCGTATGCCTCCTTTGCGACATCAATATCTCCACGCCTCACATACTCATAGCACCGCATCATTTCAGCTACTTTCACACCTTTGGGGCAGACATCACACAAACCGCAACCGGCACACAAGGACGCGGAGGCGATCGGCAGGTGCTTCCTCAAAAGCTCCATCTCCGCTTTCTCCAACTCACCGCTTCCAACCTTTAAGTTGCACTCAACCTCCTCAAAAGTGCTCATGCCAATGAGTAGCGTATGCACATTCTTGTTCCTCAAAAGCCATTTAAGCCCAGCTCCAAACGCTTGCTCGTCACCGCGGTTCAATCCGCCAGTTGACTTCATAGCCATTATGCCTATCCCTTTCTCCGCCGCCCTCTCAATCAACGGGTCAAGTTGCTTTTGATTCCCAATATTGTATGAGATGAGCATGACATCATGGAAACCGAGTTCAATCGCAGCTTCCATAACTGCGGGTATGTTGGTGTGGCATGCAAAGCCTGTGAAGCGTATCTTGCCAGCCTTCTTAAGCTTCTCGAAGCCTTCAAGCATCCTCTCGTCCTTCACCTGCTCAGGTCTATCAATCTGCGGTAGCAAGATGTCGGCATAGTCTGTGTTGAGTATCTTCAATGAGCCGTCAATATTGCCCGGCCACTCTTTAAGAGCAAGGAAAACCTTATCTCGCTTTGTCTTCATAACCTCTCCAAACGCTCTTATGCTCCTGCCGCCAGCATATCCGGGCGATGTGTGTATCAGATTTATGCCCCTATCGATAGCCATGCTTAAGACATCTGGGTTCTCAAGGCGCAACCCACCAAAGGATACAACGGTCACCTTAAGCTTCGTCCTGCCGAGCACCCTCGTTGCGAGTTTCTGCTCACCAGCAAACAAGGCGCCACTTGTAGCCAAAGCGCCAAGAGTCATTGCGTCTGCAATGAACTCACGCCTTGACATCTTCCTTCGGAACATCACCCACTCACCTCCGTTAGATGTGTTAAATTCACGCCCCTTAAGCTCACCTACCCTCCTCCTTCCTTCAACAACTTTGGTTTATCTGCTTCTTTAGACGAAGCTTTAACAACACATGTTGCGATTGAGTTGCAACTGCTCACTGATTGAGCTTCAAACCTCATCTATTCAAGCCTGTAGCGTCTTTTCATCTCCTCGTAGCGTTGCCATGTGTATTCATCGATCTCCTTCAGCGAGACATTGTTGAGCCATTTTAGAAGCTCGCGCAATGGCTTGCCACGCACCATCCACTGATAGTAGCTTCTGCCACCATGAGAATACGGTCCATAAACCTTCGAGCCAGCGACGATTCGTTCGAGCAAACGGAAGAGCTTCTCATGGCGCGTGTGCATCCTCAAGGTTATCTGAGGCTGTCTCCCATCACCTCCAAAATGACCTTCGCCGATGAGCAAGCCCAAGATCAACCCTTTGAAGAATTCATCCACCTTGCTCATCCACCTCCTTCCGCTCCTGCGCCTTCGTAGCCTCCCGTTCTCTCTTCAATGAAGCCCTCGGATGAGCCTTAAGGAATGATTGGCGAAGCTTCTCTGTGCTCACATGCGTGTAGATTTGCGTTGTCGTTATGTTTGCGTGCCCAAGTAACTCTTGGATTGAACGCAAGTCTGCGCCTCCTTCAAGGAGGTGGGTTGCGAATGTGTGCCTTATGACATGCGGGCTTGGAGGTTTGCTCAACCCAGCAGTAACTCCGTAGCGCTTGAGAATTTTGAAAACAGCCGTTCTGCAAAGCCTCCTGCCACGGATGCTCAAAAAGAGAGCTCCACCGCTTATGCCTTTATCGATTGACGGGCGCGAAAGGGTCAAGTAAGCCTTGAGTGCTTCAATGGCTTTCCTACCGATCGGTATGATCCGCTCTTTGCCTCCCTTCCCAACGCATCTTATGAAGCCTGTCTCCAAGTTCACATCCTCAACATTCAAGTTAACGAGTTCGCTCACCCTCACACCAGATGCATAAAGGAGTTCAAGCATCGCCTTATCACGGATGCCGATGGGTGTGCTCTCCAACGGTTGCTCAAGAAGCCTTTCAATGGAGTCCCTGTCCAAGTAGGTTGGGAGAGTGGTTCTCTTCTTTGGTCGCTCCAAGTTAACTGTGGGGTCTTCATCGGAGAAGCCCTCTCGCAGAAGGAAACGATGGAAAGAAGTTATGGCGCTGAGACGACGCTGGATCGTCGCTGGAGATAGGTTGCGCCTGCGCAACATTAAGGCGTAAATGAGGATGAGTTCGTAGCTACACTTTGATGGTTCGTCCACGCCCCGCACGCTCGCAAAAGCGAGGTAATCGTAGATGTCCCTCCTGTAGCTATCTACTGTGTTTTGGGACAACCCTCTTTCGGCGAGCAAGTGAGCTATGTATGCCTTCACCAGCGAAAGCCATTTCTGCGATATCGCATTCGCCTTCACTTCATCCATGTTGCTTTGACACCTGATTTGAACATGCCAAGTTTGCCACAAGCCGAACGCCGTCAAACATGTGCCACAGTAGCTTCCTCACTCATGCTGTTGAGGGCTTTCGCCTTTCCTCTTCTGAGCCTCACCCAGCATCGGCACAAACAGCACATCAAGCACTGCCCTCTTTATGAGTTTTCCACCTTCCTTTCGTAGCACATACAGTTGTTGGATATAGCGCTTCCCAACGGGTATGACCATCCTGCCCCCTTCTTTCAACTGCTCAATCAAAGGTTGCGGAATCTCCTCGGGGGCACATGTGACTATTATCGCATCAAACGGCGAATGTTCTTTCCAACCGAAGTAGCCGTCGCCAACCTTTATCTTCACATTTTTGTAGCCGAGCTTCTCAAGCGTCTCCTTGGCTCTCTTTGCGAGCGTCGGTATGATCTCAATCGTGTAGACTTCCCTTGCCAGCTCCGCGAGTATCGCTGCCTGATAGCCAGAGCCAGTTCCTATCTCGAGCACTTTGTCCGTTGGCTTAAGCTCAAGAGCCTGCGTCATGAAGGCAACAACATAAGGCTGTGATATTGTTTGCCCCTCTCCAATTGGCAGTGCCATGTCTTCATAAGATAGGTGACGGTGTTCCTCTGGGACGAATAGATGCCTCGGGACTTTCAGCATCGCCTTCAAGACAGCTTCATCCTTTATGCCCTGCTTCCTCAAATGCTCAACAAGCCTTGCCCTTGCCTTTTCATAGTCTTCCTCTGTCGGCTGACTCTTGTGAGGTGAAAGCCTTTGGAAAAACAGGAACATCAGCACACACCCCAAAACCACAACCCCTGCCACCCACCCCTTCTGTATGTTGGCATCCAAATCGCACATCTTCTGACCCTCCCACATAAGCCCTTCAATTCACTCGATGAACTCGTAAACAACCCTTGCCACCTCTTCTGGTGTCGTTATGCCTTTGAGCATTTTCTCCCTCGCATCCTGAACGAGCGTGCGCATGCCCTTCTGGATTGCCAATTGCCTAAGCTCACTTGCGTTTGCGCCCTTGCATATGGCTTCCCTCAACTCAGAGTCAATGACCATGAGTTCATAAACGCCGATGCGTCCTCTATAACCTGTGTTGTGGCAGTTGCTACACCCCGTGCCTCGGTAAAGCTTCAATCCTTTAGCCTGACTCGGGTTTATGCCGACGCTCAAAAGCTCTTCTTCGGTTGGCTCATACTCAACCTTGCACTGCTTGCATATTCTTCTCACCAACCTCTGCGCCAGCACCCCTATGAGGCAAGCCCCGATTATGTAAGGCTCAACGCCCATATCAACGAGGCGTGTTATAGTGCTTGGTGCATCGTTTGTGTGGAGGGTGCTGAGGACAAGATGCCCAGTTAGCGCTGCTCTGAATGCCATATCGGCGGTGTCCTTATCTCTTATCTCGCCAACGAGTATCACATCTGGGTCTTGGCGCAGGATAGCTCTAAGTTGGGTTGCGAAAGTTAGCCCTATGTCATAGTTGACTTGCGTCTGGTTGACCCCGTCAATCTGATACTCAATTGGGTCTTCAACTGTGACGATGTTTATGCTTTCGGAGCGGATGCGACACAGCGCTGCATAGAGCGTAGTGCTCTTACCGCTACCTGTTGGACCCGTAACGAGTATCATCCCCTGAGGTCGCCTTATGAGCTGTTCAAACTGCTTTTGCACCTCTGGGTGGAAGCCCAGTTGATCAAGGCTTGTGAGCAGTGTGCTTTTGTCAAGCAGTCTAAGAACAAGCTTTTCGCCAAAGTATGTTGGCAGGCTTGAAACCCGTATGTCTATCTGGTGTCCATCAAAGACGCCTCTTATGCGCCCATCTTGAGGGAGCCGAGTTTCAGCTATGTCCATGTTAGCCATGACCTTGATAGCCGACACGATAGCCTTAGCCATGTCTGGTGGGAGTGGGTCCGATGGTGGCTGTAGGACACCATCAACCCTGTAGCGGACTACTATGCCCCTTTCCCTTGGTTCGATGTGTATATCGCTTGCACCCCTTCTCACGCCCATCGTTATGATGCCTCTCGCAAAGCGCAGTGCTGGACCACCTTCTTCAGCATCAAGCTGTTCAACGCTCGCTGGCGCAGTTAAGCTCGTTGCTTGAGGCACGGTGGGTTGTTCCGATGGGAGTATACCGTAGACACGCTCAATAGCAGCCCTTATCTGGTGCGCTGGAGCTTGAACTGGATCAACCCTAAGCCCAGTGACTTGTTGCAATTGGTCAATGACTTCGAGGCGCTTCGGGTCTGGCATCGCCACAACAATCTTGTTCCCTTCAACCCTTATCGGCATGACACACAATCTCTCCGCAACCTTCCTCGGGACATATGCCACTGCTGTCCTATCAATGTGGATGTGCTCAAGGTCAACAGTTGGATATACCGTCGTCCCTATCCGCCTTATAACTTCCTGAAGTTGCTCCTGCGAGATTATGTTAGCTTCAACGAGCATCGCGCTCCAAGACTTCTCTGGTGGCTTCCTTTTCGCAAGCTCCCTTATCTGCTGTGGAGTGACATACCCGCTCTTGATAAGCGCTTGAAGCAACTGCTCATCGGTCAGCGGTGGCATGCGTTTTCACCTCCACCAACAATTATGGCAACTTGTGATGCGCACCTGCGATTGAGTGTCTGAAAATGCGAGGCGGGTCCTAACGCCTGAGCAGTTCATCAAGCCTCTTCAACTTAGCTATGTTGTCAGCCTCAGATGGATCAGGTTCGCTCACAGATAGCCAAGCGTCCAGTATCTCCCTACCGACTTCGTCGGTTACGAGTCTACCGCTGAGGACAAGCACATTGGCGTCGTTCCAGAGGCGAGCACATCTTGCGCTCTTAGCATCATTGCATAGCGCTGCTCTTATGCCGAGAAACTTGTTTGCGGTGATGCAAACACCTGTCCCAGTGTAGCATATGAGGATGCCAAAGGAAGCTTCCCCGCCTTGCACCATCCTTGCAACAGCCTCAGCAACATCAACCCATGAGGAAGGTTGATTGGTTAATAGAGAACCAAGACGCACGACCGTAAAGCCTTTGCTCTCAAGGTATTCGCACACCGCAGTTGCGATATGATAAACATCGTCAGCACCAACTGCAATAACTTTCTTGCCCTCCATAACCGCATCCGCCTCCCTAAGAGCCTTTGTGTGAGATGCGCGCAATCACTCAAGCCATAACATGCTACTTCAGCCAACGCCTCACCTTTGCAACGCATACCGAAGAAAGCATGAAGCATAATGGTTAGTAGCTCGCCACCGAATACAAATTTTGCATAGTGGGTGATGGTGGATGGGATTGACATTGCCTGTCGTCTATGTTGTCGCCGATACGCTTCCAGAGGCGTGGGAGAAAGCTGTGGTTGAAACATGGCGCATCGGCGCAAGCGTGAAGACACAGTATGACAAGCCGGGAGACCCACCGAGCAAAGATGCTATAGCAATCATCGTTGTAAGAGAGCCATTCAAAGAACCGAGGATACATAGGGCACTGCCATGCGGTTTAGCGGAACTCGAAGTTTACCGCCAAGAGGTCATCTACGGGATACACGACCATTGGATAGACCCAGATTCTGGCAAATGGAACTACACCTACCATGAACGCCTAACGGCATATACTGTCCCCGGGCTTGATAAGCCGATTGACCAACTCTCATACATCGTCGATGCACTTTGCAAAGCTCCATACACACGCCGAGCACAAGCAATAACATGGAAGCCATGGGCTGACACCTGCGTTGAGCATCCACCATGCCTCCAACGCATCTGGATGCGAGTTATTGATGATGAGCTCGTCATGAACGCGCACATGCGTAGCAATGACGCATTCAAAGCTGCCTTCATGAACATGTATGCTTTTACGGAACTGCAAAAGCTGGTTTCGGAACGCCTCTCAGAACAACTCGGGCGCGAAATACGCGTCGGGCAATACACACACATAGCTGATTCGTTCCACATCTATGGAGCTTACTTTGATGAGTTCCAGCGCTTCCTTGAAACACTGCAGAAACGCACATTTGAACAGCGCACATACAGAACTGAAGAGGTGCTACCGATACTTGAGGAAGCAAGGGAAGCGATAAAACGCTCGCTTGAGGAAGAACGCCTGAGTGGACGCAAAGGAAGCCTGCAGTGATTTTAGAACCAAATGAAGAAGAGCTCCCCGAATGAGTCGCACAAGCAAATGGAGCATGCGCCACTTGTAGGCTGATTTACCCGCATGATAGCGCGCTATAATTATTAGTGACTTGGTGGGCGCGTAGCTCAACGGCAGAGCAGCCGGCTCATAACCGGTCGGTTGGGGGTTCGAATCCCTCCGCGCCCACCATTTTCTTTTGACCGTTTTCAAATCCATGCCCCACACCCTTTGCTCCTCACTGGTTGAAGCAAGAACACAGAGGGAGCTTAAAGCAAACTCGCTCTTGGTTTAACAAATGGAGGCAGATGCGTTAATGTGTATTATGCAACTAACCCAGATCCACATCGGAGGGTGATGAGAGATGCAATGGGCATGGGCAGAGGTAGCATTTGCGTTGGCGGTGATACTCTTAGCCAACTGCGTTGATCTCTCATCAGCACAGCAACCAGCCAGAAGGATGCGCTTGCTTGTCGTCACCCACTCGGCGGGTTTCATGCACGAACCTGTTAGGCGCCCAGCCCCAGACAAGCTCTCGGTTTGCGAGGAAGTTATTATGGGACTCGGATTGATAACCGGTGCATACGACTGCGAGTTCATCTACACAAAAGAGGACTGCCAGAAGCTCACCCCAGACTACTTGAAGCAGTTTGACGGCTTCTTCTTCTATGCCACTGGCAACCTGCCAATACCTGAAGATGGACGAAAGGCGTTAATCGAGCTCGTCAAAGAAGGGAAGGGCTTTATAGGTGCGCACGCGGCAACCGATGCTTGGTATAACTACCCACCTTACGGTGAGATGATCGGCGCATATTTTGATGGTCATCCTTGGCACCAAAAAGTTCGTGTCATCGTTGAGGACAAACAACACCCAGCGACAGCTCATCTTGGTGATGCGTTTGAGATCGTTGATGAGATTTACCAGTTCCGCGAACCATACTCGAGAGAACGCCTCCACATCCTTTTGAGCTTGGACATCAACTCAGTTGATGTGAAGAAAGGTAAGCGTAAAGACAACGACTATGCACTTGCGTGGGTTCAGCAGTTTGGTAAGGGGCGTGTCTTCTACACAGCGCTTGGGCATGGGAACAATGTTTGGCGTGATGAACGCTTCCAAAAGCATTTGCTGAACGGGATATTGTGGGCACTCGGCGTGCTCAAGTGAAAACAAAACGAGGCTACAACTACCTGCCTTCAATAAGCATCTCAGCCATGTGCTCGCAGAGGACTGCCACATCCTCTGTCGTTAGGTAATCGCTGATTGAAGAGTCAAAGAGGATGTTCATACTTGGGGGCATCTCTTCGTCGGCTACCCAAAAGGCTATAGTGATTGGCACTCTTGGCAACGCCCATATGCGCAACCCAACATCACCGTAGTGAACTTCTTCGACATCAAACCTCTCAGCAGCTCTTCTCAATCTGCTCCCGTCATCATCACCAAAGGCTTGCAGAAGTGGCTTTTTAACTCTACTGTCAAAGCTGACATAGTAAGCAAGCCCACCAAGAAGCTCTCTGAAGTCAATCAACCTGCCGGTCAATTCTTTACCCGTGGCTTGCGCGAGGTAGTGCAAGACGAGGATCTTGAGGGTCATCGGGGCTGATCTGTTGGTTATGCATTCCACCTCGCACTCGGGTTCTAACACCTCGTAGATATCGCCGAGTAACTTTAACCTCGCTTTGCCCTCGGCTTCAATGAAGGAGGCACCTGCAAGCTCACATTGGCGCTTTAAATCAAGCTCCCTCAACCTTTGCTTCGCAAGCTCATAAGCGATCCTATGCCCTTCCCCACCACCGATTGAGGATAAAAGGTCGCTCCACACTTCGTTTCGCTCCAGCTTCACTTGTGGCAGTGGCTTACACCTCAAGCCACGAGTGCGAATAGACAACCTTCCCCATAAGCACAAGTGTTGTCTTTGCGTATATGCGTTCCTTTTCCGAGAGCTCATCCATGTTTGGTTTCTCGCCGTCCATTATTCGGTGGACGAGATTGACTATCTCTGGCATCTGTCCCCTCGCAAGTTTGATCAACTCTTCATCAAACGCGTTCACAATGGCTGCGTCCAGACCATACTTCATGAGCATAGCGAGATAAGTTCGGTTCAAGTGTGGGCGGAGTTCCGTTGGAGTCCCATTCGAAACATTGGACAATCCAACAACTGACTTACACCCCGGAGCCAATTCCTTAAAGGCGCTCATGAACTCAAGAACCGAAATCACCTGTCCTATGTCAGCCGACACTGGTGTCACTATTGGGTCAATCCATATGTCCTCAGGTTGCAGTCCCGCATCCATTGCCCTTTGCACAAGCTCAAGGCAAAGAGTTGCTCTCTCATCAGCATCTCTTGGCATCCCCTCAGTGCCCCAAAGCAGACCGACCACTGAGGCGTTATACTTCACCGCAAGCGGTAGCATCCTCTCGAGTCTCTCTGGCTGAAGCGATATTGAGTTAATCAATGCCTTGCCACGATGGACCTTTAAGCCAGCTTCCATTGCATCTGGGTTTGTGGTATCAAGCGACATCGGCAGGTCAACCACTTCTTGGACGGTCTTGACTATCCACTCCATCAGCTGTGGACCATCTCGCCTTGCAGGACCAATGTTCAAGTCAAGGTAGTCCATGCCTGCTGCAGCTTGCTGTTTGGCGAGCTCCTGAATTGTTGCTGCGTCTCGGTTTCTTATTGCAGCCCCGATCGTCTTCGACATTATGTTTATGTTTTCACCGATGAGTATCATCGCCAACCACCTCGGTGCATCTACACATCATCGCTTCAACTGCCAAGCCAGACATTGCGCAGATACGCTGGTATGTATGCAGCTTCCCTTGGTCCAACGAGTATCTCCCATTCGCCACCGAGCTCCTCCTCAAGGGCACCGCTTTCTGGCGCAAGATACCCTGGTATGATGAGTTTGCGATGCCTCACCTTGTTTTCAATGCCGCACTTCTTAACGAATGGCGCTATGACATCAGCCGTGAACTTCCCGCCAGCCCACGCAGTCATCACAGACAACCCTTCCGTGTCTTTGACGAGTAGCCAAGATGGAACACGGCTGTTTTCAATCTCGGTTGAGACAAGGAAGTATGTGAGTGAGAAGTTGCAAGTTAGTAGCACTGGCGAATTCTCGTCTGGCTTACCTATCTCGTAAATCCCTTCCTCAACAGCGAGTGGTCTCCTCGGATCTGTGTAGATGTTCATCCTTGCGAGCAGGAGCGGATAAAGCGAATGACCCTGAAAGTCCGAGAGCACAATTATCCCACCATACTTGGCTACAAATATCGCCCCGATGAGCGTCTGCATGAGCAAGTCATTGCTCATCTCGCATGCCAAAACGATTGTCGGGAAGCCAACTTCCCTCACCCTGCTGACCAACGCTGCTCTCCTTAAGACGATGTGATGAACGAACGCTTCCTTAAGGGAGCGTGCGCCAGTGTCAATGACCATGTCTTTCAAGCCAGCCTGCATCGCCCTCGATGTCAACTCCATTACGCCATTCAAACTGTCACCCTTGACAGCGAGTGGGCATGAATACTCCTTCGAAAGCTCTATCATCTCGTCGATGTTGTCCTTCGTGGCAGCGTAGATCAGCGGGCGTCTTTGTGCGCAAACCTCAAGCGCTGCCGATTGAATCGATGGATCGTAGCTCATCAATATGATGCATCCGTTGGACTTCTCAACGAAGCGCTTTACGACATCGGTATACCTTTGTGAACTTCCCGAATCACAACGCAATGCAGCCATCTCTGGCTTCAGGGTGAACCCAGCCCTGTCATAGACGAACTTGTTAAGCTTGTCTATTCGCTCATCAACCTGTGCGTCATCATAAGCATCGCTGATGAGGATGGCAATCCCTGGCGGGTTAATGAAAGTTTTATCGTGTCTGAAGAGCACAGTTTCGCCGCCCACTTTCACGACTTGACCATCCTTGCCTATCACAACCTCCCTCTGTGGCGGAGCTGAGACCTCAGCTAACTTCTCCCTCGCTTCATCCGAGATGTATGGGCATGCGTCAAGTTCAGCTTTCCCTTGAGCCAAGTTCATCGCAAATGCAAGGCATGTTGGAACACCGCACTCACCGCAGTTTTTCTTTGGCAGTAGCTTAAATATTTCAATGCCACTTAACGGCATAGCCATTCCCTCCAATCCTACCGTGCATTTTAACCGATGATAGGAGGCATCTCGAGTGCGGGATGCCCCTTCTCCTGAAGGTAAGGCAAAATCTCCTCCTCAGTGACGCCGACTGTCTCATCCGCTATCATGTCAACCGTCATCCCGACTTCCTCAAGGCGCTTAACTAACTTCTCACCGAGTTCCTCCTTCAGCATCTTCGGCATCCACACAAGCCTCCTTATGCCACCGTCCCCTTGCAACCACTTGCGCTGGACAATCCAAATCTTTGCGTGCCCAACGAAACCGGGTGTGCTTACACCACCACCGATCGTGCCCGCGAGTGTGGTGAACTTCATCCCACATGGTGTCATGCCAGTATACTCCCTGTTGACAGTCATGACTCCGTTGCAGAGCGGTAGAACAACTGTTATGCATTCACAGCATCCGCATGTCGTCATCGGGCTATCAACAACGCTGTAGAAGTTATAGCCGTCAATCGCCCCTCTCGATGCCTTCTTAACAAACTCGTCAACCCCTCTCCACCTACCCCTCAAAGGGTCTATGCACTCACCATATTGCACTGGTTGGTTTGGTCCTTCGGGGTTCACTTCATACATCGCTTTAGCATCCAACCATGTGTATGCCCCACAAAGCCCCGGACGCTCGGGACTTATAACGCACACATGTGTTGGAGCGAAAGATTGGCAAAGCACGCAGGAGTAAAAAACATCAACATCCTCATCCTTAAGCCCTTCCATCCTCGCATCCCTTGCTTGGTAGATTTGGCGTGCTTCATCGTGTAGTCTGCGGACATCTTCTTCGGTCGTGAATATAGTCACCTGGACTTTGTCCAATATGTTTCCGAAGTCTTGATGGAACCTCGCATGCAATATTTCACCTATGTGTTTCAGCCTGAAGCCCTGCCCAAATGCACCTTTGCTTATCCTGAGCCAAACGATGTCCCTTTGCCCCATGTGGAATACGCCCTGCGCATAGTTGATGAAGTGGTGTATCTGGCGCTCAAGTATCGGTTCAAAGTCCTCTTGCATCTTCCTACCAGCAATTTCAACCAAGATCGCAAGAGGCAATGCACCGCCCTCTTCAACAGAATCAATGTCTGGACCTATCAACTCAATCTTGCCATCTTGGACTTCGTCCATCCTGCGCATCCTGCAAAGCTCAAGCGCAAGTGTTCTGTTGCCACCAAACTCAACATGCAAGTCGCCCTTCCTCACCCTCTCGCCCTCAAACGCCGGACCATAAGCCACTGGAACTGGCACCTTAGTTATAGTCACTTTGAGACCACGCACTTCAATAGCTTTTGAGACGATCTCTGTGTGAGGCACATTTGAGACAACATGCTCATATGTGCAAATGCCGGTTGGCAAAACTTGAGGTATTGGTGTGTCAGCTATTGTTGGGAAGCCCCAGTTTATTGCCCCAGCTGCGTTTGCATACCATTCATCCGTAACAAAGCCCAAAGCCAAGACAAACGCAAACACCCTGTCCTTGTTGTAGATGAGGATGCGCCTATACTCGCCGGGCTTTATTCCACCGAAAGCCATCGCAACCCTCGTTGCAAACCCTATCGAGAAAACTGTCGCCGAGGTATCTGGACCGAATGGCACAAGACGCGTCGTCCAACCAACTTGCACCCCTGCCTCAACAAGCTGTTCAGCCATCCTCACACCGTTGTTCTCGGAGCACATGAAGACATAGAGATTTTTCTCCTGTAGCTCCCTTGCTATCCTTACAGCTGTTTCAACATCTGGGGGTGCTCCGAGTATGGCAGCAAAACCAGGTGCAGTCCCGTCAACGAACTCAACGCCCCTCTTTCGCATGATTATGTCATCGGCAGCGCCAAGCCATATGTTGTCTTCTGTTGGCTCCTCACCATGCACATACACATTCGGATTCTCAAGATACTTGATCGCCTCAATGATCTCCTCGGCGAAGAATGTAGCCATGCCTGCATCAAGCGCTGGTGCAAGATACGGCAAGTGCACCTTCTCCCTAACGGGTGGCGGTAATAGCCTCCTACACAGTTTCAGGACTTGCTCCATGTCACCGAGCGTCCGCACAGGTATCCCAGTTATGCCATAGATGATGGGCAAGTAATATGCGGTGTTTGGGAAACCAACCTCTTGTTTTGGACCCCACTTATCCATTGCCTCACGCCATTTCTCTTCAGCCCTCGCAACTATCTTGTGAGCACCCCTTATAGCAGCGGAGCATATCAACTTCGACATACTTTGGCTCACCCCTTTACACAGCCTCAAGCTGGCGTCTCATCGCCATATCAAACAATATGCGCTCACGAGCTTTATCAATTCCGAGCGCCTTGCGCTTCTCATCGATGTGCTTTATCATAAGCTTCGCCATCTCCTCTGGGTCTGGCTCAAAAGCCCACCTCGCTTTGAAAAGCTTCTCCATATCCCGAAAGAGCCAGTTTGAGACGGTCTCATTGCCGAGGGTGGGATAATGCACACCGAAGACGGTGAACACTCCAGAGGCAACGAAATACATCCCTATCGCTATAGCTTTCTCCGACATCCATTCAGGTGCTGCGCCTGCAGCAGGAAGATCGCTTATGTCGTCCCCCAAGCCACCCTCTTTGACCATCGCTGTTGCCGCAATGAGTATTCGGCTGTTGTCAACACAAGAACCCATATGCAAAACTGGCGGTATGCCGACAGCCTCGCAGACCTCACCAAGCCCGTCACCTGTATACTTGAGAGCCTCATCTGGGTTCATCAAACCAGCCTTCGCACATGCCATAGCAGCGCATCCTGTCTCAAGGACAAGCACATCGTTCTTTATAAGCTCTTTCACGAGCGTCACTATGGCGCTATCTTGAGCGACTCTCGGGTTGTTACACCCAACTACACCCGCAACACCCCTTATGCGTCCGCCGATTATGTTGTCATTCAGCGGGCGATAAGACGCCCTGAAAAGCCCTCCAAGGATGTATGTGATGGTCTCGTGACTGAAACCAGCAACCAAGTCAACAGCGTAATTGGGAACATAGCCGTTTGCTCCACGCTTGCTGAACTCATCAATCGCTATCTCGACGAGCTTCCTTGCGGACTCAAGAGCGTTGTGCTCGTTAAACTCAAGGTGCATAGCGCCTCGTATCTTAGCCTTCGGAGATGTCGTTATGATGCGCCCGTGATAGCACTCGGCTATCTCGGGAAGCGACTGCATTATGCATTGCACATCCACAACCATCGCATCAACTACTCCAGTAACGAGCGCTGCCTCTTGCTGTAAGAAGTTGCCGGCAAGCGGTATGCCATGTCGCATGAGCACTTCGTTTGCTGTGCAACATATGCCAGCGATGTTGATTCCCTTTGCGCCCTTCTTCTTCGCAAGCTCAACAAGCGATGGTTCCCTTGAGGCTATCACAACCATCTCCGAAAGCAATGGTTCATGACCGTGGACGATGATGTTGACATGGTCTGGCTTTAACACACCTAAGTTGACTTGGCTGACTGTCGGGTATGGTGTCCCAAAGAGCACATCTTGTATCTCCGTTGCAAGCATTGAACCACCCCAACCATCAGCGAGTGCGAGCCTCGCAGCGTGCATCAATAGGTGCTCATAGTCTTGGTCAGTGCCCATGTGTGTCCTATGTAGCGCTTCCGTTATCTCCCTGTCGATGCCTCTTGGGACTACACCGAGCTCACGCCAAATCTGCTGGCGCTTGAGCGGTGCACGCTTGATGAAAATGAGTTCGCCCTCCTGCTTGCCGAACTCCGAGAGAGCCAATGTCGCAACATCCCTCGCTATCTCCTCGATCTTTCGTCCAGAAGTCTCAACGCCAAAGTCCATAGCGAGCTTTATGAGCTTCATTTCGTCTTTAATTTCGTAGTCCTTAGTCTCACCGTTAGCAACCGCAAGTAGCAGTTCAGCAGCAGCCCTTCCATGGTCAGCATGTGCAGCAGCACCGCCAGCGACGATGCGCAAGAAATTCCTTGCAACAACAGTCTCTTGAGTTGCGCCACATACGCCCCTCGGTGGCTCCTCACCCTTCTTGGCGACGAGCCTACAAGGTCCCATGTTGCATAACTTACAGCAAATTCCATCCCTTCCTATGGGGCATGGGCGCATCGCTTCAGCCCTGTCAAACGCTGTCATGACACCGTCGCTTTTCGCCTTCTTAAGCATTTCGAGCACGGCAGGGTCTATAGTGCGGTTCTCCTCGCTCATCCCTCGGATACCCCCTTCAAGGCTTGAAAAATTTGGAAGCCATGCTGTGTGTTCATGTGTTCATGAGTTCGTTCAACGCTTGCCTTACAAGGTTAACAGCATCAGGATGGCGCATCACGAGTATATCGGCACCAGCGAGTGAGAGAAGCATAGCTGTTATCGCTTCCATCAAGACTCCTCTTTGCTTTGCATCCCCAAGCAGTGGTGCTTCCTCTTCACTCATCTTCGCTTCCTTCGTGCCCCACACTTCCTTTGCAACATTGCAGATTATGGGAAAGGCAAGCCTCTCATCCTCGTGCAGCAAAGCTGCAACCCTTATCCGTTCCATCACCGAGTATGTGTATTCAATTCCGTATCCGAGCCCACCGACAGTTGGATCAATGATGATTTGCTCGTCTGGGACGCCCAAGTTTGAGAGTAGTATGTTGAGCTGTTTTGCGAGGTTTATATCTATCGGCGTTGATGCTGCAACAACTTGATTGCAAGCGATCGCCTGCGCACCAACCTTCGTGTAAATCTTCTCCACGACAGGTCCGACAACTATGCGTTTGCCCTCGCAAAGCTCACATACCAACCTCAATGTCTCCACATCCTTCGCCTCGTTACCACACCCCCAAACAATCAGCGGAACTTCAATCGCATCCGAAACTTCCTTTGCTATCTTTGCCGCCTCTTCGGATGATCTATCCATTCCATAAGGGTCTGTGCTGGCGAGTTGAAGACAAATCATCTCAGCTCCATACTGGTCAATACATTTTCTCGCCCACGCGACCGGGTCGTTCATCACATCGCTGTAAACCTCAAGCAACGCTTGCGGCCAATCGGTGGGCGGGTAATCATACACATCCATCGCTATGCGTATCGGGTTTGGCATCTCACCCTCAAATGTGTAAAACGGTAGGCAACTTTCCCCACCTACTTTCACAGCCTTCTCGCCAACGCCTATCACTATCTCCCTTATCCTGCCCGTATATGTTTCCTTCGGTATCTTTAACTCCATTGCCTTCCACACCCCTCAAATCGGCTTTAAGCCCGAGTGAGCTAAATCGCTTAACAAACTAAGCTGGTGTCTTGCGCTTCTCAGAACCATACCACTCAGTGCTATACCAATAGCGTTCAGCGTAACGCAGATACTTCTCTATCTCCTCTCGACTCTGCAACTTCCTTTGCCAATTGCCCTCGCCCTCTGGTTCTGGCTTGCCCGGCTCATATGTCTCTCCAAGTATTTCAACCTCAATCCCATCGTAGTTTTTCCTTCTCTCCGTTGGCATCTCCATTGAATGATCACCCCTTTCGGAGAGACCGTTAATAGCGTAGGTTGCAACTTTTTTGCCTCGGTGTAGCAAGCAGGGTTCACCAACAGCTCGCAAAATCCAACCCATCAGTATAGCACACAGTGTGGGAGACCTATGTCACAGTAGACACATTGAAGCAAATGAGGCAGAGCACCTCACACAACTCAACTATCGCTCCATAGCAATCGCCAGTGAGCCCTCCAAGCCTTCTTGTGAGCGACGCTGAGATGAGTAAAGCTGTAACGCTACATATGACGAAGCTCACAATCCCACCCCACCCAATCATAAAAAGCGCTGTGAGGAACACATAGGAGAGCGAGATCAGAACCTGCACATAGCCATACCTACGAAGCGCGAAAGCCACCCCGTCGCTCCCCCGAGCATAAGGGAAGGAGAACATGGAGAGGAGCGCACACCACCTGCCGAGCATCGGCATCAGGCAAATAGCCTTCCACCTCAATGCTTGTTTGAGCGAGGCTATAAGGGTTACCTTGAGCAGGAGCACGATGCAAACGCTTGTAGCACCAAAAGCGCCAACATGCACATCCCGCATCACTTCGAGTTGCCTTTCAGCATCCCCACCTGCCCCGAAGGCGTCAGCCAAATCCGCAAGCCCATCAATGTGCATTCCACCAGTCAAGAGGACAAGCAACGCCACAACGATGGCGCTTGAAGCGATAGTTGATGTCACTTTGAGCATCAACAGATCAAAGGATGCGCAAAGCACTCCGAGGCAAAATCCAACGAGCGGGAAGAAGAGGGCGCAAATGCTGATCGCCTCTTTACAGCATAGCCCATCAACTGGTAAAATGGTGAGGAACGAGACAGCGCAAAAGAAAGCGCTAAAACAACGCTCAAAGAAATCGCGCAGTCCCTTCATCTTCACACCTTACGAGATCGGACCTGAGACGCCAGCCTCATCAAATGTAGCCATGTGAGATAGCAACTGGCATGCTGCGTCAATGATGTGCATCGCAAGCACCGCGCCAGTCCCTTCACCAAGCCTCATGCTCAGGTTCAAAATCGGTCTTAGCCCCATCCACTCAAGAAGGACACGATGCCCCGGCTCCGCCGAGATGTGCCCAGCAAACATGTAATCCCTAAGCAAAGGTTGCATGCAAAACGCTATCGCTGCCGAAGCGGTCGTAATGAAGCCATCAACAACCACAGGTATGCGCATCAACCCACACGCAATTACAGCCCCAACAAGCGCTGCTATCTCAAGCCCACCAACCTTGCTCAACACATCAAGAGGGTCGCTCGGGTTGGGACGATGGAAGTTCAACGCTGTCTCAATGACAGCCACCTTGTGCTCATAGCGCTCATCATCAAGACCAGTTCCCCTACCCGTAACCTCCCTCGCCTGTCTGCCAGTTAGGACTGCTGTGATAGCCGAGCTTGGTGTGGTGTTGCCTATGCCCATGTCACCGATGGCGATTATCTGTGCGCCATCCTCAACGAGCATCCTCACCACTTCAACACCTACAGATATGGCATCCAAAGCCTGCCTCGTTGTCATCGCTGGCTCACAAGATATATCGCCCGTTCCCCATGCCACTTTCCTTATGAGCAACCCATCATGCTCAGGCAAGTCAGCTGTTACTCCAACATCAACAACTAAAAGCCTTGCACCGCAGTGCCTGCTAAGAACGCTTATTGCAGCACCGCCTTTAACGAAGTTGAGAACCATTTGAGCCGTCACTTCCTTCGGGTAAAGGCTGACCCCTTGCCGTGTGACCCCATGATCAGCAGCAAATACAACAACCGCTTTCCTTTGTGTGCTCGGCATCGGGTTGCCAGTTATGCCTGCAACCTGTATGGCTATCTCCTCGAGCATTCCGAGGCTTCCAAGTGGTTTCGTGAGCTTGTTAATCCTCTCCCTTGCAGCATTCATCGCCTCGGCATCGAGTGGCTCAATACGGTTCAAAATGTCTTTGAGTTGGCGCTCGTCCATCTTTCCAATGCCTCGCACTCAACTTGCACATTTGATGCGCACAGGTATGCCAGCGCAAAGCCAATAAACGATGTCAGCTTGTGAAGCTATCAACTGGTTGACTTTGCCCGCCATGTCCCGAAAGCGTCTACCAAGTGGAGTGGTTGGGACTACGCCCATGCCAACTTCGTTGCTCACGATGATGACATTACAGCCACTTCGCCTGCACGCGTCAATGAGTTGCTCAACCTCGCCAAGTATAGCCTCATCGCTCATGCCGACTGCCATGCAGTTTGATAGCCACAGCGCTATACAGTCAATGATGAGCGTATCAAACCCGTTGCCATGCGAGCTTATCCACTGTGGCACATTTATTGGCTCCTCAACCGTTACCCAAGAGCTTGGGCGCATGCGTCTATGCTCCGCTATGCGAGCTTTCATCTCCTCGTCAGACTCCGTGGCTGTTGCTATGAACGCCACCTTGCCACCGGAGCGAACCGCAAGCTCAACTGCAAATTTGCTTTTGCCACTCCTCGCACCACCGATGAGCAGTGTGATGACTCCCAATTTGCTCACACTCCAAATCGGCATCGAATTCACAGCTCACCAGCCACATTGCCGTGCAGTAGACGGCGGAGTGTTTTTATGCCTTGAATTATTCTCGGACCGGGGCGAAAGAGTATGTCAGCATCAATCGCATAAACCCTGCCAGCGCGCACAGCACGCAATTGTTGGAAGCCAACCCTCCGCTTTACCTCAGAGACGGCGCTTCTGTTTAAGCGTCCATGCACAGCCACGATGTAAACATCTGGGTTAAGCACCATGAGCCTTTCGAGGCTGACCGTCGGGAACTCGGATGGCAAGCCGGCTCGCCTAAGGACATTCTCACCACCTGCAAGCTCAATTGCATCATCAATGAAGTTGTTAACCCCGACGCCCATAAGGCTTGGTGGTGGCGATACCTCAACGAAGACGCTCACCTTACGGCTCGTTTTGAGCTTGCTTAAGCGCTCCAGTTCCAAACGCATCTTACCTGCGACTGCCCTTGCCTCACCCTCTTTGCCGACGAGCTTGCCAAGCCTTTCGATAGCGCTGATTATGTCCACAACCCTCTTTGGAACTATAGCGAATATAGGGACGAGCAACTTTGATTCAAGCGCCTCAACCTCACCCTTGGGCAGGACATTTGAGGCGAGCACGATGAGGTGTGGGTGATGCTTCACGATTGCCTCAATGCTTGGGCGCATGAACGCTCCCACCTTCGGAAGACGACGAACCTGCGGTGGATAGTCCGAAGATTCATCAACAGCAACAACTGCATCGCCAGCCCCTATCGCAAAGAGTATCTCGGTGGCGCTTGGCGCAAGCGAGACGATACGCGTTGGTGGCTTTTTAAGGCTCACGAGCCTACCGAGGTCATCTCTAACTGCAACGGCAAAGCAATCGCAAGCATGCAGAAGCAACAGAGACAAGACAACTCCTCTGCCGATAGCACTCAAAAGCATCACCCACACCACCCTCAACATGGGGAGAACTATTGCCTGTCGAACAGCGCTTCTTCAACAGTTCCAAGTGTATCGATGGTGCTGTCTCTGTATGATGGCTTTATGACCTTCGCATGCCCATCAACGAAGGCTGCACACGCAAGCCCGTTGTGCCTGAAATGGATGTCATAGTAGCCCCACGCCTGTGATGGTGGCGTTATCGCTACAGACTCCTCAAGCTCTGACGGGTTTGAAAACTGTTTCCTCGCCGAGTCAGCGAGCAACAGTGTTTCAGATGGGTTTGCTATTTGCGATTCGTGTGCAGCGTTCTTGCACCATCCCCAGCCACAAAGTTCGTTGCTTGAGTAAGAAGGGTCTGGAGTTCCACCAACATAATACCAGTTGTATCCGTAGCCCATCCCCACTGCAACAGCCCTTATCTCTCTTGCGAACGAGGGACAGCGCTTTATTTCCTTCGTCCTCAAGTATGGGTAGAGCAACCCACGCGTGAAATCGACGGTGCCACCTTGCACCCAACCATACCAGTATTGACCCCAACTCCAGTCGGAGGCTTGCGCACCAACGAACGGCATGAGCATGCCATCGTAATCCTGTGAATACATTAACACACCGAGAGCCAACTGCTTCAGGTTTGATGTGCAAGATGCAGTCCTTGCCTTCTCTCTCGCTCTGGCAAGCACGGGGAAAAGCAGAGCTGCCAGGATAGCGATAATCGCTATCACCACCAGCAGCTCAATGAGCGTGAATGCCGAAGTTGCTCTGCGTGTCATGCTGAAAGCCCATCTCTGCCCATTTCGCGTCATCTCACATGCACCTCCATTGTGGGATTGGTTTTAGTTGCGTGCATGGGATTGTAAACGCGCAAATGCGGTGGGAAGCCCTCTCGATGTAGGAGTGGCTAAATCTGTGACGCATAGGGATAGACAAAGATATCCCCTGCCACGCCTACCTCATTTGGGGCTTCCTCAAAGGGTGCTCAGTGGGGGTCTGCTAAACCGCGTCCTTAGCATGCTCACCACCCTCCCTCGAGGCGGCACGAGCATGAAAGCGCGGATGGACCGGTCTTCTGGCTCCCGGATCATCCTACTCCCCGCGCCTTCCCAATGGGGATTAGCCCCATCAGTGGCTTGACGACGCCTTAGCTTTCATTCGGCATCGCCTGCGGGTTTCGTCCCCGGTCACAGCTGCGGGGCAGCAACGGATTCTCACCGTTTTCCCGCACATCCATCCGCGTCCGCACCGCTTCGTTTCAAAGTGCGTTATGCCTCACATGCAACGCCACATAGTCACCACACATTATAACGCACACCGCATGCGATACTCATACTGCTCATACGATAGCGTTTCAGGAGTGCCACTCAAGTCCTATCAATGGCTTGAAGCCAAGAGCATGCAGATCTGAAAGAAGCGCTCTCAGGTGCTTGAGGGATTTGACTATGTTGACCATCCTTGCTATCTTTCTCAATCGGGGTCTCTTCGGAAAGGCTCATACCGCTACCTCAACTCAGGTGGTGCTATAGCTATGCGCAAGCGCGGTTTGGGTAGAGGTTTAGATGCGCTCATACCACCAGCAGGTGGGGAGGCTTGGGAAGCCGGTGCGGGTGTAGGCGGTAACATCGTCGAGATTGAAGTTGACCGAATAAAGCCAAACCCATTTCAGCCACGCCACAAGATGGATCAAAAGGCATTGCAGGAGCTCGCCGATTCAATACGGGTGCATGGCATCCTTCAGCCAGTTGTCGTAAGGCAAGTTGAAGATGGTTATCAGCTCGTGACAGGTGAGAGGCGTTGGAGAGCAGCGATGCTCGCTGGGCTGAAGAAGCTACCGGCAGTCATAAGGCAATGTGATGACCAAGAGATGATTGAGTTCGCTCTCATTGAGAATCTACAGCGCGAGGACATAAACCCAATTGAGGAGGCTGAGGCATACTTCCAGCTCGCGAGGCGCTTCGGTATGACTCAAGAAGAGATCGCAGCTCGCGTCGGCAAGAGCAGGGCTGCAGTCGCAAACACCATGCGCCTGCTACAACTCCCAGAGCCAATTAAGGAAGCGATAAGGAACGGTGAGTTGAGTGAAGGTCATGGGAGGGCTCTCCTTGCGCTCGATGACGAACAGAAAATGCTACATGCGTTTTCGCTCGTCCAACGCCATAACCTCTCCGTGAGACAAACAGAGGAACTGGTGCAAAGGTTGAAGGCGAGGGAACAAAGAGCGCAAAAGAAAAAGCGTGAGTTGGATCCGAACCTGCTATCGCTTCAAGAAGAGATGCAAAGGCAACTGCAAATGCGCGTCCGCATAAAGCCGGGAAGGAAAGGGGGCACAATTGAAATACGCTACCTAACTGATGAAGACTTGCAACGCTTCGTTGATCTCATACTCGGGGAAGGTTTCTCACGCTAAGTTAGCAGAAGCATCGTGGCACAGTTGGTGGTGAATTGTGAGCGGTGGAACATTCCTCGCTCTTGTTCTGATCACGCAAGCGATAGCACACCTGTTTGAGCCATTGCACCAATGGACGGCTTCTCAAAACAAGTATAGGGTGCTCATCTCGGTGTTGCGCGTCCCGATGCTCCAAAAACGCACATCCATAACCGATGCCATGAGGAACCACATGCTCAAACACGCCAGCAGTGAAGTAGTAATGACAGCGATCGCCAAATACATAAGAAAGCTCAACAACAAAATCGATGATGCGAAAGCCAACAAGATAGCCAAATCACTGGTTGATTCGGCAAGCCGCAACAACATAGATGCATGTTTGCTCACAGCCCTTGTTGCGAGGGAATCATCATTCTGCCACGAGACGCGCTCACCAAGTGGCGCTATCGGGCTTGCACAGCTGATGCCAGAGACTGCAACTGCGCTCGGGATAACCGACCCCACTGACATAGCACAGAACTTGGAAGGGGCTGCGCGCTACCTTAAAATGCTCATAGAGCTTTGGCATGCTCGTGAGGATGCTTTTGAGATGGCTCTGGCAAGCTATAGGTTAGGTCCAACATTGATTAAGGCATGTGACGGCATACCTAACATCTCCAACATCGCTGTATACTTGGATGATGTGTTAGCTCACTTCATTAAGCTTCAAGGGCTGATCTCGGAAATCGACAACGATGCCAAAACAGCGACTGCAAAGAACGGAAAGGGAGTTGCCTCCAAGTGACGGCAGATGTTCCCGCTTCTCAAACAGAGGCTGATGGAGGAAGGTGAGGGCAAGTGGAGATACTCAAACAATGGGCACTACATCTCCTTGAGCAATATGGTTTGATCGGGTTGTTCACGGTTGCATTCATTGAATCTTCATTCTTCCCTGTTCCGCCTGATGTCTTGCTGATCGCCATAGTGGGGACCTCTCCGGGTTTAGCGCTAAAGAGCAGTTTCATATGCACTATTGGGAGCGTTCTTGGCGCGCTGTTAGGTTATGCTGTTGGCTTAATTGGCGGACGCCCGATACTGCTCAAGCTGTTTAGGCGAGAAAAGGTCGAAGCGGTTGAGGCGCTATACAGCGAGTATGGCGGTTATGCGGTTCTCATCGCTGCATTCACACCGATACCGTATAAGATTTTCACGATTGCGAGCGGTGTCTTCAAGCTCAACATCGGCACTATGTTGCTCATGTCCATCATAGGGCGTGGGGCAAGGTTTTTCCTTGTCGCATATGCTGTGCGATTCGCCGGCTTGGCACTCATAAAAAGGGTCGATGTATTTAGCCTTGCTGTCGTTGCCGTTTTATCTGTTGCGTTGCTTTGCGCATGGCTTTATCATCGTAAGAAGCTCCAAAGCGTGTTCAAGGAAGCCTCAGCCGAAGCGCAAAAGGAAGGCGCAGAAACATGAAAACGGCTTTCCGTGGCTAACAAGCGGTAGTGCTCCTGCCCCCTCAAGCATAGGATAGCTCATCCTGCCACCGCACTGCGCTAAAATGAGTATAGCCTTCGTCTAAGCCAAGCTCGCAACTATTGAGGTGAAAGAGTATGACCGAAGGGGAGCGCCATGGAAACCCTTTCTTAGGTTTCTGGCAACGCATTAAGCATGCGCTGAGGGCGAGGAAGAGAAGAAGAGCAAAAGATAAGTCTTCAAAGCACTCGCTGGAGGTGGACAGGATGAGAATGCGTTATACGAGCAACGGTAACGAAGGTTTCGCTGAGCAGGGCGATCTATTTTCAGAGCAGAAGCAAGAGCATGCATGGAACTTAACCGATAAGGAGTTTGTGCCTCATCCACATGGGCAACCTTGGAGGGTCGGCGTATTCATTGATGTCCAAAACCTTTACTTGTGCGTTAGGAGCGTTTTCGGCAATCAGGCGAAGATAAATTACAGAGCCCTAAAGGAGTTCCTCTCACAAAACGGCGCGGTTGTGAGGATGACCGCCTTCACATGCTATGACCCTGAAAACCATTCCCAGCTTGAGTTCATACACGCCCTTTCGCTGATGGGCTATAGAGTTGTCGCAAAGCCTGTGAAGCGTCTCCCTGACGGAAGCATCAAAGCGAACATGGACATGGAGATGGCGATCGAAATAATGTCGCAAGCTCCCTTCCTTGATGAAGTGATCCTTGTAACGGGCGACGGTGATTTCACGCCCCTCGTTGATCAACTTGCGAGGATGGGGAAGCTCACAAAGGTTATCGGTCCAGATAAACTGACATCGCCAGAGTTGATAAGAGCTTGTGATGCGTTCATCAACCTGACACAGATCGCTGGGATACTGGACTACTAAAAAGATGCGCAAACAGCGTGGTGATACTTCAAATGGAGCGAGAGAGGTGGGCAACGAGGATAGGATTGATACTTGCAATGGCTGGCAACGCTATCGGGCTGGGCAACTTCCTCCGCTTCCCCGGGCAAGCTGCAAGGAATGGCGGAGGGGCTTTCATGATCCCCTATTTCATCTCCCTTATCCTCATGGGGATACCTCTCATGTGGATGGAATGGGCACAAGGGCGCTTCGGTGGAGCAAGGGGATACGGAACAACACCAGGGATGTTCCACGAGATGTGGAGGGCACGAATCAGCAAATACCTCGGCGTGCTTGGCATATTCATACCGACCATCATCATGCTTTACTACACCTACATCGAGAGTTGGACACTTGGTTATAGTGTGCTTGCGCTGTTGGGCAAGCTCCCAAGAGTTGAAGCAGGCATGTCACCATCTGAAGTGCTCGCAAGATTTGAGGGCTACTTCTACTCATACATCGGTAGGAGTGGCGATTGGTTCGTTTCGGTAAGCCCAACCGCTTATGCCTTTTTCGTCATAACGCTGGCACTCAACATCTGGATACTCGCAAGGGGTGTCGCAAAAGGTATCGAGGTGCTCGCGAAGGTGGCAATGCCGTTGCTCTTCATCTTCGCAATAGTTTTGGTCATAAGAGTTTTCACGCTTGGTGCAAAGGTTCATCCAGAGTGGACTCCTTTGAAAGGTTTGGCGTTCCTTTGGGAGCCAAGGTGGTTTACGGAGTATCATGGGCATCATGTGTTTACACTTTTCAACCCAACGATATGGCTCGCTGCAGCTGGGCAAGTGTTCTTCACGCTCAGTTTGGGTATGGGCGCTATACAAACCTATGCCAGCTACTTAGACGAGAACGACGATGTGATGCTGAGTGGCTTAACAACAACATCAGCTAACGAGTTTGCGGAAGTAGTGCTTGGTGGCTCAATAGCGATACCAGCTGCTGTGACATTCCTTGGTCTCACTGGAGCCCTTGAGGTCGCTGCGAAGGGCGTCTTTTACCTTGCGTTTGTTTCAATGCCAACCATATTCAGTTACCTGCCTGCAGGCAACCTCTTTGGCGCAATTTGGTTCCTTCTCCTTTTCTTCGCTGGCTACACATCCTCAGTTGCCATGTCACAGCCGATGATGGCATTCCTACAAGAGCACTTTGGCATAAGCCGTGTGCGTGCAGCTTTGTCCCTCGGCGTCTTTTACTTCCTCGCAACTCACATATGCATCTTCCTCAGGGGTGGCGTTGATGTAATGGACTTCTGGGTCGGAACATTCGGACCACCACTGCTTGCACTCATTGAGGTCATCATCATGATGTGGATATTTGGTGCCGATAGGATGTGGGAAGAGATGCATCGTGGGGCTGAATTGCGCGCACCTCGCTTCTTCTACTACACCAGCAAGTATGTGACACCGTTGTTCCTCATTCTCATATTCGCAGGTTGGATCTATCAGAACCTCATCTCGAAGAAGGTCTTCAACGGAATCATTGAGCAAATTGAGTATGTGGGTGAAACGGCGCATGTGAAGGTAACAGTTGGCGATAAGCAACTCATCTGCAAAGCGAGCCAGAAGGATGGAACGAGCTTCTTGCGCCACGGGGAAAAGGCTGACTTGAGCGACTTCAAGGTCGGCGACGAAATCTTTTTCGGTTTGAGGAAAGGAAACATACTGACCTTCGTCGCCGATGAGTTCTCATACCGCAATGTGATTGCAAAGACGGTTGAAGGGCAACAGCCCGGGATAACAATTTGGATAACGAGGATCTTCCTTCTATCAGTTCTTGTTGCCATGTGCATAGCAGTCGGCATAGCATGGCGCATAAAGGAGAGCGTTAGAAGATGAGCTGGCAAGGTTGGCTTTTCCTCATCTTCGGGTGGGGCTTCGTCATCGGGTTGTTCATCTACTGCTTTTCAAGAGTTATCACTCGCCCATGAAGGCAAGAATGATAATCCCTCATGTTACTCGTATGCGGAAGCGCTCCTCAGCTTGCGATGGCAGGACATACAACGGCTTAAGCTGAAAGATGTCGTCACCTCTTCCTGACCTTTCCCAACGCCGATAGGCAAGTTGAGCTACACCGCACGCCGTTGGAATGACATGCACGATGTTGAGTAAGCCCCTTTTAGACGAGCTGAGTTGTGAGATGACTTCATGCCACGCCTCACTAAACGCACCACATAAAACAGCTGGCGAATCATCGTTAAGGATCTCCTTTGCGAGCTCGCCAACATCAACGACGCACTCCGAACGGAGTGTGGTCAACTCACCACCGTGCATAGCAAACATGGCAAAGTATGCTTCCATCAGCCTTGTTGGGCGTGATGGATAAAGAACGAAAACCCTCTGCCCCTCCGAGACCGTCGCCATATGAGCCATGCATTCGAGCGTCCGTATGCCGATTATCGGTTTCCTGAGCGAGTATGCGAGCGCCTTGGCATAGGCAATGCCTATGCGTGTGCCCGTGAACGAACCGGGTCCGATGGAGACGGCGATAAGCGAGATGTCGCTGAAACTACAATGGGCAAAATCAAGCACTGAGCGCGTAAGCTCTGGTAGCCTCCTGAGCAAGTCACGGTAAGTCCGCACTAAAAACATGCACTTGAGCGACAAACCATCGCTTACAGCTATGCTACAAAGCTCCCCTGTTGTTTCGAGCGCAAGAACAAGCATAGGCGCTCACTTCCCCCTTGACTGTTCCCATTCAACTCTTATCGCCGAGATGAGTTCCACATACCTTTTGCCGAGTGGCACTAAGCGAACCCTCCTGCCAACGCTCTCATGCGAGATGAATATGTCCAAGCGTTCACTTGGCAGGAGCTGACTTATATGTTCAGCCCACTCGATAACGATGACGCCACCAAGCGTTAGGTATTCGCTGAAGGCTAATTGCTGTTCAACATCATCTGGCTCAATGCCCTCAAGCCTGTATGCGTCCACATGGAAAAGCGGTAGCCTGCCAACATACTCCCGCACGAGTATGAATGTCGGGCTGACAGCACGCTTGCCTACACCGAGCCCCTCAGCTATGCCCTGAATGAGTGTTGTCTTGCCAGCACCAAGCGGTCCGTAAAGCGCTATGATGTCGCCACAGCGAAGATGAACTGCTATGCATTTTCCAAACTCAATCATCTCGCTTGCGCTCTCCACTTGTATCTCCCACATGCCTCATCAACCCTTGATGCCTCTTGAGAGTTATCGCAGATGCACAGTGCTATGATGATTTTGGCATCCCGATCCTTTGACTGCTCATCAGCAAAAGCTATACACAGACGAACAGACGAGGTGTGCAAAGGACAGATGTGCGAACTGCCGAGCAACTCAAATCGTCCTATGCTTGTGATTTTAGCAGTGCTTTTGCTCAGCGTGCTCTTCATCACCCTCGTCCTATGCCCCACGATACCACTTGGTGTTGTTGGTGAATGGGTGCTTGAGCGAAAGCATGTCCCAATCAAGAGGTGCATACCAGCGATCGTCGGCATCGTTTTGTTCATCATCGTCACATGGAGGTGCGCCATAAAGGCGCCGACCACAAGATGCGAACTCATGAGCGCTGTTACGGCGCTCTTCATCACATCCATATTTGTGCGCTTCTTCGTGCAGTTCATCGAGCCGTTGGGAAGGCACCCGATGGCGCATTCAGCATACACCGCTGTGAGTCCTATAGCCACATCGTTTTTCATCTCCGCTCGCAATGCGGAGGATGAAGGGTGGCTCAATGTCATACGCAACTACGATGACTTTATGCGCCGCCAACCAGTTCATTCAGCAACGCATCCGCCGGGCATCCTGTTGCTTTACAGCGTGATCAGAGTGGCAACGAAAAACTCTCACCTGCTTCAAAACATCGCATACGCTGCCATCGGCGGGAGGGAGTCGCTCGCCTTCCATGTCACAGCCGTGCGCAAACTCCTCGGCATACAAGTTGAGCCATGGGAGGTCGCTGCCGGCTTCATCAGCTCACAGCTCATGCTCCTGCTCGGTGCGCTTACATTGCCATTCATCATCCTCGCTCTAATAGCCCTCAGCTATCCTCGTCCCGATGACCACGACGAGAGCACCGACAGAAGCGAATTGTGGTGGGTTGTCCCAACGATCTCACTCATCTACTCAACATCCCCTGGGCAGTTTGCGTATGTGGCATCGCCAGACCAGCTGCTCACATTCATCTCGGCAGTTGGCTCGGCATGCATCTGCATTTGGGCATGTGTTAAGCGAGCCAAGTCAACGCTCCTTCTCATCGGCGTGCTCGGCTTCGTTGGGTTGTTCTGTAGCTTCAAATTCGCACCCATCCTTCTGATGTGGGTGCTCCTGATCATCGTTGAAACGATGAGGCAAGCTAACCGACATGGCAACTTGAAGGTCACATGCGACATCGCCACAGCGCTCGGCTGGTTTGCCATGCCGATGTTTTTGCTTGGATTGCTCCTGCTCATCGCCTTCGGCTTTGATTGGCTCAGCACATTCAGCGTGGCAATGCATGCCCACAGTGCTCAAGCTGTTTCATCCGTGCGAACATATTGGAAGTGGGCGATAGTTAACTTGTTTGAGTTCAGCTTCTCGATCGGTCCTGTGTTGACGGCATCTTTGAAAGCCTGCCTCTGGCACGCAATCTCTTCGAGGGCGAAATCAACTGGCGAAAGGATGCTCATCATGTGCGTCGCTATCATAATGTTGATGGACATACTTGGCATAGTGCGTGGTGAGGTCTCACGCATCTGGCTTCCGTTCACGCCACCGTTGGCGATCGGGATAGCGGCGAACAAATGCTTCCGAAGCTTAAAGCGCTTGCGCGCATCGTTCACATTGCTCTCGCTTTCTCAAGCAGTCACAGCCATTTTTGTGAGGGCGTTCGTTGATGCCGTTAGAGCATGGTGAGCTAACTTTGCTTGGTGGGGGTGTATCAACGCTGTGGGAACTCGTTACATAACGATAAAGGGAGCAAGACAGCACAACTTAAAGAACATCTCGCTGAAGCTACCGAAGGAGAAGCTGATTTGCATAACTGGGATAAGCGGTTCGGGAAAATCATCGCTCGCCTTCGATACCATCTACGCCGAGGGTGAGAGAAGATATGTTGAGTCGTTATCTGCATACGCACGCCAGTTCCTTGAGCGCATGGATAAGCCAGATGTTGATTTCATTGATGGCTTATCGCCAGCAATATCGATTGACCAAAGGGCAGCATCTCACAACCCGCGCTCAACAGTGGCTACGGTGACGGAGATTTACGACTACCTTCGTTTACTCTACGCGAGGATTGGAGTGCCACACTGCCCAAGGTGTGGTCAGCAGATCTCGCGCCAGTCGGTTGACCAAATAGTTGATCATGCTATGTCACTGCCAAAGGGAACAAGGATTTATGTGCTCGCACCACTCGTGCGTGGTAGGAAGGGTGAATACAGGCACTTGTTTGAAGAGATAAGGAGGCAGGGCTTCTTGAGGGTCAGGGTGGACGGCGTCGTGAGAGATGTGAACGAGGAGATCGAGCTTGATAGATACAAGATGCACTGGATTGAAGTTGTGGTTGATAGGCTCGTCATAGACGAGGGTGTTAGAGGCAGGCTCGCTGACTCAATTGAGACAGCACTAAAGGCTGGTCAGGGCTATGTCATCATCCATCGATTGAGCGACGACGGGAAAGGGACTGACATGATGTTCACGGAGCATTTCGCGTGCCCAGATTGCGGGATAAGCATCGGTGAACTTCAGCCACGCAATTTCTCGTTCAACAGCCCATACGGTGCATGCCCACACTGTGGTGGCTTGGGCTCAATAGCTGAATTTGACCCAGAGCTCGTCATACCAGACCCGAGGCTGTCGATAGCGGAAGGCGCAATCGTGCCATGGAGGAGCTACACAAGCAATTACAAGCGCGAGATACTCAAAGCAGTCGCCAAAGCATATGGCTTTTCAATCCACACGCCGATAAAGGATTTGACGAAAGAGCAACTTGAGGCAATCCTCTACGGGACTGACAGACCAGTCCAAGTCACTTATGTCAACCGATATGGGAGGGTGCGCACAATAACCACATACTTTGAGGGCGTCATAAACAGCCTCCAACGCGACTACGATGAAGGTGATGACGAACTAAGGGAGCACCTGCGCAGGTTCATGAGCACACATCCATGCCCTAAGTGTAACGGCGCAAGGCTAAAGCCAGAAAGCCTCGCAGTGAAAATAGACGGATGGAACATAGCTGAGGTTTGCAAACTCACCGTGAGGCAAGCCCTTGACTTCTTTGAAAGGCTGAGGGAGAAGCTACCAGAGCGACAAAGGGTGATCGCTAACGAGATACTCAAGGAGATATGCAACAGGCTTCGCTTCCTCGTTGATGTCGGCTTGGATTACTTAACGCTTGATAGGGAAGCATCAACGCTCGCTGGTGGTGAAGCACAAAGGATAAGGTTGGCAACACAAATAGGCTCTGGGCTAACTGGCGTTCTATATGTGCTTGATGAGCCAACAATAGGCTTACACCCGAGGGACAACAAAAGGCTTATAAACACCCTCAAGAAATTGAGGGACATGGGAAACACGATAATCGTAGTTGAGCATGATGAGGAGGTGATCAGGAGCGCTGACTTCATCGTTGACCTCGGACCAGGAGCAGGTGAACATGGCGGATATGTTGTGGCGACTGGCAAGGTTGAGGACATCATAAATTGCAAGGGGTCGCTGACTGGTAAATACTTGAGCGGTGAGCTTAAGATACCGATACCGAAGGAGCGCCGAAAGCCTTCGGATAAGTGGTTGATTGTCAAAGGCGCAAGGGAGCATAACCTCAAAAACATTGATGTGAGGATACCACTTGGCTTGTTTGTGTGCGTGACTGGGGTTTCAGGCTCTGGAAAGAGCACACTCATGATTGATATCGTCTACAACAGGCTCGCATACATCCTACATCGTGCAATAACACGCTGGGGTGACCATGACGAGATAATCGGCGTTGAACATATCGACAAGGTGATCAACATTGACCAATCTCCGATAGGTAGGACACCTCGCTCAAACCCTGCAACATACACAGGCGTCTTCACCTACATAAGAGAGCTGTTTGCGCAGACGAGGGAAGCGAGGGCAAGGGGGTATAAGGCGGGCAGGTTCAGCTTCAATGTCAAAGGCGGTAGGTGCGAAGCATGTCAAGGTAGCGGTGTCATAAAGATTGAGATGCACTTCCTGCCAGATGTTTACATCACATGCGATGTGTGCAAAGGCAAAAGATACAACCGAGAGACACTTGAGGTGACATACAAGGGCAAAAGCATCGCTGATGTGCTTGACATGACGGTTGAAGAGGCGCTCTCTTTCTTTGAGAACATACCGCCAATCAGACAAATATTGCAAACGCTCAATGATGTTGGGCTTGGCTACATAAAGCTCGGGCAACCTGCAACGACGCTCTCTGGCGGTGAAGCGCAAAGGGTGAAGCTCGCTGAGGAGCTATCGAGGAAAAGCACTGGGAGAACGCTTTACATACTTGATGAGCCAACAGTAGGACTGCACTTCGCTGATGTCCACAAGCTACTTGATGTGCTACATCGCTTGGTTGACGCTGGAAATACAGTCGTAGTGATTGAGCACAACCTTGAAGTCATAAAGACGGCTGACTGGATAATAGACCTCGGACCTGAAGGTGGCGACAACGGTGGCTACATCGTAGCTGAAGGACCACCAGAAGCCGTTGCAATGGTTGAGAAATCATATACGGGTCAATTCCTTAGGCGAATACTTGAGAGGGAGGGCAGATTGCAACAAAGCGACAAGAGAACGAAAAAGGAAATGCATGTTCACGCAGTCGCCTGAAACTGCTTGTGAGGTGATCCAATGCATGCGCGTCATCTTCAGGGGGAAGATTTACGAGTTCGATGAGGAGAAGATGAAGGTGAAGGAATTGCTCAAACGCATGAACCTGTCACCGCTTAGCACGATAGTTGTGCGTGGTAACGACATCTTGACGGAGGAGGATGTTTTGAGGCGCGATGATGAGGTGCGCATCATAAGCGCCATCTCTGGAGGAAAAGGCTATGGGCTACATGTGTAAGCTTTGCAAGAGAAGGGCTATCATATACATGCACCAACATAGGCTCGCTTTGTGTGGCGATTGCTATGTCGTTTGGTTTCTCAAGCAGGTGCGACGCTCAATATCGGAGATGAAAATGCTCTCCAAAGGCGAGAGGGTGCTCGTGGCAGTCTCGGGTGGCAAGGACAGCCTCAGCCTGTGGCATGCACTGAGCAGGCTCGGCTACGAAACTGAGGGACTTTACATCGACCTCGGTATTGGGTTTGATGACTACTCCGAGAAGAGCAAGGAATGCGCCATCGAGTTCGCGAGAACGCTCTCACGCCCGCTTCATATCGTCTCTGTCAAGGAAACCGTTAGTAAGCCGATCCCTGCGCTTGTGCGCGGGAGCGAGCGTTCGCCATGTTCGGTTTGCGGTCTCGTGAAGCGATACATCATGAACAGGTTCGCTGTTGAACAAGGCTTTGACGCACTTGCGACAGGTCACAATCTGGACGACGAAGTTGCCACACTGCTCTCAAACGCACTCCACTGGCAAGTCGGCTACTTGGCAAGGCAGTCTCCAATACTGCCTGAGAGGGATGGCTTCGTCAGGCGGATAAAGCCACTGTATCGGTTCACCGAGAAGGAGACCGCAGTTTACGCCATCATCAACGGAATCAAATACATTGAGGATGAATGCCCATACTCAACAGATGCAACGACGATATTCCTAAAGGGCATACTAAACCAAATCGAGGAGCGAATGCCGGGATCAAAGCTCCAGTTCTACGGCAACTTCCTATCTCGTGCGAGGGCTCTCTTTGAGCGTGAGCAAGCACAGAAGGTGAACTTGCGACCTTGTTCAATCTGCTCAATGCCATCGGCTGAAGAGGTGTGCGCCTTCTGCAGGACCATCGAAAGAGCTGGTGGAAAGTTCACAGGGCTCAAAGTGACAAGGTTGGATGACAGCCAAACCGACAAGGGGCGGGGATGAAGAATGAGGAATGAAAAAGACGATAGCTCCAAAGAGTTCTCACACTACTTCGTTGAGCATCCACAAGTTGAGCATCGCCCAAAGGTGATATATGCACGCCTTAGGGGGAAGGTCTTCTCCTTCCACACAGATAAGGGCGTGTTCGCAAAAGACTATGTTGACTTGGGCACGAGACGGCTCATTGAGAAGATGGAACTGCCAGAGGAGGGCGAGATACTCGATTGGGGATGTGGCTATGGTGTCATCGGCATAGTGGTCGCATCACTTCGCCCGAAGGCGAATGTGTGGATGGTGGATGTCAACGAGAGAGCAGTTGCGCTCGCCCGCAAAAACGCAAAGGCTTATGGGTTGAAGAATGTGCACATACTGCATGGTGATGGCTTTCAACCTCTACCGCCAGAGCTTAAGTTTGATGTCATACTCTCAAACCCACCTATGAGGGCTGGGATGAAGGTCATCTTGGAGATGCTCCAGCAATCATTTGAGCGCCTGAAGACAAACGGCTCTCTTTGGATAGTCGCAAAGACAAGCCAAGGCGCAAAGAGACTCCAACGCATCCTTCAAGAGATGTTCGGAAACGCAGAAACGGTTGATAGACACGGCGGGTATAGGGTCATAAGGGCTGTAAAGAAGGTTTAGCATACCTATCGCACTTTACAATCGCCGCTAAATGCGATAGAACTTCCGATGTAAAACCTTGCTCGCTTGCCTCAAACGAGCGGTGGTGGAGCGGTTAGGAGGGGAAGGGAATGCATTACAACCTACCACCTCTTGAGGAGCCAACACAACATGGCGGATGGTTCAACTCGTTGATTCGCACTTGGGTCGAAGCATGCTTCCACCCGATTGATTTCTTCAACTCGGTTGGCAGAAGCGACAGGCTACATGAGCCACTGATATTCGGCTCAATAGTTGGCTGGCTAAGTGGCTTTGCGACTGCTCTCGTCTCGTTTGCCTTTCGCCTGCCACTCCTTGCCCTCCTGCTGGCTATGGGTGGTGAGGGAACTGCGCAAACAGCTTTTAGCGTCTTCTCAGAAGCTGTGTGGGTTTTCATCATGTTACTGTTTGGGTGGCTCTTTGCTCTCGTCGGTATCCTCGTCAGCTCTGTGATACTTCACATCTTCCTCTTCATCGTTGGCGGTGCTAAGAAGGGTTTGGTGATGACGATCAGGACGATGGGCTATGCGTGTGCTGCAAATGTTTTTTCAATTGTGCCCCTCATAGGTGGGGTTGTAGCATTTATCTACTGTCTTGTCTTGGAGATAATCGGGCTTGCACGCTCACATGAAGTTGAATACTGGCGCTCTGCATTAGCTGTCTTTCTCCCAATCATACTCGTTTGCTGTTGTGTCTTCTCTTCGCTCGCTTACCTTGTAGCGATACTGGGCGCTCTCGCAGGCAAGCAAACATACTCGCTTTAAGTTAAATGGCATGGGACACTAAGAAGGATTTGGCTCATCAAACGGCTTCATGTTCGCAAACGAAAAATTAACGCCGATAAAGATGGTAGACGCTCAATGAAACGGATCTGCGTCTCATTCATAACAAGCTACGATGTTGATTGTGGCATAGCACGCTACAGCGCTGAGCTTATATCGGAACTGCGCAAGTTCATTGACATCTTCGTCGTTCCATTTGGTCCTCAGGTGTGGGAGCGCTTGCGCCTCCCGAGCGACAGACGAGCACAACGCAAGAGCGCAGTTGAAGTTGCAATGGTTGCATCGCTTGCTGACTTGGTTCACATACAGTTTCAACCGCAACTCTTCGGTGGCATGCACCCAATGAAGTGCACACTGCCCATCCTGCTCGAGCGCTTGAGCAAGCCAGCGATATTGACTGTGCATGAGCTTGACATCTATGGCAACTTGGCAACTGCCACACTCAAACTGCTCATCAATGCGTGGTTGCTCAGGCGCAAACCAGTGAAGCGCATCATCGCTCATAACCGCTTCACTGCTCGCTGGCTTGTAAGGCTCAGTGTTGAGCCGAGGAAAATAAGCATCATTCCGATGTGGGCGCAAAAGCCGAGCTTGCCTAAAGAACTTTCCCAACGGGGCGCTGTCACAGTTGAGGCAATCTCAGAAGCTAAATTGCAGGCACGCAAAATGCTTGGCTTGAAGTGCAAACATGCGATAGGCATTTTCGGCTTCATAGTCAAAAGGCGTGGTCACCACCTCTTGCTCAAAGCTCTTGAACCATTCCCAGATGAGACATTGCTCATCATCATTGGCGGAAAACATCCGCTTGACACAACCGGCTATTACGAGACGATCATGGAGTGGATAAACAGATGGCGCTTCAAGGACAGGGTTATCACAACTGGTTTCTTGAGCGATGAGAGCTTGCCAATGTGGCTGTGTGCACTTGACTTCGTTGTAGCTCCCTTCACACACCTGACAGAATCAGCGTCGCTTTTGCGCTGTATCTCCTATGGTCTGCCGATCGTGTGCTCTGACTTGGAGCCACTGCGTGAGCTACACGAGAGGGCAAATTGCGCACGCTTATTTGCCACTGGCGACATTGCGAGCTTGCGAAAAGCGATACTTGAACTGCTTGAGGATGAGGAGTTGCGCATGCGCCTTGCCCAAAACGCTATCGCTTATGCGCACTCATACAATGTTGAGCATGCCACCGCATTGACACTACGAGCCTATGAGGAAACTCTCAAGACATGCACATAAAGCACTTTGCAAAGCTACATCACGGTGTTCCGCCTGCAGCGGGCATCTTCTGCATCTGCTCGTAAGTCTCTGGTGTTCCTTTCGGTGCATACTTTTCTGCAGTCCTCTTACCAGCGACACTCAAATACACGATACTACCGATAGCCAGCACAATCATGACCAAAGCTACAACAGCAATCCATTTCCTGCCTCCCATTTACATTCACCTCATGCGCTTAGTATCCGAGAAGACCCGAAGTGTAAACGCCCCTCCAGAGTATCCAAAGCCTTGTTATCTCTGGGTCATTTGGCTTTTCCGATGGCGCTGGCAACCTCCTATTACGATCTGCAGTCCAAGGTGGTGGCAGTAGATGCTCAAGCCTATGTGCCTTCACATGCCCATCTTGATAGAGCACATTTAGCATCTCATTGTGCCTTGGCACTAAGTTACCATTTCCCTGGCAGTAATTGCAGAATGGGTCGTTAAGGAAAGTTTGCCCATCGGAGTCAGCAAACGCCATCGTTTGAGCGGGGGCAATTAGCTCTGATTCGCTACGCCCACTTCTCATATTGCTTGGTCCCATACAAAAGCCATAGCTTGCGCCACCACCACAAGGGACGCCACTTCGTGTGATATTGCATCTCCCGTATGTAAGGTTTGGGGCGCTTGGGCAAACATAAACTTGAACATTTTTGACATACGGGTAAAGCCTGCTCAAGGGTCCTTCATCGGCACGGAAGGGCACACCCTCGTATGCAGGCAAACCACTGTATAGCCCACAACCCCACGGGACAAGCATGCTATCGTAGTCAAGCGTATACGCTCTCATCGCTATACCGAGTTGCTTCAAGTTACTTTGACAACTCGCCATCCTCGCCTTCTCCCTTGCCTTTGCAAACACCGGGAACAGGATAGCTGCCAGGATGGCGATTATAGCAATCACCACCAGCAGCTCTATAAGAGTGAAGCCTATCCCTTTTTGCACCTTCTCTTTCATATCGCATCACCCCTTGAGCAAATTTGTTTTTGCATTTGCATCCGCCTGACGAGTTTAAATCCTCCAACGCATCACCTCCATTCCTTATGCGCTAAGGAGTCAAGTAGGTGCTCCTATCTGCCCAGAATGTTTTATCCCTGAGCCATTTGACATGTCCGTCAACGAAAGCGTAGTTGCTACCGCCCATATGCGGTGTGAATGCCTCTCTCTGCTCTGTCACTGCAACATTGCATTTAGTAGGATAGCCACCGGGCGCGAGTGGCCATGCGAAGCGCCAATCAGCGCCCATCGCATGGCATGAGTCTGCCAACATCACACACATTGAAGGTTGGCGAACTCCTGCTAAATGGACGCCACCTGTCCCACCTAATGGCACTCCAACATGCAAGTTCGGATTCATGCCATAATAGACAAAGCAAGGGAATGTGCGCCCCCAGTATGTCCACGGTCCTGTAACCCTGTATCTTGGGCAAACATAGAGTTGCTCATTTTTGACATATGGGAAAATGCCCTGCCACCAAGATACGCCACTCCCTGGCGGGTCTGGGTTCTGACCCCACTGCGGACCGAAGATAGGGAACATCTCGTCGTAATCCTGAATATACATGATCACACCTGAAGCCAGCTGTTTGAGGTTAGATTGACAGCTTGAGCTTCTCGCCTTCTCCCTTGCCCTCGCAAACACCGGGAACAGGATAGCTGCCAGGATGGCGATTATAGCAATCACCACCAGCAGCTCAATGAGCGTAAAACCAAATTTGACTTGCTTCCTCATCTTCATCTCGCATCGCCTCCTTCAAACGAGTTTGCCTTTCACATTATCCAGCTTTACAGCCTCCCAAATCTTTCCCTCATCACCTCCTTCACAATCATTCGCTTTCGCTCCCACAATTAAGTGTAGCAAAAAAAAGCCATCCGTCAATACCCCGTTCAAGTCCGTTGAGACAATGGATTTGTGTGTATCTTTTCGTGGTTAAAGTTGTGCCTGCGAAGTTGAGGTTAAGCGTTATCCTGAGATGTGGTAGATCAGTTGGCACAAATGCTGATGGAGGTGAGGATAGTGGATGTTCATTCACTCGTGATGTGCGATGCGAATGCGTGTTGGCGCAGTCATCCTGAGGAGTGGCAACCGATCGTTGATGAATGGAGCAAGCTATTTCGCGTGTCGTTGCAGAAGCACTCATGGGTTCAATATGGTGGATGTAGAGTGGAAGGTCTTACGGTGACCGACAGGATCGATGAAGGGAACGAGAAGGAAGTTCGCTTACTTGTGACAGTCCCACATGCGCATGAGCCAGCTGGGACAGCTGTATGCGTTGACTTTGCATGCCAACTGCTAACTGGTCATCACCTTGACGGCTCTGAGAGCAAATTGCCCATCAGCGAAATACTGGAGAGGGCGCTCATAACGCTCCTTCCAGATACGAATTCGCAAGGGAGAGCAAAAAGCCCAGTCAAGTGTTGGGACGGAACCAAGTTCGATAACGAATCCTTCCTCAAGGTGGCGTTCGGCATCGCAAGCGATGGTTCACGCTTCGGGCGCTACCCAGAATGGCGCTATAGCGAGCACAAGCCAAAGTCAGCCGGAATCATCTATGAGCAAATCGATGATGACACATTCGTTGAGCCTAACACGAGCAAGAAATCAACTCACTCATTTGCGATTGATGTGTGCTTCTATGCTTTCCACTACACGCATTACCTTGAGCTACATCAGCATGAGGTTGATGAGGCAGTCTTACTCCCATCAAACTACGATGAGCTGAGCCTGAGCGAGAAGGAGGAGCTGAACAAGTGGTCTGAAGCCATCTTAGAGGCATGGAAGGAAATTGGCGCAACGCCTACACCACAACCATTCGTGCCATACGCAGGGCAACAGCGCCAGCAGTTCCTGAAAGCCTTTTGGGATGGCAGGGATGCGAAGAAGATGAAGAGGCTAAGCATTGAGGTGCGTAACAATAGGCATGCAAAAACTGGTGCGCCAACTCCACTTGAGCACCAGTTCAAAATGGCTTTGTGCGCATTAACTGTGAGCGTTCTTCACCTGCTCGGCATCAAACTGCCATAGCCAGCGCTACTTTACATGGCTTTGGCAGTGCATAAAAATGAAAAGATGGCACGCCCATCAGTATGTCCTTTGATGCTACCCTTTCACTGCCCTCAAACTGCACACAGAAAAATCAAGAGATGGAGGTGATGTGCTGTGCCTTCCGACAAGAAGAAGCATCGTAAGAAAGTGAAGAAGCACTGGCAGAAGAAGAGGCGCAGGATGCACAGGCACAAGAAGAAGAATCGTTAATCGTGCCGATGATGCAACTGCGCATCAACCTTGTTTGATTGAGTTGGTGTGGAACTGAGATGGAGCACAATGATGAGCGAGGAAATGAAGGAGGCATCCTTTTTGTTTGCGCTACACCCATAGGGAACCTGAAAGACATAACACTGCGTGGGCTTGATGTGCTACGGTCAGTTGACTTCGTCGTCGCCGAAGATACGAGGGTCGCAAAGCGACTATTGAACCACTACGGGATAAAGAAGCCAGTCATAAGCTTCCACGAGCATTCAAAGAAGGGGCGTCTGCGTCATTTGCTCAACCTCCTTGAGAGCGGTCACAAGCTCGCCATCATCTCAGATGCTGGAACCCCTTGCATATCAGATCCTGGCTCTGAACTTGTGAGTGAAGCGCTTTCGCGTGGTTTCCGAGTTGTGCCGATACCAGGACCTTCAGCGATAACAGCAGCGCTGTCAGTTGCTGGCATGAAAGCTCAGCGCTTCATCTTCTTAGGCTTCCTACCGAGGGAGAGAAACGAAAGGAAGAAGTTGCTTAGCGAAGTAAGTCTGTGGCGCTACCCAATCGTCATATATGAAGCGCCACACAGGCTTGTTGAAACGCTCACGCAACTATTGCAAGTGCTCGGAAACAGGAAAGTTGTTGTCGCAAGGGAACTCACAAAGCAATTTGAGGAAGTGTTCGCTTCGGACTTGGAAAGTGCGCGCAAGCATTTCCTGTCAACCGAGCCGAGGGGTGAATTCACACTCGTCATTGAGGGCGCTTCAAAGCCATCTCAATGCGAAGTTTGCAAGGTTGACGAGAAAGACATCGATGAACTCATTCAAAAGATGCTCTCCGAAGGCTCATCAACGAAGGAAGTTGTAAATAGGCTTGTTTTGGAGTTTGGGATGCGCCACAAGGAAGCATACGAGCGCACATTGATTGCCCGCAACAAATTCGCCTCTAACAAAATGACCTAACACCCACTAACGCCAACTCACCTGCTATTGCCAGATGCAACACGATACACCTTGAGCGAAATGAGAAACGCAATCGCACAAAGGGAAATGAATGAGCCAACAAGGTAGCTTGTAGGCAGAAAAACAAAAGTGACATCGTGCTTCCCCTTGCCAACCTTGACCGCCATGAAAGCCCCATTAGCCACACTCACTCCCTTCCTCACCCCGTCAACAAACGCTTTCCAACCAGGATGAAAACACTCAAGCCACACAAGCCATCCATCACAACTCGCTTCACAACTCGCTTCAAAGATTTCATACCCCCACCTTCGTATGGCTACTTTGCCATCGCCACCTACAACACGCATCCCCTCACCAACTACTTCCCCAACTAACACAACCTCCCTCCTTGCATCAAACGAAGGTTTGCTGACCAACCTTATGGCATCGTCAGTTGTGCGCACTCTGCGTGCACGGGAAACAAAGTAGACCATCGGAAGCGCTTCATCATCTTCGTAAACAAAAATGCCATCTTCAGTCTCAGCAAGTAACTTCAAATGCTTTTGCTTTTTTCTCCAAGGCGAGATGATGCGCTTAACGCCAGCCAACTTGCATAAGCGTGCGATGTCTTTGTGCATAAGGTCGGTTTTAACAACGAATGGCTCTGACCAGTATGGGCGTGAGATTAGCTTTCCCTCGGTGTAGATGGCTCTTTTTGATTGAAGCACATTCAAGTTCGGCTTCAACAGCTCAAGTTGCGCCATAACCAGGGCGTCAAACTTACTCTTGCAAACACCATGATTGAGGTAACGGTTTGCCAAAAGCACATGTGCTATCGGCATCCTTTCGCTGAAGTAACGCTCATTCTCACCGATGTATCTTGCAACGCTTGAGCGATGGCTAAAAATGCTCTTTTCAACGCCAACAGAAAACTCCATCCCTTGAGCCAACAAAAACAATTCGCACACCATGCCGATTAGCAAGAGATGAGCAAAACGATGGGTGAACTGTGAAGGTGACTTGGTCTCTTGCGACTCCATAACCGCCCACAACAACCCCATGATAGCATACGCCCAAAGACATAAAACCAAAAGCATGTCAAGCAAATCAGCAAAAACATCATGAGATGGCTTCATAAACCGCATAGCCATAACAAAACTCAGAAACGCCGCATAAAGAACCACACAAATGGCAAACAAAATCTTGCGCTTCGGCAAACCACAAAGAAGCCTTTGCATGCCAATCGATGAAAGAACACAAACGCTCAATGTGTATGTGTAAAGCCACCTCGATGGACACCTGAAACGATAAAAGGCAGAGGCAACTGGGGCAAGAAATTGCCAAAATGGCGTGTATGAGCCAAATGAGAGAATAAGCGACAAAAACCAAAAAAGAGAAAAGAAAAGGGAAAACCCTTCCTTACTCGCACACGCAAGCACGCCTATGAAAGCCAAAAGCATCGTTGAATGCCCGACAAATGAAAAAGCCTCTGCTCTGGTTGTAAAAAAGCCGCTGACAAATGTCCCATAGCTGTTTGGCAAAACACTCGTCACAAGCCACCGCAACGGTGAAAGTGAATCTAATGAGGCAAACTCTTTCGTTGGAATTCTCACTGAGAACCTTGCCACCTCAAAAGTTGGAAGGAGTTGTATAGCAAAAACAACAAAAAGAACAAAAAGCGAAACAAGCCACAAAAGAAAACACCTCTTTAAGCCCACATTGAATTGCACCCCCAAAAAAGCCGTAAAAGCAACTGCCATCACAAAACTGTAGTATGTAAACGGTGAGCCAGTCAAAGCTTGCAACCCAAAAACAATGCCAAGCTTTATCCCCCACGCAACTACATCACCCCCAAATGTAAGCGCCCTGTAAACCACAAATAAGCCCAGCGGAAGATATGGGTAGGAAAGCACAAGATTTAAATGCCCTATATGCCCCTGTATGAAGCCACTGAGCATAAACGCAAATGCTCCAAAAAGTGAAGGCAACATGGACAACCGCAAACAGCTACGCAAAAACAAAAAAGTCGCATACCCTGAGAGGATAAGATGCAACCAGATGGAAAACGATATGGCAGTGTGAGCTTGAAATGGCAGTGTAAGCCACAGTGGCGGATAGAAAACTTGATACTGTGGCTCTGCAAGCGCAGTTATGCCCATGTTGCAATATGGCTGCCAAAGTGGCAATTGCATCTCAAGGAGGCGCTTTGAAACATAATGCCTTGTCGGGTAGAAGAATGTGAATATGTCGCCATGCCAAAGTGGGTATCCGAAGATGACTTGCCTGAATAGAAGCAATGTCGCAAGCGCTGTGAAAAGCAACAGCGCACCGATGTGATGAAGCCAATTTAACCTCTCTACAGCGAGCTTAACTTTCACTCCAACCACTGCTCTTGATCATCCTCAAGTGCATAGCCTTCGTAAACAACCACTTCGTTTGCAGGCTCACTCCCTTACTTCCTCTTCACCTGATAAAGCTTAGCGCTTATCTTTGAGCCATTCCAGCTCATGAGCACATGGGCACTCTTCTTGAGTTCTCTATTCAACCAATCGGTTGGATCAATCTGCCAGAGCCTGTTCTCAATGACGAGGATGCGCCTATGCTTCCCGAGAATCTCGTTCAACCAAGCAGTGGCTCTCATCCGCTCAGCATCGGTGACGAGCGATGGGACCTCAATGAAGTTTCTTCTGCCAGCATAGTAAAGCCGAAATGTTAAGCTCCCTGCAGGCGCATTGAGGATGATGAGCTCAACCTCGTTCTCATGTGCCATAGCAAGCTTTCCAGCACCACGCCAATCGTCACGAAAGTAATTGCGATCGTGCATCATGTTGTATGTGCCGATTGCGTGAAGCAAGATGGCAGATGCTACAGCAAGCCTTGCGTTGGCAACCATGAGCCTTCGGAAAAGGCTATCACATTTTACACCAACAGAGAGCCATGTCACCAGAAGCCAAATCGGCACTATGCCATCAATGACACGCTGCCAGCGGTTAAACTCGCCTATCAAAATCGGGCAAGCAAAGGTTACGCAAGCGTGCAGTATGAACCAGACGATGAGGAGAAGAAAAGCCGTCCTTCGTTGTTCATCAAAATCCTTAAGGGTTGAGCGAGCCGAGCACACGATGTGAGCGAGAACAATTAAGCATGATGCCAAGGAGATAAGCAAAAGCGCAAGCGTCAAAGTGCGGGAATGGCTGAGCCCGTATTCGTATCCGAAAAAGTCGTTCAGGATGAATGCAACTACTACTCCATGCCAAAGGTGAGTCACGCCGAATTTCATTCCCATAGCATTCTCCTGCGTCATCACAAAAGCGAGCCATAAAAGAAGCACCACCAAAGCCATCAAATCAGCAACCAGAGCGCGTAGCGACCGTTTGTGCTGAGCTTGTTGCGTTGAAAGCAAAACAGCGCATATCAAACGAGAGAGCAATGGCAAAATCGCCATGTAGCATGAAAGGAGGCTCAATGCGCTTGCAAGCCATAACCAAATTTCTCTCCCTCGCTTTGAGCTGTTCAAGCACTCAACGAAGAGCAAGCACACAAGTGTTGAAAGAAACACATGGAGCATGTATGGGCGAGCTTCTTGTGAGAAACGAATGGCACCCGGATGAAGCGCAATCAAAGTAGCGCACAAAAGCGCATGGGCAACACCGCCAACACGCAGTGCAAAGAGCACCGTGACAACGATTAGCGCAACACCACTCAGAGCCGAAACAAACCTTGCAAGCGCTTCACCTAATGGCGTTGCAAACCGATGCTCACTAATGCCGAATAGATGCATCAGTGGGGATGTGAGCAAGCAATAGAGCGGCGGGTGACGATCCTCCTTTGCGATTCGCAAAAGCATCCTCTTCAGCCCTTCGGAACACCAACTCACAGTGAACGCTTCATCGACCCAAAGGCTGTCTTTAGCTATGTAGCCAAACCTCAACGCAAAACCTATGAGGAGCAGAACCCAAAGTAAAAGCATTGCCCTTGCCTTCACTTGCGCCACCACGCATGTCCCTAAGCATAACTGCATTCCAAAACGACCACACTTTAATTTGGCTCGCCCAGCATAAGGTGATTATACCGAAACAATCCACGACCTCAACTCAAGACAGCGCCAATCTCACACCGATGAGCTTGAGCATGGAGGGGTGTTGACAGGTGATTTTTTTTGCTATACTTAATCATGAGAGCAGGTGCAAGGAACTGCGAAGGGAGGTGATGGGAAGAAGTAAGAAGCTACGGAGGTCAAGACGAAGGGAGCGAAAGGCTAACTTACTCAAGGAGGCGATGTGAGATGAAGATGAGGAAGCAAGTCAAATTTGGTTTTACGCTCATTGAGCTGCTGGTGGTGATTGCTATAATCGCCATCCTGGCAGCTATCCTGTTCCCGGTGTTCGCAAAGGCAAGGGAGAAGGCAAGGATGGCGAGCTGTCAAAGTAACCTGAAGCAGATTGGGATAGGGTTTGCGATGTATACTCAGGACTACGACGGCTTCTGGCCCGCTGGTAACAACCCAGACAACAACACTTGTGCTGGCATAGTGTATCGCAACGGTTGGCGTGGTTGGATTGGAAATGGAATCTACCCATACATCAAAAACCCACAGGTATTTCTCTGTCCAAGCAGACCTGCAGGTGGCTGGGGGGTTAACCGCGATGCTAATGGTGCAGTTTGCACAAATGCTTATTTCACTGCAGCTTCATACACTTTCAACTATCGTGGGCTTTTTGGGGTGCATGATACGGCTATCCCACAACCTGCTCAGTTTGTAGCAATGTGGTGCACTGTAAACTGTTGGAACGACTGCTATCCAAACAGCAGTTGCGGGATTGAGACGAGAGACATACGATGGATCAGAGACAACAAGGACTATTCCAACTCACATTGGCACAATGAAATGGCGAACTACCTGTTCGCAGACGGACATGTCAAGGCATATCGTCTTAACCAAATCACATGGGATCAGCTTGAGAGGATGGCAACAACTTGTGTTAACTATGGTAAGTCCGTGTTCACGCCTTGGCAGACTGGTCCTGGATGCCCATAACATGCTCTGCACCTGCTTAATCATGATGAGCTTGTGAAAATTGCTTTTGGGCTGTGGCATCACTGCGAGAGGTTGAGCGCAGTGGTGCGACAGCTCTTTTTCATTCTTGTGATTTCGCTCTTAGCTTGCGTTCGCAGTAGAGCGCATCGAGCAGTTCGGCTCTTCTACCCTTCGGCATCTCGCAAAGTAGCTCTTCACCGGTGTAGAAGCCACAGCCGATTATGTCGCCTTCAAAAGCTATAGCTACATATCCCCTTGCGCAATCAAAGCGTGCTTTGACAGGTTGCCCAAGGAGCAACTGCGTCAGCTCTTGCACCTCAACTTGGACTATGCTTGAGGTTATGTATGGCTGGAGCCACATGAGCGCATAGCTTGTTGGCTTGAACCTTCCATCAATGATGTGTGCCAAGCGTATCCCAACCGATATAACATTGCCGATAGCGTTAGCGATGTCTAAATCTGCGCTTGTGACCCAGATGCTTTCGGAGCTCTCAAAGAAGTTAAGCCCATGGAAGGCTTCATCGGGTATGCCGAACCTCTCAAATAGGTAACCGAGTAATGCCTCAACATCGCCCTTATGAGCGGGCTTCATTTTCACATGCGCCTTCTTCTGGTTGCGGATACAAGCTACATCTCTCCCGCCATCGCTTCTCTCACCGAGTTTCCTTAGGAGGGCAACGAAGCCACCACCTGAGTTGAAGTGATGTGGGTATATGCGCAAGGCATATTGCATATCCTTGTGGAATGGGATACCTTCCCACTCCGTAAGCCCGTTAGAAGATGGCACATCTATCTCTATTGGCTCGATGCGAACATCCCTCGTTTGCAAAGCGTGCTGGACAACCATCTCGTTTTCCTCTGGGGCGAATGTGCAAGTTGAGTAAACGATGATGCCGCCAACTTTCACGAGGTCAATGGCTTTGAGCAGGAGAGCTTTTTGCAACCCGCTTATGCGTAGCGAGTATTTGGTGCTGATGTTGTAGCGTCTGCTTGGTGTCTTCCTCAGGTTGCCCTCTGCAGAACAAGGCACATCAACGATAGCCTTATCAAACTTAAAACCATCAGCTGACATGCGTATCCCATCGTGCTGTGTGACAATGCAGTTTGCCACACTGAGCCTGAATATGTTGCTCATCAACGCCCTCAAGCGCCTCGGGTTTGGATCGTTGGCGACCACTGTGCCACTGTTTTGCATCAGCATGGCTATGTGCGTTGTCTTACCGCCCGGCGCAGCACACATGTCAAGCACAACCTCATGCGGTTTCGGTGAAAGAACCATCGGAGCAATGAGCGATGTGGCTTCTTGGATGTAGTAAAGCCCGAGCCAATGCTCAACTGTAGAGCCTGCAGACAACTCACCATCAAGCGAGAGCAGATATGGACACCAACCCATCCTCTCAACCTCAAAGCCCTTTCGCAGGAGGCGTTCGATGAGTTGCTCTGGTGTTATGCGGATGGTGTTAACACGCACATTCGTCGGCATCGGCTCATCTATAACTCGCAAGAACTCATCGTAATTCGGTATGATGTGCTTGTAGCGCTCCATAGCGATTCCACACCGCTCAAAGCTTAGTTGTATCAACTCACCACGGGCAAGCATTAACAAAGCACGCCAAAGAAGCACAGCATAATAGATGGCGTCACCATTTAGTGTATACACACCCGATGAACCTCGGAGTGAAGCGCATGTTCATCTATGGCAGTGATGGGGTGATCGTTGGCGAAGAGTATGTGGATATGCTATGCAAGGTTGGGTTGGTCTCATTTGACGACTTCATGAACTTCAGTGGTGGCAAGCTCATTAAAAGGCGTGGGAGAAAGGAGGTTTGGCAGTTTGAGGTTGACGGGAGGTTGTTCTACCTCAAGAGGAGTATCTCTTCCCTTTGGGATTTCCTGAGAGCCCTTTTGCGTGGCGGTATGCTTGGCTTTTACGGGTTGAGGGAACTGCGCAACATCGCTCTCCTCAACGCTCTTGGGTTTGAGACGGCTAAGCCAGTGGCAGCTGGCTCAAGATGGCGTAACGGCTTCGTCAACGAAGCGTTCCTAATAACGGAAGCAGTTGATGCTGTAGCACTTGATGCTTTTTTACGGAATGAGTATGCACCACCACTCACCAAGGAGCAGATTGAGCGTAAGCGAAACCTGTTGAGACACCTCGCTAAATTCATCTCAAGACTACATTCACTCGGTCTCTACCACCAAGACCTCTTCCTTCATCATTTGGCTGTCCGTGGAAACGAGCATAACGGGTATCGCTTCATCTTACTTGACTTGGACAGGCTGACAATAGCATTTTATCGGCGCAGGGCTATGATCAAGGATTTGGCTAAGCTACTGCTCTCAAGTTACGATGTGCCTCTATCGGCGACTGACAGGTGGCGCTTCTTCTTGGAGTATGCTAAGCACAGCAAAATCAAACCGAGGGATGTTAAACTCATAAGGCAAACATGGAAGAAGGCGATGTGGGTCGGTAAGAGAGATCACAAGTTTAGAAACGCATTCAAGCGGATGAAAGATGAGCTGACTAAGTCACAGCACCGGTGAGTGAGCTTACACTCGCACCAGTGAGTTCAACATCCGATGGCACGAAGGCTTTCCAGTATCGGGAGGGTCAAATGTGGAGAGCCATGAATACTACATGAGACGAAAACACCACTACGAAGATGAAGCGGTTGCGAAGGCTTACGAACAGAAGCGCTTTTCTGGTCTGTTTGGGAAGTTGCGCCACATGCGTGACATGACAGCTTTGAGGAGAGCCATCAGGTTCGCGAGCTCGCTTGGCTCACCGATAAAAAGCGTTCTGGATATACCGTGTGGAACTGGCAGGATGTTCGAGCTCTTCTCCAGTGAAGGCATAAAGTTCGTTGGCGCTGACATATCGCTGGCGATGATAGCTGAGGCGATGCGGAAGCCAAACAAAGAATGCATGCTCGCCCTTGTGGTTTGCGATGCTGAGGCGATCCCGTTTAAGGACAACACATTTGATGCTGTCGTTTGCATACGCTTCATGTTTCATGTCCCGAGAGATGTGCAACTGCGCATACTGAGGGAGATGAGGCGAGTTAGCAAGCGGTGGCTCATCGTTGAGTTTAGGCACCGCTACACAATTCGCTACATGCTCCTACGCCTGCGCCACAAGCTCGGCTTGCTAAAGCAACTCAAATACCGCTTCAGCAAGAGCGACCTTGCAGAACTCGTCCACGAAGCTGGCTTAATCATCAGGGGCATATTCCCAACACGCCCATATGCCCCTTTCCTATCGGACAAGTGGATTGTGCTCCTTGAGAAGGTTTGAGAAGGTTCTACGGCTTTATCTGCTGTGGCTTCAACTCCTTCAACTTCCTCTCAATCTCCTTCTGCAGTTCTGGTGCAGCCCAGCTCAACCACTTAAGCCAGTTTGATAGCTCTTCCACATCGCCACGCCTCTCATAGTAGTTGCACAGCCATTCGATTGCAGCCCTCCTCACAACACGCCTTATGCCAGCACCGAGAGCCACCTGCTTGTATGTCTTCAACGCTTCCTCAGTCTCGCCCAACTTCTCATGCAGTCTCGCTTTCATCAAAAGGAAAGTCCCCAAATCCGTCATTGATGCATCGCCGTTGACTTGCGCTGTAACGATCGCCCTCTCAACCCACTTGAGCGCACCGCTCGTATCGTCAGAGGAAGCCACCGCCTGTGCGTAGGCGAATAAGTCCATCGAAGCCCAATTTGAGTATGGGAGCATCCTTTTGGCTACACTGAGTGCGTTTTTACCATCGCCAGCTTGCAACATGAGCGCAATCAGCTTGCGATATATCGAGACCCTATTCGGTTGCAACCGCAACGCCTCCTCATAAGCAGACACAGCCCTGTCATGCTCGCCGATCGCTGTAAAGCCATCCCCAATAAGCTCAAGCAAGTCACGGCGTATAGCCAGCCACTTCACTTTTGAAGCGAGCCTCAAGCTCGCCTCAAAGTAAGGTATCGCCACTTTAGCGTCGTTACGGACGACAGCCACCCAACCTCCCATGACATGCGCTATCGGGTCTGTATCTCTCTCGTCAAGCCATCCTTGAAAAACCTTCAGGCGCTCGTTAACCTCAGCTTCAACCAACTGCCGTTGCAGTGGCGGAACATCAACTGGTATTACCAACAGGTCTGTAAGAGCGCTGAGCAAAGCCCTCTTCACAGCCATCGGCTCAAAACTGTTGAGCGAATTGTAAGCGTGCTCTATCGCGTCGGCGAAGCGCTTCCTTGAGACCTCGCCCAGAAACCATTCCCTTGCCACCGCTGCGAGCTCAAACTCATCATTCAGCATGCGCATCAACATCTTATACTGCGAGCGTGCGTTCACCCACTTCCCTACCCTTCCGTAGCACGATGCCAATGCCCTCCTTAGGACGACGATGGCATCATGCGTATCGCCCTCGGGAAGCTTCTCCTTGAGTGCTCTCTCAAGCACAGCCAACGCATCAAACGGCGGTGATTGAAAGGAAGCTATATCGTTGGCTAACGCGAGCCCGTAGACGAGCGATGTTAATGGCGTATCCTTGAAGCTGCTTGCAAACTCTTCTCTTGCGTTCCTCTCGCTTCGAAGGACGAGCGCAAACTGAGTTCTTTCCTTCGGCAGGTTGAGCGAAGCCCTCCACCTGTAGTAAAGCCAAATCCTTTCGGCATGGAAATAAGGTTGGTTGCGGTTTTTACCGCATTCTCTCTTGAGCACCATGTCAAGGTCTTGCCACTTGCGCTGTTCTTTGAGGGCTTCTATCTCCGCTCTCTTCAGCCATATGTTTTGCGGGTAGCGTGCGCCACCCCTCCTCGCCCAAGTGAGCGCCACATCATTGTTGCCAGCTAAACGATGCAAATCAGTGATGAGGGTGTAAATGATCTCCCTGTGGATGCCTTTATCGACGCTTGCCTCGGCAAAAGCCTGAAGCACATCGGCGGAGAAGTAGCGCATGAATATGTCCTCAAAGGAACTTATGGTGCTCATCATGTCGGCATAGCTGTAAAGCCACCTCTCAACTGCGAGCAACCACCCAAACGCGTCTGAGTAGCGTTTCTTGAGGATGGAGATGGCGCTAAGCTGTTGCCTTGCAACTGATGCTTGCGGAGATAGAGGATGCATCGCAACAATAGCGCTGTATTCGCTCTCGGCATCATCAAGCATGCCACCCCTCATAAATGCGTTTGCGGAGTTCAACCTCAATGAGAGGTCATAGGGACGCTTCTTCACCATGAGTGCGTGATGTTTCCTCGCCACATCAGGGGTGCCCCTCTCAATCGCTATGCGCATCAGCAGGAGGTCAAGGAATGGTGACTGGCTTATGCTGGACTGCTTCTGAGCCTCCTCGTAGAGTGCATCTAAGTCAAAGCATGAGAGCGAAAGCAACCTCTCAACCGACGCTATGGCGACATCGGTGTCCACCACCGATGAAGACAGCACCTGCAAATAAAGCTTCTTTGCCTCTTCAACTCTTCCAAGCACCTCCTGTATTGAGGCTTTTCGTTGTAGCACTAAAGAGAGCCATTTGCCCGTGGCTATTTTCTCCGCTTCCATTGCGACATTGAGAGCGTCGTCAAACCTGCCCATTGAAGCGAGCGCATCTAAAAGCGCTATGTAGGCGTCGATGCGGTTCGGTGAGAGCTTTATCGCCTCCCTGATGGCAGACTCCGACTCATCAAACTTGAAAGCCGATGCACATGCTTGCGCATAAGCAAGCCAAAGTTGCGGAGCCTTCGGGTTCAGCTTTATGGCTGTTTGAATGTGCGACATCGCCTGCTCAACATCTCCAAGCTTAAGCCAGAGCGAGCGTGCCAAATTGAAGCGCACGCCTGCATCATCGGAACGCTTCAACATATCTTCAAGTTCCTTTACGCTCTCTGTGTCTGAGTCTACAATGAGAACATCCTCGGGCAACTTGAGTTTCGGCAAACCGCCAGCCAGCTCCGCAAACTCCTTGTAAGTGAACTCGCCAACGAAGGTGCTCGCTGCATCTCTCAGCTCATAGCGAGCGTATAGCGGTATGCCATCCGCAACTCGCCGGCTTGTGTCAGCAGTCATGGCTTCAATGACCCTGCCATCTTCCCTTGAGTGCGCACGGTGGAGCAACGAAAGATTATCCACATCAAACGCGAGTTGAACGAACGCCGGTTGCTTCATCGTGATCTGCATGTATGGTGAGCAATAGAAGCCGAGCCCGTAGACACCGCAGTTGCAATACTGCAGTTCATAAACTGTCCTCGGCTTGACGCACTTGAGTGTGAGGAGAAATGCTGGCTTGCCTCTTACGGCTATGAGCTCAACTGATGTGGGCTTGTATTCCGAAAGGACGCTCTCCCATGCTTGCCCAAACAATGCCACATTGCCCGGACCACAAAGCGTCATCCCAAAATCACAAAACTTGTTTTCGCTCCAGCGCTCAGCCATCTGAAGCCTTGGCGTGTAGTGGAGCGTCATCTTGCCATCCGTCAGCCATATCTCTTCTCCATCATCTGTGCTCTCCTTCACGAACGCACCATCAGGATGTGAAACAGACACTTCGAGCTTCTTCTCAACCCAACTTCTGCAGTCCCATCGCCTCTCAACCGCAACACAGCCAAAGCGCTTCAACTTACCCCATGTTGCCTGTATGCGCTTTATAAGCTCGTCTGGCTCTGGGAGTGGGACGACGAGGTATTCGTTATCAACCACGCAATAGCCACACTGGAGCATCTTGCAGATTTTGCTGAGCGCCTCGCTCAGGCGAACCTCACGCAGGGTTATCGTGACAGCCTTCACCTTTGGCTCGCCCTTGAGCATCACCTTCACACCGCTTTGACGCGATATCTCGGATATAGCTTCCGTTGGGCTAACACCCTTAAACTCAATCGAGAGGGTTGGCTCCTTAGCCCCCTCTTTAGCGCCACCGAAAACGCATTCACAAAACACAACGACACAAACGAAGACCATAACAGCACAGCGAAGCGAGTGCTTCATTTCCTTGCACCTCCTTGTCATCATGTTAATATTGTGCCCTTGCAATTTAAAGGCTTCACACCTCGCACCAGCTCAACCCAAAATGTGAGAGTGAGGAGCGTGGGACTTATGAGCACGGTTTACCTACCAACGGCGATAGTGGGCAACGGTAGAACACTTTGCACTATAGGCGCAAGTGGCGAAGTGATGAGCTTCTTCTTCCCGAGCATTGACCACGCTCAACACATACACGAGTGCATGCTCGGTGTTTATGCCTCCGGTTACGGTTACTCATGGACTTTCGAGCCGGCATGGCAAAGGTCACAGGCTTACATCAAGGGCACAAACATTCTCCAAACGAAGCTCCTCAACAACCAAATCGGTATTGAGCTGACGCTCACAGACCTTGTCCCGCCAGAACTGCCAGCACTCGTAAGGCGGATTGAGCTTAGACGAGTCGGCTTAAACAGGGTTCATATCCTTCTCTGCCACTACTTTGAATTCTGGGTTGAAGGGCACAAGTGGAAAAACTGCGTCCAAGCGTTCCCGGGTGACAGGTTGATAATGCAATGGTTGAGGGAGACATGGATTGCAGTTGGCGCAACGCCTTTCCACCAATTCCAATGTGGCAAATCCGATCCTGGTTCGTTATCAAACGCAAAGGATGACCTCTACGATGGTTCGCTCAAACGCCAAACACTTGAGATAGGATCGGTGAACTTCGCTCTCGGTTGGGAACTGCCCGTCAGCGAAGACGCGATGAGCATCGTGCTCACCATCACTGCGGGTAGAAGCAAAATCGAGGCACTGAACCTGACGGCGCGCCTGCGACGGTTGCCATTTGAACAGCTCATGTCCATCGTCGGGAGACACTGGGCTAAATGGCTTGACAAGGTTCACTCACACTGTGAGGATGAAGTGCTTTCCCGCGCATATGAGCGTGCACAGCTCACATTGCCATTGTTGTTTGACGAGCGCGAGGGCGCTCCATTGGCTGCACCTGAGTTTGATCCAGCATTCGTAGCAAGCGGTGGCTACGGCTTTTGCTGGCTTAGAGATGCAACCCAAATGATGGAAGTGTGGCTCAAGCAGAGAAGAAACAAACAGCTCAAGAGCTTCATAATGTGGGCTTCGAAAGCTCAGTCGGAAGATGGCTCATGGCTACAGCGCTATTGGTTGAATGGCTCGCTCGGTCCGGCATGGAGCACTGACGACGAAAACTTGCAATGGGATCAAGTCGCATCGATGGTCATCTTTGCGTGCAAATGCTATCGCAAGCTGGGGGAGCTCTTTGAAGATGCGGATGAGCGCAAGTCGCTCTCAAAGCTCCTTTCAAAGATGGCTCTCAGCGGCGCCAGAAAGCTATTGCAACGCATCAACGAAGATTTCTCATCTGGTAGAGTGCCAGTTGTGGGGATGGACCTTTGGGAGACATTTCGTGGCTCTTTCGTTTACACCAATGCCGTCGTATACAGGGCGTTGTGCGAGGCGGCGGAGCTGACAAAGCTACGCCGACAAACAGCGAAAGCAAACGAACTGCTAACCACTGCCACAAAACTTAAGGAGAACACACTGCGTAGGATGGTCGTGGACGGGCATCTGGTTCGTGGTGTTAGTTTTGATGGGCATGTTGACACAGCGATTGATTCATCAGTTCTCGGCGCCATAACCCCGTTTGAGATGCTCTCGCTTGAAGATGAAGGAGAACTCAAGCTCGCCATGAGAACAGTTGATGTGATCATAGAGAGAGCCTCAGTTTCAGCCGGCGGGAAGATCGGCATCTTGAGGTTCGTCGGCGACTCTTATGCTGGAGGGATGGCTTGCACGGTAAGCACATTGTGGGTTGGGATGGCTATGCTACGCATATGTCGCCAATTCATCAAAAACGGCGATATGGCGGAGGCGGAAAGATGGTTGAGTGAAGCGGAGAATTTCATAGCCAGCGGTGCGTCATTCACTACACCGACTGGCTTGCATTGCGAGTTGTTCAAAATCGATGGCTATGGCTATTGGGCGCCAGCTCATGCGTGGGCTTCCGCTTGGGTTATACAGGCTGTTGATGAACTGCAGATGCTCAAGAGTGAATTGGAATGGAGGCACTCGTGATGCCTGACGGCACACCGATTGATGTTGCATGTCAAGCGTCGCTGTGTCATCATGACGAGATGAGGCTTTGTTTCTGAGGTTTTAAGGAGGTGTCCTTAAGGTGAGCAGGTGGATTGTTTGGTTTACAGTCGCTGCGATGTGTTGTTCGTTAGTAGCCATGCTTTGTTCTTTCGTCCTGAGCGGTGAGATAGTCGGGATAGAGGTGAAGCCAACTCCAGTGGGGGTGATATTGACCATCACCTCGGTCATAGGTAAGGGTGAGATAAGGGAAAGGACTACTGCCACATGGCAACCGCTCAGGGCGAAGATGAGCATCATACCGGGTTACCAACTGCGCACAGATAAGGAGAGCATGGTTGAGGCTCGCCTTGAACCAACACTTTCAAGGATAAAGGTTTCGCACGACACATTGATTGAGGTGCGAAATGACAGGTTGGTTTTGCTTGCTGGGCGCATCTGGGTATGTGCAGCGCAAAAGCCGGGCGAACGCATACCGATTGTGATACAGACACCAAACGCATACATCGCCACTGAGAGGGGTTGGATAAGCGTTGCTCAACTGCCTTGGGGTTGGACGCTCGTCTCATGCGATAGAAACACCGCATCTGTTGCAGCCTCAAGGAGCGTTGTGCCATTGCTCGCTGGGGAGATGACGCTTGTCGCACCAGGGTCAAAGCCCGAAGTGCCTATGAAGGTGACATGCGATATCGTGAGTTGGGATGTGAGGATATACCTTGAGGAGTTCGTGAAACGCTGTCATGGGATACCTCCACGCCCTCTGCCGAAGAACTTCCTCTCGTGCGCCGAAAGGTTGCTTTGGGACGCGGGTGGGATAGTGCCAAGATGAAGCAAACATAGAGACACAAACGCAGTATAGAAGAGGTGCGATGGGATGTCGAAGGCGAAGCAAAAGAAGGATGCACCACTGCATGAGTTCATCGGCTTGGTCGGCGCTGGCATAAGCCTCATACTGCTCCTTGGAAGCATCGGTTACACTGGTGGCATAATCGTCGAACACATCTGCAGGGTCGCAAGGCTACTCTTTGGTGCGGGTAGCACCGTTGTTTTCCTCTACTTGCTTTTTGCCTCTCTGGTGCTCATGGCAGAGAAATGGAGGAAGAGGCTATGCACTGCCACAGCATCTTTCATGTTACTGCTCGTGACATCGCTCGGGTTTGCTCACATGATGACCCCACTTGGTGAGGAGTTCACCAACGAGTTCATCACAAAGAGGGGTGGCTTCATTGGTGCGGTAGTTGTAGCGCTGTTGCGCAGGGCGTTCGGGGATGTCGGCAGTTACATAGCGTTATCGCTCATAGCCATAAGCGCCATCTTCATCGCTGTTGGCTCACCACCGAGCGAGTTCTTCGCCAGCCTTTGGCAAAAGATGAGAGCGCTTCGTGAGCGCCTGAAGAGAACCACATCAACGCAACGGTTGCAAAAGGTTCGTAAGGAAGGCACGCACGCTGAGAAGCCCTCAAAAGAGAAAGAGCTTGCAGGCTCAACCATAAGTGACGCTCAAGCACAAAAGCAAGAGGTGCCAACCGACAAGGATTCCACCGAGCTCAATGGGGAAAGGCAGACACTTGATGAGGGGTTTGCTATACCGCATGTGATAACCGAAGAGAGGCGCACAAAGAGGAAGCGCTTCAAGCTTCTGCCAGACCATTACGAGAAGGTGATCGAGGCGCTTGATAAGCCTTCATCATCCGACATCGTTGATTCGGAGACGGATACTGAGGAAGGTGTCAGGCTCGTTGAGAAGACGCTTGCGAGCTTCAAGATAGATGCGAAAGTTGTGAGCGTGAAGCGAGGACCTGTTGTGACAAGGTATGAAGTCCAACTTGCGCCCGGAATACGAGTCAGTAGGATAGCCAACTTAGCTGATGACTTGGCGCTCGCTCTCGCTGCCATTGATGTGCGTGTTGAGGCTCCAGTTCCGGGCATGTCAGTCATAGGGATTGAAGTCCCAAACAAGCGAGTTGCACTCGTGCGCCTGAGGGAGCTACTCGAGCTTGACGAATTCAAGCGTTCACCATCAAAGCTCACATTCGGGCTCGGCAAAGACATAGCTGGCAACCCGAAGTTCGCCGACTTGGCTCGCATGCCACACCTGCTCATAGGTGGCGCCACAAACTCTGGCAAGAGTGTGTGCCTCAACTCAATAGCGATCAGCTTGCTTTCAAGGGCTGACCCAGATGAGGTGAAGCTACTTTTGATTGACCCGAAACGAGTTGAGCTGAGCTTGTTTGATGGCATACCGCATCTTGTCCATCCCGTCGTAGTTGATGTTAGGCATGCTGTGCTTGCCCTCCAATGCGTCGTCAAAGAGATGGAGAGACGCTACGAACTTTTCGCCGAGAAGGGTGTGCGCAACATTGAGAGCTATAACGCGAAGTTGAGCGAAGACGAAGAACCACTCTATCACATCGTCATCTTGATTGATGAGCTTGCCGACCTTATGATGCAAGCTCCCGCAGAGATTGAGAGGCTCATATGCAGGATAGCGCAGCTTGCGAGAGCCACTGGAATACACCTTGTCATTGCCACACAGCGCCCATCCGTCAATGTCATAACTGGTGTCATAAAGGCAAACATACCGTCACGGATCGCCTTTGCGGTCGCTTCACAAGTTGACTCAAGGACGATATTGGACATGAACGGCGCTGAGAGGCTTATAGGCAGGGGCGATATGCTTTACTATCCGATTGATGCCCCGAAACCGATAAGGCTTCAAGGGGCTTTCGTGAGCGAGGAGGAAGTCAACAGGGTTGTGGAAACCCTCATAAACGAATATGGTGAACCTGAAGAATACCTGTTTGATTTGCATGAACTCGACGAGGAGATGAAAGCACAGGTTCAGAAGCCGGAGAAGAAAGATCCGCTTTTCGATGCAGCAGTTGAGCTCGTCAGGAGGAAAGGGTATGCGTCGGCTTCAATGTTACAGCGTGAGTTCGAGATAGGTTACCCAAGAGCAGCCAAAATAATTGACCAGATGGAAAGGGCTGGCATCGTCGGACCCCCAGAGGGAAGCAAACCGAGGAGGGTCTTGATACCGCTTGTTGATGAGCCAGCGCAGGGGAGAATGGAGAAGCTATCAAGTGAGGATGCGGATGAGGAAGCCTGTGAAGACGATGTTGGTGGCGGTTACAAGTTCGGTAACAATTGAGCCACCGCAGTGTTAGCGTTATAATTGGCGTTGAAAAACGGTCCAACAACGGGGGTGTGACAAGGTGGCAAACTCCGAAGGCAAGTGGCGCGAGGATTTGAAGGTCTTCTTCACCGACTACATGATGCCCATACTCATAGCGTTTGTGTTGATGTTCTTCGGCATCGGCTTAACCATCGTTTCATCGTTGCTCGTCTTGATTGGCGTCGTCATCGGGTTAGCATTATGCGTATTGGTTGGCGTCATCGGCGGTATCGCCATCTCGCTTGCCACAGCATCTGTGAGGATGGCTTTTTCAAACTTGCTATTTGGTCTCATCACGCTTGCCTTCGCGGCATATTGCTTGCTCAGCGGTGATGTCTTTAGCGCTATTCTTGGTCTCGCTATTGGCTTAATGATTGGTTGGGTTGCACGCCCTTGGCGTGAGATACCAGAGCGTGCGAAGGTTGCCTCATCACACGCAACCGAACTTAAGCTCGGTGATGGTAGGACATACCGTGCCGTCTTCCTCAGACCAGATATGACGCTCGGGTTTGAACTGCCAGTATGGCAAAGCTCCATGCTCTGGTGCATAGTTGTGCTTTCGGTCATGGTTGGAGGGTTTGTGCTAAAGTGGTGGGGCTTCGTTTGGGGCTTGCTATCGGCATCAAGCATATGGAGCGGGATATGGTGGCTGTTTGTTGAGGCTGAGGCAAATGCCATGCTCTTCGGACAACTACTGCAAAGGGAGCAGATCAGCAAGAACCGTTTTGGGCAGGCGTTGTTGGGCATAGCTAAGCGTGTTAAGGAGTTTCTGTATGTTCATTTCCTGCGCTGGGCTTGATCTTCTCCATCGCATACACTTTGGAGGAAACGGCGCAAGATGCGTGTCCTTGTTTTCGGACCGCTGAGGGAAGCCTTTGGCTCAAGTGAAGTTGAGGTTGATGTGAGCCTGCCAATCAGCCCTCGCCAGCTCATTGAGAAGCTCTGTTTGAGCTTCCCCGATTGTGCACGGCTGTTGGAGCGTTGCCGTGTGGCTGTTGATGGCGAATATGTCAAGCTTGATGAGCTGATAGAGGATTGTGAAGAGGTTGCGCTCATACCGCCAGTTAGCGGTGGAGTTAATTTGGCTGACAACAAGATAAGCGGGTGGCGTTGTGAGCTTACGGATAAACCGATAGATGTCGCCGAAGCGCTCAGATGGGCAATTGATGAGTTTGTGGGAGCGGTGACGCTTTTCGTTGGCGTTGTGCGCAAGCGCTCATCTTGTGATACGGACAAGGAAGTGATTGCGCTCAAATACGATGTGTATGAACGGATGGCAGAGAGGAAGCTGAACGAGATAGCGAAAGAGATATTTGAGTCGCACGGGCTGAGGAGACTTCTCATAATCCACAGGGTTGGCGAAGTGATGGCTGGCGAAGTTGCTGTTTTGATAGCTGCGTCTTCAGAGCATCGCCAAAGCTCCCTTGAGGCGTGCAAGGAAGCGATAGAGCGCATAAAGCGAGATGTGCCTCTATGGAAGAAAGAAGTGTTTTGCGATAGCTCCATTTGGGTTGTTCCAGATGCAACTTGTGGCTCATAACGCAAACTCAAATTTTAGTAGCCAATGGGGGAGTGGTGGGAGTGGAAGTCAGCATAGGTCGTGGTAAAGTCGCACGGGTAGCATACGGCTTTGACGATGTTGCGCTTGTGCCAGCAGCTCAGATGGTTGACCCAGATGATGTGGATGTGAAGTTGCAGATAGGTGAGTTAGTCCTTGAGATACCCATACTGGCTTCGGCTATGGATGCGGTAGTTGATGTTCGCCTTGCAGTGTTGATGTCTCGTCTTGGCGGGTTGGCAGTGCTCAACCTTGAGGGTTTGCAAACGAGGTATGAAGCGCCAGAGGAAGCGATTGAGCGAATAGTGAGAGCGCCCGCAGAGGAAGTTGTGGGAGTGCTCCAAGAAGTTTATCGTGAGCCGATAAAGGAAGAACTTGTCTACAAGCGTGTTAAGGAAGTGAAGGAGTTAGGCGGGAGGCTCGGGGTGGCAAGCACTCCAGCAAATGCTGAAAGGCTTTTGTTGATAGCTATGGAAGCGGGTGCTGATGTCGCTGTCATTCAATCCACCGTCACAACTGTCAGGTATGTCTCAAGTCGGCGTGAGCCATTGAACTGGAAATCCATAAGGGAAGCCATAAGAGCGCCATTGCTCGTTGGGAACTGCGTCACATATGAAGCAGCGGTTGAGCTTATGGAGGCAGGTGCTGATGGAATACTCGTTGGAGTTGGACCTGGTGCAGCCTGCACTACGAGGCAAGTGATAGGTGTTGGCGTCCCACAGATAACGGCGATAGCCGATGTGGCTTCTGCAAGAGAAGATTTTTTGAAGCGCTCAAACAGATATGTGGTTGTGATAGCCGATGGGGGGATGCGCACTGGTGGCGATATAGCTAAGGCGATCGCAGCAGGTGCTGATGGCGTTATGATAGGCTCTCCAATAGCTTGCGCAGAGGAAGCACCAGGGAAGGGATACCATTGGGGCATGGCTGCACCACACCCCGGCTTGCCAAGGGGCACAAGGGTGAAGGTGCCATATAGAGCACCACTTGAAACGATTCTGTTTGGTCCAGCGAGAAGGGAGGACGGAACACAGAACTTGGTTGGGGCACTCAAACTCTCGATGGCTACATGCGGTGCAAGGAACATAAAGGAGATGCAAAATGTTCAAATGGTAGTGGCACCAGCAATACAATCCGAGGGCAAGCTTCTACAGATGCGCGGAAGCAAATAGCAATCTTCGAAGCGGTCTGTGATTCGCCTCATGTGGGGGTTCGGTTGCGATGAGCAGTAATCGCCCCGATGAATTCATACTCGTCATAGACTTTGGAGCTCAATACTCACAACTCATAGCGAGGCGGATAAGGGAGTGCAAGGTTTACTCGGAGATAGTTCCGTATGATGTGCCGTTTGAGGAAGTGCTTTCGATGCGCCCCAAAGGGATAATCCTGTCTGGCGGACAAGCGAGCGTGTATGATGAGAATTCACCAAAGTGCGATAGGAGGCTGTTTGAAGCCGGCATACCGATACTCGGCATTTGCTATGGCGCACAACTTATAGCGCACATGCTTGGTGGTGAGGTGCGCCCAGCAAAGCATGCTGAATACGGTAGAACACAACTTCAAGTGCTCGATGATTCTGATCTTTTTGAAGGCTTGAACCCAGAGCTCGTCTGCTGGATGAGCCATAGCGATGTCATAACGCGTCCGCCAAGCGGGTTCAAGGTAACCGCAAAAACCGCTAACTCGCCTGTAGCTGCAATGTCACATCCGCAAAGGAAAATCTATGGCGTGCTCTTCCACCCAGAAGTTTCGCATACACCTTGGGGCATTGAAATACTGCGCAACTTCGCATACAAGATCTGCGGATGCGAAAAGACTTGGACGCCAACATCGTTCATCAACTCAGCAATAGCCGAGATAAGGGAAAGAGTCGGGAGGGAGAAGGTCATATGCGCGTTGAGCGGTGGCGTTGATTCAACAACGACGGCAGTTTTAGTCCACAAGGCTGTCGGTGATCAGCTGACTTGCATATTCGTTGATCATGGCTTTATGAGGAAGGGCGAACCCGAGAAAGTCGTTGAAACATTCACACGCAACTTCAAAGTTAACTTGATCCACATCAATGCTTCGGAGAGATTTCTCAAGCGCTTGAAAGGTGTCACAGATCCAGAGATGAAGAGGAAGATAATCGGCGAGGAGTTTGTCAGGGTCTTTGAGGAGGAGGCGAGAAAACTCGGCAAGGTGAGGTTCTTGGCACAAGGGACTCTATACCCAGATGTGATTGAAAGTGGCTCAAAGTATGCTGCCAAGATAAAGACACATCATAATGTTGGTGGGCTACCAGAGAAGATGCAGTTTGAGTTGATCGAGCCGTTGCGCTACTTGTTCAAAGATGAAGTGAGGGCTGTGGCTGAACAGTTGGGCATACCACCTGAGTTGGCATGGAGACACCCATTTCCAGGTCCTGGGTTGGCTATACGCATACTCGGTGAGGTGACACCAGAGCGCCTCGAAATATTGCGCGAGGCTGACGCCATAGTGACGGAGGAGATAATGCGCGCTGGGTTGTATAGGCAATTGTGGCAAGCTTTCGCTGTCCTACTGCCCGTGAAAACTACGGGCGTCCAAGGCGATAGAAGAACATACGCATATGCTATCGCTCTCAGGAGCGTTGTAAGTGAGGATGGGATGACCGCAGATTGGGCAAGGATACCATATGAGGTGCTCGAAAGGATCGCAAACAGGATATGCAATGAGGTGAGGGGTGTAAACAGGCTCGTTTACGATGTCACATCGAAACCGCCAGCTACAATTGAGTGGGAGTAGCGGGAGTGATGTCAGATGGTTACCACACGCAACTTGCACGCCGACATACAAGAGGTGCTCATAACGGCTGAGGAAATACAAAAGCGTGTTGCCGAACTTGGTGAAGCAATATCAAGGGACTACGAAGGTAAAGACCCGTTGCTCGTAGGCGTGCTCAGGGGCGCTGCCATATTCCTCGCAGATTTGGTCAGGCACATAACCATACCAGTTTCGTATGACTTCGTCGCCATAAGCAGTTATGGGACAGATACGAAGACGACCGGCATTGTGCGCATCATAAAAGATCTGGATGAGAGCGTCCAAAGCAGGCATGTCATCATCGTCGAAGACATCGTTGATACTGGTCTCACACTCAACTACATCCTGAAGATGGTCAAGGCGAGGAATCCTGCGAGCGTGCGCGTCTGTGCGTTGCTCGATAAACCTGCAAGGAGAAAGGTGCATGTTGAGATCCACTACCTTGGGTTTACCATTCCCGATGTTTTCGTTGTCGGTTACGGGCTCGACTTCGCTCAGCATTATCGCAACTTGCCGTATGTAGGAGTCCTTCGCCCCGAAATCTATGCTGGCGGATAACGACATGGTTAGCTTGCGAGTAAGTGGTGCATTAACTTTAAGTAAGTGGGAAGCCGAAGATGCCCTCAAGAAACCACAGCCTTATAGAGGAGCACTTCAAATTGGCTCCCGCAACTTAGCTCACTGGTTAGAAGGTTCTTTTGAGAGAACAGAAGTTGCATGCCTGCGGGCTTGCAGATGATGCCTCAAGAACTTCTAATCCAACCACCGAGAGGGTGATAGAGAAATGAGCATGACAAGGGAGATGGAACCAGATGTTGAATTTGCAGAACTCGAAGCAAAGACGCTCACCGAGCTCAAAGAGATAGCAAAGGAGATGGGCATATCTGGCTACACCTCCCTAAGGAAGGATGAGCTCATCTTTCGTATACTGGAGGAGTTCGCTCACCGACGCGGTTTGCTGTTCAAGAAGGGAGTGCTTGAGATAACGAACGATGGGCGTGGTTACCTGCATGTTGACGGATACCTCCCAAGCAACGAAGATGTTTATGTTGCGCCCGCACAGATAAAGCGCTTCGGGTTGAGGACTGGGGACTTGGTATGGGGAGAGGTGCGCCCACCGAAAGAGACGGAACGCTACTACAGCTTGCTACGCATAAGAGCCATAAACAAGGAAGACCCAGAGAAGATCCGTCAGCGCCCGCACTTTGAGTCACTGATACCGATCTTCCCTAACGAGAGACTTAGGCTCGAGATACCGCCAGAGAAACTTGAGAAGCTCAAAGTGGATGAGAAACTCAAGATAGACCCGTTGTCGGCTCGAGTCATTGACTTAATCGCACCGATAGGTAAGGGGCAAAGAGGACTCATAGTCTCGCCACCTAAAGCTGGTAAGACAACACTGCTTAAAACCATTGCATCTTCAATCCTCGTGAACCATCCAGAATGCATCGTCATCGTCCTACTTGTTGATGAGCGTCCCGAAGAGGTAACCGATTTCAGGAGGACGATGGAAGCGCTGATCAAAGCCTTGAAGGAGCCAGTGGAGGTGGAGGTTGTAGCATCCACATTCGACAAACCACCGAGCGAGCACATGAAGGTAACCGAACTCGTTTTGGAGAGGGCGAAAAGGCTCGTAGAGCATGAAAAGGATGTCGTCATATTGCTTGATGGAATCACAAGGTTCACTCGCGCCTCAAACATTGATGTTGAGCCAAGCGGTAAAACGCTCTCTGGAGGGCTTGACCCAGCTGCGCTTCGCCGCCCAAAGCGCTTCTTCGGTGCTGCGAGAAAGATTGATAAAGGTGGAAGCCTCACAATCATAGCGACAGCGTTGATCGACACTGGCTCAAGGATGGACGAGGTCATATTTGAGGAGTTCAAAGGCACTGGAAATATGGAGCTCGTGCTTGACAGACGCCTCGCTGAAAGACGCATATTTCCAGCGATTGATGTCCTTCGTTCTGGCACAAGACGCGAGGAAGAGCTCTTCACACCTAAGGAGTTGGCTGCAGTTTGGAAGTTGAGGAGGGCGCTCAACTCAATCGACCCATCACAGGCTACGGAAAGGCTGATAGAACTGCTGAGGAAGACGAAGACGAACGCTGAGTTCTTGGCTATGATTGATCGCCAGTTCGGATAATGCTCACAATGCTTAGCAGGATGAAAAAGCACCTTGCATCAATGCCAAACATACTCAAACAAGGCAAGCGAAAGCAACACCATGATCGACAGGTAAAGCGCAAACCAAAAGATGTGAGCGAAAGGCAACACCCCACTTGAAAGACACATGGCAGTGCACTCAACCGCTGGGATCAACAAAGGGAGCAACAAAGGGAATGCTAAAACAACCATAAGCTGTGAGCGTGCCTTAGCTTTCGCTATCAGCGCCGAGAGCAATGTCCCACACACAGTTAAGCCAAGCACTGCAAATATCATCGTGAACGCCAACAGCGAGAGAACCTTAATGCTCATCCCATCACCCCAACCCCACATGACTACGGCGAGCGAGAAGAGGAGAAGAAGAACTGCGCATGTGAAAATGGTGTTGTGAAGCCACTTTGAGAGGAAGACAGGAGATGGCGATGCCACCAATCGAAGCATTGACGCCGTCTGCTTCTCTTCCTCTCTGGCGAAAGTTGCGGGCATGCCCAACAGCGCTGCGAATGTGAGGGTCAGCCAGAAAAGCATAGCGTATCCCATCCTGTCAAAGTTGGAGCGCACCGAAATTATGCTCACGAGCATGAAGGAGATGATTCCGAAGCCAACCCCCGAGACGATGTTGTGCTTCGTGCGCCACTCAACTTTCAAATCCTTTATGAGCAAGATGAATGTTTGCCTTACCCAAGTTGATGAGCGCTGTTGCATTTTTCACTTCACCTTCATCGCATGTTGTCCAAACGACAATCCCTCCGTTCCCTCTCACTTCCTTCACAACACAGGTGAGCAACTCACGCCCTGACAGATCCAAGTTAACCGTCGGCTCATCAAGCATCAGGAAAAGCGGATTTGCAACACATGCTATGGCGAACTTCAACCTCTGTCTAATCCCCGAAGAGAGCGAACTCACTGGTTGATCGGCATAGCGCTTGAGCTGGAACTTCTCCATGAGCTCATCCAATGACTCCCTGCTCATGTAGCATCCTCGCCCCGATTTGGAAACCATCGCAAGATCCTCTCCAGCCAATTGCCGACGCTGTAAAAGCTTCAACGAGGCGAAGAGGCTCAAGTTTTCATAAGCTGTTAGTTCTTCATATGGTTCGCACGCTTCAAGCACCGCCCCAACGAACGGGAGGGCTTCCGTTGGCGTGTAGCTTCTGCCATTGACGATGAACTGGATCTCCCCGCCACTTTTTTCCACCAACCCCAAGAGGCACATGATGAGCGTTGTCTTTCCCGAACCGTTCGGACCGACGACGAGAATGCAATCGCCACTGCGAGCACGGAACGAAAGCCTGTTTAGAACGCCCATATCACCATACCACTTGGAAAGGTTTGAGACAACAAGTTGCACCTCAGGCATGTAGGCTCACCATCTTTTGTTTTTGATAGCCACCATCAAACGCTGTGCGTTTCAAACTTGCGCCAACCTAACCGCTCACCTAATTATCATTTACACGCCTCGTTGAATGTGGCATCATACGGAAAAGGGTGACCCCACTAATTGAAATCGCCAATCAGTATGCATCCCTTTGGCAATCACAGCGGTATGCTTACAGCTTAGTCACCCGAGCCATCCGAGCGAGGGCTGGTTGAGATGGCAAGATATGCGCAAGTGTGCATTGACACTCAACTTTCAGCCATCGATAAGCCGCTCACCTACTCTATACCGATGGAGCTTTCGGGGAAAGTCTTCTTGGGCATCCCTGTGCTTGTGCCCTTGCACTCAATCTTCGTGACTGGATATGTAGTTGGGTTGAGCGATGAAGCTGATATTGAGCATGAGCGCATAAAGCCGATAGTGAAAGTGCTCTGGGAAAAACCACTGTTTGATGAAGAGCTCCTTAGGTTGGCTAAGTGGGTAAGCGATTACTACCACTGCCCATTGTTTGATGCGCTTAAGCTCGTGATACCACCCGGGTGGCAACAAGGCATTGAAGAGAAGGTTTGGGTTGAGGACTTAGATGCAGCCATAGCGTGGGTGAAAAGCAAAGGGAAGCGCTCACCTAAGCAGGCAGAGGTGTTGAGCAAATTGATAGATGCCTCCGAACCAGTCCCCCTTAAAGAATTGCGTGAGGAGTTCGGTTCATCGGTGAGGCAACTTCTTAGAGGGCTCGTTGATGCGGGCATCGTCAAGATAGCGAGGAGCGAACGGGCTCGCATGCCATCAATGGTGAAGCGTCAGGCAGCAAAGATCACTGACGCAGGCGTTGAAGCGCTCAAGCAGAATGAGGTCAACCTCTCGGAGAAGCATCGGTTACTGCTTGAGAGGCTCTTTCAGGCGGATGCACCAGTCACATTGGCACGGCTTGAAGACGAAGGTTTTGCAAGGAGCACAGTTGAGGCGCTCGCCATAAGAGGGTTCGTTGAGATCGTTGAAATCGTAGTTCCGAGGGTTGGCGAACTCGGACCAGAGGGCTTTGAAGTCCCACCAGAAAAGATCGTCCTTACGGATGAGCAGAGGGAGGCGATAGAGGGAATAGTGAAAAGTATCGATGAAGGCAATTTCAATGTCATCGTCCTTCACGGAGTGACTGCGAGTGGTAAAACAGAAGTTTACCTGAGAGCGATTGAGCATGTGATCAGCATCGGGGGGCAAACCATATTCCTCGTCCCAGAGATAGCTTTGACAGCTCAAGCTGCAGCCATATTCCGATACAGGCTCGGTGAGAGGGTGGCTATACTGCACAGCGCATTGAGTGTTGGCGCAAGGTTTGAAGAGTGGATGCGCATCGCAAACGATGAAGTTGATGTTGTCATAGGACCTCGCTCTGCAGTTTTCGCCCCAGTGAAGAGGTTGAGGCTCGTCGTCGTGGACGAGGAGCAGGATGAGTCATACAAACAGGAGGCAACACCAAGATACAACGCACGCGATGTCTCGCTTGTCCGTGCCAAGTGGAATAACGCAACAGTTGTCCTCGGCAGTGCCACCCCATCCGTTGAAACTTACTACAAGGCGCTCATCGGTAGGTATAAGCTGATAAAGCTTTGCAAGCGAATTGATGATAGACCTTTACCGACTGTGCACATCATTGATATGCGAAAGGCATCGATGAAGCGCTCAAGATGGCTTAGCGATGTCCTGCTTGACGCGATGGAGAGGAGGCTTGAGAAGGGTGAGCAGGTCATCCTGTTCCTGAACAGGCGTGGCTTCGCGCCGTTCGTCATGTGCACGGAGTGTGGTTCGGTTGAGACATGCCCAAACTGCGCCGTCTCTTTGACACTGCACAAGGATAGGGGCATGTTGCTCTGCCACCACTGCAATTACAGCGTTCAGGCAACAAATGTGTGCAGGTCGTGTGGGAGCGAAACGGTAGCTATGACGGGCGCTGGGACTGAAAGGATTGAGCAAGAGGTGAGCACGCTACTGCCGATGGCTAAAGTGTTGCGCATGGACAGAGATACAACCCAAAGGCGTGGCTCTCATTCAGCCATACTTAGCGCCATAAGAAAAGGTGAAGCGAATGTGCTCGTTGGAACTCAGATGGTTACCAAAGGGCTTGACTTCCCAAATGTTACGCTTGTGGGTGTGCTAAACGCTGACATCGGGCTCAACTTCCCAGACTATAGAGCATCTGAGAGGGTCTTCCAACTCCTCTCACAGGTCGCAGGGAGAGCGGGGAGAGGAAAACAACCAGGTGAGGTGTTCATTCAGACATACAACCCACAGCATTACGCCATAATAGCAAGCGCAACTCACAACTACGATAGCTTCTTCAAGCGTGAACTGCTTCAAAGGAGAGAACCTCCATATCCGCCTTTCGCATACTTGATTGATGTCGTTGCAAGCGATGAAGATGAGAGGAAGGCTTTTGAGGCGATAAACACCGCCATCAATGTGGTGCGCATGACGATGCTAAAGAGGGGAGAGGTGGCAACACTGCTTGGACCTGCTCCATGTCTTGTGCCGAAGTTGCGTGGGCAATACCGTTTCCATTTCCTCCTGCGCAGCAAGAGCCGTAAACTTTTGATGGAACTCATGAAGGAAGCGCTTGAGCTGATGGATAGAAACTTGAGGGCAAAGCTAAGCATAGATGTCGACCCGATGATGATCTACTGAGGAGGGACGCTTCCTCATGCCGAAGCGGGTGAGCAAAGTCAAACGGATAGTCCTCCTTGGGAATCCCATATTGCGCCAAGTAGCAGAGCCAGTTAGAAGGCTCGATAGGAGGGTGAAGGAACTCGTTGAGGAAATGGTGCAGAGCATGGAATCTGCGAACGGTGTTGGGCTGGCAGCAAATCAAATAGGAGTCCCACTGAGAGTGTGCATCGCAAAACACGAAGGACAATACTATGTCTTCATCAACCCAGAGGTGATGTGGGCAAGCGATGAGAAACATGGCGACCTTGAAGGTTGCCTCAGCATACCGAATGTCCAAGCTTTCGTTGAGCGCTCCGTCGAGATACGCGTCATGGCTTATGACCAAAACGGAGATAGGTTCGAAGTTGAAGCACGAGGCTTGTTCTCAAGAGTGTTGCAACATGAGATCGATCACCTTGATGGCAAGCTCATCATCGACAGAGCTGTGGAAGGTGGCTTGTATTGGGTGAGGACTGAAAAGCATAACGAAGAACCTGTGTTGATACCAACAACACCAACTGAGGTTGAGCAAGCGTTCTTGGCGATGATGAACGAAGACAAACACACAAGCGTGAAGGGCAAGAGGTGAATGGCGATTGAAAGTCGTTTTCATGGGGACACCTCATTTCTCGCTCCCAACGCTTAAGGCGATTCATGAAGCAGGGCATGAAATAGTTCTCGTTGTGACAGCACCAGATAAGCCAGCTGGCAGAGGACAAAAGATCACGCCACCACCTGTTAAGGAGCTCGCCCTCAAACTCGGGTTGGATGTATTTCAACCTGAGGATGTGAACAGCGAAGAGTCAATCAGGCGAATAAAGGAGACAGGTTGCGATGTCATCGTCGTTGTCGCCTACGGTCAAATATTGAGCGGTGAATGCCTCTCCATACCACCGCTTGGATGCATCAACCTGCATGCTTCTTTACTGCCAAAGTATCGTGGCGCAGCCCCGATACAACACGCATTGCTCAATGGCGAGAAAGTGACTGGCGTCACAACTATGTTCATGGTCGAGAAAATGGACGCAGGCGATATCATCCTTCAGAAGCAGGTTGAGATTGAAGAGGATGACACCGCTGGAACTCTCTCTGAGAAGCTCTCACAAGTCGGCGCTGAACTCATGCTCAAAACACTCGAGTTGCTCTCGAGAGGCGAAGCACCGAGAATAAAGCAAGACGAATCAATGGCAACCTATGCGCCGAGGATAACTAAGGAGATGGCGAAGATAGATTGGTCAAGCACTTGCGAAAGGATTCGCAACATTGTGAGGGCGTTCAACCCTCAACCTGGGGCGTGGACAACTTGGCATGGGAGAGTTGTTAAAATTTGGATAGTGAAGGTGGATGAGCAACGGCACATGACAACGGGCGCTACATGCGGACAAATCGTTCACATTGACGATGGTGGCATAGTTGTGGTGGCAGGCGATGGTTGTGTTAGGTTGATTGAACTGCAACTTGAAGGGCGCTCAAGGCTTCATGCACGCGAGTGGGCGAGAGGAACAAGAATTAAAGTCGGCGATGTGTTCGGAAGCTGAGTGATAACGAAAATCGTAAGTGAGGCAGATACTCATGAACTCACACGACAAAGAAACCTCGGTTGAGGAAATGCTTGATAGAGCTGATCAAGCACGCCTCAATGGCAATTACGATGAGGCTGTGCAGTTATACAAAAGCGTGCTTGAGAGCGACCCAGATAATCTTAGGGCGCATGTTGGACTCGGATTGATTTATAGCTTCGGCTATGAAGGCATGTTCATGGAGGCATGCAGGGAGCTTGAGAAGGCAACTCAACTCTCACCGAATGACCCTCAACTTTGGGTGTGGCTTGGGAAGGCTTACCAACAAGTGGCATGGCTTGAAGATGACAAAGAGATGATACTGAAGAGCAAAGAGGCTTTCAAGAAGGCGCTTGAGGTAGACCCTAAAAACGAAGAAGCTGCAAAGCAGTTGCGCTACTTGGAGGAGTTCGGATTGTGAAGGATGAGGGAGCAAATCACACACGCATAGTCATGGAAATGAAAGAACACCAACACGATGGGAAGCCAAAGACACATTGCTCCGACATAATTCGATGCCCAGCTTCATACTACCTCACATGCCCCGCATACGCCACTCAAAAGGCATGCTTTGAAGTTGTAGGTAAACCTTGTTGCAAGCGCAACGACATAAGAAGGTGCGTAAAGTGTTGGGTGTTCATTGAATACCACCTCCGCAACAACTTGCCACTACCAAATGTGGAGCGAGAGGGATGACACCAAGGGAAAACAAGGTGGCGACGAGCAATGAGGCGAGAGGTCATCTTGTTGGGAGTTGCCTTAGCGCTTTTCTTGCCTTCACATATCGCTGCGGCGCAAATCGTTTACAAGCCAAAGAGGGTGGCTGTCATTTCAAGTTCAGGCGTCAACAACGATTTCCGAAGTTGGGGCGAATACGATGACAGGTTGCGGGTTCTGGGTTGGGAATTTGACAAGTTCCGCAACACCGAACTTGGGAAGTTCTTTGAGCGAGCCCAAGACTACGATTTCGTCCTCACCACATCACTCTGGAACTACGGCGACCCACAAGACATGCGAAAGTTTGTCCACCACTGGCGAAGATACTTAGAGACGGGTGGCGTCGTTGTCCTCACTGACATGGCTTACCTGCCGATGTGCGACTGGCTTTCCGACTTGAGCGAAGACCTTTCCATCTCCTACGGAGATGCCTTTAAGGAATTGGGAGCGGAGAAAGCATCACTTGACACTTCAAGGCTCTCCCAATTCTTGATGAAACCGAACCGAGTTGAGACGCTGAACTATTGGGCTCACTTCCCAAAATGGGGTAGGGGCTATACTGTTTGGGCTTGGACGAAAGCGGGAACAGCCGTTGGCTTGGTCGCTCCCATCGGGCGTGGGGTGTTGATTGTCACGACGGCTTGGGCGTTCTCGCCAGAGATGCTCGTTAACATTTACGCCAACGCCCTTGCCATCAAAAGCGGTATTTGGGCTGAATTCGTTGGACTCCCACAAGAACTTGCACCAAGCACTCACTCGGTTCGTTTGTTCATTGAGAACCTTCGGGAGCAACCGAAGACAGTGAAAGTCAATTCTTTCTTATATGGCCTGATAGCGATTGCTTGGGAGGTGTCCATTATGGCTGATACACCAGAAGCCGCGAAGGCAGAAATCACCGTCAAATTGAAGGAGAAAATCGGTTCATTAAATATGAGCAAAGTAGCATCTTTGGGGCAGGGTGGATTGTCTGATGAGCCGATGTGGGAAGATAGGGTTGAGGAAATCCGTGCCCTTCGTCCCACCATCATTCGCCTCTTCGTTCAGGAGTATTTCCATCTCCTACCCCAACCCGGTAAATATGATTTCAGCAGATTGGACCGCTCGGTTGAGACAATCCTCAAAACGGGAGCTAAACCATTGATGTGCCTCACCTTCAAGCCAAGGGTTCTCTATCCTCAAATCAATCAAGATATCGTTGAGCCAAACGATTGGGAGGAATGGAAGCGTCTCATCTTCAATTTGGTGAAGCATTATAAGGATAAGAAAGCGGGAATTCGCTACTGGGAGATATCTAACGAGCCCGATATAGGGGAGGCAGGAGGTTGTCCCTATCGCTTTAAACCCGAGGATTATGTTCGCTACTATCGGGAAACTGCGGAGGCGATTCTCAAAGCCGACCCATCCGCTCGCGTCGGCGGACCAGCTCTCGCCTATGTCCATTCCCCCATCCTTCCCACCCTTCTTGAGCATTGCGATAAGGAGAACATTCCCATCCACTTCGTCTCCTGGCACATCTACACGAGCGACCCTTTGAAAATCAGGGAGACGATTGAATATGTTAAAGACTTGCTGAAGAAATATCCTCGGCTGAAGCTGGAAACGATTCTTGATGAGTGGAATATGGATTTGGGAGCGCCCTCCCACGACCCGAGATTCCAACCCTGTTTCGTCGCGGAGACAATCTATCAGATGGTCTCCGCTGGTCTTGACTACTCCTGCTATTATCACATCCGAGATTATAGATTCAATAGGGAGAAATTCGCCGATTTTATGTCTCCTGAGGGAATTGAGAATCAGGAACGCTTCTGGAATGAGGGGGATATTCGCCTTGGGCTTTACGATTTTGATAATCGCAGGCGTCCCGCCTATCTCACCTTCAAGCTTTTATCGGAGATGAACGGGGAGAGGTTGGAATTGATATCAAATCATCCCCAGGTTCACGGATTCGCAGTTTATGATGAGAAGGCTAAATCTTACAGATTGATGCTTTGGAATTTCTCCGACCAACCCATCACTTGTGAGATAAAGTTAGAGGGAATTGAAAACAATACGAAGTTGAGACATTTTGTGCTTGAGGCTGAAGGCGAGGGAAGGTTAAAGGAGGAAAACGGCATCTTGAGGAAGGGCGAGGATAAATTGGTGGTGAATTTTGAACCCTACGCTGTTCACTTCTGGTCGCTTGAAAAGGAAAAGTGATAGCGATTTTTAGATTGAGAATAGCGCCCGACGGAAGACCCGGTTTGGCAATCCAAATTGTTCTCTTACCGCGAGCCAGCCGAAGGCAGGCGTGGCAATCTCACCCCTCTGTCATTGCTGGCATGGGTATAGGTTTTGGAAAAGGAGAAGGGATAAGGAGTAGAAATAGTGATTGGGTTAGCGCTCATTTACTTTGAGCCTGAACACAATGTCCAAGCCGTTAATGACCTTGATTTGTTGCAACGGACAAAAGGGCAAATGATACTTGGTTTCCGATGCACTGTCGTTCCCGTTGACCTTCATCCTACCAACTGGGTTGAAGAATTGTGCCAAAGAGTCTTCTCCATCCTCTCATCGGAAACACCACCAACGGGCAAAGAGGGCTGTCAAGGTTGTCAGGTGTTGCTGGATTGGTTTAGAAGCATCAGCACGAACTTGACTTAGAAGGTTGCGATCAAATTTCAAGAAGGTGGAAATGAAAGGTGATGGCTGAATGGGCGCTCGTTCTGACTGCAGGGACTACCGCAGACCCGCTTAAGAAGGCGGTTGAGGAGGCGAAGGCAGAGGCGGAAAGGGAGAGCGCATCCCTCTTTGTTTTGCTCCTCTACGGTCATCCGTTACCTAACCAGCATCCTGACCCATTTCAAGTCGCTGCTGAAGTGAGACAACGAAAACTTAGGGATGATGGATAGGTGTTAAGCTGTTAAGACAGAAATAAGGCAATCTGTTAACACAGCATGACATGGAGATGTGGAAACTTCTATGTAGATCAATCAGCCATCAATCAGTTCGTTCAAGAGTTGCAATGGGTTATCCCAAAGCCTGACATAATTTATTGAGGGCATCCGTTCCATCCCAAGCCCATTCGGTCTGGTCTCAGGAGTTCAAATTCTCGGCATCACTGCGGAGGTTCGGTGATAGCAAGCATTGAGGGGGTGCGAAAGTGCAAAGTGCAGAATGCAAAGTTGTGTGGGTGATGGTTTTGCCGTGTGTGCTACTGACTTTTTGTGGTTGCGCTGTAAAGGCATTTGCCGAAGATGAGGGGGTGAGGGTTGTGGAGTATGGTGTTGGGAGTTGGGCTGTTGCTGGGCGTGGTAACCACCGGGCTTTGGTGAAGGTTGACGAACATTGTGATGCTGTCTGGGTCCGCATTCCTTGGCGAAGGCGTGACCCAAACCCTGAGGAAAAAGGCATTCGAGTTTACGACGCACAAACGGGAAGTCGCATCACCAATGTCGTTGTCGTCATAGTCACCCAAGAGTTTGGTGAGTTGGTTTTTCAACCGACATCGGGAGCGGGCATTTACGAGGTCTATTACCTGCCTTATGAGCCGCCAAAAGCGCCAATGCCCGGAAGTTGGTGGCGAGAGTGGTATCTCAAACCCGAGGAAACCGCTGACCCGGGATGGCTGAAGCGAAACGGCTTGACTTTGGAGCAACTAAAATTAGGCGCATATCGTGATAAACTCCCGCAAGCGAAAGTCGTTGCAATTCAAGCCCGAACCGAATTTGACAGATTTGACCCGATGGAAATCATCGCAACGAAAGACGAAGTTTCGCAATTGCTGGCACGACATCCAAACCGTTCCTACTTGGTTTTCCCTGAAGACCGTCGCTTTCCCATCCGAATGTTTGAACATTTACCTTACCATTGGGTTGAGAAGGGACCAAGCGAGAAGTTCGTTGGGCAAGCGCAGCCAAACGAGTTCTATGTCTTCCAACTTGGCATATTTGCGGCACGCAAACCGATTACGGATTTGCAACTGGAATTCAGTGATTTGAAAGGCAGCGGAGGCAAGCGCATCCCTGCGTCGGCATTTCGTTGCTTCAACTTGGGTGGAACTGATTGGCTTGGGCGACCTATACGAAAAACCTTTTCCGTCGCCGTCGGAAGGGTAAGACCGTTGTGGATTGGAATTCAAGTGCCTAAGGACGCAAAAGGCAAGTATGTCGGCACAATCAAAGTGAAGCCGAAGGGACTTGAAGAAACAACAGTGACAGTGGAGTTGACAGTTTCTGGCGAAGTGCTTGAAGATTGCGGCGATAGCGATAACTGGCGGCTTTCTCGGCTTCGCTGGCTCGATTCGACCCTTGGCTTAGAAGATGAAGTTGTCCCGCCGTTCACTCCCTTGAAAGTCAGAGGCGACACGATTGAGTGTCTTGGCAGAAAGGTTAAATTCGGAGCAATTGGGTTGCCGGAAAGCATTCAAAGCAACGGCAGGGAAATTCTCGCATCGCCCGTTCGGTTCGTCGTGGAGACTGAAAACGGGCAAGTTGCCTTCAAACCTTCAAAGCGAAAATGGCTTAAGCGCAACGAGGCTGTAGCCGAGTGGCAAGTTGTAGCGATGAACGAAGCTATCAACTTGACCGTTCACACTAAGATGGAATTTGATGGCTGCATCATGCACAGCGTGGAAGTGCAGGCAAAACGGGATTTGAGTATCAAAGACATTCGGCTTGAAGTTCCTATCCGAAAAGAAGTGGCGGTTTACATGATGGGAATGGGTTATCGTGGTGGCAAACGACCTAAGGAATGGCAATGGCAGTGGGGCAAATTCCCAACAAATATGGTCTGGATCGGAGATTGGAATGCAGGGTTGCAAATCAAGTTGGCGGAAGCGCTGGATGTCTGGCACTGTCAAGTCATTGACTTCAAGCCACCAAAGTCTTGGCACAACGAAGGCAAAGGTGGCTGTCACATCTTTGAGGCAAGGGGCAAGGATGGTGAAATCTTTCTCGTTCGTGCCTTTTCTGGCGAAAGGAGGATGGTGAATGGGGAAAGGCTTGAGTTACTGTTTCGCTTCCTTATCACTCCCTTCAAGCCACTTGACACGAAGAACCGTTGGAGTTGGCGGTATGGTGTTGGCGGCAACATCGTTCACTTGCACCACGGTAGCAAACCTGCCAACCCATACATCAACTATCCGCTTCTGACATGGCGGGAGTTGGCTGAGTTTGTGCGAGAAGCAAAGCAACAGGTCGTGCTTCGCCGTCAAGGGATGCTGCTTTATCCTGCTGAGGGAAACATTGACCTTGCGAAAGGTTCGCTTCACATTTGGGTTCGCATCAATTTTGACCCGAAAGCAGGCAAGGCAGGTGACCCACGGTTCAACCAAAGCCTATTCAGCGTGCAATTTCCAAACGAAGATCAAATCGGCTTCTATTGGAACATTGATGACCGAGGGATGCGTGCTTATGTGCGCAAAGGTTCGCCTTTGCTGAACCAATATCCCGTGCTTATCGGCAGCCATCAACCAGATTGGAAGAAGGGCGACACTCACATCGTCACACTCTCGTGGGGAAAGCGGTTCGCCATCTTCGTTGACAGCAAATTGGCAGCGCAAGCCAATTATCAGGGCACGCTCAACACATCGCTTAAAGGGACAGTGATGCGCATTGAAGGTAGTGGATTTGCCATAAGAGCCATCAAGATCAGCCAAAGCGAATATGAGGAAGGGATGCCCATTGAGTTTGTGCCTGACGACGATTGCTTGTTCCTTGACACATTCTCCAAAGTCAGCGGCGGTCAGACATATCCAGAGAAGTGGGGCAAGGGACAGGGGACATGGGACAGGGAAATGGCGTCAAGTAGGTTTGGAATTTTACTCGGTCGCTTTGAAATTCGGCACGGAGATGGTTGGCATGAAATTTTGCTAACGGGTGAACAGATGCCCGTCGGTGTCAACATTTACTACACCGTGCGGGAACTGACGAACCATGCGCCTGAAATTTGGGCGCTGCGCAGTTTGGGCGACGAAATTTTTGAGACTGGTGGCATTGACATTTACAACGACCTACAAGCGCCAGAGAAGGGACCGAAAGTCGGACATCCTTGGTTGCACGAACATCTCGTTGCTGGTTATGTTCCTGCTTGGATGCATCCTTTTGATGAGACCGATGTTTGCAGCGCCATCGCCATGAAAGGGCTTTCACGGTGGCACAACTTCTATGTGGAAGGATTGCGATTTTTGATGGAAAGAACGGGAATTGATGGGCTGTATCTTGACGGCATAGGCTACGACCGAGAGGTCATGAAACGGGTTTGGCGTGTCATGAAGCGAATCAACCCTGAAAGCCGAATTGACTTTCACTCTGGTGACAACTGGGCTCCGCCTTGGGAACCTGAACCGCCAAAGATAAGCCCAGCCAACCAATACATGGAGCACTTCCCGTTCATTGACACCCTTTGGTTTGGCGAACTGTTTGACTACGACATGCCGCCAGACTATTGGCTTGTTGAGATTTCGGGAATCCCGTTCGGGCTTATGGGCGACATGCTGCATTACGAGACAGGAGGGAATTTGTATCGTGGCATGATTTACGTGATGACAGCGAGACTTGGGAGGGCTTCGCTTTCTATGCCAGATTTGTGGAGGGTGCTTGACGGTTTTGGCATTGAGGATGCCGAGATGCTTGGCTACTGGCGTCAAGACTGCCCTGTGAGGACTGATTCTCCCGATGTTTTGGTGACGGTTTACCGAAAGAAAGGCAAATCGCTTCTCGCCATCGCCAGTTGGGCGAAGGAGAAAGTCTATGTGCGCTTGCAAATTGACTGGAAAGCGTTAGGCATCAATCCTGAGAGAGCACACCTTTTCGCACCGCCGATTTACCTTTTTCAGCCACCTGCCAAATTTTCACCATCAGAACCTATCCCTGTTGAGCAAGGCAAAGGTTGGCTTTTGGTTTTAGAGGAGCGACGGAGGTGAGATGTGTGAGAGTGCAACGCCTTCACAGCAAACGAGGGTTTTCGCCTGGAATGACATGGACATTCGGGCAGGTGTTCCCAACGGGATAGCACACATCACTCCCGCAGGGACTGGAGGTTATCCCGCTGATGATCGGTGGCAAAAATGGTGAAGTCAAGACCTCTGGGCAAAGTGAATCTACTCTCTGCCAGGGGAGGAAAAATCAATGCCCATCAACAGCGGTAATCAGTGGATTAGTTTCGCTGCTTTGACGCTTATCGGCTTGCCTCTGATTTCAATTTCAGCCTTTAGTCGTGATGGTGTCGGGGGTATTTCTGTTGATGCAGCGTTTTACAGACCTGACCGAGGCACTACCTTCGCTTGGTTTGAGATGGCGAAAGGAATTGAAAACTTCCATCGGGAGCACTATCGCGCTGGTGGCTTGGTGGAGGTTTACCTGCGGAACGACGGGAAAGAACCTGTAAGCGTTGAGCGGATTTTCGTGAACGGGAAGGATGTGACTGAGCCAGAGAAGGGTGGTGATGTCGTTTGGTGGCGTTTGAGACCGAACCCAATCCCTGCCGAAGGGTTCGGTGAGTTGTTGATTCGGTTGAGGGAAGCGCCAAAAGAACCCATCGCCCTTGAAGTTCAAACCAGCACCAAAGAAACATTGCGCCTGAAAATTCAACCTGCGCTAACTCCCATCCGAATGGAAGGTCTGGCTTTTGACGAAAAAGGCGAGCGAATTTTCGCTTTCGTTGAGTTGGTCGGTGAAGGGAAGCAAAGGATAACGAGGGTCTGGCTTGACGGCGAGGATGTCACCAAGCAAACACTTATCCTATCGCCGAACTTTTGGTTCAATGTCTGCCCAATCGTCGTCCGCTCTCCCAAAAGGCTTACCTTCGGCAGTTTTCACTACTTGCGCGTTGACACCGATAAAGGCACGAAAGCAGCGGTTTTGTTTCGCGCCCGCGACGACTTTTTCCCTTTGGGCTCTTACGGCTATGTCACGCCGAAAGAGTATGCTTCCAACAACTGCAACCTTTATGTTTGCTTCGGCGCGATGAGAACCCATGAACTGGATGCTTTGAAAAGTTATGGCTTGAAAGGAGTTTCGGCACTGGTCGGCGAAGGGGAGCCGAGGAAGGAAACGATGGGCCACAAAGCCCTTTGGGCATACTACCTGATGGACGAACCTGATGTCGGCGATTACTATGTTGAGGGTCTGTCCCACGAGAAACGAGTCAGCTCTAATGCGATGGCGATGGTGAAGCGCGATTGGCGATGCTATACTGCCGACCCGTCAGTTTTGACCTTCCTTACCGTTGACCTGACCTACAAACCTGCCAACTGATTCACTTACGGTCGCATCCCCGATGTTCTTAACACCGACCCATACGCACTTCATATCGGTTGGGAGATGAGGAGCGTCTTTGAAGTTGCTGAGACAGCCCGTCTCGCTTGTGCCCCGAACATGATGACCATCACTTACCAAGCCTTCTTCCACGAACCCGTCGGCAAGCAGCATGAGGGCAAGTTTCCGAGAATGCCCTTCCCTGAAGAAGTGCGGGCTATGATGCACTACGCATTGGCGGGAGGTGCGAAAGGACTTATCGCCTACATTCACTGCACGGAAAGGAGCGGCGATATCATCTCTTGGGGCGCTCAAGACTACCCTGATGTCTGGTTTGAGATCGGGCGAGTTTATCGTGAGTTGGAACTCGTTGCTCCTGTTCTGTCTCGGTCTCATCCGATGGACATTGCGAAATCGTTAACGCAAGGGATATTCGTGAGGGCGCTTGTCGCACCTGATGCTATCGCCATCGTTTGCGTTAATGAGCGCATCAAATCGCTGCCTGAAAAGTTTGTCAGCGCCACTTTAACCGACGCCGAAATTGAAGTTTCGCTCCCACCTTGGTTGGCGGTGAAGGTTGCCGCAGTGGTTGGAGAAGGCAAGTTCGTTGCATTGCCCGTAAAGTTGACCGATAGAGAAGTTCGCATCAAGTTGCCTGAGTTGAAAGTTGCCAACATCATCCTGCTGGCTTCTGACCGTGAACTCTTGAAGCAACTCAGCGATCGCTACGAACGGCTACAATTGTCAAGGTCATCGGCTTTTCTTGCCGGCATCCGAAAGGAGCAGGAACAACAAGCGAGGCGTTTCGGGCTTGTGCGGAAGATTCCCGCAATCTTTCGGGAATATGCCGTCGCATCTGAGGCTCAAGGCTGTTACGGTGTGGAGCGAAAGTCAATGTGGAATCCGAGCAAGGAGAAGTGGAACGCTTGGGAGTGGTATGACCCTGAAGGCAAGGGCGAACACTCGGTGACTTGGCAAGCGAAGGTGACTGAACCGGGCGATTTCGTCCTTTACATCTGTGCCAACTTCTTCGGCAACGAGATGAACCTGCTCGTCCTTGACGAAAGAGGGCAGTTGAAAGGCAAATCTTTAATCCGAGCGGATGTGGAAGATGTTTATGCTTTAAGGCTTCGTTTTGAAGCGCCGGGCAATTACAAACTCGTCATTACCCCGCCAGACGGGAAAGGTGGGATGGGAGTCGTTGCAAAGTTCGCCTTTCTCGTGCCATCGGATGAACGAACGGAAGAGAAGTGAGTGGCGAGTTTGAGGCGAAGGAGGCTTGAAAAGCCTTGAGGCAAACCAAACCGTTAGAGATTTGCGTCATCGTCCTGCTGTTTATGTTTTTCTTCGCAACGGCTTTTGCTTCGCCTTTCAATCTTGCCGATGGGCTTTGCTTTTACTTGCCTTTTGATGGCGATGCCAATGCTTTGGTGGCAAAGGGCAACCCGACGGAGATGGCGGAAGGGATTGATGCCGTTTTCGTGGAAGGCAAAGTCGGCAAAGCAGTTCATTGCGGTGAGGGCGGAAAGCATCGCTATCTTTCTTATCTGACCGTTTCACCTAACTTCGCTCCTAACATTCGCCCTGAGGCAGGCACATTAACTTTTTGGGTCAGACCCGACTGGGACGGCAATGAACCCGTTGAGCGCTACCGACATTTCCTTTCCATTCGCAGCGGTCTCTTTTACCTTTACTGGCATCGCGGTGGGCTTGTCTTCTCGTCCACGAGGCGGAAGATGGCTCGCCACCTTTATGCGCCCAGCATCAGCATAAAGCATTGGCGCAAAGGCGAATGGCATCACATCGCCATCTCTTGGCAAGTTACCGACCCGAAAGAGCGAAAGGGTTTCAAGCGTTTGTATGTTGATGGGCAAAAAGTTGCTGAGGTGAGCGATGTCCTTTTGGACTTTGAACTGACGGGAGCGCTCATCGTCGGTGGCATTGACGGTGAGTTGCAACGGATTGCTGATGCTGCCATTGACGAACTCGCCATCTGGGAACAAACCTTGACGGACGAAGAAATTCAGCAGGTTTGGAAGTTGGGCGATGAGGGAACGGCTCTTTCCCAATTGCCCGCCGTCCGAAAGTTGGCTCAACAAACTCGGCAACGAGTTCAATTCGCTATCCCGCCACAAAAAGGGAACTTGCTTGCCAACTCAAGTTTTGAAGTCGGAAGCCTTCACCCTTGGCGGGCATCCAACATGACTTTGAAGCCCGACGAAACCGAGAAGGTTCACGGCAATCGTTCGGCTCGCTTCGTCGTTCGTGGGCGAACGATTTTGACCTGCGGTTTGTTTGTCGCACGACCGCAAGTGGCTCACACCCTTAGCCTTTGGCTCAAAGCCGAAAGAGATGGCGTTCGTGTTCGCTTCAGCGTGAACAGCGCTTATGTCGCAGGAACTCAACCTTACGCACCAATCTTTCGTGGCATTGAAGGGCAAGGGATTTTGACGACCGATTGGCAACGCTACACCGTGACGGGCATCCTGCCACCGTCGCCCAACGGCTTTTATTTCGTCCGTGCTGTCTTTGAAGCCGACAAACCGACAACCGTTTGGGTTGATGCGGTGCAACTTGAAGAGGGCGAAAAGGCAACGCCGTTCAAATTACGACGAGATTTAGAAGCAGGGTTGGCGACCGACAAACTTTTCAACTTGTTCCATCCCGACGAACCCGTCAATGTGAGATTGGAGGTTTTCAGCGAAAGAAAGCAACAACGAACCCTGCAAATCGTCGTCCACGATATTTGGGAGCACAAAGTTTTGAGCCGTCAGGTCAGGGCGCAATTGAAAGTGGGCTTGACAGTTTTGCCACTTTCCTTCCGACTTCCACTTGGTTCATTTCGCATCGCCGTCGCCGACGAAGATGGCAAAGTGATGGATGAGTTGGTGGTGGCTGTTCTGCCACGCTTTGAAAGACTTGATGAGCGGATGGGCATTCATGTCGGAGCGGATGAAATGGGAGTGATGTTGGCGAGGGTTTTGGGATGCGGTTGGGTTCGGTTGCTGGATGCCTGTGGTGTGACCCATTGGGATGTCGTTGAGCCTGAAAAAGGCAAGTGGGCATGGGAGCGAACGAACTGGTTGGACGAAGCCGTTGAGACTTACCGAAGTGCTGGCTTGAAAATTTTGGGTTTGCTTTTTCGCACACCCCTTTGGGCTTCCAGCGGAGACAGCGTGAACCATCCGCCAAAAGATTTGGATGCTTGGCGAACTTATGTCCGCTCGGTTGCCCAGCGTTTTAAGGGTCGCATCGACGCTTACGAGGTCTGGAACGAACCCTATGGATTGGGCTTGTTCGCTGGCAAGGAAGAACTTTACCTGCAAATGACACGCATCGCCTTTGAGGAACTGCGAAAGGTTGACCCGCAAGTTAAGGTAGTAGCGCCTTGCACTTATTGGTCGCTGGATGACATCGTTCGCTGGACTGAAGGGTTGCTGCAAATAGGGCTGCTCAAGTTCGTTGATGTCTTCTCCTTTCACGGCTATGAGGGCTATCGCCCAACCGATTTTGAACGGGTAAAGCAGTGGAGTGGATTTGACGGAAAGCAACGACCAATCTGGAACACGGAGCAAGGGCTTGTGTCGGAAAGTTTCTACCGATTTTTGCCCGACGCTTACGACGACCCTTACACCCGCTGGATTGCCACCAAACCTTTTTCGGCAAGAGAAGCAGCATCGTCTATGGTCAAAGCCTTCGTTTCCACGCTGATGTTGGGCGAAGACGCAAAGTTCTTCCAGTATTGGGCTGTGCCTGAAGACACGATGTTGCCGAGGCTAAAGAGCATGTCGCTTTTGGAGTTTGACAACACTTTGCGACCGAAAGCGGTTGCTTTTGCGATTGCAGGTTGGTTGCTCAGGGACAGCAAGCCTTTGGGTTTTGAACGGCGCAACGGGCTTTGGCTTTTGCATTTCATCAAAGCCAATCAACGCATCACCGTCGCATGGAGTGATGAAGGGACGCAAACTTTGACTTTGCCCGACGGCGCTGAAGTTTTGACGATGATGGGCAACGCTATCAAGTTCGCAGGTGGCAAAATCGCCGTCGGCGTTGAACCTGTTTTCGTTCGGCAACGAAGGTAGGTGGAAAAGGGCAATGAAACGGCTTAGGGCTGTTTGGATGCTGATGGCGCTTGCGATGGAGGGGCAGAATGTGAGTGGGCAGTTGCTTTTCGTCAGCCAAACGCCTGACGATTTTAAGCGTTGGTTCGTTTGGGACACAGTGCCCGACCGTCCCGGTCTGGTTCTCCGCTTTGATGTCGCCACTTATATTGGCAAGCCCGTCTGTTCCGTTGAAGACAATTCCGTCAGCCACGACCCAAGATTTGTCTCACCGACCTTCCAAATCCCGCAAGACCGATGGCTTCGCATTACAGCGACAGTCGCCAGCGACAACCCACATCACTTCTTCACGCTGGCTTTTGAGTATCAACAGCGAGAAGGCGATCGGGTTGTCGCCAGAGTTTCCTTTCCTTTCACTGTTTTTGCTTCCGACCGATGGCGGACAGCGAGTTTGCTCGTTCCACCCGCTTCCGTCGTCGCACCCAAAGCCAATTACAACCAAGCCCAGTTGATTGTCCGTCCCGTCCTTTACGGTCAATTGACTTCAGTTGGTGGAAAACTGGAAGAGCGAAGTTTTTGCTGAGCCAAACATTCGGTGGAGGTGAAAAAGCGATGGCTTGGCGGGTTTGCTCCCACAAGTGACGCAGAGTTTCAACAGGGTGGTGAATTTTAATGGTCGTATTTTGCGCTGCATCCTTTCTCCCAAATCCTTTGTGCTGTTCTCTATTGCTCCCGTTGTCCGGGAGCAGTGTGCACCGTCGTCGATTCACTCTGATCTTGCGGGCGAGAGTTTTCCTGTTTGCTTCGTGCCCGAAGTGCACACCAACATCCACGCCCTTCCCAGTGACAAGGTTTGCCATCATTGGGCAGATATTGATTGCCAATAGAACTATGAGGTGGTCTGATGATGACGCGAAGGCAGTTTCTGCTACAGTGGGTTGTTTTGATAGCATTTGAAGCATTAGCCATAGATTTGTCCATGTGCGATAAATGGTGGGAAAGTTATCAGGTGGTAGCGTCCGGTGAAGTAGCG
>JBGOEK010000003.1:0-176369 GCA_041537945.1 Candidatus Thermosaccharophagus yellowstonensis
GGCGGGGGTAGAGAAGATAGAAGTTTTTGACCCCTCCAATCCCAATGTGGGGCATGTTTTGCCCGTGAAGAATCAGGCGGACATTTTGTATTACAGTGGGCATGGTAGCGGTGAGACTGGGGGATTGTTGTCTTGCTTAGACAAACATTCTGTCTTGGTCTCTGACATAAACCCTTCGGCGAACTGGAAGGAAGATTTGGACTATTTCATCATTGCAGGGTGTTCGGTGCTAAAGCCCGATTCAACGAACGGTTTTGCATGGGGCAACGCTACCTTGAAGCAAGGCATCTTAAAGGGGTTGTGTGGGTATCATGGACGAGCACCCAGTGACAAGAGAGGGGCTTCAGTTTGGATAGCCCAAGATTTCACAGCCTTTTTAACCTCTAAACAACCACCGAGTCGCACTAAAGACCGTGTCCTTGATGCTTGGTTGGAAGCGAATCTAAGGAACAAAGCCTTAGGGATCGTCTATACTTCATCTCAATTTTGGAAAGTTGTGGTAAGACGATGGCCGTTTAAAGACAAGGTAGCAGGACCTTTCAACTGGTGAGGTGAATAAAACATGCGAAGTTGGATTAGATTGCTTGGTCTATTGCTTACGATAATGGCAGCAGCAAGTTGGGTTACCCTTCAAACCATGAAGCAAAAAGCTTCTTTCGTCCGCAAAATCGGTGGTCTCCCTACTGGGCGATATTGGTGGTTTGTAGATGTGTATCAAAATCGGCTCTTTATTGTGGATGTGTATGGCAACAAAGTTGACATAACGGGCAAGATTGACCTTGATCCCACACCGCCTTTTTATGTGGCTCGCATCAATCCCGACACTGAGCAAGTGGTGGAAGAATTCACTACAAGGCAATTTATGGCAGTGGCTATCTCAGCAGAAAGAGAGCAGCGTCCAGATTCATGGCTTGCTCAAGACTACGATTATTGGGTGTTTGATAGCCAGTCCAACATCGCTTATGCCCTTAAACCTGTCCGATGGGATGAATGGGGTGAAGAGCGCTACACGGGGGTTCATGTCGTAGATGTGCAAACACGCCAGCAGAAAAAATTCTTGGAAGCGCCTTATGTGGGCGCCATAGCACTTCACCCTAACCGAGAAAAACTTTATGTCGCAGTAATTAGCGAAGAGACTCGGGAAATCCGAATCTTTTCCACCACGACTTTGCAGTTGATAAAGACGCTCCCTTACGAAAGTGACGGACCTATTTGGGATATGAAGTTCACAAGAGACGGGAGTCGGTTGTTCTGCTGCGTGTATGGCAGGGGGATATTGGTTATTGACACCACAAGCGACCAATTTGAGGCATGGGAAGATACTTCCGAAATGCCGATCAACTTTGGTTTTCCGACGGAGTTAGTATCTATAGCGCTATCTTCAGATGAGAAAGAAATTTACTTGGCGCTTAGTGAGGGTGAGGAAAAAGGAAGGGTAGCGGCGATAGACATCGCTCGAAAGAAGTTGGTTCGGGTGTTGAAGTTAAGCCCAACGGCGTGCACTTCGGTAGTTGTTGTTGGCGACAAACTCTTTGCAGCTTGTTTGGATGGTGTTTATGTCATAGACATTCCAAGGTGGCGAGGGCGGTGAGGGTTGAGTTGGCGTTGGGGCTTAGGTTGAGGGCACAAATGGGATGGGCAAGCTCACTCTCAAATGCCACCTTAGCATCACATCACTTCGCTTCAGCTTGGAGCTAAACTCAAGTTGTAGGATTGGATGGTTCAATGCCATAGACCTTCGTAGGTTCATGTGCTTCACCTCCTCTTGAATGGCTTTCGTTTGTGCGCTATCATGATGCATGGTGCTAACTCAACTGTATAACTCCTTAAGGTTAGCTTCGCTTTTGTAGCTGTGACATATCTCGCTACAGGTGGTAGGGATGGATTGCAAGGATGCTTTTGAGGAGAGGTTTGATAGCCAAAGCAGTTCAAGCGGTGGTAGCGATACTGCGTTTGAGGTAACAGATCGTAAGGTGCATAACGGATCTGTTGATGTTGCTGACCCAAACACGCAGTTGGAGCAAACGAAAACTAAGAAGCGTCGCAGGCGTCGCCCGCCACCTAACCCGATGAAGGAGATGACATTCATTGAGCATTTGGCGGAGTTGAGGGCGCGCCTCATACGCTGTTTCATCTACGCAGCTATTGGGTGCATCATAGGGTGGTATCAGTATGAGCGCATCTGGGAGATAATAATCAAGCCGATAAAGCCAGCGATGGAGAAGTATTCCATGCCGCTTGTTTTCACATCTATCTTTGAGCCGTTGCTCTTCAGGCTTCAACTTTCTATCGTGGCTGGGGTCGCCATTATGGCGCCCTTGATACTATATGAGATTGTCGCTTTCATATGGCCTGGGCTTTTACCGCATGAGAAGCGCTTTGCGAGGGTCTTGATGCCGTTCTCAATATTGCTTTTCATCGGAGGCATAGTGACGGCTTATGTCCTCATACCGATCGCTGCGCTGTTCATGCTCCGTTTCCTCCCCAAGGATGCGCAGGTGCTCAACTTCGTCAGGCTATATGTTTGGTCTGTCGCTAAGATAGCGCTTGCGATGGGCTTCGTATTTCAAATGCCACTTGTCTTCATGATGCTCGCCAAGATGGGTTTGGTCACATCAAGGACATTGATAAGCAAGTGGCGCCACGCCGTCATCGCAATCTTAGCTGTGAGCGCGATAGTCACACCGACGATAGACCCACTCAACATGCTCCTACTCGCTTTGCCGATCCTGTTCCTCTACATCCTCAGCATCATCCTTGTTTTCTGGGTGGAGCGCTGATGGATGCATCTTCATGGGAACACCTGCTAAAAGAGATCCGTCAGCAAAGGTGGTATCGCAACCAAATAAAGCATGTTGAGGTGCTTCGAAGGAGGGAAGCGCAATACGCCGAACCTTCCTCACCAATTCATCCGAGTGTCACCGAAGCGCTGAAGCAGATAGGCATTGAGAAGCTGTATCGCCATCAGGCTCATGCTATTGATGCAATCAACATGGGCAAGCATGTGCTTATCGCAACCACAACAGCCTCTGGGAAGACACTTTGCTACAACATACCCGTCCTAAGCAAGCTCCTATCAAACAGGAACGCAACTGCTCTTTACATCTTCCCCACGAAGGCACTCGCACAAGATCAGTTGAGGAAACTCTACGAGCTGAAGCTCGGCTTCCTCATCTCAGCTCAAACTTACGACGGTGACACGCCACTCAGCCACCGAAGGCACATAAGGGAGAACTGCAGGCTCGTTTTCACGAACCCTGATATGCTTCACTGCGCTGTGTTGCCGAACCATTACCTGTGGCGCAAATTTATCAGCAACCTCAAGTTCGTCGTCCTTGATGAGCTACATGTCTACAGTGGCATCTTCGGGATGCACATGGCATCGATCATAAGGCGCTTAAAGAGGCTATGTGAGCTCTATGGCTCTGAGCCGCAGTTCATATGCACCTCAGCCACAATAGGCAACCCACATGAGTTTTCGCGCAACTTGCTCGGCGTTGAGTGCACCGTCATCTCAGATGACACAGCTCCGTTCCCAGGAAAGACATTCGTCCTGTGGGAACCGCCGTTGCTTCCAAGCGGTGTCAGAGTGAGGGCAAGCGTTGAAGCTGTGCGCCTCCTCATCTTCATGATGGAGAGAGGCATTAGAACGATAGTGTTCGTCCAATCAAGGGCTACAGCGGAGCTTCTCCTGCGCCATGTGAGGGAGGAGTTGGCAAAGCACAATCCGAGCTTGTGTGGCAAAGTCATCTCCTATCGAGCTGGCTACCTGCCACATGAAAGGAGGGCTATTGAGCGGAAGCTGTTTGATGGTGAGCTCATGGCAGTTATAGCTACAACCGCGCTTGAGCTCGGCATTGATATCGGTCACTTGAGCGCAGCCATAATCCTCGGTTACCCAGGTAGCATAGCGAGCACGATGCAACAGGCTGGCAGGGCAGGCAGAATTGAAGAAGGCATCGCATTCTTCGTTGCGACCGGAAACCCAGTCGATCAATACATCGTCAACCACCCAGAATACCTCTTCAGCAAGGGCGCTGAGGATGTGCTTATCAGCGCCACTAACCCATACATACTCGCTTCGCATCTGTTGTGCGCTGCTTATGAGCACCCATTGAGTGAGAGCGATAGCAGGCATTTCGGTGCGAAAGGTTATGCTCTCCTCGAAATACTCTTAGAGCGTGAGAGGCATCTGCAGAAGGCTGAAGGTGTGATCGAGGGGAGAAGAAGCTTTTGGTATCTTTGGGCTGGCAAGGAGCGCCCACACGACTCCATCAGCATAAGGTCAATCACAGGGTCCAACTATGAGATACGAGATGTGACCAAAGGCTATTCGCTCATAGGAATTGTTGATGAGGTTAGAGCGTTCACAACGATCTATGAGGGCGCAATTTATTTGCACGCTGGCGACGCTTACCGAATTATCTCGCTTGACATAAGGAATCGCGTCGCTCTCGCAGTTCCGTTTGACGGCGATGAATACACTGTCACTTTGGAGCAAGCTGATGTGAGCATAGTTAAGCACCTCAAGGAGAGAAGGAGGGAGTTGATGAGGGCTTATCTTGGCGAGGTCACCATATCGCAGAGGGTCTTGGGATACAAGCGCTTAAAGATGCATACAGAGCAGGTGCTTGAAGTTAGAAGGCTTGACTTGCCAGAAACGAAATACGAGACAGTAGCTTTGTGGATCACTCTGGATGGACGATTGCTTGCGGAGCTTAACGAAAGAGGCTTTGACTTAGCTGGTTCGCTACATGCAGCCGAGCACGCCCTGATAGCCATTATGCCGTTGGTTACGCCTTGTGACCGAAGGGACATAGGGGGCGTTTCGTATCTGCACAATGCTCAAACTCGTCAGGCTACCATATTCATTTACGATGGTTATCCAGGTGGCGCAGGGTTTAGCGAGACTGCATTTGACCAGCTTAAGGAGTTCATCACAAGGACTGCGGAGATGATAAAGAGTTGTCAGTGCAGGGATGGATGCCCTTCATGTGTTCAATCGCCATCCTGCGGAAGCAACAACCAACCTTTAGACAAGCGTGGTGCAGTCGCGCTCCTTGAAGGGTTGCTCGGGTTGAAAGCACTCAAAGGGAAGCGATACCATGTCAGCGATGCTCGGAGGCAAGTTTTCGATGGGTAGGTTAATCGTTTTCGTTCGGCGGTTGGTTTCCCCTTGCTGTGTGGTGTGCTTTCTCGTTGTGCATGTGGTTTTGGCTACGATGCTTTGTGCCGATGTTGCGTTTGGCATACAGGTGGGTTTGGAACATAAGGGCAAGCCGATGATTACGATTGATGGCAAGCCAACGCCTCTTTTCTTTTCGTGCGGGCTCACTTCGCATGAGGATTTGGAAGAATATGCTGAGGCTGGCTTCAACACAGTCTGGATTGATGTGCGTTGGGGCGAAGATGTAGATGAGCAGGTGGAGAGAGTTGAAGGCTTGCTCAAAGCTGCTCACGCAAAAGGGCTCTTTGCAATCGTTTGCATAAACGCAGTCCCGCCAACTGGCATCCGCATGTCAGTATACGATGAGCGTTATGTCTCGCTTGTCCGCTCTTGGATCCCATCAGTCATCGGGAGGCTTGGAAAACATCGCAATATAGTTGCGTGGGCGACAACGAGCTTCCCAGACGAGATGGCTGTATCAAACAACGGCTACGATGATGAAGGCTTCAGAAGATACCTGTTGGATACCTATGGAGATGTTGAAACGCTTTCGCGTGCGTTTGGCGTCCCGATAACCAACCCAAGCCAACTGACACAACAGCTTGTGATGAACATTGATGACCTTCAATCGCCGACGCTTTACGGGCATTCATCTCTTTCGGCTTCCATCTACAGGTGGTGTTCGCTCCGTTGGCTTATGCAGTTGTGGTATGAAGTCATACGACAGAGCGACGGGACTCGCCCGATAATCACTGGCTTGCTTTCAACCTATCGTAGCATAGCGAGCGTCCCAGCAGTCTATGACGGTGTCACAGTTGCGCCACTGCCGTCTGTGTGTGAGCCAGATTTGGATCTGCACAATGCACACGCAGTTGCGATTGGCAGGATGGGCAATGCAAAGCTCGTCCTGTCAGTTATCACATCAAGCATTGGCGGGAAGAAGGTCTCATTGAAGCAACTCGTCAACTGGGTTCAGGCGGCTGTTTTCAATGGTGCTTGTGGTATCGGCTTCACCTCTTGGGAGCCGTTTAAAAACGACCCTGAGTTGCGTGGCTCTGTTTCGGAACTGCTCAAGCAGATGAACGATTGTGGGATACTGTGTGCAACGCCGATAACGCATACGGCTATCCTTTACATGCCGTTTGTGGAGGGCTATGTTCGTGATGGTGTCCCACTTTATGGTTTCGCAACTCCCAACGGGGAGGCTTTTGGTAAGCCTTATCGTCTCATCCTCGGCGAGCCAAACTCCCTCTTTAGCGCCTTCAAACTCGGCACAAGATACGGTCTCGTCGATTGCCTCACATTGGATGCGCTCACCAAAATCGCCCCACAAAGCTATTCATGCATACTCACACCAGCGCCTATTCTGCTCTCGCCACATGTCGTTGGTGAGTTTGGTGAAGAGCTATACGACTTTGGTATGCCGAGACAACCAAGGTCGCTTACGCAATCTGGTTCAAAGGATGATCCGTTCGCCCTCTTCTCGAGCTGGCTCATGAGTTTCGTCGCAAACGGTGGTGTGCTCCTCTCCGACATCGGCGTTAGCCTCTCACCAGCCGGTCACATCTTCAGGCTCATGCCAGCCGACTTTGCGAAACTCTTCGGTGTCGTCGGTGCGAGAACGCTTATCGTCGCACCAGAGGTCGCTTTAAGCATGAGTGTGCTCTATCGCCACCCGCTCTTCCCATCGCTCTATGAAGGCTACTTGCTCGGTGGTGATGAATTGCCGTTTCGCACCATAGCTGCTGTTCTCCATTTCGTCGGCGCAAAACCGTATGCGCTGATGATGCGTCACCCGAGGCGCACAAGGAGGCTTTCAAGCGAGGCTGTGGCGATGTGCATAAACAGCTTTGGGAAAGGGTTTGCAGTTTATGCGCCAACGCTTCTCTGGGCTAACTGGCGACCGTATTCGAAAGACTTCGCTTTGTTCCACGGTGATTTGTTCTCGGCGCACTCTGAGGTTGAGTTGCTTTCAGCGCATGGCTTGCTCGATGACGAGATGAAGGTAGCCCTCTTTGACAGAGGCATCGCCATCTTGAACCTTTCCGATAGGACGAAGCATGCTGTCGTGAGGGTTGAAGCCGACGCCATCAACGGGAGCTCGCTCCCGAACGCATGTGTTGAGTATCCTCACGGGAGCAGGTCGCAAAGCATCATCATCCACAAGTTCATACAGCCACTTGAGTTGGCTTTTGTGAAAAGCCTTCCCATACTGGTGAGTTGCAATGAGAGGTTCATTGCGCTCGTCAGCAGGTATGATGATAAGGGCATAGCCTTGAGGCTCTATGGGAACGATGCCACTGTAGGCTATGAAGATGGCAGGTTCGTTGTAAGCGCGAGGAGGGCAAACTACTTTCGCCTCTCGATCTTCTCTGGCGAATACGAGATAAAGCCAAACTCGCGTCATGCCGTCGCTTTGACACTCTTTGACCCAAGCGCACCTCCTGAAAGGATGGAGAAGTCAATCAAAGGCGTCATTGTAGCAAATTCTAAAGGGGTGCTTGAGCTTGAGTTGAAGGGCGCTGTGATCAGCGTTGATGTGCACAGCGGGGAGTGAATTATCAGCTCATGGTGGGGAGGACGATGAATGATAGCAAAGCGAGAAAAGCTGTAAGCGCATTCCTGTGGGGCGTTGTATCAGTTGGCGTCGTCGCTTCGTTGTTTGCTTGTGTGAGGCGATACGCTGTTGAAGCGTCAAACCGAAATGTTGCCATAGTGCTTGACTGCGAGGAGTTGTTGCGCCTTTCAGCGCTATCTGGAGTGAGGTTTGATGCGCTACTCCGTTCACTTAAGCGTGCTGGCGCGAGCGCAGTTGCCATATCGGAGATGCGGATTAGCGATGCAATCGCAAACGGTGATCTCTTCATCCTGCCGAAAGCTTACTTGGGCAAGCATTTGAAATCTGATCGTGGCTTCGCCATCGCTTCAAATGACTATGCGTTCCTCAGGGCTTTCCAAAACGCGCTTGAGGCTAAGACTGGCAAGGAGGCGAGAGTGTTCGTATGGGAGGGGATGTTTCTCATCGTCGTTGATGAGAGCCTGCTTCACGCTGGTTATGAAGGTTTTGGGCTTAACCCGAAGCTTGCCTCCGCTGTGAAAAGCGCAGGTCTTAATGTGATCGCTCGCCTTTCAAACACGCAGTCGCTGACCAATTCATGGCTCAACTATGCTCTGATGCAATCGCTCTCATATGGGGCGCGGGTTTTGCTATTTGATGGTGAGGAGGTGCTTGGCTATAGGGAAAGGATACGCGATGTTGCGGGAGCTATGAAGAGGCTTGGCTTGACAGCGGGCATCATTGAGTTTGCGAAACAGCGTGGCGAACAGGAACTTGCAAACGCGCTTGATGGGGCTGTCATAAGGGCGCACAGCGTCGCAAAGCAAGAACTCGCCATGCGCTCGCCTGAGGAAATCATCTCAAGGTTTGTAAGGGCTGTCAGGGAGAGGAATGTGCGCATATGCTACTTGCGCATCCCAACATATGCCTTTGACAGCCCATCGGAAGGCGCAGAAAAACTTGTCAGCAAGTTAAAGCAAGCCATTAGAAGATATGGTTTTGAAGTGGGCATCCCACAGCATTTTGAGCAACCGCTGGCAAGCAGGAAGATGCGCAACCTCGTCCGAATCGCCTCATCGCTTGCAACGGCTTCAGCTCTCTCTCTGTTCCTCCTCACCATCTTGCGAGTGAGCGTCTCAATGAGCGTGGTTGTTTTCCTGCTCGTCGCCATCTTATCGAGCGCTATGATCGCTCTCAACGATGTTCTTGGAGCTCTCGCGTGTTCCTTGCTGACTGCGTTAACCTTCCCAACGCTTGCGATATGCACGGCTGTGCAAGGCATTTACCATGCTCATGAGGAAGGTGAGGAAGGGAAAAGCTTTGCAAGTTGCGCTTTCTCCGCTACGGCATCATTTGCCATATGTTCCGCCATCACATTCATCGGCGCTATGCTCATAGTTGGTTTCCTTTGCGAGAGGCGTTTCATGGTTGGCGCAATGCAGTTTCGCGGCGTGAAGCTTTCACAGCTTCTTCCGATGCTCATCTTTGCGTTGCTCCTTATCAGCGGTTGGATGGAGTTGGGTGGCTCAAGTTGCGCTGAGGTTCGTGAGCGCTTCAAGTGCTCAGTGAGGAGGCTTTGCGGTATCTTCTCCTCACCCGTGCTTTGGTGGCATGCGGTTGCCACGCTTTTCATCCTCGCCTTTTGCGCATACTGGGTGATACGCACTGGAAACGTAGCGCCAGAGGCTGTCCCAACATGGGAGTTGAAGTTGCGCGAGTTGCTCGAAAGGTTTTTGGTAGCCCGCCCAAGGTTCAAGGAAGCCTTCTTAGGTCATCCAGCGTTGCTCATCGGGCTTTGGTTGATGGCGATGAAAGAGAGGCGCTTCAGTTTGCCTTTGGTGCTCGTTGGCTTCATAGGACAGCTATCGATGTTCAACACATTCACGCACATCCACACACCGCTTCAAATATCGCTCCTTAGGACTGCGCATGGTCTTTGGATCGGGTGGCTTATTGGTATCGTTGCGCTCTCGCTGATCAGCTTCATCCTGACGAGGATAAAGGCGAGATGGGAAACTGCCTGAGCATGAAAGCCACTGATAGACATCTGCGCATGTTGCTCGTTGGCTATTTTGGGCATGGCAACTTGGGAGACGAGATGATGCTTCGTGCGTTCTTGCAAGGGTTGCGTGAGAGGGTGAATTTCTCAGCCTGTGCTATTAGCGGTTCGCCAGATGAGACGGAGCGGATGCACTCAATCACAGCCATCGGCAAGTTCGACATCTTGGGCATAGTTGATCGCATGCGCAAAGCCGATGTAGTTGTTGGGTGTGGTGGGAGCTTGCTCCAAGACGCGACGAGTTTCCGCTCGCTGGCATATTATGTCGGCTTGATCGTCCTCTCAAGGTCTCTCGGTGTTGCACCAGTTTTGCTCGCTCAAGGTCTCGGTCCGCTTAGAAGGCGCGTGAGCAAGCGCTTGGCGGGGTTAGCATTGCGCTGTTGTTCTCTCATCACATTCCGTGATGAGGTCTCATTGGAGCTCGCTAAAACATTATGTGCGGTTCACGATAAGGCTTATTTGACTGCCGACCTTGCGTTCATCCTAACGCCGCCGCATGGGGCGAAACCACCGCAGGAGAATGTGTTGCTCGCTATTGCGATGCGCCCTTGGAGGGGCGTGGATGAGGTTTTAGAATGCGTGGTTGATGGAATACTCAAGCTCAAAAATCGCATAAGCGCCGTGCGTTGCATAAGCTTCTCAAGGGATGATGTGGAAGTCAGCGAGAGGCTCTCCTCGCTTTTGAAGCAAATGGAAGTGGAAGTGATCACGCCAAGATCAATTGAAGAGCTGTGGGAAGCGATGGAGTGTGTCCACTTGCTCATCGGCTCAAGGTTGCATTCGCTCATACTGGCATGCATGCTCGGCATACCATCCATTGCCATAAGTTACGATCCGAAGGTTGAGGCATTCATGAGGGGCTGGGCAAGCCGATTTTGCATCCCATGGGAGGGAGTCTCATCAGAAGCCGTAAAAGAACGACTGGCGGAGTGCATCGATAGGTGGTATGAACTCAGGGATAGCGCACTGAGTTTTGCGCACACATCAAGGGAGCTATCCAAACTCAACTTGGAGTTGTTTTTAAGCGAGCTTCACCGTTCCTGATCAAACGGTAGTGAAGGCACAAATTGCGTTGGGCGTCTCCCGTTGAGCAGTATGAATGGAGCGCAACTCCTCACTGCCACGCCGAGTTTTTTGAGTTGCTCAATTGATGTGAGCTTGCATGTGGCGCGTGCTTTCACGATTCGTTGAGCGGTGATCGGTCCTATTCCCGGAACCCTGAGCAACACTTCCATCGGCGCTGTGTTTATCTCAACCGGGAAGAACTCAGGGTGTGATATTGCCCATGCTACCTTTGGGTTGATGCCAGATGGCAAATTGCCATCGCTGTCAAAGATAAGCTCGTCAAGCTCAAACCCGTAGAAGCGCAATAGCCAATCGGCTTGGTATAGCCGAATTTGTCTCTCGCTCGGAGCTGGTTTACAGCCCTCCATTGGTGTGCCAGCTATTGGCACGAAAGCATTGTAGTAAGCGCGATGCAAGTTGTGCTTTCTGTACAGCTCCCAAGTTGCGCTGAGTATCTCCCTGTCCGATTCGCCAGCTGCGCCAACCACGAGTTGAGTTGTATAACCACACTTGAGCAACCCTTCCTTAGCGCACTCCCCGATGCGTCTTATCGTCTCCCAGATCTCGTTGAAGTTTTTACTTGGCGCTATCTCTTTAAGCCTGCCTTCGTTTGGCGCCTCAAGGTTGCACGAGAGCCTGTCGGCAAGTTTTGCAGCTTGCTTTATTGCTTCTTCGCTTGCTCCGGGCATCACTTTAAGGTGCAGGTAGCCATTGTAGCCGAACCTCTTGCGCAGTATGTATGCAGTCTCTATCAACTTCTCCATCGTGGCATCGGCGTTCTCACGGACAGCCGAGCTTAGGAACAACCCTTTGACGATGCCCCTCTTTGCCATCTCAACAAAAGCCGACGCAAGCTCTTCTGGTTCAAGGCTGACCACCCTCTTATCAACGAGGCAACTCGTGCCACAATAGCGACAATCGTTTTTGCAGGCGTTAGTTAGCAATGTTTTGAGCAGTGGGACTTGTTTAGTCCCTCTCATTGACGGTGCTTTCGCAACATAGACTGACTCAACGAGCCTCTTCACAATCCGCTCGTTTGAGACAGCTGAAGCCTTCGTCAGCGTTTGCGGTTCTTCCAACGGGTCGGCAACTTCAACGCACGCCTCAACCGAAAGCAATTTCAGTCTGTCTATCAATTCCATCTTTCCATCACTGTCGGCGGTGGACTGGTTTTTTGAAACCGATTTAGTTTGCCCTAAGACAATCATGGCGCAGTGCTCATGGCAATTCAAACATGAGCAATGCCTCTTTCTCCCTGCCTGCAACATCATCCCCAGCAACGAGCGTGCCGTGTATGCGTTCGTCTGTCAGCTTAACGCCACCGTAATTAAGCGATGCTGAGCGAACGACGAAGTCATCAACTTGTGTTCTGTCAATGCTTTTTGGCTCTATACGCACTTTGATGACTTTCCACACCAGCATGTCCTTCGGGATGCGTAGCGATATGGCTATCGTTCTCTTATTAGGCTCTGGAGCGATCTGTGATACTTCCTTCTCGTTGACGAAAATTCTCACGGGTGCATCAAGCTCAGAGAGCTCAAGTCGCAACTCCGCATCCTCGGTTGCCTTGTATGGCGTCTTTTGGTTGTAGACAAAAACACGGTAGTTGGCTTGCTCCTCCAGACCCTCACAAGTTGCCTTGAGCGAAAGTATTTTCATCCCGTCCGAAACCTGTGTGGTGTCTATCTCGCCTCCCCAAAACGATGCACAATCTTCATCCCTTAACTTTCTCAGTTCAACCCATCCGCTTGTTCCGAGCCTCGCTAAAACGGACTTTGCGTCAGCGTGCAATCTGGTGGTTTGGACGAGCAACCTCTGGACTCCAGAGTAAGTCGGAACCAAAGAGAAGTCGCCGTAAGCTATGGTCACTGGCGGGTCAATCGGGATTGGAGAAAGCTTAAGGAGGGCTTGAGTGTAGTATGAGTTCACATCATCCCCATCAACTCTGACTATTGAGAACCCTTGAGGATACCCGTCAGGGTTTGGACCTGTCCACCAACTTCCCGAAAGAGCGCCACCTACAAACTGCTTCCAAGCACCGAAGTTGATGCAATAGTTGCGATGCTCATGTCCAGATAGAACGGCGAGCAATCGGCAGTGCATGAACATGGTGAGCAACCATAAAGCTTGTGCTGTTGGCAGTTGAGTCAACGGTTCATGCGTTAAGAAGACGATCTTCGTTCCAGCCCTCAGATGGCTTGCATAATGCCTAAGCCATTCCATCTCCGTCTGTCCAAGCCCTATGGCTAAGCTCCTGTCCTTGAGTTGATGGAAGTCAAGGGCGATGAAATGGATGCCAGCATATTCAAAACCGAAGTATGTGGGGTTGAGGAATGTTTCGAACATGCCCTTCGCATATCCTTCGGAGAATGTGTTGACATCGCCCTTGAAGTTGACTGAAACCATGTCGTGGTTTCCGATGATGTGGTAAACGGGTAATTTGATGCCGTCCCATGCGCCCTTGTAGAGTTCAAACCACTGTTTCGCCACGCTCTCTGGAACGCTGTCCCCTGAAGCCACGAGATCACCAGTTACAGCGATGAAGGACAACTTCAGCTTCGCCTCGTCAATCTGCCTTGCGATCCGCGAGAGCGTTGTGGCAATTGCTGGGCTTGGGAGATGCACATCCGTTATGTGAGCAAACAGGAATGGTAGCTTTTGTTCGTCCCTTACGAGTGGGAAGTCGATTTGGATGGTTTCGTCATCCTTCGTCCCTTTCACCCTCCTGAACCAGCTACCAACTGCCTTGTAGCCGCTTGGCTGTGTGATGTAGACGAATTTCCCTTCTCCCGAGAGATTGAGTTCATACATTCCTTCGGCGTCGGTGGTGCTCACTTGCCTGCCATCCGTAACAAGGACGCCTGCTATAGCGGGTTCGCCATTATCCCTTAAGCCGTTCCTGTTGACATCCTCATAAACGCTTCCGTGCACCTTCAATGCCTGCGCGAGCCCGAGCAGGGAAAGCGTTAAAGCAACCGACAGGCTTTTGAGGGCGATTTGACGGCTCATTTTTTCCATCCCCTTTCAGTGGGTGTTGCTACAATGTAATTTGGTAAGGGTTTCGCTCCGCTCTCCTTACCCATTCACTCTCCCTATGATGACATAATTTGAGCGGGAGGGTCATAGCGATGAGTGATAACGGAACGAAAAACGAGCTGGAAGAAATTTTTGAGCGATCGCCTAATGACGAAGTAGCCAAAGAAGCTGAGCAACATGCGGATGAGCCAGCGAAGGTTGCTGACAAAGAAGCTTACGATATGGGGGCTGAGGTGAGCGAGGCTGAAGTTTCTGAGGCGCAGGCAGAAGTTGAGACATTGCAAAAGCACATTGAGGAGCTAAAGCGCGAGAACGAGGAGTTACGCGATAAGTGGTTGCGTGCAGTCGCCGAATACCAAAACCTGCGTCGCAGGGTGATGTCCGAGAGGGCTTTCGCCTTCCGGGAGGGTAAGAGGCAAACGCTCGTTGAGCTTCTATCGGTGCTTGATGACCTTGAGCGCTCAATCGAAGCTATGAGGGAGGGCGAGGCTTTAAACTTGGATGCAATCAGGGAAGGAATAGAGCTTGTGCATAGGCAGTTTGTGAGCGCTCTTCAAAAGTTGGGCGTGAAAGCGATACCGAGCTTGAATGAGCGTTTTGATCCGAACCTCCACGAAGCTGTTGAGAGGGTTGAGACGGAGGAGGTTGAGGATGGGACAATCATTGAGGAGGTTCAGCGTGGCTATGTGATGGACGACATTGTGTTGCGCCCAGCGAGGGTTAAGGTAGCGGTTTCGCCAATACGCGTTGAGCACGGGACGGATGAACAACGGCACGAAGGTGAGAATGAAAACTTTGAGGGGGCGGTTGAATAAGAGCTTGCAAGACATTTACGGGGGTTGAGCGAAGATGCCATCTTCGGATTACAAGGACTACTATGCGATACTTGGCGTTCCACGCAATGCTACTCAAGATGAAATAAAGCGTGCTTTCAAGCGTTTGGCGAAGGAGTGGCATCCCGACCTCAACCCGCACAGGCGTAAGGAGGCGGAAGAACGCTTCAAAGAGATAGCTGAAGCATACCAAGTGTTGAGCGACCCAGAGAAGCGCCGAATATACGACCTGTATGGGCGTGTGGATGTGCAAACGAGCGTTCCGTCTTGGAGTGACTTTGGTGCATACGACCCATTTAGCGAGCTGTTTGATATCTTTGATGCCTTCTTCGGTGTCGGCACGAGGAGGACAAGGTATGAACGCAGGACAGAAAGAGGCGAGGATGTCTCAATCGAGCTTGCGGTGACACTTGAGGAAGCGTATCATGGCACCGTGAAGGAGATAGAAGTGCCTTTGCTTGTGACATGCGCTTATTGTGGTGGCACAGGCGCAACGAGGGGAAGCATGCGCACATGTAGGGAATGCGGTGGGAGCGGTAGGGTCACATATTCGCAAACGAGCTTCGGTGGCTTCGTGAGGTCAATAACGACTATACCATGTCCAACATGTGGTGGCACTGGTAGAATTGTTGAAGACATTTGCAAGCACTGTGGCGGTGCCGGTAGGAGGGAGGAGGTCCAAAAAATCACCGTTGAGATACCGCCGGGGGTTGATGAAGGGAGCGAACTGCGTCTGCCGGGGAGAGGCAATGCAGGGAAGTATGGAGGCTCTCATGGTGATTTATACATTCGCATACGCCTGTTGCCACACGAGCGCTTCACGAGGAAGGGCAAAGACCTCTACACGGATGTGAAAATCACATTCCCTCAAGCTGCCTTGGGCGATGTCATTAACATCCAAACGCTTGATGGCGATGTTGAGCTGATCATACCGCCCGGGACACAACCTGGGGAAGTGTTCCGCATTCCACAGAAAGGTATGCCGAGTTTGAGTGGGAAAGGTAAAGGCGACCTTTATGTGAGTGTCAAAGTTGAAGTCCCGAAGCATCTGACGCAACAGCAACGCAAGTTGCTCCTTGAGTTGGCTTCAAGTATGAATGTTCACCCGAAGGGCGCAGATAAGTCGTTCTTCGAGAAGCTCAAAGGTGTTTTCGGACAGCGCAAGTGAAATGCTGTAGGCACAAAGCGAGTGAGCGCAACCCTCAGATGGGTTGTCATGCCAGCCACTTTCGGAGGGGGTGAATACCTTTGTCGGCGTCAATAGCTCGTGAGGTTATCCCAGTAAGCATAGTTGATGAGATGCGCACATCCTACATTCGCTATGCTATGAGCGTTATAGTCAGTCGAGCCCTGCCCGATGTTAGGGACGGCTTGAAGCCGGTTCAGAGGCGCATACTTTATGCGATGTATGAACAGCGCATGTTCCCAGACAGACCGAGGGAGAAATGCGCAGCCGTTGTCGGGGAGGTGATGAAGAAATATCACCCGCATGGTGATGCTCCAATCTACGATGCGCTTGTTCGCATGGCACAGGATTTCAACACGCGCTACCCGCTGATCGATGGGCATGGCAACTTCGGGAGCATAGACGGTGACCCGCCAGCTGCGATGAGATACACCGAATGTAGGCTCTCACCCATAGCGATGGCGATGCTCGAGGACATAGACAAGGACACTGTTGACCTACGACCAAACTACGATGAGAAATATCTTGAGCCAGTGGTGCTACCGTCAAAGATACCGAACTTGCTCATCAACGGTGCGACAGGGATAGCAGTTGCGATGGCTACGAACATCCCGCCTCACAACCTCGGAGAAGTTATTGATGCGCTCATTTTGCTCATAGACAACCCAGATGCATCGCTTGAGGAGATAATGAATGTTCTTCCAGGTCCAGACTTCCCCACTGGTGGTATAGTGCTTGGTGCGAAGGGCTTGAAGGAAGCCTATGCCACTGGAAAAGGGATGATCACGATCCAGGGACGAGCGTCAATTGAGGCACTTGAAGGTGGAAGAACGGGCATAGTCATAACAGAGCTACCGTATCAGGTGAGCAAAGAGGCGTTGATCGTCCAAATAGCTAACCTCGTCAGGGACAAAAAGCTCGAGGGCGTAGTGAATGTGAACGACGAAACTGACAAGACTGGCATGCGGATAGTCATTGAGTTGCGCAGGGATGCCAATGCCAAGGTCATACTAAACAAGCTCTACAAACACACGAGCTTAAGGACGAGCTACGGGATAATAATGCTTGCCCTCGTTGACAACCAACCGAAGATACTCACATTGAAGGAGATGCTCCTTCACTTCCTTGAGCACAGGAAGCAAGTTGTCAGGAGGCGCACGGAGTTCGAACTCAGGAGGGCGGAGGCAAGGGCTCACATAGTTGAAGGTTTGAGGGTGGTGGCGCAAAACATTGATGAGGCTATAAGGTTGATCCGGAAGTCCGAAGATAGGGATGATGCGCGCCAAAGGCTGATGAGGCAGTTCAAGCTGAGCGAACAGCAGGCGAATGCAGTCCTTGATATGCCACTCGGGCGCTTGACGAGGCTTGATCAGCAGGCGTTGAAGGATGAGTATCGTGAACTGATCAAGCAGATTGAATACTTGCGTGGCTTGCTTCGTCACCCGAGACAGTTGATGGAGGTCATAAAGGAAGAGCTCAAGAGCGTGAAGAACACATTCAAAGACCCGAGGAGGACCATGCTTATCCCAGAGGAACCGAGCGAGGCTTCGATTGAAGACCTGATTGAACTTCAAGACCTCGTCATCACGATAACGAGGGATGGATACATAAAGCGTGTGCCCCTAAGCACATACAAGGTCCAAAAGCGTGGCGGTAAAGGGGTGCTGGCACTGACTAAGAAAGAGGAAGACACTGTCTCCCACATATTCGTTGCGACAACTCATCACACAATCCTCTTCTTCACGAACAAGGGCAAATGCTACCAGTTGAAGGCGCATGAAGTCCCAGTGGCTTCAAGACAGGCTCGCGGGACGCCTATAGTCAACTTGATACAGCTTGACGATGACGAGAGGGTAGTGGCGACAGTCCCTATAGCGAAGTTTGAGGTAGGTGGCTACCTGTTCATGTGCACGAAGATGGGCTTGGTCAAGAAAACACCACTTGAGCAATTCCAGACGAGGTTATCAAGGGGTGTTCAAGCTATAAAGCTTGATGAGGGCGACGAACTCTGTTGGGTGCGCTGGACTGACGGTTCTCGTGAGATCATACTTGCAACTGCAGGTGGCATGATCATTCGCTTCTCCGAAGAGGAAGTGCGCCCGATGGGAAGACAGGCTGGAGGTGTAAGAGGCATTAAACTGCGCCCAAACGATTTCGTTGTGGCGATGGACATAGTTGATGAGGATGCAAACGATATGCTCCTTGTCACCGAGAAAGGTTTCGGGAAGCGAACGAAGCTACAGCAGGTTAAAAGGATTGGCAGGGGCGGTAAAGGTGTGATCGGCATAAAGGTGAGCGAGAGGAATGGCAGGCTCGTGTCGCTCCACATAGTGCGAGATGATGACGAAGTGCTCCTCATAACATCGAAAGGGGTGTTGATAAGGCAACGGGTGAAATCAATACCGATCAGCGGTAGAGCTGCTCAGGGCATAAGACTAATGCGTTTGGACGCCGACGATAGGGTTGCAACTACGGCTCTCGTCGTTAGCAGTAACAATTCACACACTCATGAGGGCGATAGCGATGGCGGGGAAGAAAAAGTTTGAGTTGCTTGAGCATACCGCTGATAGTGGCATAGTTGCGTATGGTGATTCGTTAAAGGAGTTGCTCGAGAACGCAGCGCTCGGCATGTTCAGCATCTTAGCCGATGTTGAAAAGGTCAAGCCGAAGCTATCAGTGGCGGTTGAAGTTAATGCGAGTGACTATGAAACGCTACTTGTAGCTTTACTGCGCGAGCTCCTGTTTAAGCACGATGCGCAAGGGATTGTGTTCGGCAACTTGGAAGTTGAGGCGTTAGGTGAGTCCACCGATGAACATGGTTTGAAGAATGTGTGGCTGAAGGCGAAGGCGTTTGGTGAACCGATTCACGAGACGGAAGCCGAGTTACATGGCTACATAAAAGCCGTCACATATCATGGACTCCAAGTCGAGAAGAGGGAAGAGGGTTGGAGAGCACAGGTCGTTTTTGATGTTTAATGGAGGGGTGCGTCTTGTGAGGTCATATGGGCTAAGAGTGGTTTTGATAATCGTTTTCGCTGTGGCTGTGCTATCGGCATTCGGGTGCAAGGAGAAAAAGCAAAAGGCGACGGCTTTGATCATCGGCACGGGGCAAATATGTGGCACTGTGGTTGATGAGGACGGAACTCCCATCGCTGGAGCTTTGGTTTATGTTGAAGGGCTATGGCGTGCTTCATTGACGAACGAGAAGGGATATTATGAGCTTACGAAATTGCCGAGCGGAACTTACACGGTGGTAGCATCGTCGCAAGGTTATCGGAAAGCCGTGCGCACGAATGTCTCAGTTAGCGATGGCAAAGTCACAAGAGGCGTTGACTTAACGCTTGTGCGAGACCCAAAGTATGAGCCAGATACGATACGCTTCGTTGAGGTATCGCCACCAGAAGGCTCAAGGATTGAGTATGGCAAGCCGATCTTCATAAGAGGGAGCATTGAGTATGCGCTACGAAACTCAAGGTGGGGCACAATCTATATCTTCCTCGTTGACGAGGCTGGTAAAAGGTTGGTGGAGGGGACTATCAGCAGGATATCGGCGATGGCTGGCGAGCATGTTGTTCCGTTTGGGAGGCAGGTTGTCATACCACAGGGTGTGGGTGAAAGAATATGGCTCGTCGCTGCCTTGTTCGCTGGGCATGAGACTTCCGCATCCGCTGCCGACACCGTCATTTACTCGGTAGGTGTCATCAGGGACGAGGTCACATTCGTTGACGCAGAACCACAATTTGGCGCTGAGCTGATCGCTGGCGAGAGGACGAAAGTGAAGTTAAAGTTGCGTTGCTCAATTGAGTCGGTTGATAGCGCCCTGCTCAAGGTCGAATTGATAGGGAGCACTCGCCTCGGAAGATACACTCTCCCGCTCGCTGAAAAGGAGATAGCTTTAACTGGTGGGAAACAGCAGGCGCAAGAAATTGAGGTTGAGCTTGAGTGTGTTCCGACTGCTGAGATGTCGGCGATAAAGGCGCGTGCTTTGCTCATGACGAAAGAGGGGAAAAAGACAATAGCAGCATCTTGGTCGCCAAGGTTTCTCGTGGTGACGGGGAAGTAGGCGTTGGTAGCAATGTGGTTGTGTTTGTGGAACAAATCTGCCGTCTCAATGGCGGTGCATTAGCGTGATGGACGACTTCACGAGGAGGTTTCGGTGGTCTGTTGCACTCCTTTTCGTTGCATTGCTTTTGTGGGCAAATGGTGTGCTGTGTTTGGGCGATGAGCGTCGGGATGATGAGGCTCAGGTTGAAAGCGCACCGATGGATGATGGAGCAGTGAAGCTCAGCAGAATGAAAACAATCGAAAGCCAACCAAGTAGGATAATCAAATCGCAACCGTTGCCAACGATAAAAGATGGGCAACTGACAAGCACTCGTGTTGTGGTTCCACCGAACCATTGGGAGGCTGACGGAACAGGCGAACAAAAGAACAAGCAAACGAAGACCACACTCGGTGTCTTACAGAGGTTGCAAATTCGTGGCACTGCTCTCCTCTCATACAACATTCAAGATGTTGAAGCGAAGAGCAGTTCTGGGAGGGCTGCGTTCGTTCAAGAGAACTATGGCTCGGCGAAGTCGCTTTACCATTACACCTCTGTCATCGCCGAGGGACAGCTCATCGGGAAGTTGCGTGTCAGGGCGCAGTTCAATACGCCATCGTATAATCCGAGGTCAAACACATTCGTTCTCGAATACCCGATGGGAAACTTCCTTTTGCGCTACGGTGATTTGACACTTTCTTTCTCGGGCAACCGCTTCGCATCTCTTAGCCGATGGACGAGGGGCATCGAACTCCGCTACTCGCTCGATGGCAATGCCGAAAAGGTTTATGGCATCGGGCAAGGCTCAACCTCTGGCAACGAACTCATCATAGTCACTGCGGAGGGCAAATCGCAGGTCAAACGAGATGTCATACAGGGCAACAACACCTCTGGACCGTTCTTCTTAAGTAGCAGTCCAGTAGTTGAGGGTAGCGAACAAGTGTTCGTTGATATGCGCCTCATGAAGCGCGGTGAGGATTACCAGATTGATTACGATGTCGGGACTATCACATTCCTCGGCGCAACCATCATCCCATCAACTTCAACGATCGTGGTCACATACGAAGCGGCGCAGCCGGGAGAGGGCATCGGGCGGTTTTGGGGTGCAAGGCTGAATTGGCGCAGTGGCAATAGCATGCGCATCGGCGTCTCGTTCTTAACGCAAGGTGCTGCACAAAGACAGGCTGGAGATGCATCACGCAAGCTGAGAGAAGAGTTCGTTGGCGCAAATACTGTCGGACCGTTCCAGCTGAGCCAACGCCCAATAGTTGAAGGAAGCGAGACAGTGTCGGTCAATGGCATACCGCATGTGAGGGATAAAGATTACATCATCAACTACATCAGTGGCTTGATAACATTTGTGAGACCAGTTCCAGCAGGTGCTATCATCGCTGTTGAATACGAACAGCGTGTATCGCATGGCGCTGTCATCGGACAGCTCAGCGTCATGGGAATTGATGCTGACATAAAACTCGGAAGCATCGGGAGCGCTAATCTGCAATGGGCATTCAGCAACGGACCGACGAGGAGTGGCACAGCAATCGAAATATCATCACAGCTCTCGTTTGGGAGGCTTGAGCAGGGCAAGACGAGAGGAAAAAGGGAGGAGGCTAAACAAAGGGGTAACGAGGTGTCGGATGTAGCTGGCACACCAACGCAATCTCCAGAAGATGAGGGCTTGAAAGAAATCACCACAAGGGTGGATCAAGGCGAGCGATGGGGAGCAAGTGCACAGCAAGGTGAGGCATTGAGGTTACCCACACCACGAACGCCGTCGGCTTCCCTTAGAAGGTCGTTAGGTGAGCCTTCATGGTCTGGCATTGGTTATGGTGGGGGAAGCACTTACACATTGAGTGGTGTGGCAAGGACTCAACTTTCGTTGCGCTTGCTTAAAGTCACACCCGGCTTTTCAAGGATTGAGAACGCCGACTTCTACCAGAACGAATCCGGGGTTGAAGTGAACCTTACGCACCGCTTCACTGAGCACTTGTCCTTGACATCGCAATGGGTGAACGCAAGTAGCTCGTATCTTAGGGGCGCTTACAGCAACGCGCAGTCATCTACAAGTAGCAATCGGTTTTACGCCACACTTTCGTATGAGAAGCCGAATGTGCCTGTGATACGCCTTGCATATCAGCGCTTCGGTTTCGGTGGGAGCAGTAAGAGCGACTATGCCAGCGCTTCCGCACTCATATCATACCGAAGGGGACGCTGGGGGGTTGATACAGCATACGAAGACAACTCGCAATCTGTTGCTGGGTTGCTCAACACAGCCCGTGTGCGGACAAGGGCTTTCAGGTTTACGAGCTCCTTTGAGCCGTCCGAGAAGCTCTCTTTGAGCGTTGATTACTCATCAAACAGATCGTCAGGCGTGAGCCAGTCAAGCAGTGTCTCTAACTTGTTGTTTGGGGTGCGTTTTCAACCGTGGCGCTCAATGCAACTTTCCCTAACGCATAACATACTCGTAGGTTCAAGTGGCACAGGTCTCGGCTCGTTCATAACTGGTGGCGCATCAGGCACATACAGCGGTTTGCCATACATCACCAACCCATACGGGTTTGGGTATGGTGGCTACACAACCCCGATTAGCCTCGGCGGTTATGGGACGCTCACGGCATCACAGCGCCCAGTGGCTGGGCTTGGCGGGACAGCACCAATTGGCTACAGCTCACCTTCAATGAATTCGTCATGGGGCAATGAGGTGTGGCGCTCCCGACAAGTTGGATCTAACATGACAGGCGCAACAAGCAACACCAACACAAACACAAACAACAGGTCTATCATAACCACTGCATCACTTGATTGGCAACCGAGTAGCCGATTGAGCCTCGCATGCCAATGGTCGTATCAATTCACCCGTGGCTCAAGTTTCATAGCTGACTACAAGAACACGGACTACGGTGCTCAACTCACATATCAACTCAGTTCCAAGGTGACGCTCATGGGGCACCTGTCGCGCCAGAAGAACTCGTTCTTCAACCCAAACAGCGATGCGTTTACGAGCATCTATGGGTTGGGTATGCAGTATGCAGGCAAAAGACTTAACATGTCGCTCTCGCTGGATACATTGAGCAGTGTGACATCGCAACAACTCTCAAGCGAGGGCGAGTTCAAAAACAAGTTCTCGAGCGCAACTCTTAATGTGGGCTACAGGCTTGGAGAAAGGCTCGATCTGTCAGGCACATTCGTGCACGCTCGAAACAAAGGAATGGGTGGCTATGGACAGAATTCTTTTCGCGTCGCAGTTGGCTATCGCATATTTGAGCAACTCTGGCTCGACCTCAACATTGAACGCATTGATAGGAAGGATTTGGCAGGCACTAACAGCGATTACAAGGCGACAATCCTCAGCTTCCAGCTTCGTGGTAGCTTCTGATGCGCTTGCCCTCGCTTTGCCCGCACTCGTTTCCTTCCACCTTTTCGGATGTGGTGCTGGCAAGACGACACTCGGTAACAATACGGTGAGCAAGCCAACACCAATAATAGCAGTTACATCGAGCCCCGGCGGCGCAAGGATATTCATAGATGGCAAAGATAGCGGTGCTTACTCATTTGCCTCGGGTAACGCTCCAACGAATGTATCGATTGAGCATGTCACGCCAGAAGGCAGTGTCCACTTGGTGACTCTCAAATTGGAGGGCTACTACGACTGGAACATGTTTGTGATGTTGATGCCGGATTCGATCGTCCGTGTTGATGCGAAGCTCGTGAGCAGTTCTCAAGCTCAAACTACTGGCAAGCTCATCATCACATCCGAGCCAGAGGGAGCGGAGGTGTTTCTTGATGGCAATCCAACCAACATGAAGACACCCGCAGAGTTGAGTGGTCTTTCACCGACGAGGCACGCAATCAAGCTTCGGCTTCGAGATATGGAGCTTTTTGACTTCGTGGATGTGAAGCCAGATGGGGCTGTTGAGTTGCACGCAGTTTTTGATGAGCCAACGAAAGGCTCAATATCTGGCGTTGTGTATAATGTCAACGGCGATACGATGCTTGATGCCGATGTCAAGCTCATGCTCGGTGAGCAGGTTGTGGCGACATCAAGGACAACACTGTTTGGGACATTCCTCTTCCGCAACATCGCTCCTGGAAGGTATACAATTCGTGCAACTGCTGAGACACCATCTGGGACGCTCTTCGGCGAGCGTAGCAACATCATCGTTGTTAGCGGTAGAAGGACATTCAACGCAGATGTGACGGTATTCCCGGAAGGCATCGTTGGTGGCATCCAAGGCAGAGTGACAAATAAAGCGGGGAAGCCAATTGAAGGTGCGCATGTCTTCACACTCATCGGTTTGCTCTCAGCTTCATCAGATGTGACGGATTCCTCTGGGCGATATCGCTTAACCAATGTCCCTGAAGGATCATGGATTGTTGAGGCGCTGGCGCTCGGTTACTTGCGCTCACGCCAACAGGTCTATGTTGAGAAGGGGAAAACAGCTCAATTGGACTTCGTCCTTGATGAAGCTCAAAAAGTGCTTGCGCCCTTGCCGAAGCCAGAGCCACCATCTGGAACGATGTTAACATATCCAGCAACCGTTAGCAGGGGCTTGAACGATGGGAGCAAAAACGCCTTCATCTCTTTCCTGAGGCTTCATCGCGTGGATAACTTGATCAAAGTGTTAACGGCACCGCACCCACAAAGTAAGCACAAGCGCATGCCAGTGAGGGGGTTCTTCATCGAGGCAGACTTGTGGTGGAAAATCATCAGCAGGGAAGATGTCTTGGGCTATGTTGTCTATCGTAGCTTCGCTGAGAGCGGTGGTTTCAAACGGGTGACAACGATTTACGGGACGGCGCTCCCAATGTTTGTTGATCTCTCTGATGAGCACACGCCACTTAAGCCGGTGCGCTACGCTATCACCTTGCTATCGGCGCTGAACAATGAAAGCGACATGAGTGACCCCATAAGGCTTGAACCAATCGGTGAAGCGCGCTTGAAGTCGCCACCCAACCAAGCCATCATCAAAGTTAGTGAAGGGGAGCGAATCTCGTTTGAGTGGCATCCTGTAGAGGGTGCCACTGCGTATTGGGTGCAACTCTTCAGCGAGTTCCCAACAGGTGCTGTTGATCCACAGTGGGAGACGACGAGCCCGCTTAAGGTGACGAATGTTGCTTACGATGGTCCACAGTTGTTGCGGGGCAAAACTTACTACTGGATGGTGATCGCTTCAAATTCTGACGAACCTAAAAAAGCGACTGCGTTTAGCTACAGTGAGCTGAGGCAGTTCATTGTGCAGTGACGAGAGAGGGGGCAACGGATATGAGCTCAGCTTTGAAGCTACGAAGTGTGGTTGCGTTAGCTGTAGTTGCGTTAGCCTATGTCTCGCTTTGTAGCGTTGCGCTTGCTCAAGGCACATACGAAGTTCTGGATAACACGCCTTTTGAGACACGCATAAGAGGCGTAGCAGGCGTTATAGCGGTTGATAGCAGTGGTGTGCGCAATGCGAATCAGCTTCGGTGGCGCACTCAATATGCGATAAGAGATGCCGAATGGCGCTTGAGGAGGACTCGCCCACAGGTCATCCATTTCCTTCGCCGATACGGCTTTTGGCGTAGCAAGCGTTTAGGCATTGACATGCTCGCTGTTGCAGTTGAGCCGAAGGGTAAACGCATGCTCACCGCATCATCGCTTAGCGCTCCCACAAAAGCGAGGAGGGCATATGGTGCTGGGAAGCTTGAGTTTGAGTTTGTAGGCTTCCGAAAGGAAGTAGCGGAAGCGCTTCGCAACTGGCTCAACTCCGCAATGCCTACATTGATTGAAGTTTACGGAAGCCCAGTTTCAACGCCTCCGGGATCAACAAGGAAAGTCAAGATCATTCTCGATACCACCCTTGATGCGCTTGACGGGGGCGTCTATTCGCCATCGACTGATGAAATACGCATCAGCGCATTTGAGGGGAGAAACTTTGACTACTTCAACCTCGTCCACCAAGTTTTGCATGCCTTCCGTGGACCGCTCATCATCTCCTATCCTGCATGGGAGGAGGGGATGGCGAGGGCAGCAGCCACAATAGCCACAAGGAAACTCATACCGAAGTTTGACCCAAGCGACCCAACGGATGGCGACCCGCTTTTCCTCATGCCACTTTATGACTTGCTTAACCAACCACCACTTGGCAACTCAGTTTTCATCCCGCCATCGGGCTACCAGACGATGTCCATTTGGCGCTACGGCATGAGCGCTGCAACTTGGCTCAAAGTGGCTGCTGAGGATGAGAGCTTCTTCAAGAAATTCAACGAGATCTACTACAGCAAATATGATGAGCGAGCGAGCATTCCGCTCTCTGGGGATGTGCCAGCTTTGAAATACATCGCAAGCCAAATAGTCAAGCAGGTTGAGGGCATGGACTTCTATGACTGGTATCGTCGGCAATGGGTTTTAGATACGAGCGTGCGCAGTGGCTTTAAGCTCTATGTCTTCAATGTGCCACTTGAGATAGGTGTCCTCATCGCCATATGCTATTACCGCACAACGCCAGATGGAAACGAGATACCGCTGAGCGCACTCGCACAGCTCAGATACAGCAATGACATGAGCGATGACCTGTATGCTGAAGAGGGCAACGAGGCTGATATAGTCTCTGGTGAGGGCTTCATCGCTCCGCAGTTCTTCAACATAGGTGGTCCGAACTTGATCAGGATAGACATAGCCGTTGAAGGCATACGCACAACAGTTTACTTCCCATACGATGTGAGGGGTGAGACAAACAAAGAGAACCCGATATTCGGGGGGCTCATAGGCGCAGGCGGTGGGCAAGTCGTCATCAAAGGGGATGGCATCAGCGAAAGCGTGAGCGTCTCTCGTGGGGTCTTCGCTGTGACAAGCGGGGTTGAGTTAAGCGGGTTGCGCAAGTTCACGATTGAGCACACGCCATCTGACGGGATCACAATGACCGAGCGCAGGAATATGTGTTTTGGGTTCTATGTGCTTATGCTCAACGGTAGGACATCGGTTGTAACTGTTGAAAGGTTTTTCAAACGGGGTTGGCACTTGTTTGGCGTCCCAGTCATTCCGATTAAGACGGATGAAGCCGACATACTCGGCATACCCAAGGAGAAACTACTGTTGGCTCATTGGCAACCAAACTTGGTTGGGGCAAGCAGGTATGAAATTTATCCGAGCATCTCAACTCCGATGCATCCGGGGGTTGGGTATTGGCTGTTGCTCGACAGCGATCGCACGATAACTGTCCAAGGAACACCAACTCCAACAGATGAGCCTTTTGAAATACCCCTGCTTGGTGGGTTTAACCAGTTAGCGAATCCGTTCCCGTTCAAGATCAGCGTTGACGACTTCATGGTCGTATACAAAGATGGAGAGCCGTTGAGCTTACAGATGGCGAGCCAGATGGGCTACATTGATCCAAATGTTTGGGTTTGGACACAGGAAGAGGGATATCAAAGGGCAACAACAATTGAGCCTTGGGGTGGCTTCTGGGTGCGTTCGTTACAGCCAGTTGGTGTGTGGCTGATCATACCGCCAGTGCAAGCCAAGTCTGTTGGCAGATGAAGCATAGGGTTCGGTCGCTGAATGGGAGGTGAGAAGCCCTGATCAAAGGATACAGCTCCAAAATGTGTATTTCCGTTGGCGTGGTTATTTTGCTCTTCTGCATGCCCTTCGGGTGCGGTGGAGGTGGTATATCAGGGCGTTTTAATATGGTGCGCTTCGTCGGTAAGGTCGTTGATGAAGAGACAAAAAAACCTGTTGTGGGAGCTCGCGTGGTCATCAATGGTGTTAAGACGGATTCAAGCAAGGAAGGTGTGTTTGAGCTTGATGTCGCCATTCCCGTTGGTGTGAGCGAACTGCCAATCACAATCTCAAAGCATGGCTATAGGACATTAGCGCAAAGGTGGCGTGTGCCACAACAATTCGTTAGCCCTTATAAGTTTGAAAGCCCATTTGAGTTATCGCGATATGAAGGCTCTGGAACGATTAAAGGGAAGGTGATCGCAGGTGATACCAACAAAGGCATTGTGAACGCGAGAGTGACGGTGACCATCGACTACACATCCGTTTACGGGTGGACAGATAACGATGGCGAGTTCGTCCTCAGTGGCATAAGCCCCGGGGAAGCCAAAGTGGAGGTTGAGCATACGGACTTCATCAAAAAAGTGTTGTCTACACCAATCACCGTTGATCGGGAGATCTCTATAGGGGATGTTGTGCTTTTGAGAATTGGTCAACCAATCTCAGTTGTTGGTTATGTGCTTGATGCCGAGAGCTGTTCGCCTGTAAGTGGAGCTAAAGTAAGCATCGCCAACAAAGAGGCTACGACAAACTTTGAAGGCAAGTTTGAGCTTAGCGGAGTCCCATCTGGCATGCAAAGCATCACCATTTCACATCCGAGCTACGAGCCGTTTGAAGGGAAAGTGATGATAAAGGGCGAAGAGTTAACCTTTTACATCACGCCTAAAGGTGCGCTACCATCTTTGCCGTTCACTATCGGTGGCATAGTTACCGTTGCTGGAGGTCAACCTGCAAGAAACGCAACCGTTGAACTTATTGATGCCAAGACAAACCTCACTGTTGGCATAACTTACACAGATGCGAATGGACGATATGGTTTCTTCGTCCTGCCGGGGGAATACAAAGTGAGTGTCAAACTTAGTGGCTACAAGCCACAGGAGAGGGATGTCACACTTCCGTATGGGGGCATCGTGATTGCAGATGTGAATTTCGAGCTACAGCCGTTGTAAGGTTGTGCCGTTTGCACTCATAATCTCAAAACAGGGGGTGCGAGAAATGAAGAAGCACTGCATGCTCATATCGCTGTTGTATGGTTGTGCTTATGTAATGTGGGCTTTTTGTGTCTCTTCCTTCCTCGCATCTTGCGGTGGGGGTGAGAAGGAATTGATACTGCCGATTGTCCCGGGGCAAAAACTTGTGAAGTTGACTGGCACCGTGCGTGATCAAGCTGGGAAACCCATAAGTGGAGCTACGATTGAAGCTCGCAGTTTACAGGATGAATTACTTGGTGAATTACTTGGGACGACAACGAGCCGTGATGACGGGAAATGGGAGCTTAACCTTTACCTTCCTGTTGGCGTTGAAAATATAAGGCTGACGATTTCTGCTGCCGGCTATAAAGATACTACAATAAAAGTGCCACTAAGCGAAGGTTACAATCCACCTGTTGATGTAACTTTGAAGCTTTTGAGCGAGCTGACTACTGGCACTTTGATGCCACCACCTCCGCCTACCTTCTCAGAATGAGGTGAAGGGCGCGTGAGCCTTTGGCGCTCAAAATCGTGGCGGTGCTTTTTCGGTGTCCTATGTTTGGCGGGTCTCATCTCCATTTGTGGTGTTGTATGGCGTGCGCATGTTTCGAGGCAACCACATGAAAACAAGAAGCCCTCAAAACCTCCTTCGGACCTGTCAGCCAAGTTTGAGCGTATCCGAGGTTTAAAGATACGAAGCAAAGGGAAGACAGTTTGGCACCTTGTGATTGATAGCGTGCAAATCAACAAACAAAGGACGCTCGCTGAAGTTGATGGGCTCAAGGAAGCCGTTTATTACCTATCTGGCAGGCAACTCCTTAGCATGAGCGCAAAGAAGGCTATATGGAACATGCTCACGAACGACATCGAAGTTTGGGGCGATGTATGCGTGCGTTTGAACACCGGCTTGCAAATGAGGATGGAGAGGCTCAATTGGCATGATTCAGGCTGTGTCCTTCAGATACCGAGCAAAGTCATCGGTGAGTCAAAATCACTCCGCTTCGTTGCTATGGGTGTCGTCTATGAGGCGAGGCGTTCTTTGCTGAGGTTGCTCAACGGTGTTTTTGCGTGCGCAGATGATGCACAGTTTTATTGTCGCCAACTTGATATCAGCATCCCAAGCGGTGAGTATACCGCTCATCCGCCTGTCAGGCTGGTTTTATGCTTCCACTCACTTGAAGAGGAGTTGGAAGTCAAACCGATAACCGTTGAGACAATCACACAGCTCATAGGTCTCGGAAACACAGCCTCACCTGAACAGAAGGAGAAGAAGGCAAAGGGTGAGAAGGAGGAACGGAGGATAGTTTTCGAATCGCTGACACAGCCGTTGAAGCGTGTCGGTAGGAAAGTTTATGGCGCGGATGTGACAGTGCGCGAGGAAGGTGAAGATTACACGATCACTGTGAAGCATTTCACATACGATGAGAGCAAGGAATACCTTGTAGCTGATGGCATGGTGCGCTACGAAGACCCAGATGTGATCCTCACCGCACCTAAGGCTGAATTGTTCAGGAGGGAACGCAGGTTGCTCCTTGTGGGTAAGGTGCACCTTGAATCGAAGCCGAGGGAAAGCCCACAAAACGCAAGCGCAAAAAACGGTTCCAAGAGCCAGCAAGGCGGTGAAGAGGAACTCCCGTTGAGGGAAAGGATAAGGCGGAAGCCAACCGTGATCGATTGCGAACAGCTTGAATACTTCTACCGTGAGCGTCGCGCTGTTGCCAAAGGCAATTTGAAGTTCAAGCACGGACAGTATGCCGGCAGTGCTTCTACGGTCACATATTGGCATCGTGAGGACAAGCTCTTAGCTGAGGGGAAAGTCGTGGTGAACGATTTGGAAGAGGGGCATCTGTTTGAGTGCACAAGTGTAACGATACTGCTCGCAAATGATGAGAGAAAGGAGGACGAAATAATAGTTGCACCCGGCGCAAGAGCGCTGATCAAGGTCAAGGAAGAGGAAGAAGAAACTAAGCCGAGCGAGGAGAAGACAAAGCAACAAGAGGAACGAAAAACACCACCCAAGGTGGAGGAGAAGACTAAGCCATAAATTGATTCCACGAGCAACAATTCGGTATTGAGTGAGGACAAGCCCCTCGTGAATTGCGTTCGTATCGCATTGGACGCAAAATCTCAATTGGTGTGAGTTTGAAAGTTTGGGTGTTCCTTCAGGTGAGCTGGTGTGGGTGTTTTGTGAAGCTCTTTTCCAACTCGCCTTGTTTGCCATTCTCGCACGCTTTCCGCTAAGCTTCAAAGCATCGCAATCTCTTGCGAGGAGGTGTTTTCCTATCGGTCCATGCTGTCAAAGGGAACAAGTTGGCAAGGTGTGCTATCACAACTTTCAGAGGAACGCCTCACTATAACTCGCTTCCTTCGTGGGGTGGCGTTGGCTACTTTACTCCTCCCGTTGAATGCGTATTGGATCGGCGTTACAGAAGGTTTGTGGCATGCGTTGCACATGACAACGCTATCGCTCCCGATGAACGCCCTCGTTCTGCTCATCGCGTTGGTATTGCTCAACCGTTTCCTTCACTCACTCAACAGGAGACTTGCCATGAGTGCTTCCGAGCTTCTCCTCGTTCACATCGGGTTAACTGTCCAAAGCGTTTTCATCGGGCACGATCAAATGGTTAGCTTGATGGGAGTTATACCTGCTGCAGCTTGGTTTGAAAGCCCCGCAAACAGATGGCAGGAATTGTTCTTCCAATACATACCGAGTTGGCTCGCAATAACGGACAAAAGAGCCATCTGGCATTTTTACACCGGTGGCGGGAAGTTTTATGGCTCAGGTTACGAAGGCTATTGGGTTATGCCAGCAGTTGCTTGGACAACTTTGCTCATGTGCATGTTTTTAGCATATCTTTCGCTCTCGCTCCTGCTCTACTGTCGTTGGGCACATAGTGAAAGGCTTTCATTCCCGATAGTTAGGATGCCAGCCGAGATAGCCACTGGGCAATTGCATTGGCGCTCAAATGCTTTCTTCCTCGGCTTCACCATCGCAGCGTTCGTTGATATGGTGAACCACCTGCATCACCTCTATCCAGCAATCCCGTTCGTAAAGGTGAGGGCAAGGGATAGGGACTTAATGCACTTCGTCACAGAGCCCCCTTGGAACGCGCTCGGTTCAACACCGCTTGCGCTTTACCCCTTCATTATAGGCTATGCCTATTTGATGCCGCTCGATGTTTGCACATCGGCATGGTTCTTCTACATCGTCCGAAAGCTTCAGAGGCTGTTTGGGGCTATGGTTGGCTTGATGCGCTTGCCACGATTCCCATATGAGAATGAGCAAGCATCTGGCGCTGCCCTTGCGGTAGCAGTGATGGTTCTCTGGCGTGCACGACATTACCTCAAGGCTTCGTTTATGCCCTCGCGGGGTGCAGGTCAAGGGCATCAATCGCATCGCTGTGGTTTTAACACTCGCATCGCCACAGTGCTTTTCATCGTCTCGTTTATCCTCTGCCTCGCCATCTCAACTTTAGCGGGCTTGTCAGTCTCGATTGCGCTGGTCTTTTGGGTGCTTCACTTTCTCGTTGCTGTAGCTGTTTCAAGGCTTCGTGCTGAAGCTGGTCCACCGTCTCATTCGCTCCTGTTTGCAAACCCTCAAGACCTGATGCTCTTTTGGCTTGGTAGCCGTTCGTTCCATCCGCGCCACTTAACTGTGCTTGCGCTCTTCTTCTGGTTCAACCGCTTGAACAGAAACCATCCCATGCCAGTCATCATTGAAGCAATGCGCATCGGCGAATCCATTTCCTTATCACTCTCACAGCTCTGCCCGTTCATGGTGCTGATGGCATTCTCAACGCTCGTCGTTTGTTTCCTGCTCTACCCAAAACTTTTCTACTCGCACGGGGCAACGAAGGTTGTCGGCGAAGTCGTATGGGTTGGGATGGATACATTCACTCGGCTTGCATCTTGGGTTGGGACACCATCTCAGCCAAACATACCCTCGCGCTACGCTACATCTTTTGGCTTCGCATTCACATTGCTCCTCAGTTCGCTTTACCACAGGATGCCATGGTGGGCTCTTCATCCGCTCGGATATTTGCTTGGGATGAGCTACGCCATCGATTTCTATTGGCTTTGTTTGCTCATCGGCTCATCGGTCAAATGGCTTCTGATGAAGTATGCTGGCTCATATACAGCGCTATCGCTGACGCCGTTTTTCGTGGGGTTGATACTTGGCGAGGGTTTGGTAGCATGTGCGTGGAGCGTTTACGGTCTCATCGTTCAAAAGCCGATGTATGATGCATGGTGGTAATCAAGCCTTTCATAGCTTGCTGAGCTTAGCGAGCAGAATCAATGCCATTTCTCTAACCGTGTCAGCGATCGTCCTGTCTTTCTCCGCCGTCCAAAGAATCTCCTTCTCCCCGATTGGTTCAAGGACTTTGTTCACCCAATCGGTTAGCAAAGCCTCAGCCATCGCCACCGTTTCACCTTTCGACTTCCCCTTGTGCCTGTCAAGTGCTTCCTTGAGCATCTTCAAGATTTCGTAGTCCTGCACACCGTCCCTTATCGCTTCCATGTGCTTTGCTGGGGTCACTGAATCTGGCGCGAGGAAGAGTGGCGTGTAACAGTTGCGTTGGTCAAGGTATGCGTTCCAGCATGAGTTGAATGCATTGTCACCAAATGCCCAGAAGAACATCTCATCAGCGCCTATGCGGAAGCAGTGCCACGCCTGAAGGCGATAGTAAGCATATGGATCAAGCAGTTTGCTCGGACCGCTACATGAGTAGGATGCGAGGCGTTTCCCTTTATCACGCCAAGCAAGGTAGAACTGGTCATGCTCTTTCTGGTTGCGCACCCATATGATGCGGTTTGGGCACATCACATCAACGACTTCTGGCAGTCGCTCGTTCATCTTGCTCGGCTCATACCATGTCGGATCAACCCAAATGACAACCTCAGGTGCAGCTCTTTTAATGGCTTTAGCCCACGCTATCGTAAGCTCGTCTTGCTCTGGTGTGTGAGGCTCGTCAACGAGCAGGACGCCAAACTGCCCCTCCTTCAAGCCGCGCTCCCTTGCGTGCTCCCACCAGAACTTAATCCATTCGCCAACCTTGCGTTCAAATTCTTCGGTGCCGACTTTTGAGCCCTCAAACGAATTCCCAACCGAAAGGAAAACATAGAACCTGCTTGCACCCTTCCAGCGCTCAAGCCAGCGGTCAAAATTGGTCGTCTCGGGTGGCTCGATCATGTGCCCTGCTTCGTCGAACTTGCCCGATGGCATGACGAAACGGCTTGCCCATGGTATGTCAACGAAGCGCTCACGAATATGCGAAATGAACGCATCGCGGTTTTTGGGGTTGACGCCATAGCGCTCATCCACATCTGTGTAGTCCCAGCCACCGACATGGAGCGATTGGCGCTCTGGCAAATCAAGTTGGAGTATGGTTATAGCGAGCTCAACATCAAACTTATCTCCAGCATCTGTCCTAAGCCTCAGGTGTCCCCTCGCATCACCGTTTGCTATGCCCCTTTTCGGGGAGAGCGTTAGCCATATCTGCCCAACCATCCCACTCTCAACACTCGTCTCGTTCCCTTCTGGTAGAGCTGCTGCTATTGGAACGCCCTCCTTCGTGTCAGTCCAAACTGCGTGGTGTATTTTTGTGTCTACTCCTTTTAGCCCTTCAACTTCCGCTACCACCTTTATTGGGCGTTGGCGTGCGTTCACTATGTTGATCGCAACATGACGCACCTCACCTCTGAGCATAACCAGCTTCACAGCTTTTAACGGCTCATCTGGGATGGGGTTGAGCGTTAGGTAAGGTATTGGGTCGTATGGCGAGCGTGCCACGAACACTGCAATCTCTGGCACTCCTGTGCTCGCCCATAGCCTTGCTTGAACGCGAAACAAATCTTTGTGCCATTCGTTCAGTGGGAGTATAGCTTTGAAAGCTTTTGGCTCATCAACTGTGAATGATGTCGGAATCGCTTTTCTCAGCTTCTCCAACTGTTCCAATAGGTTTGCCTTGTTGCTAACGCTTGCCTGCTCGATCAACTGTTTCAACTTCTCCATGTCTGAGTGGAACCGCCTGAGCGCGCACCTTTCAACTTCCTTGTGCTGTGCAAAAGTTTTTGGGTCTGTGTAGGCGTTTCCAGCCATCGGTTCTTTGAGCCACTCTTTATCGCCTTCGTAAACCTCAACTTCGTCAACGAAGCAAAACGGACCTTGCGGTATCACAACGAATGACACATAACGCCCATGAGCCTTAAACCTGTCTGTCCAGAACTTATGCACCACATAGCCTTGAGTTGGTGGTGGTCCGTTTTGAGCGTTGCTAACTGTTACGAGTTCACCCGCTTCATACCATTGTTTGCCATCGGCGCTCACGAGCACCCATATGGCTACTGGGAATTGGACGCCAGCAGTCCCCGCAGCAGTGTTGAATGAGACACCTTTTATCGGTGCGTCTCTTCCGAGGTCAACGGTGATTATCACAGGGCTAACATTTTGCCATCCGACAGTCTCCCTCTGTGTCCAGAAGCGCCCACCCTTCGCATATTGTCCATCGGTGAGCTGTATTCGGTCATCTGGATCTGTGCAATATCTGTAATTCGGTTGTGGTTGCATTGTGTAAGGGCGATTGAGAGCTATGTTTGTGAGGTTGCTCGCCATCGTCAAAAGTGAAAGGACACACAGCCACATCATCTCATCTCACCTCGCTAAAACCATAGCCGAAGATGAAACGCTCAGTTGCCAGCGAGCCAATTACATTGTTGCACAATCAACTACGCAGTCAAAGTTAAAGCTCCGTGTGCGATTGAGGAGGCTATGGGTAAAGTCATTGTCACACGCTACAGGTGGGCAGGCTGATGCTCAAGCTGTCAGTCCATTGGCTTTTGGAACTCACGCCATATCGCTTCCAGCAATTGTTGTGTGGGCTTTGATGCATGGACGACTATTCGGTAGCAGAAGCGCATGGTCTCCTTAGGGTGCACGATGAAGCTCATTTTGCGCATCGGGCAGAAGCCAACATAAGGGCAGTCTGGGTTGACCCTCAACCTGTTTGGGAAAGCGAGGTTGCTTGGGTGATCCATGAGCGTTAAGCCAGCCCATTGCCCATCTACAAATCCGCCTTGGAAGATCCAACGGGCGTCGGTTGCGTCTGCGTCAGCAAGCGTTTTCCCTTCCGAGGTCAAAACCTCGCGCTTGCTTTTATCAAGCCATGAGCGTGCACCACGATAGCCCAACCCTCCGTAGCGAGATTCCTCAACATTCAATGGCTCGTCAGTAACATTAACCAGTTCTATCATCAGGTCGAAAGTCAAGTGCTCGGGTTCTTCGCTTCTTGGAGCGTAAGTGACAATCGTCCACCGTTCCCTGATGATGGGCATCCATTCGTCATCCTTTTTAGCATCCCAGAGGTGATGGGCAACCATAACCGCCTTATCGCGGTGGAGCTCCAATCGCTCAAAAGCTTCAAATCGGATGCGTCCCAAAGAGATGTCCCAAAAGTTAGGGGCTAAGTTGCTCCATCGGGTGTTAGGGAAAGCGAAGAAGATGCCACGATGATGATAATGGTCTTTAGGTCCCCAATCAGTGACGATGACGCCATTGGGACTCCAAACTGGATGGAGGAAACCGCTCGCCACTTTTGATTTAGCATCCGAGGGAGCAGTGAAGGCATAGTTGTATTGCCAGACTGGTTTACCCTTGAAAACCAATCGAATCCACTTGCCCACCTCTTCAATGAATGCAAACGGGCTTAACTGGCTTGACATGCTCAATTGCCCTTGCTGAGGTTTCTCACGCACCAACGCCTCTTGTCCCGAAGCCATCATCGTCACCCCCATCAACGCCAAAGTCAGCCCCACAAATTTCATCGCTATCACCTCATGCTTTAGCGACATGTCGCATGAACGAGCATGCTGGCTCGGTCAAGATTTGCATTGTAGATTTTGCGATTGTGTTAGGACGACAAAAAAAGATGTGGCTTTGAACATGCGCAACGAAAAGCTCCCCCAACAACTTATGCATCAAAGTTCAACCCGCTACAACTCTGGTTCCTGAGTGTAGGTATGAGTCAGAGAAATGTTGGCTTCGAAAGCCCTCTTCAAGCGCTCATAGTTGCGTTGCAGTTTTTGTTTTTCGTGTAGGTGCATGTCTGGGTCTTCGAGCGCTTGGTAAATGATTGCGCCCTCGCATTGAGCTGGAACTGGCAGTTCCATAAGGTAGCACACTGTTGGGACGATATCCATGAGCCAAACTGTTCGCTCCAATGTGATTCCCTTCCTTATTCCTGGTCCGCTCATTATGAGCAACCCCTTCAGCGAACCTATGCCGAACTCAGCGGTTGGCAGGTGTGGTCCATGTTGTCCCATGAAGAGCGGGTTTATAGCGTAAACCACATCGCCAACGAGTTCACCGTGCAATCCGATTATGCGAGCGTCTTCCCTTTTGAGCGCAAGTGTCACTGGTTTCTTTCCAGTCCTTTTGTCCGTGTAGTTATACAGCGCCTCGATCACTTTATCCCTGACCTCATCATACTCCTCTGGCTCAACTATGCCGTTTGGGTCTCTGCCTTTCAGGTTCACATAAATGTATGCTGCTCGTTGTGGGAATGCTTTTGTGGCGCTCCAGTCAACGACCCTTCTCTCCTTATCGGCATACTTGAGCAATCCAGCGGACTCGAGGACACTGGCTACATCAAATGGGTTCGTGGTAGCTTTCGCACCGTGATCGGAGACGATCACTGTGAGCACATCCTCGCCTGCAGCTCCAACGATGCGCCCTATCATCGCATCAATGCTCTTATAGAAGCCGATTTCGCATTCTTCGAATTCCTTCCTCATGTTTTCATCAGGGCATGTCAAAGGGTCAAGCTGGGTGGCAAAGGCATGATATGCAAAGTCAGGGCAATGGGCTTGCATGAAGAACAAATCCCACTTCTCATCCTTGAAGAGTTGTTCCGCAGCATCGGCATACCATGTGTGTTGCATGTCTACAATCTCAACAAATGTTTTTGCGTCTATCCAACCGAGCATGAGGGCGTTGAAACCGTTGCGTGGCAACGGCAAACCGTTGGTTGATTTTATTTTTCTCGCTGTCCCTTGAGGGTAGTCCCAGCCATCAAGGGCGCACAAGCTGGTGAAGTAGAGGGAGAACTCTGAAGCATCGTGCGATAGGGAAATGAGTTTGCACCTGAAGACGGCTTCCATGGTTCCCTCCTCGGTCTCAAATTCGTCTCTTAAAACATCGCTCCATTGCCCAACGCTCAACTCAGCCATGATTGAGTTTCCATCCTTATGCTTTGCGATAGCGACCGTCTCATATCCGCCACTCCTTCCTTTCCTCACCAAGGCATAGTAGCTTTTGGGTTTGACCGAGAACTTTGCCGAGCGATATTGCAGTGGTAGTTCAACCTCAAGGTCGTCCCCTCTCAGATCAACATTAGACCACCCACTCGCCTTGCGCATAGTGACATTCGTTGCTTGTGGAAGCTCCTCCGTGCAGAAAATCTGCTCGTTACAAAGTGTCATCGGAGTTGCCCAAGGTGGAACGCCAATGAGCCATTCATTCAAGCATAGCCCCATGCCACCAAGTTGTATGCCGTCTTTGAGAGTTGGAGGCCATGTCGTTGGGTAGTTGAGCAGGATTGTTCTCTTGCCGATCCTCTCCGCAGCGTTCCATATGAATTCAGCTTTCACATCACGCGAGTCAAAAGCCTGAACGATCTTATCAAGTGGTTCCCCGGGCTTGTGCAAGTTAAAGCAAGTTATCCCGTGCGTCCCAACCGTTGCGCCAGTGACTATCGTTGTCCAGTTCGGTGGCGTTATGGTCGGGAATGGCACAAGGCAGTTGCTGAAGTAAACCCCGTTTTCGATTAAGCGCTTTATGTTTGGGAGATCGCCATCCATCGCAAACCTGTAAACCCTCGGGGCTATCGGTGCATCCAAACCAATCAAGACGAGTTTGCTCGGTCTCGACCGCATCGCTCATCCACCTCCATGCCGTCAAATGCTTTTGTGCCTCATCGTTACATGCCAACTGCTCTCTTCCCACCGCACTGGTTACGGGGAGCTATGAAAAAAGCGGTGCGATTGCTTTGGTGTGCCTTTGCATCAATAGCAGTTTTATTGCGCCTGTTGCCTTAAGCTTCCTCACCCTCAACCTCAATCCTTTTGAGGCGCTGTGTTGCTTCATCAAGGCGTTGGATGCGTGCATCAATAACTGAACGGGCGGCGAGCAACAGCTCTCTTTTCGCATTTACAAGGTGCTCAACTGCCTCCCTGCCAAGCAAACCGACCATGCACCTGAGGATGATGTTACGAGTTACCTCAAGCCTCTCCTCAAGCGTCTCGATGGTTGGCTTTTTAGTCTTTGGGGCTCGCCTTTGGTGCTCTGCCACTTCCTTTCACCTCCTGACCACAATTAGCGCCCTTAAGGCATCATTTGTGATATGATGGCTTAACTTCGCACTGTGGCAACCACAGTTTGCACATGCCAAAACCATTTGGTAAGTTTATCACGGCTCTCTTGCTTGTAGGAACGCACGCCATGCATTTGAAGCTTTGATTGAGGATGAGGACTGATGAGGAGTTCCAGAAGCATTGGGCACATCCATTGCCTTTCACTTTATAGTATACTCGGCTTTTGCTCGATGGTCATTCAATCGGTGCTCGTGCGTGAGTTCCTCGTCGTTGTCTATGGGACTGAGTTGTCGCTCGGGTTGCTCTTCTCGTCATGGCTACTTTGGGTGGCGATTGGTGCGGAGGTCGGTGCATACATTGCCCCGAAGGTAAGGGATACCATTGTCTCCTTCGCCCTATGGCTTATAGCTGTGGCGTGCCTCTTGCCGATGCAAATCTTGCTCATCCGCTCAACACACTTCCTTTTGCGAACACCACAAGGTGAGTTTCCGTCGCCCCTTCCTATGGCTCTTCACATGCTACTTGTGCTGTTTCCATTCAGCACTGCTGTCGGTTTTACATTTCCATTGGGTGTTCGCCTCTACCGCGAAGCAGAAGAAGTTACGCCACGCCCTGTCGCGCTAATCTATATGGCTGAAGCGGTCGGGAGCTTTCTTGGTGGGTGCATGTTCACATTTTTGCTCGTGCGCATATTGCACCCTTGCATCTTGGTAGCTACGGTTTCGCTAATGCTTTGCTTCGCATCGGCGAGCTTGTTGTGGCGTGCGTTTGCAAGTGGTTCCTTCAGGGCACTGTTATGCGTTATCGCTTTGGTGCCAGCCGTGCTTCAGTTGGTGTTCGCTTCAAAGTTTGAGCGAGCAACTGTCGCAGTGCGTTGGAACTCCTTCGGGACTGGAAACGAGCTTTTGCTCAGCCTCGATTCACCATACCAGAACATAGCCATTGGGAAGCGCCTCGATCAATACAGCCTCTTTTGCGATGGGCATTTCGTAACGAGCTTCCCAGACGAGTATACAAACGCATCTTTAGCTATGTTGCTTGTAGCTGAAGCAAATAAGCCTTCAAATGTGCTCGTCATCGGTAACGGTCTTGAAGGGCTTCTCTCACAGCTTCTAACGGCAGGCGTCAAACATGTGGACTATGTCCAGACAGACCCGTGGCTTATCGATGCGATGATGCCCTTCATATCACCACCTGACAAAGAAGCGTTACGCACAAACAGGATCAAGCTCTTGCACGAGGATGGTAGACGCTTCGTCAGGGAGACGAAAAAACGATACGACCTTATATTTCTCCACCTCGGCGACCCTTCAACTGCTCAGCTCAACCGCTACTACACGATCGAGTTCTTTGAGCTTGTGAAAAGGAGGTTGAAGGAGGGTGGGGTGCTTGCGTTGCACATAACTGGCTCTGAATCATACTTCGGTGAAGCCCTCGCAAGCTATGTCGGTAGCATCTACCACACCCTTAAAGCGTCGTTCGGACACATCGCAGTCTCGGTTGGCGAGACTACATTCATGTTTGCAGCGATGAAGCGGGGCGTTGTCACCGAGTCACCAGAGGAACTGATAAGCCGTGCAAAGCGTATTGCGAGCCATCCACAACAAGCGATGGGACATGCCATCTCCGTTGCCACAATGCCACCTCAAATCCTGCTGAGCTATTTCCCACCGCTTCGTTCGGAATGGTTTCGTGCTGAGATGGTTCGTTTGAACGAGAAGCTCAAAGCGAAGAGCAGACTAATAAACAGCGACCTTCATCCAGTGAGCTACTTTCACTACTTGCGCCTTTGGCTTCACAGGTCGCATCCGCAAGTGATGGCGAAAGTTGATGCATGGATGAAAATCTACGGTGGGCGCTTGCTCTTTGCATTCCTCCTATTCATCGCCGTCTTATTTGCTGGTGATCTCGTGGCGCAAACAGCCCTTTCGTCCGGTAGCTATCTTGAAGGTGCTGTGAAGCGCTCATCATTGCTTGCGGGGTCGTTCGCTGGCATGGGAGCGATGGGTTTGGAACTCCTGTTGCTTGTCGCGTTCCAAAGCCTTTACAGCTCGCTGTATCAGATGGTTGGGGCGCTCGTTGCGACATTCATGTTCGGGCTCGCCATAGGAAGCATGCTCATGGGGCAATTACAAAAACGGATGAGCAAAGGATGGCATGCAAGCACCACATTGAGCATCGTATCACTGGCGGTTGCGTTCTTCTCCTTCTCAATGCCGAGCGTGCTTAAATCCGTTTCCAAATTGCATGGCATGCCTTTGCTTCTCACCTTCTTCCTACTGCTTGCCATCTCAGGTTTGCTAACGGGCATGGCTCTGCCCGCTGCAGTCGGTGTATACTACATGGCTATGCGCACTCGTGATGAACAAGCTTTGGCGCATGCAACTGGTAAGGTTGACAGGGCTGACCATCTGGGGGCGTCTATTGGGGCGCTCATAACACCTGTGTTGTTGCTACCTTCGTTCGGAGTGAAAGGGACTTGCATCATCATCGGCGTCTTGAATGGGCTTGCAGTCATGGCTGTCTTGTGCTCCTCTTTTGCGCTACTGAGGCGAACCAAGGTGAGCGTTGGGGAGTGAGAGGGATGATACGCTTCCTTATAGCCTGTGATTCTTTCAAGGGAAGCGCTTCATCGAAGCAAGTTGGCGAGGCGATAAGAGAGGGCATATTGCGCGTGATGCCAAGTGCACAAGTTGAGGTTGTGCCAGTAGCCGATGGTGGTGAAGGGACTGTTCAAGCTCTCGTTGATGCAACTGGAGGAAGGCTTGTAACGGTAACGGTGACAAACCCTATTGGGGAGAAAGTTGAGGCGACATTCGGCATACTCGGTGATGGTCAAACAGCTGTGATTGAGATGGCTGCAGCAAGCGGCTTAACCCTCATCCCGCCCGAAAAGAGAAACCCTTGGGTGACAACAACATATGGCACTGGCGAACTTATAAAAGCAGCGCTTGAGCATGGCTGTCGTAAGATAATCATCGGCATCGGTGGGAGCGCAACTAACGATGCAGGTGCTGGGATGGCTCAAGCGCTCGGTGTCAAACTGCTCGATGAGGATGGTAACCAGATAGGCTTTGGTGGCGGTGAGCTTGGGAGGCTAAGGCGCATCGACATGAGCGGGCTTGACAAGAGAGCATCCGAGGCTGAGTTCATCGTCGCATGTGATGTTGATAATCCGTTGACTGGCGAGAGGGGTGCATCCTATGTCTATGCGCCACAGAAGGGAGCAACTCCAGAGATGCTCCCGAAGCTCGATAGCAACTTGCGCCACTTCGCCGAAATCGTTAGACAGCAACTTGGGATCGATGTTGAGCATGTTCCGGGCGCAGGCGCTGCTGGTGGTCTCGGTGCTGGTTTGATGGCGTTTCTCAAAGCGAAGCTGAAAAGGGGAACTGAGATAGTCTTTGAGCTTGTCAAGCTCGAAGAGAAGATAGCTTCTGCTGACATAGTCATTACGGGTGAAGGGCAGATCGATGCACAAACGGTGTTTGGCAAAACACCGATCGGTGTTGCGAAGCTCGCCAAACGGTATGGTAAGCCAGTGATAGCCATAGCCGGTTCAATAGGCGAGGGTGCTGACTCGGTTCACTCACACGGTATAGACGCCATATTCAGCATCATCAATCGCCCGATGCCACTTGAACAGGCGATGAGAAATGTAGAGGCTTTGCTTACAAGCGCAGGTGAGCAACTTGCGCGCCTTATCGCTACACTTAAAGCAACATTCTCATGATCGCCCGTAAGGTGCGATAAGCGCTACACCTCTCATCGATCATGAGCCATTGAGGTGACGGAGATGGGGTTACATCGTTGTTTTGAACGCTTGCGTGAAAACGGAGATGGCGGTGTGATTGTTTTCCTCACGGGTGGTGACCCAAATGTTGAGACGACGATAAGAGCAGTCGTTGAACTCGCTGAGGCTGGAGTTGATGCCATCGAGCTTGGCATACCGTTTTCCGACCCGATCGCCGATGGTCCTGTCATACAGGCTTCTTCTGAAAGAGCGCTCAACTCCGGGACGACAATCGAATCGCTCCTTTCAGCTGTAAGCGAAATACGCATGTATACCGATGTCCCGTTGATCTTCATGAGCTACTTCAACCCTGTCCTTCAATATGGGCTTGAGCGCTTCGCACGCGAATGTTCTGCAGTTGGAGTTGATGGAGTGCTCATAACCGATCTGCCACCCGAGGAGGCAACCGATTGGATTCACGCAGCGAACAAAAACTCAATCGAGACGATCTTCCTGCTTGCCCCAACGAGCACCGATGAGCGAATCAAAACTGTAACAGCCGTTTCAACTGGCTTCATCTATTGCGTCTCACGCACCGGCATAACTGGCGAGAGGGAGGAGTTGCCCAAAGATTTGAGAGAGCTTGTCCAACGCATACGACGGGAGACCGAAAAACCGATCGCAGTTGGTTTCGGTATATCAAAGCCAGAGCATGTTAAAGCTGTGCTATCCCGCACTGATGCCGATGCAGTCGTCATAGGTAGCGCTATAGTTAGGCGGATGCATGAGTGGCTTTATTCCCACGGTGATGAGAAGACATGGCGCATGCTACGCCAGTTTGTGACATCGCTTAAGGAAGCAGCAAAGGGAACTAAAAGGCAAAGGAGGACATGAAGGATGAGTTTGGTCAGGCAGTTGGCAAGCGTTATAGACATGTCAATGCTTCATCCAACGCATTCGCGAGAGGAGATTGAAAGAGGTTGCATGGAAGCTGTTAGATGGGGTGTGGCTTGTGTCTTTGTCCTGCCGTGTTGGGTTAAGCTTGCATCCAATTTGGTCTGCGGGAGCGATGTGGTAGTTGGGACTGTTGTAGGTTTCCCACTTGGTGGCAATGAAAGTTCCGTTAAAGCGTTTGAGGCAAGGAAGGCAATTCATGATGGCGCATCAGAAATCGATATGGTCATGAACATCGGGATGCTAAAGTCTGGTGATGACGAAGCTGTGGTCAGCGACATTAAGGCTGTGATAGAGGCTGCGAGGGAAGCCAGTGAAAGCAAAAGCTCAAAAGCCCCGCTCATAAAGGTGATACTTGAAACTGGCTACTTGAGTGAAGACGAGGTAAAGAGGGCATGTGAGCTTGCGATGGCTTCTGGTGCCGACTTCGTTAAGACATCAACGGGCTTCGGACCGAGGGGGGCAACAGTTGATGATGTGCGCTTGATGAGGAAGGTGGTGGGAGACAGGGTGAAGATAAAGGCAGCTGGTGGCATAAGGACATTGCAACAGACGCTTGAGTTGCTCGATGCTGGTGCTGATAGAATTGGGACAAGCCACGCAGTTAGTATTTTGAGGGAAGCTCAACAACGGGATGCGCAAGGGGTAGATTAAGCCACGCGTTTTGCAGGTATCGAGAAGTATGATTCATGGGTGATAGTTATTTCCTCTTCGCTTTCCATCTGGCGGTTGTAGCGGTAGTGCTCGATGCCATAGCATTCCTTGCATATCAGGTTGTGGATCTTGATGGGCAGACCGTAAATCGGTTTCCCGCAAACCTTGCAGTGGTTCTCTACAACCTTAACTTTGCGAAGCGTTGCCACCATTCGCATTTCACCTCCTCGTAAGTTTTTTGAAGCATTTGGCTCTCACTAAACTGAAGAACGATCCGATACGACGCCATCGTCTTTCACCCCTTACGCCGTCACTTAGGTTGTGTCGATACTTTCGGCAATCTTTATTTTACCACGCGTGCAGTCATGCTTAAAGGCTTGAGCCTGCATCGGAGGGCTTCCTTACGCACCGTTGTTTTTCGCTTCTTAGCAAGGCGCTACAATGTTAGCTGAACCGCAAAACTTCAGTTTGGGGGCGAGCGTGAAAATGCAACTTGCAAATTTGCTTTCCATCATCAGCTCCATCTTCAGCATCCAAGTTGGCATATTCATGCTTTCGCTCCACATCGCTGTGGCGAGGCGAGTTATATACCTCGTGTTTTCGCTTCTCTGCATGGCGCTCGGGGCAACCGCCTTCTGTTCTTTCATGTCAACCGTTGGCAAGGAAGCATACACGGTGCTGTTTTGGTTCAGATGCGAACATGCCCTCCACTTCTTGACGGCGGGCTTGTTCGCCCACTTTGTTGTGCTCTTCCTTAATCAACCTTACTCTGCATCTGTCATTCGGCTCGTTCATTTAACATGCGCAACTTTCGCATTGCTCGCCTTCACACCCGCTTTTTTGAACCCGAGCGATGTCAATGCACTACAGGTTCGACCTGGACCGCTATACACTTCCATGCTTTTCAGCTTCGTGCTCTGGCTTACACCTGCATGGATGTTTATGCGCAAGTTGAGAAGGGAGGAGGCAACGGGTGTTGAGGGTTCAGGTGATGTCGCTTCACAGCTGTGGGTATCATCCGAAACTGCTGAGGAGGCGATGAGGAACGAACTGAGGCTCATGCTCATCGGCTCAATAGCAGTTGTGGCGCTTTGCTGGCTCGACTTCGGCATCGCTATGACGAGTTCTATCAAACCGCTTCGACTCCACCCGTTGGGCATATTGTTGCTGTCGTTGCTCGGTGGCATCATCGTTGGCAGGAGGGCAATCCTTTCGGAGTTGCAAGTGCGCGAACTCGAAACACTCCTGAAGGCAAGGGAAGCTGCTGCAGACGATGTCGCACACGAAATGAAAACGCCGTTGACGGTCATCAAAGGCTATGCGCTCACCCTCCTGCGGATGTCTCCTGAGGAGATTGACAGCTCACTTTTACAAGATTCGCTCACTGCAATAGCTGATGAGGCTGAAAGGCTCACGAGGATGATAAACAACATGCTCGACATAGCGAGGCTTGAGGCGGGGAAGCCAGTGACGCTTAGAGTGCAAGATGTAAACCTGAAGGCGATGTTGCTACAACTCATCGAGAGGATGCAGCGCCTGACGGACAAACACAACCTCAAGTTGCAATGGCACGCAAGCCGTGAAGAGTTCACAATCGATGCGGACAAGGTCTATCAAGTTGTTTTGAATCTGGTGGACAATGCCATCAAGTATTCGCCAAGCGGTGGCGATGTGGTCGTGAAGGTTGAGGAGGAAGAGGATTTGCTACGCATCTCCGTGATAGATCAGGGCATCGGGATGACTAAGGAACAGCAAGAGAAGCTCTTCCGACGCCTTGAGAGGGTTGTAGATCCAAAGCGAAAAATAATGGGCACTGGGATAGGGCTTTACTTGATGAAGAAGTTGGTTGAGGCGATGGGTGGCGAGATGGGGGTTCAAAGCGAACCGCAGAAGGGAAGCACATTTTGGTTCACGATACCAAAGGTTATGAAGCACTGATGGAGACAGGTTAAGAGCGCCTGTGACGCAAAAGCATGCTCCCAGCACCAATAACCCAGCCCAGCGCAAACGAGATGATGAGAGCGATGCTGATTGGTGCGTGGATCGGCTGTGTGAATGGGAGGAGTGTTATCTCAGCCACTTCCCAATTTGTCACCAGAAAGCTCATCACCAAGACAGCCAACAGGATGATCAACCCTGTTAGCGCCCACCGCTTCGCGTCTTGCAGTGTTACACCCTTTTGTGGGGTGCGTTGCATCCCTGCATCTTTGCTCGCTTGCCCACCTTGCTTCTCCATTGGTGTTCACCTCTTTGGGCATATTCTGCCGTGCACAGCTTTCAATGGCAATAGCGTTGCATGTGCTGTATGCAGAATGCTTCCATCCACCATGATAATACATCGGGCTTAGGAGGAAGACATGATGGTCAGCGGGAAGACGACTTGTGGTTTTTGTGGTTGCGGTTGTGGTTTGTATCTTCTGCATGAGGATGGTAACGCCATTGGAGTGATACCGAGCGATAAAGACATCGTGAACGAGGGCAGGCTTTGCATACGCGGCTGGCACATCCATCAACCGTTGCGCAACACCGAAAGGATATTACACCCGCTGGTTAAGGGAGAAAGAGCAAGCTATGAGGACGCTGTCTCTTTCGTTGCTGATGTGTTGAGGAGGTATCCGCCAGAGAGGGTTGGCATCATAGGCTCTGCGAGTGCCACGAATGAGAGTTCATATGTAGTGGCGAAGTTTGCGAGGGCTGTCATCCGCACTAACAATGTTGACTTTCCGGGGCGCTCGAGGGTTACGCAAACACTTTTCCAGTTGCTTTCATCTCAAGAGGGCGCATCGGTGCTTTGCTCATTTGAAGATTTGGCGGAGGCTGATGTTTTGTTTTGCATCGGTATCGGGGAATCGGATCGCTACCCTCAAGTCACAGCTCGCATATTCAAAGCGGTCGTAGAAGATGGCAGGCAACTGCTCCTGATTGATACATGGCAATCAGATTTCGCCCCGTATGCCTCTTTGTATCTTTCGCCAAAGCCTTTCTCTGATGAGTTTCTTCTCAGGGCGTTATCAAAAGCGCTTGACGGAAGCATACCGATGCCTTTCAGTAGTGAGCAGGTGCGCTCCATAACTGGCTTGAGCGATGAGCAAATAATGGCTGCAGCTGATTTGCTCAGCAGTGGCAGGCGAGTGGTCGCAATCTACGATACAGCATCATTAATCCACATACGCTCGCCTCATTGCATGAATGAGCTTCTAAGGCTTTTGAGGGTGCTCAAGGGGATGGGCGCTGAGTGGTGTCGTATCCTGCCGATGCTCGAAAGGTGTAACACAGCCGGTGCTTTGCGCATGGGCGTAGCGCCAGATCTGCTCCCCGCGTTCAAGTGGGTGACGGATGCGGATGCGGTTCAAAAGACATGCTCAATTTGGGGTGTTGATAAGCTACCACGAAACAAGGGCATGAACTTCAACCAAATGCTCATGGCAGCTGAGAGGAAGGAAATCAGCGCTCTCATCATCATCGGCGATGACATACTAACCGATTATCCAGACCATGAACTCTTGAAGAGCGCTTTGAGCAACCTTGAACTGCTTGTCATGATAACTGCGTATCACTCACCATTGACCGAGGTAGCACATTGCGTTTTCCCGAGAGCCATTTGGGGCGAAGTCGATGGCACATGTGTGAACATGGAAGGAAGGGTGTGCAGGTTGGTGAGCGTTTGCGAGCCGAAGGGTGATGCGAGGGATGAGTGGCAGGTGTTGTGTGATGTGGCGACGAAGCTTGGATACACGATGAGATACTCAAGCTGTGCCGAAATTGAAGATGAGCTAAAGCGCCTTGTCCCAGAATACGGTGACATCAGATTGGAGAGAGCCAACGCCAAAACATGCTTGCTTCGTGAGACATCCATAACCATCCCAACATACAGCGCACATGGTGAGATAAGCCCACCTGCGCTCCCGAGCACTTCTGAGGAGTTTCCTTTCCTTCTCATAACTGAGCGTTATTACTTGCCATGGCATGCTGATTTGCTTGCGTTACATTCGTCGACGCTTCAACGGGAGTTCAGGTTGCGCTTCACGCCTCATGTTTTCGTCAACTCGGCTGTGGGTAGCTCCATCGGGTTAAGAGATGGAATGCCAGCCACCATCACCACACCGCATGGGAGTGCTCGTGTCACATCGATATTCAAGGAGGCGATACCATCTGGCATCGCCATCTTGCCCGAGATGTTCTTCCCACAGCTTCGGCATGTAATTGGGCGAGAGGGTGTGGATGAGCAAACTGGTGCGCCAATCTATCCTGTGGTTGTGGCGAGGTTGGAGCGAACAAGGTGAGTGAAAAATTCACCTCACTCATGGGGGGCGGGGTTCATGGGCACTGTTGAAGTTGGTAGCAAGCTCACGCTCTCGAAGGGGAGGTTGAACGATTTCCTTCGTTCGCTTGATGCACCCTTAGCAGCCCCAATACGCCTTGAGCATGGCGAAGTGCATTTCGCTGTCAACCCACCGCTTGAACAAATACTTCGTGATGCTGAGTATGTGAACAGCACGATATCGCCAGTTGCCTTGCTTTTCCCGCAGACCGAAGTTCTCTTCAACTTCAGGCTCAATGGTAAACCACAACTTGAGTTCCCACCGCCTCCACAACCGTTAATCATCTTCGGCATACGCTCGTGTGATGTAGCAGCGATGCGCTACCTTGAGATGTTTTTCTCGCGCAGCTTCGTTGATACACCGTTCTTTGAGAGGGCGAAAGTGACGACACTCATAAGCATCGCATGCCAACGCCCTGGCAAGAACTGTTTTTGCCCATGTTGTGCTGGAGGTCCATTCCTTGAGGACGGATACGACATACAACTTGTAGACTTCGGCGAGCTGTTCCTTGTTGAGGTTGGCTCAGAGAAAGGGAAGCAGTTGCTCAGCGGGCGCGAGGGTTTCTTTGAGCTTGCCTCGGAGGAACTCGTTGAGAGGCGAAATAGGCTATACGAGGAGACGCTACAGAAGTTTGAGATAGCTTCTCACATGGGGACGGGGGTTCGCAAGCTGACATCAAGGTCTGTCTCTGAGGAACTTTGGAAGATGATGGCTTCAAGGTGCATTGAGTGTGGTGGATGCGCTTTCGTTTGCCCGCTGTGCACATGCTTTGATGTTGTTGACCATAAGCTACCATCCGAAAATGATGGAGCAGTCTGTGGTTGGCGGGAGCGTTGTTGGGATTGTTGCCAGTTCGCTGGCTACTCAATGGAGGCTGCAGGCGTCAGCCCACGCCCAGATAAACTGAGCAGGTTCAAGAGGCGTTTCTACCACAAGCTCAGCTACTTCTACATGGAGATGGATGGCAGGGTTGGTTGTGTTGGTTGTGGAAGGTGCATTCAAGTTTGCTTTGGCGTGGTTGATATGCCAGCGGTCGTCAACACATTGAGGGAGGAAAAGGTGTTCGGTGTGAGGTTGAGGTGACAAGATTGAATTTCGTTGGGAGGGTTTGGTATGCGTGAGCATCTCTATGAGCCAATGCTTGCGCGAATCGTTGAGGTCACAGATGAGACGCCAGATGTGAAGACATTCACGCTCCAAATCGAGGACGGTGTCATTGATTATCGACCCGGGCAGTTTGCGGAGGTTTCCGTCTTCGGGGTTGGTGAAGCGCCGTTTGGCATATCATCAAGCCCGACTTGGACAAAGCGCACCGGTTACATTCAAGTGACGGTGAGGGCTGTAGGTAAGGTAACGAGGGCTCTACATAGCCTCAAGCAAGGCGACTATGTTGGTGTAAGGGCGCCTCTTGGGAATGGCTTCCCAGTGGAGAGGGCGGAGGGCAAGAGGGTGATAATCGTTGGTGGCGGGATTGGCTTGCCACCACTGCGCTCATTGCTCAACTACATGCTGGACAACAGGGAGAGGTTCGGGAAGATAACGGTGTTATACGGTGCACGCACCCCTGCTGATATGGTTTTCAAGCGTGAACTCGCCGAATGGTCTGCTCGCCCTGACCTTGAATATCTCGACACAGTTGATATTGCTGATGAGGAGTGGCAGAGGTTAGGAAAGAGGGTTGGGGTTGTGACGACTCTGTTCCCGATACTCGATGAGCAAAGCCCGATTGAACCGCACAATACAATCGCATTCATCTGCGGTCCTCCGATCATGATCCATTTCGTCATCCTTGAGCTTGAGAAACGGAATGTGCCTCCAGAGAACATCATCTCGACGCTTGAGCGCCACATGAAGTGCGGAGTCGGTAAGTGCGGGCACTGTGCCATAGGGCACAAGTATGTATGTGTTGATGGACCCGTGTTCTCTTGGGCTGAGATGAAAGAGCTTGAGTGGATGAGCGCAGAGAAGTCAGTTTGATTTAGTAGCCCTTTGGTTGCGTGGTTGATGTAGCGATGAACGAGAAGATAGGGATTGAGAGAATTTGCGATGCGCGGTGGCGTAAGGTCGCAGTAGTGGGTATAGGGAATGAGATGCGTGGTGATGATGCCGTTGGATGTTATGTGGCGAGGAAGCTTGAAGGCATAAGCGGTGCGCTCGTCATTGATGCAGGCGATGTCCCGGAAAACTACACGCAGTTGTTGCGAGCTTATGAGCCAGATTGCATATTGCTGATTGACGCAGTTGATGTGGGCGCAAACGCTGGGTCAATCGTCATCATGCATCGTGAGGAGCTACCACTATCCTTGTCCGTCTCAACTCATGGTATACCGCTAAGGTTGCTCGCCGATTACCTTCACCGTGAACTTGGTGCTGATGTGATGCTCATCGGCATTCAAGTTGGGACGACTTCATTTGGTGCAACTATGTGCGATGATGTGAAAGAGTCAGCCGATGTGGTGGCGGAGTTCCTTACAGCTTACTTGAGCTCTACAGGGTGTTCTGACAAATGATGGTGGCTCTTTGCTTCGTCATCTCTGCACTTGTGGCGACGCCCAAAGTTTCTGCGAAAGAGCTTGGTAAAGCTACAGAGGGGGTGGCTGTTCGCAAGCTCGCAGAGGCGCAAGTCGATTCGCGTCCTGTGCTTGCGGTGCAATTCATCGGGAACAAGTTGGCACTGTTGAGGAAGGGCGGAGATGTTGTGGCGTGGGATTTCATCAAAGGTGAGCTCAAACGCATTTTGCAATGCAATGTTAAATCGTTGCGTGGTGGCACTTTCTCAGGTGATGGAAAGTTGCTCGCATGCATCGGCGCAAGCCAAGTGGTCTCCATCTGGGATTTATTCGCTGGTAAATTGGTTGCAAAGGTAACGGGACACGGCGGGGAGATAAGGCAGATGGCTTTTTCTCATGATGGGCGGATGCTCGCTATAGCATGCGAAGGCTGTTGCAATATGGAAGGCGACACACGCATCTGGGATGCGAGGAGCGGAAGGTTGATCAGAAGGTTTAAAGGCGATGCGTTCAGCGTCACCTTCTTGAACGAATGTGAGAGGGTGGCTATCGGTGGTGCAAAGGCTGTAGCGATTTATGATGTGAGCGATGGCAAGAAGGTTAAAGAGCTACATGTCGGCATGAAGGTAAGGGGTGTTGGCTACTTGGAAAAGGGTAAGTTGCTCATATGCGTTTCCGCTGATGGCTTACATGCGTTTGATGTTGCCACTTGGCGCAAGCAAGGGACTGCCAACCTCGGTTTAGTTGATGCGGTTGCATTTTCATCAAACGGTTCGCTCATTGCCATCGGCACTTACGGCGAGGTTGTCCTTTTTGATGCTGAGCCGTGGAGAGTCGTTGGAAAGGTGAGTTGGGGCACACGCCCTGTCACGGCGATTGCGTTCTCACCAGATGGTTCAAAGTTTGCGTTCGGCGATGCCAGCGGTAGGGTCGCTCTGTGGATGGTTGTGAGTAAACTAAAAAGCTAAGTGAGAGTGATGTGGGATGGTTGATATGGTCACTTGGTGCATCTTGCTGATAGCAGTTCCTGCAATCGGTGGGATAGTTTGTGCTTTCCTGCCAGACAGGGCTGCGCGCTTCTTTGCCACCGTAGTGTCGTTTGCTACAGCCGTCATAGGCTTATGGCTCATCACCAATTATGGCTCTGAGGAGAACATAGTTAGCGTTGGTGGGCTTGCATGGATAAGCAAAGTTGCTGGAACGAAAGTTGACCTGTTCGGCTTTCTCATTGATCCGTTGAGCAGTATAATGCTTTCGCTGATCGTCGTTATAGGTTTCCTTGTTGTGCTTTACTCAACTGCCTATGTCAGCGCCAACAACAAGGAACATCCAGTAGAGGAGGGAGCTTCACGCTACTTCTGCTGGATGCTCCTCTTCATTGCGTCAATGGCTGGCGTCGTCACATCTTCGACATTCTTCCAGCTCTTCATCTTTTGGGAATTAACGACGCTGTGTTCATGGGCGCTCATCTCGTTTGACTATAACGACCCTGAGGCAGTTCGTGCGGGCTACAAGGCACTTTTGATGACGCATATTGGTGGGCTCTTCCTCATGACCATGATCGTGTTGTGTTTCGCCTTCACGAAGTCTTTCGGGTTTGACGCCATGAGGAAGCTCACACCGACGATGCAGGTTGCGCTCCTCTCCTTAGCGTTCATTGGTGCGTGGGCGAAGGCAGCTCAATTCCCATTTTACACTTGGCTTCCCGATGCTATGGTTGCGCCTACCCCTGTCAGTGCATATTTGCACGCAGCAGCTATGGTTAAGGCTGGCATATACCTGCCAGCAAGGGTTGTCCTTGCAGCTCGCCCGTTTCTTAAGGCACTGCACCCATCTGCCATCGATACAGCTGGAATACTCATGGGCACGCTCTCAATCATAACCATCATCATCGGCTGTTACATGTTCTTCTACCAAGATGACTTGAAGCGACTGCTCGCTTTCTCAACAATCGTTCACCTTGCTCACATCCTGATGGAATGGGCATGCGGGTCACTCGGGTGCTCAATATGCTATCAGAGTGGGTTGATACACATCATCGCTCACGGTGTGGGCAAGGGTTTGCTCTTCCTTTCCGTCGGCGCGCTCTCATACTCCACTGGCACAAGGCGCATAAGCCAGCTGAGCGGTGCTGGCTTTAAGATGCCACTTGTGGCGGTTAGCTTCCTTATCGGAGCGCTCACCATATCGGGCATACCGCCATTCGCTGGCTTCTGGAGCAAGTTCTACTTCATCTTAGGTGCGATAACGCTGGGCAAGTTCGGGATATTGTTTGTCATAGTCGGTCTCATCGATGCCGTCATCAGGTTTGCGTGGTTCATTTATGTTGCGCACAAGGTGTTCGCTGGTGAGCCATCTGAGATGGTGCGGAGCGCTAAAGGGACTTCGCCAGCGATTAACATAGCTATCGCCATCTTGATCATACTTTGCTTCATCTCAACGCCGTTTGCGGTGCAGATGTCTGCAACTGCGGTTGGGATCTGCACTGAGGGGACTTGCTCTGTGGTGGCACATTGAAGCCAATTTAAAGCTCGGCTTTTGGGAGGCGATAGGTGAGATGCAGATCTCGCAGGAGATGCTTGTGATGATCATCCTCGGAGTTTTTGGCGCTGGTGCTTTCCTTACCGCTGTAACTTCACCGCTTCGTCGCTTGACAGCGTGGCTTGGGTTCATCTTCGCCTTCTGTGGCTCTTTGCTTTGCCTCGTCGTCGCTACTCGTGCATTTTATGCACCTGCTATCGAGCAAGGACATTCTTACCTTCCATTGCCGGTCGTAAATGCGGCGTTCCAAATACAGGTTGATGAGCTTAGCGCTCTCTTCCTCATCATCATCGGCTTGCTCGGCATCTGCACTTCACTTTACTCTGTTGGCTACATCACACACGACTACTACAAGGAAGAGCACCTTGTCCGCTACTATCCGTTTTTGATGTTCTTCCTCGCTGGCATGGTCGGCGTTGTAACCTGCTGGGACATGTTTTACTTCCTCGTCTTCTGGGAAGTGATGACGCTTGCTTCCTATGTGCTCGTCATTTACGAAAAGAGCAACCCCATATCGCTTCGTGCCGGCTTGAAGTATTTCGTGATGACGCACATCGGCACTACTGGCATCGTCTGTGGCGTGATTATCGTCTGGCTTTTCTGTCGTTCGTTTAACTTTGAATCCCTCAAGGTCGGCATGGAAATGCTTTATACGGAACGCCCTTCGTTGCTTCACCTTGTGCTATTGTTGCTTTTTGTTGGCTTCGCTACGAAGGCTGCACTCTTCCCATTCGGCGACTGGCTCCCTGATGCTCACCCTGCAGCGCCATCCGCTATCAGCTCTTTGCTCTCTGGCGTGATGATAAAGATGGGTGTCTATGGCATCCTACGCACATTCGTCTGGATGATGCCCTCATCTCACCACCTAAGCACATGGGGTTTTGTTGTAGCGCTGTTTGGCACTGTCTCGCTTTTCATATGCACTGTAGCTGCTTTAATCCAAAACGATTCAAAACGCATGCTCGCCTACAGCAGTATGGGTCAAATGGGCTATATCTGCTTGGGCATAGGAATTGGGATGGGCTTCATGCGCGTCTCGCCGGGTTTAAGCGCGCTCGGCTTCATAGCTGGTTTGTATCACCTGATCAATCATGCGTGTTTCAAAGGTCTCCTCTTCTTAAACGCTGGCTCAGTTTTGATACGCACTGGCACGCGCAACATGGGCACGCTCGGTGGCTTGTGGCGCTTCATGCCCACAACAGCTTTCACAACTCTTATCGCCGCACTCGCGATTTCTGGCGTGCCGCCGATGAACGGGTTTGTGAGCAAGTGGTTGATCTACAATGCTTCCATTATGGGTGGTCTCCAAGTCCCGATATACCTTGCGTGTTGCATCGCTGCGGTGTTCATCTCCACTGTCACGCTCGCTTATTCTATCAAGCTCATGGGGATATTCATTAGCATGCCGTCAAAGCTCGTTAGTCAGCTCGAGAAGGAGCTTAGAGAGGTTGACTGGACTATGGTTGTCCCGCAGGTTGTGCTTGCTCTGATATGCATTGCTCTTGGTCTCTTTCCAAACCTCGTTTTGCCTGTAGTGTATCGTGCAGTGAATGCGTTGCGCCCCGATTTCATGCCGCCGTTTGATTCGCTGTTTGTATGGATGCCTTTGTCGGTTGGGATAAGCGTTGGCGAGGGAGTCACTGGAGCTTTCTCTCCCCTTGTATACTTGCTTGCGTTCTTGGTTTGTATGCTCATCCCGTTTGCGCTCTACAAGCTTGCTGGTGCGAAAGTGCGCTACGCATCGCCATGGGCATGTGGGGAGCTCCACAGCAGTGAGGAACTACGCTATCGTGTTGAGAGCTTCTACACGCCCTTCAGGGGTTTCCTTTCGTTCAGGGTGGGTAGGAAGCGCGTGACATCACTTTACCCGACTTTGCCGAAGCCGAGGGCGCCTTGGGTTGCCAAGATGCGCATCATCTTTGAAGTTGATAGGCTCTATGAAGCTGTGATTCGTGTGGGCGCGAAGGCTTGCGAATGGTTTAGCACAACGCATGCTGGCATACCACAGCTTTATGTCCTGTGGATGGCTATCGGCATCCTTTTCGCCATAGCTTTGCTTTACCTTCTTTCGTGAACTACGAAGCTTTGAGGGGTGAGCGCTCATGACTTCTCGTGAGTTAATGCGACGCCTGCGCGAAGGGTTGGGCGAAAAAGTGATTGAGTGCTGGGAACCGAGGGATGGAAGGGTGTTCGTTAAGGTCTCACCGAGCGACATCGTTACAGCGTGCGACTATGCATTCAACACACTTAAAGCGCGCTACATGACCACATGCGCAACTGATGACAGATGGCGAAATGGCAAGTTCACCGTAACGCATTTCTTCTCGCTCGATGCGGACAAGCTTTTCCTCTCCGTGCGTTGCGAAGTTGACCCTGAAAACCCAGTGTTGCCGTCGATCACCCCGCTAATACCCGGTGCTGAATGGGCTGAGAGGGAGCAACAGGATTTGGTTGGTGTTAAGTTTGATGGTCATCCAGACCCGAGGAGGCTCGTTCTACCCGATGACTTCCCGCCAGACTTGCATCCGCTACGAAAGGATTACCCATACAACTATCGCCCTGAGCCTGATATGCGTGGCAAGGTGCCGATGAAAGAGCCACCCGAGGGAGCAACTGTTGTGGCAGTTGGTCCGTTCTTCCCAGTGCTTGAGGAACCAGCCTACTTCAGGCTTTTCGTCGAGGGTGAGACAATAGTTGGTTGCGACTACCGTGGCTTTTATAACCATCGTGGCATTGAGAAACTCGGTGACAGCAAGCTTACATTCAACCAAATTGTTTTCCTCGCCGAAAGGATATGAGGGATATGAGGCTTCATACACAGCACGGTGTGCTGTGAGGCAACAGAAAACGCTCTCGGAATAAGAGCACCAAGGAGGGCAAGGCTCATAAGGAGCATAATGCTCGAGATTGAGCGCATACATAGCCACCTGCTCTGGCTCGGTATAGCTGGGCACATAATCGGGTTTGACACAGTGCTCATGCAAGCTTGGCGGATAAGAGAGCCAGTCATGTGGCTCGCCGAGTATATCACGGGCAATAGGAAAACTTACGGAATGAACATCGTGGGCGGCGTTAGGCGAGATATAACGAGGGAGAAGCACGAGCGCATCCTTGAAGTGATGAAGCGAGTTGAGGAAGAAACTGTTGCAGTCATAAGAGCAGTTGAGGGTGATACGATGCTTCATGTGAGGCTTCGCGGGGTCGGATACCTTTCACCAGAGGATGCGAGAGCAATGTGCGTTGTCGGTCCAACTGCAAGGGGCTCTAACATCGCGATTGATGCGCGTGTTGATCATCCGTATGCTGGCTACGATGAGCTTGTCCCAGAGAAGAAGGTGCATGATGAGTGCGACATCTGGGCAAGGACACTCGTCAGGCTTGAGGAGACAATCGAATCAGTCAGGCTGGTTAGGGAGGGCATAAAAGCTCTTCAAGATATGCCCGAGGGCGAGATAGTGCTCAACATAACTGAGGAAGTCCCAGAGGGGCTTGAGGGCATATCCGTTGTTGAGGCGCCGAGGGGAGAATGCATCCACTATGTCATAACGAGCGCTGAGAACAGACCACACAGGTGGCGTGTGCGAGCACCATCTTACATGAACATACACGCATTGCCAGTTATGTTCAAGAACAAGGATGGAGGCATACCATCGGAGCCGTTCAGCAGGGCAAACATCGCTGACATACCGATAATCATAGGCAGTGTTGACCCTTGCTTCTCGTGCACTGAGAGGGTTGAAGTGGTTGATGTGAAAAAGAAGGAAGTGCGCTTCTACACGAGGAACGAGTTGATCGAGCTCTGCAGGCTCAAGGCTCAGGAGCTGTTCAATAGGCGCTCAATAACAGTTGGCGAGCTTGGTGGCTCTGCTAAACAACCAATGGAGAGGCAACATTGATGCCTACGAAAAAAATTGCACTCTATTAGAGGGTGATGCAGTGATGGAGAGGTTAGGCTATGCGGTGTTGAATGTGGTCGTTGTGCTTTTCTTTGCGCCGTTGTGTGAGGGCTTCGTGCGCAAGTATATCCGTGCCAACTTGGCTCACTCAAGGAGAGGTCCACTCGTTGGCATCTGGCAACCGTTCTATGACTTGCTAAAGCTCTTTGCGAAGGAAGACATACGCGTTGGTGGAGCACTCCAAACGGTCATGCCGTATATAGCCTTTAGTTCGATGTTGGTTGCCTCCCTTTTCCTGCCGCTTTGTGGCTATGCACCGCTTGATGGATTTGGGGATCTGATCGTCTTCGTATACACTGTTAGTCTGTTTGCGATATCGCTTGCTGTTTTGGCGCTTGACACTGGCTCTCCATATTCAAGCATTGGTGCGCTGAGGGAGATAATGCTCATGACGCTTGTTGAGCTTATATTCATCACATCCCTCATTTGCGGGGCTGTCTGTGCACACACTCTCAGGCTTTCTGGAATAATCCTTTGGTATCGCATGCGTTTCTTCTCGCTCCCGATGCTCATCGCTGCGGGTGTTGTCTTCATGGCGATGCTGGCTCAATTTGGGCGTCTCCCATTTGACATACCTGAGGCAGAGCAGGAGATAATAGGCGGTCCATTCATGGAAGTTTCAGGTCCGAGGCTCGCCTTGCTGAAGTGGGCAGTCTATATGAGGCAGTTTATCAGCGCAAGCCTCTTTGCCACTGTCTTCATACCTTGGTGCTTAACTGGGGTGTTTGTCATTGACCTAATCATCACGCTCGTCAAGGTGCTCATCACTTTCGTTCTTGTGACGCTCGTTGAGGTGCTCTCGCCAAGGCTTAGGGTTGATCAGGCTCTCAACTTCTACCTTGGTGTCTTTCTTACTTCGGCAATCGCTATCGCCATTGCTTATGTTGCTCCATAAGGCTTAAAGCGATTCAACTTTCATAGGGGGGCAACGACATGATAGGTAGCAAGTTGAAGGAGCTGATGATTGCGCTTCGTGGTGGCGCTCCAAGACCGCTCGTCGTGACATTACCGTATCCGCTTGGACCGGGCGCCGAAGTGCCAGAAGGCTTCAGAGGAAAGGTTGAAGTTGATGTTTCAAAGTGCGTCGGGTGTGGTGGCTGTGCGAATGTTTGCCCATCAAGGTGCATACTCATTGAGGACACATCACAACTATGGCGCAAGATGACCATAATGCGTGAGAGGTGCACTTACTGCGCACGCTGTCAGGAGGTTTGCCAAGAGAAAGCTATAACACTGACATGTGAGTTTGAGCTTGCCACAGATGACCCAGCCGACCTCACCGACACATGGGAAGTCTTCATGGCTACATGCTCACGATGTGGGAGATGCTTCAAACCTAAGACAGTCTTGGATAAGATGATGGAAGTGGGTTTCAAGCCACCGATGGAGAAGCGTTACGGAGCATATGCTATGTCGCCAGCCAAAGAGGCACTTGAGGACTGTTGAGAGGTGAGCATACCATGCCTGCCATCCAAGGCATAGATGTGCTTGCATTGCTCATGATAGCACATCTTCTTGCATCCCTTGTCGCATCCGAGCTTCGCAACCTGCGCCTCAGCGCTTGGGCACTCGTTGTCCAAGCATTCTTCTTGGCTTGCATAATAGCGTCATACGGTTTCGTTTGGAACAACCCAACGCTCTTCATCTGGGCTTCTGTTACAGTGCTGACGAAGGTTATCATCATCCCCGCCCTCTTGCTCCATCACATAAGAGTTACAGGGCTCACTATGGAGATACGCCCTCTGATAGGGTTGAGGGTTTCGGTTCTGATGAGCGTCTTTTTAGTTGTGGCGCTCTACTGGCTCTTCCGCACTTACATCTACTTCATCGCCCCAACCATAGCAGCAATGATGGAGCCAGCCCGCTCAAACTTGGCTATGGCATTCTGCATCTTCTCACTCGGCATGTATGTGCTTATCACGCGCAGGGATGTTGTTAAAGTGGTAGTCGGGTTCATCCTGCTTGAAAATGGTGCTCATCTGGCTCTCATCACACTCGCACCGACACTCCCAGCGACGACAAAGCTCGGCATATGGACGAATGTTATCATCGCTGCGTGGTTGCTTATCAAGCTCGCTGAAGGAATTTACAAAGCGCTTGGTGTTGTCGATACTTTGACTCTATCAGAGTTGAAGCGCTGAGGTGGTTTGAACAGCACTGCCATAGTGAAGTTGGTTCAAACCAAGCGAGGTGTGAGAGATGGTGGTCGAATCGTTGCTCCCAATACTTGTCTTTGTCATACCGACGGCGTGTGGCATCATAAGCCTTTCGCTAAGGCGAATAAACTCAATCGTTCATGGGACGATAGCTGTTGCTGGGCTTCTCGGGACGCTTTGCGTTGCGATACTCATAACCACGGAAGTCCTGCGGGGGAATGTGCTGACTGCATTCAGCAACACGGTCTATGCTGATGGTCTGAGTGCTTTGATGGAACTGCTCGGCTGTGGTATGGGCATACTCGTTGCCATATATTCGCTACGCTACATACCAGTTCATGTGGCTCATCGCTCCGATGCACCCCAAAGGTTAAGCACATACTATGGGCTGTTGCTCCTCTTCCTCGGGATGATGAACTGGACATGCGTGACAAACAACATAGTGTGGCTCTATGTGACGCTTGAGGCAACTACACTTGCAACTGCCTTCTTGGTCACATTCTACTGGGACAGGCGTTCGCTTGAGGCTGGTTACAAATACCTCATGCTCGTAACCGTCGGTGTCATCTTCTCGCTGTTTGGGCTTGTGCTGATCTATGCGGGCGCAATTGAACTGCCAGAGATGAAGGGTCGTAATGTGCTCCTCATAACCGAGCTTAGCAGGGTCGGTCCGAAGATATCATACAGCGTTGTTTTGTTGGCTAACGCTCTTATACTCGCAGGGTTTGGCGCAAAGGCTGGGCTTGTCCCGTTCCACGCTTGGCTTCCCGATGCACACGCAGAAGCACCAGCTCCAATTAGCGCATTGCTCTCTGGCATCGTGATAAAGGTTGGCGCATACGCGATGGCAAGGACTGTCACCATATTCGCACCACAATACCCTGCGGTTGTCGTCTTCGTAGCCATCATGGCATCGCTCAGCATGGTCACTGGTATACTCATGGCGCTTGTTCAGGATGACATAAAGCGGATGCTCGCATACTCATCCGTGAGCCAGATAGGCTATGTTGTTGAGGGGCTCGGGTTTGGAACATACCTTGGCATATACGGTGCTCTGTTCCACTTGATGAACCACACCATCGTTAAGGCGTTGCTCTTCCTAACCGCCGGTGCTGTAGCGCATGTCACTGGGACGCGCAGGATGAGTGAGCTTGGTGGGCTTGCGCGCCACATGCCTGTGGTTGCAGTTTGCTTCTTCATTGGCGCCATCGCCATCGGTGGGTTGCCACCGTTCAACATGTTCATGAGCAAGTTCACGCTCTTCATGGCTGCAGCAGATGTGGGGCTCTTGTGGGCTGCGGTGATAGCCGTATTCACAGGCTTGTTAACTGTTGCTTGCTTCTTGAGGGCTGCAGCGAGGATATTCTGGGGCGCACCATGCAAGGTTATCCAACCTGCTGCGGTCGCAGCAAACGGTGGTGAAGTGCGTCTCCCAATAACCATGCTCATACCCATGGTCATCCTCGCCATCTTGACCATCGCATTGGGCATCTACCCGGGGCTTGTTCATCCGCTACTTGACAGTGCAACTATGTGCATCCTGAAGATACTTCATGTAGGGGTGTGATTGAGCTTGTGCCAAGCAACTTGAGCAAAAGGAGGTATTGGCATGGTTGGATGGTTCAGGAGGCTTTGTGAGAAGGCGTTTCCGAAGGCGTTGTGGGTCTTCCACGCAAACACGGGCGCATGCAACGGATGTGACATTGAGGTCATAAATGTGCTCACGCCGTATTATGATGCTGAGCGTTTTGGCATAAGGCTTGTTGGCTCCCCAAGGCATGCCGATGTCATCATCGTTACAGGTCCTGTTACAAGGCAATCTGCACCAGTCCTTGAACGCCTCATTGATTCAGTTCCGTCGCCAAAGCTCATCCTTGCAGTTGGCTCTTGCCCAACTGGTGGCAACATCTGGTTTGACTCATACGCAACTTGTGGTGGTCTATCAAGCGTCATCAAGGGCAAGGACATACCGGTGGTCTATGTTCCCGGATGCCCACCTCGCCCAGAGGCAATACTTTACGGTGTGGCTGTAGCGCTCGGTCTGGTCAAAAAGAAAGTGGCAAGCAAGCACATGAGGCAGGAACTGCTCCCACCGAGACAGGAAGCAAAAGCACATTAGCCTTTGAAGTAAAAGCAACTTGCTCAAGTGAGGTGCAATGGCAAAATGCAACGCATGGTAGCTTGTGTTATGCCATTGACATGGCTAACGATTTTGGCTCTTGCTCCGTTGTGCGGTTGTGGGAAACATCGCGTAGTAGCGCGACCGTCAGCAAAGGTTGCTCTTGAGCCAGAATATCCCCTCCACATAATGGCACAGCGTTATAACGAGCTCATGCGCTACTTGAGCGATGCCACTGGGAGGAGAGTTGAATGGCTTTCTTCGGCGAGTAGCGAGGGCATGATAGCTACTATCGAAAGCAGGAAACCAGACATAGCTCTTGTTGACCCGCTACACTATGTGATCCTAAAGAAGGCATGCAATGCGGAGCTACTCCTTAAAGTGCTCCTAAAGCCAGTCGGCGGCGTAGGCGAACCAAAGGCTACTATGAAGGGCTTGATAATAGCGCACGCCGATGGTAGAACACCGTCGCTGAGTGAGATTGAAGGGAGCGTAGTTGCAGTCCCATCAAGACAGGTTCTTTTTGGCTTCGTTGCACAAGCGAAACTCTGTAAGGATGCTGGCATCAACTTAAACACCCTGCACACAGTTGTTGAGAGGCGTGAGGATAGGGTAGTCGCCTCTGTTGCGTATGGTAGAGCAAAGTTTGGCTTCGTTCGTGAGGGCACTTTGGAGTTGCTCTCTGGGACTCTTGACCTGAGCAAGGTCAAAGCTATTTGCGAGACTCAGGACTACCCAAACCCATGCTTCGTTTGCCTCCCAGAAGTGATGAAGAGGCGCGCTGGTGTCATCCGTGAGCTCAAGGAGGCGCTCCTCAAACTCAATCAGCCATCGCCAGAGCATAGGAGAATATTGGAATTAGCTGGTTGGGCTGGCATCACCGAAGCTGTTGATGACAAAGAATACGATGTCGTTAGGAAGCTCTTAGAGGAGCTCAACCTGCCCTACTAACCTAAAGTGCTTCGGTGGAACGGGTTTCCAAGCCTTCTCAGGGCTAACGCCATCCTTCAAAATCACCCATCTAACTCTTCCCGACAGAGGTGAGCAAGGTGAACAAGGGCTCACTTGGAACATTTGTCAAGCGCACAGGTGGTGTGGGCGCTATCAAAGTTGTCTCACCAGAAACGAGTGCGCTTGAGTGGCTCGAGTTCAACCTACTGCGGTTGAACAGCGGTGAGGAGTGGGAAGACGAAGGCATGGTGAGGCTTTCTTCTGGCGATGAGCATGGAGCGGAGGTGGCAGTGGTTGTGCTTTCTGGTGCTTGCTCAATTTATGCTGGCAACGCATCTTGGGAGGGACTCCAATGCAGGCGTGATGTCTTTAGCGGTAAAGCGACAGCTCTTTATGTCCCGCCAAACGCACGATACAGAATCATCGCTAAAAGCAGTTTTGAGGCTGCCGTGGTTAAAGTGATTGTGACCGACAAAAACACCGGTGCTAAAGAGCCTACACTGATAACCCCAGAGCAGGTTAAAAGGCGCACCGTCGGCTTCCTGAACTGGCAGCGAGAAATTGACGACATCATTGATGCTTCATTTCCAGCTGCGCGACTCTTGCTCGGCGAGACCCGCAATCCACCCGGAAACTGGTCAAGCTACCCACCACATAAACATGACATAAACAACCCGCCATACGAAGTGAGGCTTGAGGAAGTTTACCACTACCGCATCTTCCCAAGTTACGGCTTCGCTGTGCAACTCCTATACGATGACGAGAGACAAGAGGTTTATGTTGTGGGTGATGGTGACACGCTCGCAATTGCTCGTGGTTATCACCCAGTCGTCGTTGCGCCCGGCTATAGGCTCTATTACCTTTGGGCGCTCGCTGGCGATGAGAGGCAAATGTATGTCAGGTTTGATGAATCGCACTCTTGGGTTCTGGCGATGGAGGCAACCATCGCAACTAAGTGATGTCCATCTCGATAAGCTCAATTTGGCTTTCATCACATGTTCCAAGTGAGTGCTTGAAGTCGGCAGCCGTTTGTATGTAAGTTGGCTCTGGGCGGATACTGCCGAGACCAACCTTGTTCCTTCTCTCCTGAATTATGCGCATGCCATAGTAATCCACAGCCACTGGGTCAGCGCTAACTATTATCCCACCGTAGTTCCACCTGAACTTCGGGTTGTCTTCAGGACCAGCGTTGTATAGCGGGCGGAGCGCATCGCAGATCACCAGCCGATGAGCGGAGCGTATGTCGGGGAGACAATTCACATCAGCAACATATGGGTCACAGCGGTTCATGTGATACCTGTTCGGGTTGTTAATCGAACCGAAGTGGTTTTTCAGCGCTGCGGTTATCCCAGCTATCTGATGGGTTTTGAGGATGGGAGCGTTTATTATGGCATTGCATTGTTGCGCTACTATGTTGCTCACGAATGTTGCAACCTCACCGAATGCCGAAAGCTGTTTGCGATATCCAACTGCGTCCGTCCCGTAGCAAAGGACACCGGGTGGGCTTGTGCGTATGGTGTAGCCAGCCTTTTTAAGCTCGTCACAAGTTCTATCCCAAACGATGATTTGCTCTGGGCGATGATTGCATGAGAGCAAGCTGGCTACGATGGCGTTCACAAGCAATGTGCTTGTTGAGAGTGTGGCACCCGCGATGCAGTTGACTTTTATGCCCACAACATCGCTTTGCCTGATAAACTTGCGCCAAGCCGATGTTATGTCATCTGCGTCTGTGAGCTTCAAGAGGGCTTCATTGAGCATTTGATAGAGTGCGTTGTAAACAGCTTCAGCGCCAAGTAGCCAATATGGCTTCTCGTCGGGGAGCGAGTAAAAGAGTTTGTGGCGGGCGATTACGACCCTTGAGCGTTTTTGTTTCCGCTGTGTTTGGGGCGACACTGAGTTTACAGCGGAGCCGAATGCCAATATCCCACCAGCCGCTAATTTGAGGAACTCCCTTCGCTTCATTTTGGTGACCTCACTTCTGTGTCAAGCTCCAGATGCCAGGTATTGGCATACCGCAATCGGGACATCGCCCTTTGCGTATCCTGTTAAATCTGACGATGTAGTTCACCCGTTGGATGAGCAGGGAACCGCAGTATGGACAATATGTTGATTCGCCCCCGTGCCCCGGAACATTTCCAACATACACATACCTTAAACCACTTTGGAAGGCAACCTTCCTGAGCGCATCAATCGTCTTAGCGGGCGTTGCTGGCAAGTTCCGCAATTTATACATCGGGAAGAAGCGCGTGAAGTGTAACGGGACATCGGCGCCTACATTTTGTTTTATCCAGTCGCACATTTGCTTGACCGATTTCTCATCGTCGTTCAAGCTCGGCACGACAAGGTATGTTAGCTCAAGCCATGCGTTTGACTCGTTTGCAACGATCTTGATGGCATCTAAAACGGGCTTTAACTGCCCACCACATACCTCACGGTAGAAGGAATCGCTGAAAGCCTTGAGGTCAATGTTGAATGCGTCCATGTAGCGGCAAAGCTCCTTCAACGGTTCTGGGTTGATGAAGGCTGCAGTGTGGCATATGTTGAGCAAGCCAGCTTTCCTTGCCTCCTTAGCGCAATCAATCGCATACTCGATGAAGTTAACGGGTTCGGTGTATGTGTAAGCTATAGCTTTGCACCCGAGCGATTTCGCCTCCTCAACCACATCCTCTGGTCTCATGTAAACGCTTTGGGTGTCCTCTGGGCGGACTTGCGATATTTGCCAACTCTGGCAATACTTGCATGTGAGGTTACAGCAAGCTGTTGCTATCCCGAGCGTTTTAACCGACGGCAGGACATGATACAGAGGTAGCTTTTCAATTGGGTCGACAAGCTTAGCGCATACGCGCCCGTAAACGAGCGTGTAGTAAGTGCCGTTCCTGTTCTCCCTTGCGCCACAAAAGCCCCTCTCACCTTGCGCTACGATGCACCTCCTCGGACATAGCTGGCATTCAACCCTCCCGTCACCAAGCGGTTTGTAAAAGCGTGCACGCACCAAGCTTATTGCTGATGTAGCGAACAAGCAAGTCCTCATGTTGAGGAGTGAGTAGCACGATATCAGATGGAGCAAGAATTTTCGCCTGCTCAAAATGTGCTCAGTGCTGTTTGGACAGATTGACTTGCGTAGTAGCGCATTTGATGTTTTGCGCATCAGCCTTTCACCTTTCGAAGGGTTTGGGTGTTCGTTTTCGACTGAGCCATGAGAGTTGTGATGGGAACGCATTCACATGCGAGCTCTTCTTGAGGGAAATCCCCATGTGCTAAGCAAGCCTGAAAGGTCTGTTTTGAATGTGTTGTTCAACGCCTCCAAGAGCACATCAGCCCATGTTCCGTTAGCCGTATCATTGAGGTTGCGCATGAAACTGAAGAAACGCTGATAGGGGCTCAGGTCAACCAATTCCTGCCCATAGCCGTTAGCGCTAAGCAAGTAAAGGAGCATTCCGAGGGCAACATCGGCGTTCAACTTCGTTATGTCAGCACCTTGCTTCACATACTGCATGAGTGCGTTAGTAGCCATCTCACATGCCCTTATGATCTCCTCGTGTGGGAGTTTGATCGCGCTCGGACTGCCTATCGTGTCCCTTGTCTCGCTGACCAAGTTGTATTGAAGCCCTGCAGCACCAAGCCTTGCAAACGCATCAAGCCATATGTGCTTCGTTTCACCGAGCGCATCAAAGTTCAGTTCCTTTGAAGAGAGGAAAGCCATCGCGAGTTCTCTGAAGCCGAGTTGCCAAGATGGAGGGTCACCAACCTGTGAAGTGCTCATCGTGATTGTGTTTTGTGAGCGCCCACGAACACCGTCTGCCAGAACCACGAGTATCGGTTCCTTCGAAGCGATATCACAACCTGTCCATTGCGCAAGGCATTCAGAGGCAGCCTCCCATATGTTGGGTAGGTTGTATTGGCGGACGCTCACACTCACATCAAACGGCATGAGCACCACAACCTTTTTACCTTCCCATATGTCAGCAAGCGCCCAATTCAGCTCGCCATGAATCACTTCCCTCGCCTTGCCCATCCACCTGCCAAGCCTCTCAACCAAGCTTGTGTTGTTCTCCTGAAGCGTTGAGAGCGCTTCCTCAATGTCATCTCTCAAGCCAGATTCTGGATACTGCTGTAGCAATTGCCTGTATGTCCTTATAGCGCTCTTCCTATCGCCAGAGAGTTCATACGCCTTCGCGAGCAAGAAGGCGCCCGGCACATACAAACTGCCTGTGGGGAACTGCTCAACCAGCCTTCTGAGTCTTTCCCTTGCGCCTTTTATATCGCCCTTCTCCAACGCTATAACACCGCCGATGAAAAGCGCTTCATCTTCAAGGTCGCTTATGCCAATCGCATAACCTATGTGATGCCTTTCGCCCTCCTCCCATGCCCTCTCAGCAGCCTTGTAGTAGTAGCGCATCACCCTCAGGAACATCTCTTTATCCCGAGCAAGCGCTGGCGGAAATACAGTTGGGAAAGCCCTCGACAAGCTCGCGTAAGCTTCGAGACAGCGTGGGTAGTTGTTCCTGTTTTGGTAATAGCGCAAGACCTTATACCAAGCTTCAGCGTCGTAACCGCACCCGGGAAACGCTGTCAGCAGTTGCTGAAGCGCAAGCGCTTCTTTCTCCTCATCATCAAGTTGCCAATAGCATTGCGCTATCTCGTATAGGGCGTTGACTTGCAGTGGGCATCCCCTAAGGGTCGCGACTATCTGAAAGACGCTTACAGCGCTTTTTGCCTTCTCCCAGTTGGTTGGTGTTGGGACTGGCATCCTTGCGTTTCCGACCGCAGCACGCCATTCGGGGAGCAGGCGATATATCTCCTCAGGACCTGAAGCCCTCGCAAACCTGTCTATGAGCACCTCCATCGCCTGATAGCATTTGCCGATGTTGAAGAGGGCTTCAGCCCACCTATCATGACCTCGCATCAACATCAAGAAGCGCCTGTATGCTTCTATGGCTTCATTGTATTGACCCATCGCTTGCAGATGCAAACCCTCGTTGAAAATGTCATCAGCCATATCCGATGGGAATGTCATGGCGAGCACATCTTGAGGGCGTCTTGTGATCTCGTTTATTTGCCTGACTGCTTCCCTTGCGAGCGTGCTTGCAGGGAAGCTTTTTAGGAACTCCTCAAAGTAACGGAGTGCCATGTTGTCCATGTTCATGCTTTTGTAGCATTGCCCGATGGCGAATGCAGCGTCATCAGCATGTTGGCTGAATGGGAATTCGTTGACCAGCCTCTCAAACATCCTTATCGCAGCCATGTAATTGCCGAGTTCGCGATACTTGGATGCCACAACCCAAAGCGCATCATCACAACACGGGCTATAAGGATGCTCATTGAGAAGCCTCTCAAGCGCATGCAACGCTTCGCCTTCCATGCGCTCACTGGTGTAGAAGCGCACAAGCGCACAAAGCGCATTGTCAGCATAAATGCTATTCGGGTAATCGTTTGCGAGCCTCTCAAGCAATTGAGCCCTCGTAAATTTGTCGGCGACGAATTCCCGCTCATAGCGTTGAGCGAGCATCCAGAGGGCATCGTCAGCAAGGTCACTCTGTGGGAAACGCTGGACGAGCGTTTGAAGAGCCTCAACTTGCTTTCGCGTGTTTTTGAGCAAGCCATAAAGCCTCGCACGATACATATACATGTATGGCGCAAAGTCACTCTCAGGATAAAGGTTGAGGAAGTCGTCAATCGCTCTCAGAGCGAGTTCTATCTGCTCTTTCTGGTCTGGACGGCAACAAGAATAAACAGCTCTCGCAACATCATCAAACATGTTGAAAGCGGTCAGCCTGCTCGAAAGCCTTGTCACATTGCCGAATTGCGTTTTCCCAGTGCCCACAGCAATGCAGGCAGAAGCGTAGAGGAGAACGAAGGCAAGCTGAGCCAACGCTTGCAACTTGTTTGTTCGATTCACTTTAATCACCTCTCCGATTCTGCTGACAGCTTAATCCCCAAGTCCAATTTTACCATTCTACGAGCTTGTGTTTTCATGTGGCAAGTATTCGAGCCAAAGCGAGCAACGACTTATCAATAGGCTTTCGCTTTGAGTATGCATCCTCAAGCGGTGTTAGGATGACCTTGCCGTTTACCTCTCCAACCATCTTATCTGTTTCGCCTGCAAGTAGTGCCTCAACGGCAGCAGCGCCGAGCTTGCTTGCGAGCACTCTATCCCTCGCGGTTGGTTTCCCACCGCGCTGTATGTGCCCAAGAACAGTTACTCGCGAATCGAGCCCTGTCTTCTCGCCGATGAGTCGTGCCAGTTGGAATGCTCCACCTGCTTCTTCCCCTTCAGCCACTACCATGATGCAACTTGTCTTGCCCATGTTGTGCCAGTTGAGTAGCTCACTTGCGAGTTCATCGATATCCGTTCTCTCCTCAGGGATTAGGATTGCCTCAGCACCACCAGCGACGCCGACATCGGTCGCTATGAACCCGCAAAGCCTTCCCATAACTTCAACCCAGAATATGCGTCCGTGAGCTATCGCTGTATCCCTTATCCTGTCAATGGCATCGAGGGCTGTATTGATCGCCGTGTCGAAACCGATTGTGTAATCCGTCCCATAGATGTCGTTATCAATCGTTGCTGGCACACCTATCACTGGTATGCCAGATTCGACATAAAGCTTGTGAGCACCTTTGAATGTTCCACCGCCGCCGATTGCCACCAGCCCTTCAATCCCCGCCTGACGCAACTTCTCTATCGCTTTCTCCCTGCCAGCCTTGTGGTAGAACTCTTCACACCGCGATGTCTTCAAAATCGTTCCGCCCATCTGGATGATGTTTGAGACTGCCCTTCTGTCCATAGGGATGAAGTCACCTTCAATCATACCTTGGTAGCCTCTCATGATGCCGATAACCTCAACGCCATGATAGATGGCGGTGCGCACAACTGCCCTTATGCATGCGTTCATCCCCGGCGCATCGCCACCGCTCGTGAAAACACCAATTCGTTTTATCCTCGCTCTCTTCCTCGGCTTCACATAGAGCCAATTGCTCATTTCCACTCACCACCTCATGGTGTTGATTTCATTCCTTGAAGCCCTCGTATATGCTGACGCCACGCAGTTTTAGCACGAGCTTCAACTTCAAATCTTTCCTCAACCGCAACTTCTTAGCCGCCTCATCCTCCTTCAGTTTCACCCACGGACGCCAGTCCGTCGTCTCAACGAGCCAAAACCTTCCACGCTTAAGCTCATCAACGCTTTCCAAGCTCACATCGGGCTCGATCAAGAGAGCGAACGCAGTTGCTGCAGTTGCTGTTCTATCGCTCAAGCCGATCACCCTATGCCCCACAGTTGAGCCCAAGTGATACGAGATGGGTGGAAACGAAAGCACAGATGTGTGGAGTATCAACTCCGAATGCTTTCGGTGCTTCTTGAGGAATGATGATGCTTCCTTCCATTGTGCCTCAGCGTATGCTTCATCGTGAAAATAAAATGCAAGCGATGAGGCATTCAAGCAAAGCACAAAGCATAGCAGTGCAATTGCCACAGGCTTCTTATGCTTTGTTATCGCACACGAGACGATGAAACAATATGCTGGCAGGACTGGCAACAGCGTTCTTGGATGCCAGACTGGCACAAGCGCTGAGATGAGTAGCCAAAGAAGGACGCTCGAAACGAACACGAGTGCTGGAAACTGCTCACATTGTGATCTGAGGCAAGTGGGCAAGCCGTAAATGAGCAAGTATGCGAATGTGATGAACGCAAGCGTTGTGATGATGCGCGCGTGCGCAACTGAATGGTGCACTGATGGCGCGAACATGCTGAAGTCGTGAAGCATATCGAGCAAGCCGAGGAGGCTCGCATGCGACATATGGAAACTCTTCGCAACGGACACTGTGCGACCAAGAAGGAACTTAGCCCAAGGTAGCATCATGGCGAAGATAGCGACCTGTGCTATGCACCATGCCTTCATTAAATGCCGATCCTTTCTGAGGCGGAACGCACCGATGAAAGCGATGGCAAGCAGTGGAGGTATAGAGATGAAATGCGTGTAGAATGATAGAAGCGCGAAGGTGCAGTAGAGCATCACAAGATGGTGTTGCTTTTTTGAGTAGCAGTTGCACTTGCTTTCGCTCAGGATGCACATTGCCAGAAGCATCGCCATAGCCAGGAAGGCTGTGCAGGGTATGTAGCTCCACACCTTCTGGCTGAAATAGACGAGGTAGCAGTTTGTGGCAGTGATGAGTCCGCAAGCGAGTGCGAGCCATATGCCACCGCAGAGCATGCCCATCTCAAAAGCTATCCAAGCGACAGCTATGCCAGCAACAACGCTTAGAACCCTCGCCCAAACATAGCCATCAGCCTCGTTCCATAACTTCTGCGCTACAAACCATAGCGGTCCATAGTTTTCGTGCGGTAGTATTTTCAAGAGCCTTTCCCAAGACAGCTTGCTGTAAAGAAGCACTACAGCCTCGTCACAATAAAGGTCTCTCTTCGCTATCCCGAGCATGCGGATGAACAAAGCGAGCAAAAGCACACATGCAAGCGCAAGTAGCCTTCTGGTTCGCATCGAACCTTCACCGCTCCAGTTCACAGCAACTTGCTTTGAGCTTGCAATTGCACATTATACGCTACGCATGTTAGCTTCGATAGAAGGTCTTCGTAGCCCTCTTTGAGGCATCATGTTAAACTGAATTGGCGATTGTGGTGCAATAGTGCTGTTTATGCGAGCGAAGGGAGGTTCCCTTGAGTTGCATGGAGGTTTGCTTGCTCTGATCGAAGTTTTGCGCAACATAGTTTTCGCTGCGCCTGCGTTTATCGTTGGGATAGTCATACACGAATGCGCTCATGCATATGTTGCGTGGAAGCTTGGCGATCCAACCGCTGTAGTGGAGGGGCGTTTGACGCTCGATCCGAGAGCACACTTTGATCCGCTTGGCGCAATCATGTTCCTGCTGAGCATGCTAACGGGCATCGGTTTCGGTTGGGCTAAACCAGTCCCAGTCAACTGGTGGCGCTTTCGCAACCCGATCAGGGACATGGCTATCGTTGCAGCTGCAGGTCCGTTGGCTAACTTCGTCCTCGCCTTCATCTGGTATGTGTTGCTCATCGCAATAGTCGTTGCGATGCGATTGTTTGAACCGCTCTTTACGATCCCAGTGATAGGGAGCATGTTTATGGTAGCGATGATGGTGCTGAAAATGATTGCCGCATATGGCGTCGTCATAAACTTCGCGCTGAGCGCTTTCAATCTCATTCCGATACCACCTCTTGATGGCGGCAGGATTGCTGTTGCGGTTTTGCCCCCGAGGTTGGGCTATGAACTTGCTCGCCTTGAGCCGTTTGGCTTTTTGATATTGCTTTTGCTTCTGTGGTTCGGCGTGTTCAAAGTAGTGTTCATTCCATTTCAAGGTTTGCTCAGCTTGATGTTCTCATTGCTTCCCGAATAAAAACATGAGCTGATGGGAGGGTGAGCTATGTCGCGTAGAAAGATGAAGAAGGGACGCGTATTGAGCGGGATGCGTCCGACGGGCAAGCTTCACCTTGGAAACCTTGAGGGCGCTTTGAAGCAATGGGTTGAGTTGCAGGACGATTATGAGTGCTTCTTTGAGATAGCGGACTGGCATGCCTTAACAACAGCGTGGCAGGATACAAGTGAGCTATCGCAGTTCATAAGAGACCTCGCAATTGACTGGCTCAGCGCGGGCATAGACCCTAACAGGAGCGTCATATTCGTTCAATCGCTCGTCCCAGAGCATGCAGAGCTCCATTTGCTCTTCTCCATGTTTGTGCCAGTCCCTTGGCTTGAGCGTAACCCAACTTACAAAGATTGGATCGATGAGCTTGGACCTTCAGCAGCCACATACGGTCTTCTGGGCTACCCAGTCCTACAAGCTGCTGACATCCTCATCTACAAAGCTGATACAGTCCCAGTTGGCAAAGACCAACTCCCGCACCTTGAGCTGACGAGGGAGATAGCAAGGCGCTTCAATCACCTTTACGGTAACATCTTCCCTGAGCCTCAGGCGAGGATTACCGAGTTTGCGCTTGTCCCCGGCATCGATGGGCGCAAGATGAGCAAAACATATAACAACCACATCCTCATGTCCGAGTCGAGGGAGGAAGTTGAGCGCAAGATAAAACGCATGTTCACAGACCCACAGAAGGTGCGCATGGGTGACCCAGGTCACCCAGAGGGATGCCCCGTCTTCAGCCTCCATAGGATTTACAACGCAAATGAAACACAAGATATCGAGGCTGAGTGTCGTTCTGGAAAGCTTGGGTGCGTTCCATGTAAGGAAAGACTCGCAAGGAGAGTGAACGAGGAGCTTGAGCCATACCGTGAGAGAAGAGCATACTATGAGGCGCACATCCATGAGCTTGATGAATTGCTCCGTGAAGGCAGTAAGAAGGCAAGGGAGGTGGCTAAGCGCACCCTCGAGGAAGTTCGCACCGCAATGAAGTTGTGGAAGTGAGAAGCAAACCGATGACGGCATCAGCACAGCACTGTCGCACGAGAGCTGAAGCACAATGAAAGAACGAAAGAGGTGACATGTGTTGGGTAAAAGCGCTGAAGCAAGCTCACATGTAGGCTTAGGATGCGAAGAAGCCACCTGTGAAGGCAAGCTTGAGTTCCCACACAATGTAGAACCGTATCGCTTTAATGGCTACTATGTGCGAATAGACATTTTTGAGGGACCGATTGAGTTGCTCTTTTACCTTGTGAGGCGCAACGAGGCAAACATTTGCGAGATACCGATCGCCGAGATAACTCATCAGTTCCTTGAGCAACTACAGTTGATGCGCGAGGTGAACATAGCTATCACTTCCGAGTTTTTAACCTTTGCAGCGCTCCTGCTGTATATGAAATCGGCGCTGTTGCTTCCCGAACCAAGCGCTGTTGAAGAACTCTACAGCGATGAGGAGCAAAAGCTCTCAGAGGAAGAGGTCAGGGCACTGCTCACGAAGAAGCTGGTTGAATATTCGCTTTACCGTGAGGCTGCTGAATACCTGAGGGAGCGCAGTGAGAGAAGAGCATTGATGTTCACACGCGTAAGCGAGGATGGCACGCAGTTGAGCCAGCCTGAGATTGTTGAACTCGGCAGTGTCTCGGTGTTTGATCTGCTATGGGCGTTGCGTGAAGCCTTAAGCAGGCTCCCAGATGGCTCAAAGCTCCCCATCAAGAGACGCAAAGTGACCGTTGGAATGCGTATGCAAGCCATACTCTCCAAACTGCGCTCGAGGCATTCTGGATGTATGTTCTGGGAACTCTGTGACGACTGTGAGACGAAACTCGATGTCATCGTCACATTCTTAGCCTTGCTTGAATTGTTCAAGCGAGGTCTCATCATAATTGAGCAGGAAAGACCGTTTGCTCCGATCGTTATCCACATCGCTCCGAGCGCACGCTGATGTGAGCTATCCCTTCGTTTGCTTTGAGGGTGAGCAGGTCACATGAAGGGCGTGAGTGACAGCATGGGTGGTATGCAAAGCCACTTTCTTGAGGAGCTTTCTCAAGAAGCCAAATCGAACAAGGTGGCTCAGATGGCTCACCTGAAGAGGGCGCTTGAGTGCCTGCTCTTCGTTTCAGACAAACCTATGTCACTGCGCGAGCTTTCCCAAGTCGTTGAAGCTGATGAGGCGCTCACAAAACAGCTTATCGAGGAGCTGAAGAAGGAGTATGATGAGAGGAGTGGGTTAGCCATAGTTGAGGTTGCTGGTGGCTACCAGATGGTCACTCGCCCTGAGTATGGGCTTTATGTTGCGAAGCTTCGTCAACCACGCCGTGTGAGGCTTTCGAGGGCATCGCTTGAGACGCTCGCCATAATCGCCTACAGGCAACCGATAACTCATCCAGAGATAGAGCAAATACGAGGCGTTGATTCTTCACATTGCATAGCAAGGTTGATCGAACTCGGGCTCGTCAAGATAGCCGGTAGAAAAAACGCCCCCGGACGCCCATACCTCTATGCCACCACTGAGCATTTCCTTGAGGTGTTTGGGTTGAAGGACCTCTCGGAGTTGCCGCCAGTTGAGCAATGGCATCAGAAGGCTAAAATGATGGGCGTCGATCAAGCGATGGGTGAAGTTGAAAGTGATAAATCAACTTCAGAGGATGCCAAGGTGAACGGTAGCTGATGCGCAACAACGAGTTGAGGCTAACGCAATTGAACAGGCTTTTCTTCATCGGCTCTTTCCTCATACCTCTTTCAGTTTACATGTGGACGCTTGCGCCAACTGTCTCATTCGGTGGCGACTGCGGTGATTTCATAACTGGAAGCGCGCTTATGGCTCTCGTCCATCCAAGCGGATACCCACTGCACCTATTATTTTCAAAGTTGTTAACCATCGTAGTGCCTTTCGGTGACATCTCGTTCAGGGTTAATTTGCTCTCAGCCCTCTTTGGAGCAGCTTCATGCACAGTCGCATATTGCATCGTCACAGATTTAACAGGCGCAAGCCTTGTGGCTTTCATTACAGCTATGTCGCTTGGTTTCTCGTATGTCTTTTGGTCTCAAGCGGTCATAGCCGAAGTTTACACAGGCTCCGTCTTCTTCACTTTGCTACCATTGCTTTTGCTCATCAAGTTGCTTAAGACCGCAGATAAGCGCTACCTATACGGGTTGTGGTTGGCGATCGGTTTGAGTGCGTGCCATCACCTCTCAGCGCTCATGAGCGCACCAGCAATCCTCATAGCCTTGCTTGCGTTCCCAAAGAAGCTGAGGCTCAAGTGGATTGACTTGCTCATAGCTTCTGTTTTCTTCCTCTTGCCTTCCGCTCAATACGCCTACATACCTTTGCGAGCCAGAAGGGCTACCATCCACAGATACTGGCATGATGGCTATCGCTTCCCAGACCCAGCAAAGTCGTTTGAGGGATTTAAGTTCTATGTCACAGGGCAGATGTATCGCACCAAGATGATGTCCATACCGATGCGCAGGTTGCCGGAGAGGTTTTTCTACTGGGTGAAGGTTGGTATGGCACAACTCTGGCTTGTCTTTCTGCTTGTGCCAGCTGGTTGCGTTGCGCTCGCTTTTATCTCCCCTTCGGTTCTAATAGCATCCATCGGCGGTTTGCTCGCACAACTTTTTTTCTACCTAAGGTATGATGTCCCAGACATCGTTTACTTCTATTTGCCGTCTTGGGCTGTATGCGCATGCGTTGGCGGAGTAGGTGCAGGTTGCATCTGGGAAACAGTCAGACAATTTGGGGCACGCAACAGATTTTCAAGCATCCTTCTTTTGGCTTTTGTAGCGATACTCATCAGCACAACGCTCTCTCAGGCTGTAATTGCATACCCGCTCGCTTCAATGCGTGGCGATAGGCTCGCAAAAGATATGGCTGAGGACATACTCGCGAACCTGCCCAAAGGAGCAAAGCTACTCGTCATGAGCGATGACTTGTTGTTTGCGATTTGGGTAGTCCAGCGTGTTGAGGGCAAGCGGATGGATGTGGAGTTATTCAGTTACCCAAATGATGAGCGCTGGGCTGACGAGATGGCGTGGAAGCATGTGAAGAATTTCATCGGGAAGGGGTTGGTGTATGTTACATTTGTCTCGCCCAGCTCAAGGAGGTGGTTCTTGCACCCGCACGGATGGGTTGCGATGGTCTCTGAGAAACCGCCAGTTAGAGTGCTCGGTAAGAGTTTACCACCGTTGAATGCTTTGATGGATGCTCCATGTGCACGCCTTGTTGAGCTGAAGTTGCATCGTGGGCGCACGCACCCTGAGATGTTCGTTGCCTTCACCTGCATTTGGTATGTGCTTGACCCATCACAATTGAAAGAAGCAAGGGTGCTGTGGCTCTTGCGCATGAAGAACACAGACATAGCCTATCCGCCAGTGAAAGATGTTGGTGGGAACAAAAGACCATTTTGGGTTGCTGAAGCTCATGAGCTGATCCCGAGCGGAGTTGCGGTAGCAAGTGGCGATACCGTTGCCGTTGACTACTGCCTGCCAGCTGATATAGACATCTTGCCAGGGAAGTATGAGCTACTTGTAGCAGTTGTTCACAAGCGGGAGTTAGAAGGGCTGAAGTTAAGCGACGGTAAAGAGCTTAAGAGACGCTTCTGGAAGAAGCTGAGGGTGGTTGGTGAATGTGAGATATTGATGAGGTGATACATTCCTTTCCGCTTTGTCCATCCTCAGCCAAACGACTCATGGCAGTATGAGCATCGCATCACCGAACGAATAGAATCGGTAGCGCTCTTTTATCGCCACCTGATAAGCCTTCATCGTCAACTCAAGTCCGGCGAACGCTATGACAAGTAGAAGGTTCGTTGAGCGTGGCGTGTGGAAGTTCGTTATGAGCGAATCCACAGCTTTGAACTTGTATCCGGGAGTGATGTATAGGTTTGTCCAACCTGCCCAAGGTTTTACAGTCCCATCCTCATCAGCGACGCTCTCAAGCACTCTCACGACTGTCGTCCCAACTGCTACTACTTTCTTTCCACTCGCTTTAGCCGTGTTGATCTCGTTGGCAGCGTCTTCCGAGACCTCACAGTATTCCTCTTCCATCTTATGTTGCTCAACCTCTGGGGAGGCAATCGGTTTGAATGTAGCCCATCCTATGTGCAATGTGACCGAGGTTATTTTGATGCCTGCCCTTACAAGCTCATCCATAAGGCGTTCGGTGAAATGCAACCCAGCGGTTGGAGCAGCCACCGAGCCAAGCTTTTTCGCATAAACGGTTTGATAGCTCCTTTCGTTGTGGACTTCGCGCTTGATATATGGCGGTGTCGGGACGCTACCGTATCTTTCGAGCGCTTCCCAAAATTCAAAGCCAATCTTGTTGAACTGAACAACTCTCGCTCTGGTTTGTTTTATCTCGATGACCTTCCCAAAGAAGTCGTCGCCGAAAGCAATCTCGGTCTCGGGTCTCGCCCTCCTCGCTGGGCATGCGAGCGCTTCCCAAACACCATCTTCAATTTGGCGCAGAAGCAACAGTTCAACCTTCCCACCAGTTGGTAGCCTTCGCCCACGAAGGCGCGCCTTAATAACCTTCGTATCGTTCACCACGATGACATCGCCCGGTGACAAAAGCTCAACAAGCTCATAAAACACACGATGCTGTATCTCGCCACTGCTCTTATGCAAAACCATCAACCTTGCGTGATCCCTCGGTTCAATCGGTTCTTGCGCTATGAGTTCCTTCGGAAGCTCAAAGTCGAGCAACTCAACTCGCATCTCCTCTCCACCCGAATGACAGTCTTTGAAGTTTTAGCCTCGTTTTAAGTCCAGCGCGATAAGCCAAGTTCCGTGAGTGCAAGCTTACGAGTTAAATTTTCTCCCAACTCCAGAGCGGTAGTTCAAGGGCTCGTTTTCTGAGTATACCGCAAGTTGGCTTGGTAGCATCATAATGGATAACTGTGGAGCTTATCACAGCTGTGCGGATACGATTGGCTGGTGCAATGAAGTGCTAAGAGGGCACCAAAACAATGATGACAGAAAGCGGGATAGCAAGTGGAGACGAGAGGGCGCTCTCATCTATGGTTCTGGGAGCATATTCGTTGGGGCTGTTGTGCTTGGATGGCTTGTGGGGAGATGGATTGATAGCATGTTCTCGCTCAACGGTGTAGGTGTTGCAATCGGCATACTTATTGGCTTTGCTGCGGGTGCTTATGAGGTGTTAAGGAGCTTGTCGAAGCTTGGCGAATGAGAGGGCGAATAGCAGATGGCATCTTTTGAGAGGGGCTTCATAAAGAGGCTTTGTAGCGCGACCTTCATCGTTGGCGCTTTGGTTTGGCTCGTGCTGTGTGAGTTTCAGAATTGGCGCTTGATATTGAGTTACTCGGTTGGTCTGCTGTTAGGGTTGCTTTTTGTGTGCGTGACATGCATGTTTGTAACAGACCTTATATTCCGCCAAAGCTACAGACGCAGGCTCGCCGTTGTCCTCATGGTCGCAAAATATGTTTTGCTACTTTCATCGCTTTACCTTCTCACAACCTACAGGGCTATCAACTACTTTGGCTTGCTCATCGGCTTATCCTTACCGCCGTTTGTGCTTGTGCTCAAGCTCGTTGGTAAGAGCGTTGTTGAAGGCAAAAGAGTTGTAGCTGAGGGTGGTTTGGAGGGCGGGACGGATGAAAGGTGTTGAAGCATTTCAGCAACCGTCTATTGCGCCACCTGAGGAAACTTGGTTTCACTTCGTCTGGTTGCTGACGCAGAAGACTCGTTTCCCGATACCCGATTGGCTCTTCATAAGTTGGCTTGTCATCATCGGGCTTGTATTTTGGGCGTGGTGGACAAAACGCACTCTGAAACCGAATGATGGCTCGGTCAACCAAACGGTTGCCGAATGGTTCGTTGAGGCAATCGAAAATTTTGCCGTCTCTGTCATTGGTCCAAAGGGACACATCTATGCGCCACTCATAGGGACGCTCTTCATCTACATCCTTTTGCTCAACCTCATAGGGCTAATTCCCGGCTTCATGTCACCTTCATCCCACCCGTATGTCACGATAGGGCTTGCGGTGGCTGCGATCGCAAGTGTCCACTTCATAGCGCTTAGGGAATTGGGGCTAAAAGGCTACTTGATGCACTATGTTGATAAGCCGCTTTTGAGTAGCATCCTCACGGCGTGGATGGTGCCAGTCACAATATGCATTCACATCGTCAGCGAGGCTGCAAAGGTTGTCTCTCTCTCCATGCGATTGTTTGGAAACATTTTCGGTGAGGATGTCGTCCTGTATCAGTTTGCGCTTCTCGGGTTGGCTACCTACGGTTTCTTCCGAAAGCTGATTGGGTTGCCAACTCCATTCCAGATGCTTTTCCCGTTTCAACTCCCTGTGGTTTTGCTTCACATCCTGATAGGTATTGTGCAAGCTTATGTCTTCTCGCTCCTAACAGGTGTCTACATCGGCATGTTCTTACAGCACGAGGAAGCCGAGTGATTGCTTTTGCGAGACCAACTTAAGGGGGGATGAACGGTGGGGGAAACTATGATAGCGATAGCGGTGTTTGGCTCATCCGTTGCGCTTGGTTTACCGATGGCAGTCGTATTTGCATCACATGCTCAAAGTCGTGCTGCGGTAGCTGCATGTGAAGCTGTTGCGAGGCAACCTGAGGCAGCAGGGCATGTATGGCGCTTCCTCATGTTGACGCTCGTTCTAATTGAGTCTCTCGTCATCTATGCGCTCGTTGCATTCTTTGTCCTTCAAGGCTTGCTTGCGAGGATGATAGTGCGTTAGGTCTCCTTTGCTCGTGCATCAAGGGCATAAACTGATATGTGGAGCTACTTATGGCACTCATGTCGTTGGGGCGAGGTGCATTGAAGTGGAACAGATGAGCCCACTCGATGTGTTGAGCAAGTTGCATCTTGACTGGGGTTATATCCTTACGCAGGCTGGTAGCTTCCTGATACTTCTCTTTCTGATGACGAAGTTGCTCTTCAGACCAATACAGAAACTGCTCAACGAGCGTCGTGAGCAGGTGCGCAAAGCCATTGAAGATGCGGAGAGACAACGCCAAGAGATGGAGAAGTTAAGGAGCGAATACGAGGAGCGCTTAGCTCACATTGAAGAGGAAGCGAGACAGCGCCTTCAGGAGGCGATGCGGGAGGCGTATACAGCGAGGGATGAACTGCTCATGCGTGCGAGGGAGGAAGCTCAGAGGATACTGGAGCGCGCTCGCCAAGAAATTCAATACGAGCGTGAAAAGATGTTGATTGACCTTCGCGATTTCATCGTTGAATTTGCTGCCGTGATAAGCGAGAAGGCTGTGAGGATGACATTGGACAGGGAAGCGCACAGAAGGCTTATAGCACAGATCATTGACAAGGAGTTGCCGAGGGATGGTTCGGAGGAGTTGGCAGGGAGGAGTAACTAAGCGGTATGCGAAAGCGCTCTTTGAGGTCGCCCTAAAACACGGTGACATAGAAGGTGTTGAGAGAGAGCTTTCGTTCGTGCAAGCTGTTATTGAGCACCATCCAACATTGCTCAAAATCTTATCGCATCCTTTGATCCCGTTCCACAAGAAGAGCGAAATGCTTCAGAGGCGTTTTTCCAACCATGTCAGTGAATTGGTGATGCGCTTCCTTGAACTGCTCCTGAAGAGGGGGAGGGTCGGAGAACTGAAGAACATACTCATGCATTTCAAAGAGATGGCTGACGATTGGCGAGGGATACTGCATGTTGAAGTTAAGAGCGCCGTTGAGCTGACCGAAAGCGAGCTTGAGAGGATAAAGGAGTGGGCAAGCCAGCTTTGGGGCAAGAAAGTTATCATCAAAGCTGGCGTTGACGAAAGCATTATAGGTGGGCTTGTGATAAAGGCTGGAGACAAACTGCTTGACCTAAGCATAAAGGGAGCAATTGAATCCATCCTCGCTAAAGTGAGAGGAGCATACATTCAATTGACAGCTTCCGAGCATGCTGAGGGAGAGCATAGCGCAAGCCCGTAGTCAAGGGGTGTGGTTAAAGATGACACTGCATGCAAGGGAACTTGCAAGCGTCCTTATACACGAGCTTGAGCAATATGAGAGGGAGACCGAATTTGTTGATGTCGGCTATGTCATTGAAGTTGGAGACGGTATTGCGAGGGCTTATGGGCTTCAAAACGCTATGGCTGGCGAGTTGCTCCTCTTCCCGAGGGCGAGCAGGGAGCTTGGGAGGGAGTTTTATGGGGTGGTCTTCAGCTTAGAGATGGATAGCGTTGGCATCGTGCTCTTTGGACCAGACAGGCTTGTCAACGAAGGCGATGAGGTGCGTTGCACTGGCAGGATACTTGAAGTGCCTGTTGGGATGGAATTGCTTGGGCGAGTTGTGAATGCGCTCGGGCAACCAGTTGATGATCTTGGTCCCATACCTTACAAGGAGACGAGGAAGGTTGATGTGAAAGCCCCGGGTGTGGTCATGAGGAAACCAGTTTGCGAGCCACTGATGACTGGCATTAAGGCGATAGATTCAATGATACCGATAGGGAGAGGGCAACGGGAGTTGATCATCGGCGATAGGCAGACGGGCAAGACGGCAATCGCAATTGACACGATAATCAACCAGAAAAACGCAGACCCACCAGTCTATTGCATCTATGTCGCAATCGGGCAGAAGCAGAGCACCGTTAAGAGCGTCGTTGAAACACTCAAGAAGTATGGGGCGATGGAATACACGATAGTTGTAAGCGCACCCGCAAGCGACCCAGCGCCAATGCAATACATAGCAGCGTATGCGGGATGCGCGATGGGTGAATATTTCAGAGACAACGGAATGCATGCGCTCATCGTCTACGATGACTTGACGAAGCACGCACAAGCATACAGGCAGGTTTCGCTTCTGCTTCGTCGTCCACCGGGGCGTGAGGCATACCCCGGGGACATATTCAACCTCCACTCACGCCTCCTTGAGAGAGCTGCAAAGCTTGATGACAAGTATGGGGGCGGTTCGTTGACCGCTTTGCCAATTGTTGAGACACAGCTTGGAGATTATGCAGCATACATCCCAACCAATGTAATCTCAATCACAGATGGTCAGATCTATCTTGAGCCAGACCTGTTTTATGCAGGCATACGCCCAGCGATAAATGTCGGCTTATCTGTGTCAAGGGTTGGCGGTGCTGCAAGGACGAATGCCATGAACAAAGTTGCAAAGCAGTTGAAGCTTGACATGGCTCGCTATTTTGAACTGCAAGCATTCGCTCAGTTTGCAACCGAGCTTGATGAGGTCACAAGGAAAGAGCTAACAAGGGGTGAGAGACTCGTTGAGGTGCTCAAGCAAGATCAGTATCAGCCGATGTCGCTGAGCCACCAAGTGCTCGCCATCTTCGTCGGCATAAACGGCTACTTGGATGACCTGCCAGTTGAGGTCGTAAGGGACTTCGAAAGTGGCTTCCTCAGGTTTGTAGATGAGCGCTACCCAGAGATAGTTAGGGAGATTGAGACAACGAAAGACTTCAGCGAAGCGACCGAGCAAAAAATGCATGAGGCGGTCAGAAGGTTTAAGAAGATGTTTTTGGAGCAGTTGCAAGTGAGAGCGGAAAGCGTGAAATGAAGCGTTGGTTGCTTCTTCGCTAAATCCCTCCTTGCGGTGAGCGACCGCTATGCAGAGCTTGAGGGCTTTGAAACAAAAGATAAGGGCTGTAAGGAACATAAGGCAGATAACACAGGCTATGAAGATGGTCGCTGCAGCGAGGCTCCAGCGTGTTCAAGCTAAAGCGCTCTCAAGCTCTCCATACTCAAACGGGCTTGAGAGGATCGTCAACGCTGTAGCACCTTACATAACTGTGGCTGAGCATCCGTTGCTTAAAGCGAACGAGAGCGATTTTGTTGGTCTTGTTGTGGTTACAAGCGACAAGGGCTTATGCGGTGCCTACAATGCAAATGTCATACGAGAGGCAGTTGAGTTCATGGGCGAACAAGAGGCGGTTAACAAAAAGGTCATGCTTTATTGCATCGGTAGGAAGGGGATAACACATTTCGCCAAGCGAGACGGCAATTTGAAAGGGACCGCACCACAAATATCGGTTCGGCAACCCTATGAAGATGCCAAGCGAATAAGCGACGAGCTCATGGAGTGGTATTTGAGCGGCGAGATATGCGAGTTGCACTTCATCTACACTGGCTTTGTTAGCACAGCCCTCTTCAAGGTGATGAGGAAGAAGCTTTTGCCGATAGAGATCGGGCGTGCGGGGGAAGTGGTAGTTGAATACATTTTTGAACCGCAAGCGGAGGCGTTGCTTTCGGCATTGCTTCCCAAATACTTTGAGGTGCAGGTTTGCCAGATGCTCCTTGAGGCATTCGCTTGTGAGCAACTTGCGAGGGTTCAAGCGATGACTGTTGCCTCTGACAACGCAACTGAGATGCTTGATAGGCTAACACTCGAGCTGAACAAGGCGCGCCAATGGAGCATAACGAAGGAGTTGCTTGAGATAACGACGGCAGCGGAGGCGCTCAGGCGCTTCCAGCGTTGAAGGAAACTGTCGCTTATGGGGTGATGAACTCGCATGCCGAAGGGGGCAGTCGGAAGAGTCGCTCAAGTTATGGGACCTGTTGTAGATGTGCAATTCCCAGTTGGTCAGTTGCCCGAGATATACAACGCCGTCATCGTTGAAGATGATAGCTTGCCTAAACCGCTCATCTGCGAAGTTGAGCAACATATCGGTGACGAGATAGTTCGCACTGTGGCTATGGATGTTACCGATGGTTTGAAGCGCGGAATGAAGGTTGTTGACACTGGCGAGCCAATAAAGGTGCCAGTTGGTGAAGGTGTTCTTGGTAGAGTTTTTGATTTGGTTGGGAACACGATTGACGACATAGACGCACCCGTTGAAGCCGAGGACTACTGGCCGATACATCGCCCGCCACCGTCCTTCAGCGAGCAAGGCGTGATAGGTGAGCTCTTTGAGACGGGCATAAAGGTTATTGACTTGCTCGAGCCATATCCGAAGGGTGGTAAAGTTGGCTTGTTTGGAGGGGCTGGGGTCGGGAAGACAGTCCTCATAATGGAGCTCATACACAATGTTGCTAAGGCTCACGGTGGCATATCCATCTTCGCTGGAGTTGGCGAGAGGACAAGGGAAGGGAACGAACTTTGGATTGAGATGAAGCGCACTGGGGTTCTCTCGAAGGCAGTGCTTGTGTTTGGGCAGATGAACGAGCCACCTGGTGCACGCTTGAGGGTCGGCTTGAGCGCATTGACGATGGCTGAATACTTCAGGGATGTGCGCGGTATGGATGTGCTCCTCTTCATCGACAACATATTTCGCTTCGCACAAGCTGGGACTGAGGTATCGTCACTGCTTGGGCGCATGCCGAGTGCCGTTGGTTATCAACCAACACTTGCAACGGAGATGGCTCAACTGCAAGAGCGTATCACATCAACAGTGAGAGGCTCTATCACATCTGTGCAAGCAATCTATGTGCCAGCGGATGACATAACCGATCCCGCACCTGCTACAACATTTGCTCATCTTGATGCTACAACTGTTCTCTCAAGACAGCTCTTTGAGCGAGCTATCTATCCCGCTGTTGATCCGCTTGCGAGCACTTCAAGGATACTTGACCCAAGGATCGTGGGTGAGGAACATTACCAAACTGCGAGGGAAGTCCAACGCATATTGCAACGCTACAAAGAGCTACAGGACATAATCGCCATACTCGGCATAGAAGAGCTCTCAGAGGAAGACAAGCTCATCGTCCACAGGGCGAGGCGTATACAGCAATTCCTGTCTCAACCGTTTCATGTTGCGGAGCAACACACTGGTCGCCCCGGCGTCTATGTCCCGCTCGAGGAGACGATCAGAGGGTTCAAAGAGATACTTGAAGGCAAGTGGGATCACTTACCCGAAAGCGCATTCCATCTCGTTGGAACGATTGATGAAGCTGTTGAGAAAGCGAAGCGGATGGGAGTGAAGGTTTGAAGCGATGTCGTCTCAAAAGAGCTTTTCAGTTGAGGTCATATCGCCTCAACGAGTTGTTTACCGTTCAAGCGATGTCGTTTCGTTGATTGCTCCCGGCGTTGAAGGCTACTTTGGCATAATGGCAAACCATGCCCCGTTCATCGCGCAACTTGGGATCGGTGTTTTAACGCTTCGTGAGGCAGACGGGAAGGTTGTGCGCATAGCGGTGAACAATGGCTTCCTTGAGGTGAGTAGTAACCGAGTTACCATCGTATGCGAGACTGCGGAGAGGGGCGACGAAATTGATGTTGAGCGTGCGAGGAGGGCTTATGAGAGGGCAGTTAAAAGACTGCTTGACATTGGCAACCTCTCGATAGACCGAGAGAGAGCTCGCAGGGCAAAAGCGAGGGCGGTGGCACGCCTGAAAGCGGCGGGGGCATTCATTGAGCAATAGCTGGACGCTTACGCAGGCGCTAAAATGGTGTTATGCTTGTTGGATGAGAGTTATAACACAGCACAATCAAGGCATGAGGTGTAGAAACGATGATCCAAATATGCGTAGAAGGGGGTCAGAGGTTAAGCGGGGAAGTGGAGTTGAGTGGTAGCAAGAATGCAGCGTTGGCAGTTTTACCCGCAGCCCTGCTTTGCAACGATGAGTGCGTCATCCACAATGTGCCAGACATCGCTGACACACATACGATCCTTGAGCTGATGAGAAGTGCGGGGGCGAAGTGCAAGTTCGAAAACGGGACTGTGTTTGTAGATGCGCGCCAACTGTCCAATCCCCATCTGCCTGAGGAGCATGTCAGGAGCATAAGGGCGTCAATTTACATGCTCGGTGTGTTGCTTCCAAGGTTGGGAGAGGTGTGGATGGCAAGACCGGGTGGATGTAATTTGAACAGGCGGGTCAACTTCCACATCGATGCATTGATGCGTATGGGCGCGATTATGGATGTCGACCCAAGTGAAGAATGGCTTCATGCGTATTGTCGTGATGGCATGTTGCATGGTGCGGAGATTGAACTTGATCCGAGGTGGCGTAGCGTAGGGACAACTGTAAATGTGATGCTTGCTTCAGTGCTTGCTGAAGGTGTCACCGTTATCCAAAACGCTGCGAAGGAGCCAGAGGTTGTTTGCTGTGCCAACTTCCTCAAAGCGATGGGCGCAAGGATCGAAGGTGAGGGGACTTCAAGGATTGTGATTGAGGGAGTTAGGGAATTGCATGGTTGTGAATTCAGCATCATAAACGACAGGATAGAAGCTGGCACATTCCTCATCGCAGGCGCTATAACCGGTGGCGATGTCAGCGTCGGACCTATACCGAGCAGTTGGCTTTCTCCTGTCTTGGAGAAGTTGAGGCAAGCTGGCGTTGAAGTGAGAGTTGATGATGAGTGGGTAAATGTTCGATGCCCAAATCGCCCGAAGGGTGTCTCAGTCACAACTGAACCGTATCCCGGCTTCCCAACAGATTTGCAACCACCGTTTGTCTCACTGCTCTCAATAGCTGAGGGTAAAAGCATCGTGACCGAAACAATTCACGAAGGGAGGCTCCGCTATTGCAGTGAGCTGATACGCATGGGCGCAAGAATTGAGGTGAGGGAGCTGTCGACGGAAAACGGTTTCCATTTGCCATCGGTTGCAATCATAGAAGGCGTTGAGAAGCTGTATGGGACGGATGTTAGAGCGTGTGATTTGAGGGCGGGAGCTGCTCTTGTCCTTGCTGGGTTGGTCGCCGAAGGTGAAACTTGCATCCACAATGCGGAGGTCGTTAACAGAGGCTATGAGCGTTTCTGTGAGAAGCTCAACTCACTTGGTGCGAGGGTGACTGTTTACAGTGAAGCTGAGAGCACTCTGCAGGATGTGCGGGTAGGCGAAGCATAAATGTTTGGTGCTCACGGTGTCGGCATAGATCTTGGGACGGCTAATGTGCTCGTCTATGTGAAGGGAAAAGGCATAGTGATACGAGAGCCGACTGTCGTTGCTGTTGAGCGCAAAACAGGTCAGCTCCTCGCCATCGGTGAAGAAGCGAGGAGGATGATAGGGAAAACCCCAGGGAACATAATCGCTCGCCAGCCACTTAAGGATGGAGTTATAGCCGAGTATGCTGTCACTTTGGCGATGCTGAAATACTTCCTCCGCAAGGCATGTGGCAGGTGGCAATTGATCAAGCCAGATGTGGTTGTCTCAGTCCCCTCAAATGTTAACAGCGTTGAGAGGAGAGCCGTCATAGAGGCTGCGAAGGAAGCAGGCGCAAGGAGGGCGTTCACGATTGAAGAACCGATGGCTGCTGCAATCGGTGCCGGCTTGCCAATAAGCGAGCCGGGTGGTTGTATGGTCGTTGATATAGGCGGTGGGACTACCGACATTGCTGTTATATCCCTTGGTGGCATTGTGGTAAGCGATTGCGTTCGCGTCGGTGGTGCGAAGATGGACGAGGCGATCGCACGCTACATAAGGCGGGAATACAACCTCATGATTGGTGAGCAAACAGCCGAGCAAATAAAGATACGCATAGGCTCAGCTTATAAGCTTCCGACGGAGATGACGATGGAGATCAAAGGAAGAGATATGGTCGCGGGCTTGCCAAAGGTCATAAAGATCACTTCTGAAGAGATACGCAACGCTCTCGCTGAACCAGTTAGCCAGATTGTTGAGCGGGTTAAAGGCGTCCTTGAAAGAACACCACCAGAGTTGGCTGCCGACATAATCACTCGTGGCATAACCCTCACTGGCGGTGGGGCGTTGCTCAAAGGGATCGATAAACTCTTACAGCTCGAGACGGGCATCCCTGTGCATGTTGCGGATGATCCGTTGAGTTGTGTCGGCATAGGCACAGGACTGGCTTTGGATATGCTACATGTTCTTAGATGCGATTGATCAACGCTCCCCGCAGTTAAAGGGAGAGTTTTACCCCTCAACCAGCCTCCACGCTACGGATCTAACTCACAGTTGGATTGAAAGGGCATGGGAAGAACTTCGTTCACCGAAAGGTCTGCATCAGGCACCGAGCCAAATCTTTCACCAAGCCTTGAGATCGCCAGATCAAAAGGTTGCAAATAAAACTCATCAAATGGTTGCCTTCCCAGACGGCGGTTTGGCGCCCGATGAATTTGGTGCTCAAGGAAGGTTCGCCATCAAACCGTTGGCTGAAGCCAGAAGCAGGATTAGTTTACAGGTTGGACGATGTGAGATAAAATGGTGTGAGATGGTCATGCCTACCACAACGATAGACTTTGAGGTGAGGTTGAGATGCGCTTCGTCTACCTTGATTACAACGCCACAACACCTTTGGACGAGCGTGTCTTAGAAGCTATGATGCCTTACCTAAGGGAACAATACGGTAACCCATCGAGCATTTACCGCTTCGCACAACAGGCGAGGAAGGCAGTTGAAGAGGCAAGGGAGAAAGTGGCGTCCCTGCTGAATGCGAGTGAGCGTGAGATAATCTTCACGGGCAGTGGAACGGAAGCCAACAACTTCGCCATAAAGGGAGTAGCGTTTGCCAACAGAGACAAAGGGAACCACATCATCACTTCCCAGATTGAGCATCACGCAGTCCTTAATGTGTGCAAATACCTTGAGGAGAGGCACGGGTTTGAAGTTACATATGTGCCAGTTGACTCGTATGGGATTGTTGATGTTGACGCTATAAGGAAGGCAATCAAAGATGAGACCATCCTCATCAGCATCATGTATGCGAACAACGAGACAGGGGTGATACAGCCGATAGAGGAAATAGCGCAATTGGCTCGCGAGCGCGGTATCTACTTCCACACGGATGCCATTCAAGTTGCTGGCAAGATGAGGATAGATGTGAAAGAGCTTGGCGTTGACTTGCTCTCTATATCGGCACATAAGTTCTACGGACCTAAAGGTGTTGGAGCGCTCTTCATAAGGCGGGGTGTGCGCATCGATAATTTCATTCACGGTGGGCATCAGGAGATGGGTAAAAGGGCTGGCACGGAGAATGTCGCTGGCATAGTTGGGCTCGCAGAGGCTTTCTCACTCGCACATGAGAGGATGGAAGAAGAATGGGAGCGGGAGAAGAGACTGCGTGATAAGCTTGAGCGAGGCATTGTTGAGCGCATTCCCGATGTCATCGTAAGTGGGCATCCTGAAAAGAGGCTCGCAAACACGCTCAACATAGTGGTTAAGTATGTTGAAGGCGAAGCTATGTTGCTTGATATGGATGCTGTAGGGATATGCGCATCGAGTGGGTCGGCGTGCACATCTGGTTCGCTCGAGCCATCACATGTGTTGACGGCCATGGGCATACCTCATGAGCTTGCTCACGGCTCGCTCAGGTTTAGCCTCGGTAAGTTCACGACTGAGGAAGACATTGATTATGTCCTTGAAGTCCTACCGAAGATTGTTGAGCGGTTGCGCGAGATATCACCTTACGGCGCTGGGAAGGAAGAGCTAACGAGGGCTTCGGGAGACGCACATCTAAGGGCACGCAAAACGCATAGAGGGTAGACATTAGAAGTTGAGCGCTTTTGAAGGGGCAAGCTAAAGGCGTCAAGTTGCTTTCGGAGCGTGAGGAGCTATGGGCTACGACAACGAGATTGAGGAGCTGAAGCAAAAGGTGATTGAGCTGAAGCGCAAGAAAGGGGCGATCATACTCGCTCATAATTATCAACGCGAGGAGGTTCAGGAAGTTGCTGACTTCATTGGCGACTCGCTTGAGCTGAGCAGGAAGGCAGCGCAAGCTGAGTCTGACTTCATCGTCTTCTGTGGTGTGCGCTTCATGGCTGAGACGGCTAAGATTCTTTCACCACGAAAGCTCGTTGTGCATCCTGTTCCGATGGCTCGTTGCCCGATGGCTGACATGATAACCGCTGATGATATAAGGGACTTGCGTAGGGAGCATAAGAAGGCAGTTTTCGTCTGCTATGTGAACACGAATGCAGATGTGAAGGCTGAGTGTGATGTGTGTTGCACATCGGCAAACGCAGTTGAGGTTCTACAGCGCTTGGATGCTGATGAAATAGTCTTTGTGCCAGATAGGAACTTGGCTCTCTATGCGCAAAGGTTCGTTAAGGATAAGCGGATCATCCCTTGGGATGGATGGTGCTATGTTCACAGGCGGATTAAACTTGAGGAGGTCATGCGCTCAAAAGAGATGCACCCTGATGCTCTTTTGGTTGTCCATCCAGAGTGCGACCCCGAGGTGATAGACATCGCAGATGAAGTCAGGAGCACAGGCGGTATGGTGAAGCTCGCCAATGAGAGCAACCATTGCAAATTCCTAATAGGCACTGAGGAGGGTTTGATTCGCAGGCTCAGGCGTGAGCATCCGCAGAAGGTTTTCATATCCGCTGGAGCGCCGAAGGTGTGCTACAACATGAAGCTCATCACCCTTAGGGATGTCTATAGAGCGCTTTTGGATGAGGCTCCAGAGGTGAAACTTGAGGAGGAGGTTTTGGAGAGAGCAAGCGCTTGCGTCAAACGAATGTTTGAGCTCTTTGAGAGGTGAGTGTAAGATGTATTCCGAGAAACTGCTTGAGCACTTTAGGAACCCGAGGAATTACGGTCGCATTGAAGATGCCGATGGAGTTGGGAAGGTTGGCAACCCAGTTTGCGGTGATGTGATGTATCTCTACATCAAAGTTGATAATGGGCGCATAACGGACATTAAGTTTGAGACATTCGGATGCGGTGCAGCCATAGCAACTTCGTCTATGGTCACGGAGATGGTCAAGGGGAAGACGATTGAGGAGGCTTTGCAAATAACGAACAAGGCTGTTGCTGAGGCGCTCGGTGGTTTACCCCCAATCAAAATGCATTGCTCACTCCTCGCCGAGGAAGGGTTGAAGGCTGCAATACTTGACTACTACAACAGGCGCGGTATCGAACCGCCACGGGAACTGGTTGAGCGTCTCAAACGCTTGAGGAAAGACGGAAGCGTTCCTGAGGGCGAGATGCATGGAGGTGATGCAACGGATGGATGAGCGCATTAAGCGGTTGCGCAATGTGATAGAAAAGCTTGGGAGCGTTGTTGTGGCGTATTCTGGCGGCGTAGATTCAACGCTTCTGCTCAAAGTCTGCCTTGATACACTTGGTCGTGAGAATGTCCTTGCGGTGACAGCAGTCTCACCCCTATACCCAGTTGAGGAAGTTGAGACAGCACGCACACTCGCTGAGGAGTTGGGGGCAAAACACTTGCTCATCGAGACGGAGGAGATGAACGACGAACGCTTCATCAAGAACACTCCGCAAAGGTGCTACTACTGCAAGTTGGAGTTGTTCACCAAGCTCTTTGCTATCGCTAAAGCTCATGGGCTTAGGTTTGTTGTTGATGGTTCGAATGCCGATGATGCTTCTGACTATCGCCCGGGGATGCAAGCTGGATGTGAGCTTGGAGTTATAAGTCCGTTGAAGGAGGCTAACCTGAGGAAGGCTGACATAAGGGAGCTATCACGCATGCTTGGGTTGCCGACATGGAACAAGCCGACAATGGCATGTCTTGCAAGTCGCTTCCCATACTACTACGAGATCACGGATGAAGAGCTACGCATGGTTGCCGAAGGTGAGCGCTTCCTTAGGGGCATCGGGCTAACTCAAGTGCGCCTCAGGCATCATGGTTACCTTGCACGCATTGAGATTTTGCCTAACGAGTTTTCTCTGCTCATGGCTGATGGCGTTAGGGAGATGGTGGTTGAGAGGCTTCGCTCAATAGGCTACATCTGGGTGACGCTTGACCTTCGTGGTTATCAAAGTGGCAGTTTCAACGAGATGCTTTTGAAAGGCAAAGCCGAAACTTAGCGCATCCAAGCAACGGTGGGAGATGGAACATGCGTTTCACAACGAAGGCTCGCTACGGTTTGCGCTTCCTTATTGACTTGGCTCTTAATTCTGCCGATGGTCCTGTGCGCCTAAGCGAAGTAGCAATGCGCCAAAAGATCTCGAAGAAGTATCTTGAGCACATTGTTTCAAAGCTTTTAGCGAGCGGCTTCATCAAGTCTATTCGTGGCTCCAAGGGAGGCTTCGTGTTGGCTAAACCGATGGAACAGATAAGCGTTCTTGAAGCTATAGAGGCTCTCGATGGCAGGATAAATGTCGTTGAGTGTATCCTGATGCCGAACGCTTGCAAGCGCACATCGGAATGCATCGCAAGGAAGCTATGGATGAAGGTCAACGAAGCTATAAGGCAGGCTCTAAAGGATGTCACGCTTAAAGACCTCGTTAGTGAAGCAAAGCGCAAGATGGGAGGCGAAAGCAAAGCCACAAGTGGAAGGAGGTATTAAGGATGCCCGTCCGAGTCCGCATACCAACTCCGTTGCGGAGCCTAACAGGTAATCAGGATGTTGTGGCTGTTGAGGCTAAGACGGTCGGCGAGATGATTGAAAAGCTTGAGGAGAAATTCCCGGGCATGAAGCAAAGGTTGTGTGACGACACAGGTCAACTTAGGCAGTTCATCAACATCTTCGTTGACGGTGAGGACATACGCTTCCTTAGTGGGCTTGAAACACCCTTGAAGGAGTCAAGCGAGGTCTCAATCATTCCAGCCATAGCTGGTGGATCATCGGCAGTTTAAGTTATGTGTGACAGCTGTTGCGTAAACCTCCGTCGCATGTCACACTTATAATGCGAGACACTCAATTAACCTCGCCGTTTGTGCGCTTTAGCGAGCGCTACTCTTGATAGCGAAGCGAGCTTACCATGCAGTTTGATGGAGGTGTTTCTCTGATGAGCAATGGCGGATTTACTGGTCCGATTGAAAAGATCGATGAATGGCGCTGGCGCGTCCCAAGAAGATACAAAAGGGAGATGCGAACCGATGGCATCTTATATGCCTCTGAGAGGATGCTTCAGGAGATAAAGAGAGACCAATCGCTTGAGCAACTTGCGAATGTGGCGTGCCTGCCTGGGATAGTTGGCTTCTCACTTGCTATGCCAGATATCCATTGGGGCTATGGTTTCCCGATTGGTGGCGTGGCTGCTTTTGATGTTGAGACAGGTGTGATATCGCCCGGTGGCATCGGCTATGACATAAACTGTGGTGTCCGACTGCTGAGGACGAGCTTGACAAGGAAGGATGTTGAGCCGAGGCTTGAAGAGTTGTTGCGCACCATATTCCAAATGGTTCCATGTGGAGTTGGTAGCGAGAGCAAGCTCAGGCTCAGTAGAAGCGAGTTTGAGGAGGTTTTAGTTGAGGGTGCGAGATGGGCTGTAAGGAAGAGAGGGATGGGTTGGGAAGAGGACTTGGAACGCACCGAAGAAAATGGCGCCATAGATGGAGCAGAGCCAAGGTATGTTAGCTCAAGGGCTATTGAGAGAGGGTTGCCACAGATTGGGACTTTAGGAGCTGGTAACCATTTCCTTGAGGTTCAAGTTGTTGAGGAGATTTATAACCAAGAGATCGCTCACAAGATGGGGATTGAAGAGGTTGGGCAAGTGACGGTGATGATACATTGTGGCTCAAGGGGCTTTGGACATCAGGTCTGTGACGATTACCTTGAAGTGATGCGGAATGCATCACGGAAATACAACATCTATCTGCCCGACATACAGCTTGCCTGTGCACCATTCAAATCCGAAGAGGCACAGCGCTACTTTGGGGCGATGAAATGCGCAGTCAACTATGCATTCGCCAACAGGCAGGCGATAGCACATTGGGTGAGGAAAGCCTTTGAGAAGGTCTTCGGCAAGAGCGCTGAAGAATTGGGCTTGCACATGGTCTATGATGTGGCACACAACATCGCTAAAGTTGAGGAGCACGAGGTTGACGGCGAAAAGAAGAAGCTCGTTGTCCACCGCAAAGGCGCAACGAGGGCATTCCCAGCAGGTCATCCTGATGTGCCCAGAGTCTACCGCGATGTTGGTCAGCCAGTCCTCGTCCCGGGTGATATGGGGACTCGTTCCTATTTGCTTGTTGGAACACAGCTTGCGATGAAAGAAACATGGGGTTCAACAGCTCATGGTGCAGGGAGGGTCTTGAGCAGGGCAAAGGCTGCAAAGAGCAGGAGGGCTGAGGAGATACAAAGAGAGCTTGAGAAGCAAGGGATCATAGTTATCGCTGCAAGCCGAAAAACGCTCGTTGAGGAAGCACCAGAAGCCTACAAAGATGTGGATGAGGTTGCCAGAGTTGTCCACGGTGCTGGGATATCGTTGCGCGTTGCAAGAATGCGCCCAATAGGTGTCGTTAAAGGGTAATCGAACAACCTCAAGGTTAGTTTGGCGAGTTGACAGATAAAGTAAGGTTGGCACAGCGTATAACAACAGGTAAAAGGTTCCTACCACACTTCGCCCAAATTGCCCTCCCCAAACACCATTGCAAGAGCATTGACGAGGTGAATGGGGAAGTTGACAGAGAAGACAGGGCTCACAAATTCGTTTGACCCAATAAAGTCAGTCGAAGTGGAAGCCATCGTTGACACAAGGACAACGACGCTCGCGTTACCTCAAAATATCATTGACGAACTTGGTTTGAGAAATATGAGGGAAGGAAGGGTAGGATACGCAACAGAACGGAGATTAGGTCAATTTAATGAATATACGGCTATACGGCATTGTTACGCTCTATTTAAATTGTGATAGACAACTTATTTTATCAGCAAATGAAACAAAGGCGGAATTAAGATGAGTGAGTGTAAAAGATATAAGCAGATGAAACTGTGGAATGAAGAAGATAAGGATATTGAAGAAGAAGGCGCTTTTATAGATGGGTTCTCTAAAAAGATTCCTATTCTTTTTAGAAATACGATTCCTGAAATTCCATCAACGACATATGGAACTTTTGCTATTTATAAGTATCCAGCAAAATTTATACCACAAGTTATTGCTTATGTGTTAAAAAGATATGCCAAACCAGGTATGAAAATATTTGATCCTTTCGCCGGTTATGGAACTGTAGGCATAGTATCGAGAGTGTATGGGTATGACTACGAGTTGTGGGACTTAAATCCGATAATGAGCATAATTCATGAAACTGCTATTATGAAAAATCCAAAAGTAAATCCTCAAGAATTAATGAAAGAAATTAAAAATTCTCGAGAAGAATTTATTCCGAAGTGGTCTAAGTTGAGTTATTGGTTTCCTGAAGAGTTTATTCCTATTCTCTCAAAGGCTTGGGGTTTCGTTCATTCATTAACAGATGAAACTAAATATGTGCTTTTAATACCTTTAATCAATGTGACAAGATATTTCTCTTATGCTGATGAAAAAGTTCATAAATTGTATAAATCAAATTATTCAAGAAAGAAAATAGACGAGCTTCTGAGGAAGAATTGGAAATCTCAATTTTATAGTATGCTTGAGAAAGAAATATACAAGCTTTTAAGGAAAGTTTGGGAATATAACTGCTTAAATCCTAAACAAGTCAGCTATAGAATTAGGTTTGGAGTAGATGCATTAGAAACAAAATTGGAGGATAATGTAAATATTCTCATAACATCGCCGCCTTATCTACAGGCTCAAGAATATATAAGATCAACCAAATTAGCACTATTCTGGTTGGGATATGAAGAATCTTACATAAAAGAGTTAAGCAAAAAAGAAATACCATATAGACCTGTGGATGAAATAAAAATCTATTCAGAAAAATATTATGAATTCAGAGAAAAAATAAAAGAAAAACATCTTAAAACTTTATATGATAGATATTTTTACAGTATTTTAAAAATCTTTTCCAATTTGGGAGAAAAAGTTACAGATTATATGTGTATTTTTGTTGGTCCGGCGAAAATAAGGACAGTGCCCATCCCTATAGATGATATAATAATTGAACATCTAAAGGAATTTGGATGGAAGCATGAGGTTACATTTATTGATAGGATTGTGTCTAGAGTAATGTTTGAATCAGATATCAACCCTGCTTCTGGTGAGAAAGACAGCAGAATAAAAACAGAACATTTGATCGTGTTAAAAAGGGAGTGAGAAGTATGCAAATCTTAAAAAGAGATTTGGATAACATAGTTAATTTTAAAGAGAAAATGTTAGAGTATGTTCGGGATCTGAGAAATATTATTCAGAATATACCTTTTGATGACGATGAGCTTGGCGATTTATTACTCTCAGCGTGTCGGAGTAATGATTTTGAAGTGATCTCTCTCCAAGGGAAGAAAATGTTTCTTAATGAAGACAGAGTTTTATCTTGGATCAAAGAAAAGATACTACCAAACACAGTTATTGTGAAATTAAATGACGAAGATATTATAAGATCACTGATATTTTGCATTGAAATTACTTATCAAATGTTTGCGGGAGGAACAAGAGCAACTGTAACAGCAAAGGGATTTAGGGAGAGAAAGAGAACATTTGAAGCTATCCTTGTGGATCAATTTGTAGGAAAGGTAGGCGAGGTTATGATCAAGAAATTCTTAGAAAGTAGGTTTCCGGTAAAAATAGAATTAGATTGGGAGATTTCAAGGCAAATTGAAAAATATAGAAATGACATCATGAATGCCAAAAAGAATGTAAGTATAAAATCATCTTCAAACTTGGCTAGTATTTGGGCTGAGGCAGCTATAGGTTATGACTATGGTATCATGGTAAAATGCTCTGTCCCTCATGCTGTGATTTTACAATTTTTCATTGAAGTCTGTGGATTTTCAAGGCTTCTTGATTTTGCGGAGGGCAAAATTTCCCCCGATGATAAACTTTTCAGAGAATACCTTGATAAGATAAAAGAAAGAATTAAGAATTACAAGTGTGGAGAAGTGCAAACAAACTTAAAAGGAATTATTTGTGGATATTTTAGGACATCTCCTTCTCTCCTTAGGGCTAAAGGCGAAAAGCTGGATTATTTGGGTGAAGTGCGAGAAGAACGATATCTATTATCCATACGGGAACTTAAGTGGACAAAAAATGATTGGGAAAAATTTTTAAAAGAGGTAGAACTTATATAAAAGTGATAAAAATTTTCTGAGACTAATATCAGCTATTCATCCAAATATCGTGGGCTCTCGGTGACCACTTCTCGTCGTCCGTTGGTTTACTTCTCGTCTACTTTTCTTTTACTTGTCGTTTACTTGTCTTTTACCCTCCCTCAGTTGGTTGGGCTTCTTAGTGCGCTTGTAACTTGTTTAACAAAGCATGTTTTGGTGCAAATCTTTGAGGCTTTGTAATGTGAGTTTGGGCTTTTTTGCGTCGAATTAGTGCTTTTGCGGTTTCTGCGCAAATGGATAGCAATGGAGTGGAAGTGGTCAAGCCCATCATGTTCTGATCAGGGTTTGTTTCATCTTAACAGTGAGATTTTTTGTGCTACTGTTTGAGTAGGAGTTTGCGGTCAATTGCGTCGTTTACATGCGCATTTTGAGAGGCGCTATTTCGGCTCTCAAAAATAGCAATAAGCTTGCTTGATGCGTCATGCAAGGTGAGCCATGAAGAGGCAAGTTGGCATCTCAAAGATGTTTGCTGGCATCGCCGAACGGTATGAGCTTGTGAATCACATCATCACCTTTTGCCTTGACTGCTATTGGAGGTGGCGCACCGCTGTTATAGCTGTTGGCGATGACCATGTTTTGGCTCTTGATCTTTGTTCTGGCACTGGAGATATGGCTCTTGCCCTTCTTAGGGCATCAAAAGGGAAGGCGAAGGTCATTGCCGTTGACATCTGTCCACAGATGGCTTTGAAAGGCTCTTATAGACTTCGCAATCATGGTGTTCATTTCATCGTTGCTGACGCAACACTACTGCCATTCCGTGACCATAGTTTTGATGTCATCACAATCTCCTTTGGCGTCCGCAACATATTCAAAAGCCGAGTCAGCTTCGTTAAGTGCCTTTCTCAGATTAGGCGGAAGCTAAAAGATGGAGGGAAGCTCATCCTGCTGGAGACGAGCCAACCAGAACTTCGCCCAGTGAGGAGGCTCTTCCATTGGTATGTTCGCTTTGTTGTAAGGTGGTTGGGTGGATGGCTTTCTGGCTCACCGAGCGCTTATCGCTACCTTAGCGACACGATAATTCATTTTGTTGATGCCAAAACGCTAACCCAAATGCTCCTTGAGGCAGGGTTTAAGCAAGTGCATGTTTTCCCGTTCCTATTTGGCATCGTGGTGGTGCACATCGCTATAAAGTGAACTTGTTCTTATTTGCTTGTCCCTTCGTGTGGCGGGGAAAGTGATTCAACCATTTTTGTGCCCTTTGGAGGTTTGAACACAAACTCATCGGCACCAAACTTTGGGTTTCGCTCTATGGATGAGCAAGTGCTTGTTATGAGTATCTCAACCGGCGGGAGAGGTGGCACATCAATGTGAGCTTTTGTTTTCGTTTGCCAAACCAACCAATCCCTCATACCGACGCATATTTGCTGTTCAAGACCGTCGTTGTATTTTAAACTCAGCACATAGCATTTTTTATCGCCCACATCGGTAGTTCCAGCGAGCTTAGCTTCCTTTATCTCCGTCTCTGGCTTATAGCCGCAGAACAAAGCTACAGCCATGTTCTCCCTGTGGTCTTTACGAGGACCTACTGGTTTGAAAGAGCCCCATGTGCCAGCCATATCCTTCGGTGCATCTTCAACTTGGCATTGCTTCCATTGCTCCGCGAATGTCCAGAGGCGCTTCCCATCGCTCACTACGAGAAGTGCTGGCGCTCCCGCTTTCTTCAGGCTCATCTTGCCACGAAGCTTGTTTGGGTGTTCCATGCTCACAGAGATGCTTATTGGTGTCTTGAGCAATGGCTCAATCGTCACTTGTCCTTCCATGTGCATGGAGCTTGAGGAATGTGCCTTCACTGCCCTGTAAAGCACTTTGAGAGGCGTCAAGCGCATTTGGAAGGCGATGAAAACTCCGATGGAGACGACGACCGCTGTTGAAAGACATGCAAAGGCGATCCACCGAACCTTCTTGCTGCCCATTTCAATCACCACCGAAGCTTGTTATAATGCTTGCGGAACAATAAAAGTGTAGCGTATGACGCAACGATATGCACATGCCCAGAGTAACGGCACTATGGTTGCGTTGCTTGGTTTGATGTGTTCGGGTTGTGTTAAAATGTTATGATGCCTAAGGTAGGTGGTCCTTTGAGATGCTCAAGGAAAAGCTGTTGGAAGACTACAAAGAAGCATTGCGTGGGCGTGACCAGATAAAGGTAAGCACACTGCGCATGCTCAGGGCTGCAATACACAATGCCGAGATTGAGAAGGGTAGGGAGTTAAGCGACGAAGAATTGCTTGGCGTCATAAGGTCTGAGATACGCAAGGAGAGGGAAGCGCTTGAGGCGTTTGAGCTTGGTGGGAGAGAGGAGTTGGCAACTGAGACAAGGAGGCGGATAGAGATACTTGAGAGCTACATGCCGAAGATGTTGACAGATGAGGAAATAAGAGAGCTCGCTATTAAGGTTATCGATGAAGTTGGCGCGCTCTCTCCGAAGGATATGGGCAAGGTCATGAGCAAGCTTATGCCACAGATAAAGGGTCTTGCTGATGGGAGCACTGTCAGCAACATCGTCAGGCAGTTGCTCGAAGAGAAACTCAGCAAAGGATGAGCGAATTGAATTTTGAGGCGAAGCGAATTCGGGTGGCTAACTGCTGCCCAAGATGAGATGATGGATACATCGGAGACAAGCCTTGAAATGGAAGAACAAGTTGAGAGGAAGGTTTGGGTGAAAAACAGCTCCACATTAGCTCTTGTGCTCGGGGTAAGGGACGAGAACAGGCGTCTTCTTGAGAGCGCCTTCTCCACAAGCATAATAGCGAGGGACAATGTCATCCACATACGAGGCAGGCACACAGATGTTGAGAAGGTAGCTGAATTGCTCTCCCAAGTGGTCTCGGTTGTTGAGTCGGGTGGCAACATAACCCACTCAGACCTTCGTTACCTTGTTCGCTCAACGCTACTTGGTGAGCCAGTTGAGGAAGCGATACAAGGGCTGACAGAATGCATAGTCATCACGGAACGAGGTCATAAAGTTGTTCCTAAGACGAAGGGGCAGAAGGAATATGTTGAGGCTGTTGCAAAGCATGACCTTGTCTTTGCCATAGGACCTGCTGGAACAGGGAAGACTTACCTTGCGATGGCTATGGCGATAGCAGCATTGCAAAGGAGGCAGGTTAGCAGGCTCATCCTCGCAAGACCAGCTGTTGAAGCTGGTGAGAAGCTCGGTTACCTCCCTGGAAACATTGAGGAGAAGGTTGACCCATATCTTCGTCCACTATACGATGCGCTCTACGACATCCTTGGGGCGCAAAAGTGCCAACGCTACTTGGAGAAGCGCATCATTGAGGTAATACCGCTTGCGTATATGCGTGGGCGAACTTTCAACGAGGCTTTCATGGTGCTTGACGAAGCCCAAAATGCAACTGTCTTGCAGATGAAGATGTTCCTTACGAGGATGGGTTACGGTTCAAAGGCAATAGTCACTGGCGACATAACTCAAATTGACCTACCTCAAGGTGTCCGCTCGGGCTTGGTGGCGATCCGTGAGATACTGAAAGGTGTTGATGGCGTCGCCTTCGTTTACCTCACCGAGAAAGATGTTGTCCGTCACCCGCTTGTGCAGAAAATTGTTTTGGCATTTGAGGCATGGGAACAGGCGGAGAAGAAGAAAGGGCACGAAGGGAAGCAGTGAGGTGGTCTTGCTTATGGACAGTTCCTCATCAGAGGCGAAGCGAAAGAGCATATTTGGCGACGCTTCACAGAAGCGCTGGTTTAAGCTATTGGCTCAAAGGCTAACTGGCGTTGCTCAGAAGTTGAAGAGGGAGCGTCTCCAAGAACGCTTCAATTGGCAGAAACTGTTGATTGCCGTCGTTGTGAGCTTTTTCATCTTCATCATGCTAACTCCACCGACGCTTTTCCTCAGCACGAGATATGTGATCGGCGATGTCTTTGAGAGGGACATTTATGCGTGGCGTTCCGTTGAATACATCTCGCCATCAGAAACTCGCAGGGCAATGGAAGAAGCCATAAAGAGCGTTGAGCCAGTCTATCGCCCAGTCCATGAAGCCACAGAGAGGGTTCTCTACTCTATCCAGTTGATTTATCGCCACCTGCGTTCCATAGCTGTTTCAGGTGGTTCACTCCACGAGAAGGTGCAAGAAGCCAAGAGCAAGCTCCCGATGCAGATCGATGAAAGCACATTGAAAGTTTGCCTGAGCGTCCCTTCGGATGTGCTGAAGCTCATGGAGAGTTGGACGCTCTCCCTTGCTCAGAAGGAACTTGATAAGGGGATAAAACCAACGGCGGATGGGTTGCGCAAAGCGAAGGAGAGCATCATTAAGAATTCGAAGTTGCTACCGATGAAGCCTGTGTGTAGGGATGCAGTTGCGAAGATAGCGATAGCTGTGCTTGAGCCAAACCTCATTTACGATGCGAAGGCTACACAGCAACTGCGTGATAAGCTCGTCAAAACTATATCGCCTGTAAGGAAGCGCCTCAACGCTGGCGAGCTTGTGGCGAGATCGGGGCAGGTTGCCAGTGAGGAAGACATCGAGAAGCTTAAGGCGCTCGGAATAAACTATGTGTATCTGATGGCTGCGCTCATACTGGCTGTTGTTTTGACTTGCCTTGCTGGCTTTAGTGTGGAACGCCTCTTGCATGTCCGTGATGACAAGAGGCTGTCTCACCTTACGCTACTCTCACTCATCTGGGTGTCGGCTCTCTTCATTCACTACCTGCTATCGCTCGCTGGCATATACGAGGGTGTTTTCATCTTCCTGAGCACGGCTGCTATGGTCACATGCATCTTGTTTGACTCACCGCTTTTGGCGATAGTGCTATCTGGCTTTGCGAGCTTCCTCGTTGGCGTGATGGCTCTTTGTGATCCTTCATCGCTCATATTGCATTCACCGTTGCGTTCCCTTGTTTCCCACAGCAGTGGATTTTCCGCAGTAGGCTATGCTGTTAAACTTGCGTGCACCTCGTTCATTTGCTCTGCTGTCGGCGTTTATTCTACAGCTTCAATAAACCAGCGCTCCCAACTTGTTCGTGCTGGTGTGCTCATAGGCTTCATAGCTTTCGTTTGCGGGGTTAGCCTCTCCATCCTTCTTGGACCTTTGAGCGTGCTTCTACCAATGAGCGTGTTGATGTCGTTCATTTGGCATGAAGCATTGGTTAGCGCTATAGCTGGGGTGGCTACGCCAGCGCTCACACTCGCTATGGTGGCAATGCTCGAAAGAAGTTTCGGCATGGTCACGCCATTCACACTCCTTGAGCTTGCAAACAGTAGCACTGGTTTGCTCCGTCACCTATCGGAAGTAGCCCCTGGAACATATCAAAGTTCTCTCATGGTTGCTTCACTTGCAAGGATTGCTGCGGAAGCTATCGGCGCAAATCCGATGCTTGCGTATGTTGGTGGCTTGTATCACGACATAGGTAAGCTCAAGCGCCCTCACTACTTCTCGGAGAACCAGCGTGGCAGAAACCCGCATGATGAACTTTCGCCGAGCTTAAGCGCACGCATCCTTCAGGAGCATGTTGAGGAGGGTGTGAGGTTGGCAAAGGAACATCGTTTGCCAAAGTGCATCATTGATTTCATCAGCGAGCATCATGGCACATCGCTGATGCGGTTCTTCTATTCGGAAGCGCTAAGCCAAGACAAACTTGGAGATTCAGTCCCTGAGGAGATCTACCGCTATCAAGGTCCGAAGCCACGCTCAAAGGAAACGGCTTTGGTTATGCTCGCCGACGCAGTTGAAGCTGCTGTCAGTTCGCTCCCAGACGAACTCTTCAAAACACAGGATGGCTGGAAGACGGTTGAGAAAACCATAGACAGGGTCATAGACGAAAAGGTGGAGGATGGACAGCTTGACGAATCTCCGATCAGCTACAAGGACTTGAAGATCATAAGAGAAGTCTTCAAACGGCAACTCAGGGTCAGCAGACTGCAAAGGGTTCAGTATCCGATAGGTGTGGTCAACCATCGCAACAACAAAAGGCAAACCGAAAAAAGCGCTGCATGAGATGATCTCGCCATGCCTAAGGTGAGCCTCCTCGTTTCCACGGAAGGGCATGTCCAAACACCGCTTACAAAAAGGGATTTGCTAAGGTTACTCAACCATGTCCTCAGTTGCGAGTTACCGCATTGCGACTGCCAACTCGAGATCAGCGTTTTGTTTTGCGACGACAAGTTCATCTCAAAGTTGAATCACTCATACCTTAAGCGTGATCGTCCAACTGATGTTTTATCGTTCATGCAGTTGTCGCCGAGCGAACTTGAAGCCATCAAAGGGAAGCACGAATGTCGTTCATCAAATCCGTTGCTACTTGGAGATATCGTCATCTCGGTTGAGAGGGCGCTCAAACAGGCGAAGCGTTATAAGCACTCAGCTCAAGAGGAGTTAATGAGGCTTGTCATCCATGGGCTTCTGCATCTCCTCGGCTACGATGATTCGACAAAAGAGAAGCGTGTGAAAATGTCGAAGCGTGAGGTTGCTTTACTGCACTCGTTCCTAAAGTTGAAGTGCCGTCCAACTTCACTCTCATCGGGTTCAGCGTGAGCCCTTTGAGAGAAGTTGGAATAGCCTGTGAAGCATAACTATGACTTCTGCCCTTGTTGCGGGTCTGTATCCTTCGACCTTCCCTTGCGCAGTCCCTTTAACGATGCCGGTAGAGAGAGCCCATTTGACTGCATCTGCTGCCCATGTTGGCACATCAGGGTGAGAGATCGCATCATCTGCATTAGACAGGGACTCTTCTTCAGCGCCTTCAACTAAGGAACGCACAACCTCTTTGTCGAGCTTCAACCCGGGACAGCTTTTGTATGGGGCATAATCTCGGTGGAAGTTTATGTCTGAAGTTTGCAGTTTGAAACGGTGCAGTAGCGCCCTAAGGACGACGATCAACGATTTCTCCTGAGCATCTGTCATCTCCTCTTCATCGAAGTTACCTATGAGGCAAACCCCAATTGAAGAGGTATTGCGTCCCCTTGTGTGAGCACCGGTTTCCTCAATCGGTCTTCCAGCCCATATATCGCCATCTGGCGCTATCAGGAAGTGGTAGCCGATGTCTTTCCAACCTTGACTGATGTGATATTGCTGAATTGACTTGATGGTTTGCTCACCTCTGTATTGAGCCATCGTCGGACGCCATGTGTGGTGCAAGATCACTTCGTCAACCTTCCTCTTGCACGGCTGTTTCTTAAGCCATTGAGGGAACTCATCCCTTGAGAGACGCAGATTCAACACATCGTTTCGCCTCCTTTAAGCACGGTCTTCAAAAGTTGAGGCGAAGCCTTTGTTGCATTGAAGGCTTCCACTATGGCACAATCTAAATGCAAGCTCAAGTTGCTAACCATAGTTTATCCTGAAGCGGAGGTGGATGTAAATGGAGCACGAAGAGCTTACAGAAGTTCTCGTAGGGAGGGTTGTGCACTTTTTCCCGCGCCCGAGCGCAGCAGCAATTGAACTCACGAACGGTGGGCTAAAGATCGGTGACATGATTCGGATACGGGGGCGGACGACTGATTTCACGCAGGTCGTCACATCAATGCAGATTGAGAACCAGCCTATTGAAGTGGCGAATGTAGGGGAGGTTATAGGGTTGAAAGTTAACGAGAGGGTGAGGGAAGGGGATCTGGTCTATAAGCTCGTTGCTCCCGAAAAAGATGCGGGTTAAACGGGCGTCATTGTGTTATACTACAGTTGCGGGTGTCGGGGCGTAGCGCAGTTTGGTAGCGCGTGGGCATCGGGAGCCCAAGGTCGCCGGTTCGAGTCCGGCCGCCCCGACTTACTTTTTTTCACTGCGTTCAATAGCGTGGTTCTTTGAAGAAGAGCCTATACATCCACTTTAGCAGTTTACCTCTCGTGATTGGTCTGTTCAGGTTGGCTTCGTTGGTTTCACCACATAAGCTCAACAACTCCTCTTGAGTGCATCCGAGGTATTTTGAGAGCCAACTTGCAACCTCGCCCTCTGTGGGGTTGATGTTAGTTGGCATGAATGGCTCATGATACGGTCGTGAAAGAAGCCTCGAGAAGTCGTGTAGCATGTTTGCCACAGTTATGCTGTCGAGTGTTTCTTTGAGGCGTGCCTCGTAGGTATCAAAGAAGCCCCTCAAAGCGAAGAACTGCGCAGCCTCAAATTCGAGTGCTTGCGCACGCGCCTCTTCTCCTTTCTTTGAAAGCCTTTGTGGCATGTCGAAGAAGAAAGCTATAACTTGACCTTGTTCAAGGAGGACTTTTTGCAGTCTTTCAATTGGCACGCTACGCGTTGAGCCATAAGTCAAAGCCAACCCCCCTGCCACTCCAGCAGCCTGTCCAAGCGCCATCCAAACTGGCTCAAGGCGCAATGTCCCAAAGCCCACATGAGTTGAAGAAACAGCTCCGCAAACGAGCAACCCTTCAATCTCGCCTTCCGCCTTACCACCTTCAGCCTTACCCCTTGGAAGCATCACACGGTATGGTATGTGAGACGGAGCTGTTATCTGCGGGAGGTAGAAGAAACCCTCATGCAGATAAGGCTGTGATGGATCTCTCGGTGTGCATGCGTGGCTATCGATTGGATACTCCGCAACGGCAACGCTATCAAAGTGCACGGGCGCTCTTTTCCCCGGTGCTTGTGGACGAGCATCCTTTTCGGTGAAGATGTAATCGCCGATGATACGCCTCGCTTCCCTGACATAAAGCTGTGGTGGGAAGTTATCGTTATCCTCAAACTCATCTGCAGCCAGTCCCCAATGCGATGCAGCTTCTCTGAACCATTCTGGGAGGCGCTCATCTGTTTGTAGGAAATGCAGAAGACCAAGTATGTAGTTGCGATGTGCCTTCGCTATTTCCTCGCGCTTTTCCCAATCCGCCTCTGGATACTCATAGTTTGCGCCTATGAAGTCAGTCGAAGGGAAGGGACCAGCTGTGTTGTTCGCATCAAATTTGAGCTGTGGGAGCTTAACTAAGCTCACCACTTCCATCGGATGCCAAATTATGCCATCCTTCACTCTCTCTGCAATCTCCGCATAAGCTTGTGGGTTATAGTCTGGAGGTGCCGTTGGTGTGCGTTTGTTATCAGGGCGAGTCGTTAGTGTTAGCCTGTAGTTGTATGCCTGAACTTTTCTATCACCGTCTGGCTTCCCGAATGTTACTTGCCGTGTCAGCGAGTCCCAAAAGACTTCCCCAGCATATTCCTCGTTGAACTCAAACCTCCCTTCACGCCCAACCCTGTATGCAGCACCACAGAGCGCAGCGAGGTCGCCTTCATAGGTTGCATCGATGAAGACTTTAGCATTCATCCGCCAACGCAACCCTCTTATCCTGTCGTCAAGCAATATGCCCACAACTTTGTTTCCGTCCTTCAGAGCGCCCCCGAGGCTTTGCATCAAGTAAATGTCTGGTTGGATTGGCGGTAGTGAGAGCATCAACCAAAAAACTTGTTCAGCCACCTTCGGCTCAAATAGGTATCCACCTTGACATTGCCTGTGCTGAATGGAATTAACGCCATACGCTTCCCTGTAGAAGCGTTCCACATGTTCTGTGAACTCCGCGAACAAGCCTCCAGAGGCTTGCCTATATCGTCTATCGGTTGCTGACAGCCCTGCTGTCATCATCCCACCTATGTGGTTCGTCCTGTTGACGAGTGCGACAGTCCATCCCATACGAGAGAGCGTTATCGCTGCAGCTATGCCAGCTGGTGTTGCTCCAACAACGACACAGTCATAATTTGCAACCAAGTTTGGTGGTGTGCCTTTGAGGGAGGCTTTCGGTTTTGTCATGGCTGCGTCTGACCATGAGGGCAAGCTCTCGGTGGCGTCAGAAAGAGCGGTGATGAAGTAGCCATATGCTTCTCTTTGGTTAACTGACTTGTCCTCCCATTGCGTGATGTTTGCGGGGACTTCAGCCACCTGTTCACCGCGCCGATAGATTCGGTATAGGCGCACATCCGAAGATTCTGAAGGCTGCCACTTGAGCAACAGGGAGCCGTCATCGGTCGGTTTGACACGCAATGCCTTTGGTGCGTTCGGCAATGCTCCAATTCGTATGTTCGGTTCGCTAACCTCTAATGCTACTCCTTCGCTCTCACCGTTGAAGAAGAAAAAGCAATTGAGTTGATTGACAGGGCTTGACAGTGGTAGCAGTTCGCTCACTTCTTGCCGTTGCGAGTTAAGTGAGGAAAGCCACAGTTTATATGCCCCTATCGTCACATCAGCCACAAGGCGCACCTTCACCATATCACTGTTTGGGAAAGGTATTGTGGGAAGCCATGAGAATGTGCTCCTCCATGTGAACCAGTTCCCTATGCCGTATTGCATCAAGTAGCCTGTTGAGCCAAAGGTAAGCCTTACAGCCTCTTTCACCCAGTGAGTTGGAGCACCGTTGCTGAGCCCAAAAGTTAGCCCTCGCATCCCTGCTGGCTGTGTCCTAACGACGAATTCAACTTCAACAACTTCCCTCGTCGGCTCAAACCACTTGACCAAGTAATGTGCGTCTTTTGTGCGGGTTTGCGTTTGCCAGCTGATGACCTCACCAGCAGGGGTGATTAGCTTTGAAGGTTGCCATTGCCCGACTGAAGGGTTGCCAGAGGAGTCAATCTCAATCAACTGAGCTTGCGAGATGGCATGCGCAAGCAATAAGGCAAGTAGTGATGTTGCTACAACTGCGCTTCGTCGTTTCTTCAAAGCCCTTCCCTCCCTACTCCTTCCACTCATACTCCCACTTCACAGTCCTCTCATTACCTGCAGCATCTCTTACTCTCAGCTCAAGCGTGTGCCTTCCCTTCTTAAGCTTTGATATGTCCAAAACCACATCCTCATACTTCGAATCGAACACTCCATCTGAGCATGCACCTGCTATCCATTCACCTTCGTCGATCCTGTATTCGGCGCTGGCAATGTATGTTGTTGAGTCGTAGCACCTTATGCTCTTCAACGGCATGGAGATTTTTTCGTTCGGGGTTGGTGAGACCACTTCGGGTGGCGTGTTATCAACGATGACAGGGTAAACGATTCTCTCAACCCTCTCAGCGTCAATCGGGTTGGAGATGTGATCGCTCGCCACAACACGCAAGTAATAAACACCGTCTTTCAACTTCTTCGTATCCCAGTTGATTTCGCTCTTCGTTGTCGGGCTACCTTCGCCACCCCCATCTGCCTTTTCACCTTCCTCTTTCTGCTTTACCTTCGCTTCAGCTCCCACCTCCTCAACCCTCAACCACTTCTCCTTATCTTGCGAGTAATAAACCTCAAACGAGAGCCTATCCTTGTCTGGGTCTTTGGCATCCCATTGGACTTTGTAAGTGCCAGAGACAATCGTGCCAGGCTGTGGTTGCTTGATCGTTAATTCTGGTGGGCGGTTCTTTGGCATGTAAGTGATTTCAACTCTTCTTAGCCTCGGTGCTTGTCCTTCCTTGTTGGGGTAAAGCCTCACACGAAATTGGATGAACCTTGCAGGAGGACTTGTTATCTTATCGCCGCTTGTTGCGTATGGTTCACTCCAGTCGCTCCATGTCTCGTCTGGGAAAGCGGTGTTTCCGCTCCTTGTCTCGATGACGATGGAGCCATCTTCAGGTGAATCCGCATACCACCGTATCGCACCCCAGCGCGAGATCACGCCAGCGTCTTTCACTGGCGATTCGTAAGTCACCCATCTGTGGCTTTCTGGTTGTAACATAACCAACCCTTTAGCCATCGCTGTAGCGAGCAAGCTTCTACCAACGCCGTTTGACAGGCTCACGATGAACGGTTCTTCACCTCTATACAGCTGTTCAACCCTGCCATCAGAGTTAACGCTGTAAACTTTTGCCTTTGGGCAGACGACAGCGAGCACTCCATCCTCATACGGCATCATCGCAAAAACATGCCTTCCATCAAACTTGCTGATTTCTTTGACCGAGCCATCCCTCTTGAGGATGTAGATCTTTGCTTGCCCAGCCGTTCCCACGAAGAGGTTGCCGTTTCTATCAAGCGCGAGGCTTTGCACCACACCAGTTGGTGTCTCAAAAATTGACTTGATGTTGCCAGACGCATCGATGCAGAAAACCTTCCCCTTCGGGTTCGTTCCCACATATATGCAATTAGGGTCAGCCACCATAGCTATTGCATGTCTATCTGGTAGCTGGGCGAGGAGCGAAACTTCGTTTGGCTTGTCAAGGCGATAGATGCGTCCCTTCGGACCGGTAGCGATGAATAAGCTCCCATCTTTGAACGCCATTGCCCACGGATATTCGCCCTTCAAGTCTGCTATGAGGCTCACATCTTTCCCACTCACTCGGTAAACTTTTCCGGACGGCACAAGACCACAGTAGATGTCGCCAGCTTTTGTGGTGACGATGCTTATGACGCCAACCTCATCTCCCCATTCGGCTATGGTCTCCCTTCTTCCGTCGGGCGTTATCTTCAGAAGCCTTGCTGGCATCCATGTGCCAGCATATGTGTTGTTCGATTGGTCGGATGCACATACCCAAACACATAGCTCTTCAGGGTTGTATAGCGATTCGCGTTTCAGCCCAACCCCAACCTCACCATCACCAGTTATGCAAGTGCCGTTAAATTCGCCCTTGATGAAATCCTCGAACTTATCCATGACCCAAACCTGAGGAGCCCTCGCCAGAGCTTGAGTCTTAGCTGGAGGCGTTGGTGGCACTTCTTTTGCTGGTCTCGTTATCCTACCAAGTTCAAGCGCTTCGACTTCTTCCCAAGAGGGCATAGGTGGTGGTGTCTCCTTATCAAGTTGCTTCTTACCTTGCTGTAGCGGTTGAGGCGCCTCAATTCCTTCGGACAGATTTGTAGCCTCATTGGTGTTGTTGCTCGTTGATGCGGAGCTTGTAGTGCCATGAGAGTCATCGCCTGAATCAGGCTGTGGGTGAGCCAACTCGATGATCAACTCCTCGTTCTGTGGGAAGAGTTTTAGGGCTTCCATCCTTGCCTTTGAAGCTATCGCTTCAACCAAGTCGATGAAATCAACATGCCCTTTTACCGTTTGCCATTCAAGCTCATCGTCTCTATTCCAGCGTTTTGCCACTGGTGTGCCCTCTTGCAACCCTTCCTCGGGGGAGCCCTCGGATGGTTGACTTCCTTCCCTTAAAGCTGGCGGTCTGAACGGCTCCTCTTTCTCCTTCTCCTTGGTCTCAACCGATACTGTGAGCAGAGCCATGCCAGATATGAGCCAATTGACTTTTTCTCTCGTCTCAACAAAATCACGGATTGGTAGCACCTTCGATGTGCCCATGCTGAAGAGAGCCTCAAGCACTGGAGATGGCAATGTGCACACTTCGCGCCCATCAAGTTCAACGCCCATTGTCCCAGTGCTCATGCAGACGATGAGTTGGTCGTTCTGGTAATCGGAGTTGAGCAACTCTATTAACTGTTCAACGCTGTAAGCCCTCGGCAGGCGGGCGCCGACCCTTGCCCTTACCTGCCTGCCAAGCATACCACCGCATATGGCGATTTGAATGATGCCGGGTTTGACAGTCGTTGGTATCTTCAAACTCAACTTGAGTGTATGGAAGGCGTTGTTTCTTTCACGAAGCCTCAATGTGACTGGCAGTATCTCGCCGGGCTTCACGCTCGCCTTCTCTGCCGTCACTTGATCAATCCACGCAAGGCGACGCTTAGATTCGTATTCAAGGCTCACATTTATGCTCTCAAGGGTGACACCACGATACGGGTTTTCAATCAATGCCGAGATGACCTGCATCAGTTCACCGACTGGCGAAGTCCTTGGCAATGCGAAGAAACCGAAGCCACCATAGGACTGCATGTCAAAGATGTTTTCGCGCTTGACTTCTGGCAGACCTTCCAACTTCACATCAAGTTGCATCTTCATAGTTCCCTCTTCGGCTGGCGATGTGTAAACATACATGCTTCCGAGCAATGAAGCGAGCGCAAGCTCGGCAATCACTTGTCTATGCTTGACCAAACGCAGTCTGTAGTTTCTCCCAAAGCCTTTCTCACGGGCGCTGACTGATATGTTCATCTTCACCATCCTTGCGTGGCGTCCTATGAAACCGCATGTGGCAAATGACCTGTCTTGTGTGAAAGTGCCGACGGGCTTAACGGATGTTGCAAGTTTGAACGATATTGATTGGCGTGAGATCACATCCCACACATAGGCAGTAGTCATTGGCATCTCAATTTCACCCAAGCCGAGTGCTGGGTGACCAAATGCGAGGACGAGAGAGCCTTCAACCCATGTCACGGTTCCGACAGCGCTTATGTCAACATCGCCATCTGCCAGCTGTATCCCGATAGATGCCCCCGGCTCAAGCTTTGGCGGCATGCGCAAATTCATTGCGGAGCCTGTTGGAGCTTCAACGACGAGCAGGTTGTAATGGCTGAGAGAACGCCTCAGAAGTTCAACTGCATACTTGTTCAAGCCACTGACCATTAACGGTGTCGCAACCGGCTTGAGTATACCGACGCCTTCGCGTCTCATTGCGAACACAGCTTCGTCATTCTCTACAACCACAACTTCCTTTATTTGCTCGCCCGAGATTTTGAGCACGCCATCTTTCGGTCTGAATGACATAGGTGTCTTCCTTGGTGGCGAAAACGATGGGTTGAGCGATTGAAGCATCTGTGCGATCGGTTGCACTCCGGCTATCGGCACTTTCGAGAAGCTCCATGCATAAGCGATAGCGCCGATAAGCTTTCCACCGACGAATATTGGGCTACCGCTCATGCCAGCTATAATGCCTGTGTTCTTCTTGACGACCGTCCCGCTGTCCACTCTAACCAAGATGATGTCTTGGTCAAAGTCAACCCTGTGTAGGACTCCTATGATTGTCACATCAAACTCTTCAATCTTCGTGCCCTCAAAAACGCTTCTACCTTTGCCTCTCATGCCGGCTTTGAGTTGGTCTACTGTGAGGATGTCGCTCAAGGTCAAAGCGTTTGCGTGATGCACATGCGAGCACCAAAGGGTGATGCAAAAGCTTGCGAGCACGAAAGTCAGGTTATGTATGCGCACCGCCTTCACCCCTCTACCTGTTGGGTTTGGGAAGCTTTATCGCATCAGCATTATATCGCTTTGGATTGGCTCAATGATGACGATGGGCATAAGTTCATCACCTTGCCCTGCAGGGTTATCTCTCAGCACCTCTTCAATCGTTTTTCTCAAACTGCTTGAGATGTTTGAAGATGCGCCAACAACCCAAGAGCCACCGATATCGTTAACATCAACGATTGCCACTGGCAACCCATTGAGTGCCCTTGATATGCTCTCCGCCGTTTCATCCGGCTTTCTTGGTCCAAGCACAACTCTGTCGGGGTAAAGTGGGCTTGTGCCTGCTGCGTCTATCATCGCTGCTTGCTCTCCTGCGATGCGGTAGAAGACACCTCTTATGCCGAGCATGCGCAATGCGCCTCCAATGATGGCTGCTATAAGCACCCTCAATGCGCCACACTCTCTGATCGCCATCTCCATTGAGTAGGGACTGCGCAGTCCTATACCATATGGCACTTTGCGCACGAAGCGCCATAGAAGGCGAGCGAGCAAGCTTGGCTTGATCTGCGAAATCGGTATGGCACGCCCTTGTGAGGATGCTACAGCACTCTCACTTAGAGTTATGATCATGCCTTCCTTGAGCAGGTTTGAGGCATACATCCGAATCACTTGAGCCCAATCTTCCCCAGCTTGAACAAAATGAGTTTTGACCAAGTGACGGCGATACGCCACTCCGTTGATTACCACTACGCTCTTAAACTGCCTCACAGATTAACCCCCAATGCGGTTGCTTAAATATCGGTCACGAGATATGCTTCAAATTCAAGCTCACATCCAACAAGCAATCTTTACGGTGACGGCATTAGCCGTGAAAGAGCTTTTACAAACATGCTCTGCAAGTGCTATAGCCCATGCAGTGGGAAGATGAGCCTTTTGATCCTGTTGCAAGTTGCCTTAATTCCCTCCATCACACTGCTTGGCGAGGATGAAGGTTGCTCATCATGCAAAGATGTCAACCTAACCCCATACTTGCTTGCGACCGCTTCCCACTTCTTCGGTATCGGCTCTGTGATCTCAGCGTTGCTCATGATTGCCCAAGCGAGCGTCCATGCCCTACAAACATTGCCGACATTGTATCCACCACCACCAAGCGCTACCCAAGGTTTACCAAGAGCCTTGAAGAGTTCAACAGCTTTGCAAAAGCCGTGAGTGGTCAACTGCCAATGAGTTATTGGGTCATCCCTTATCGTGTCTGCGCCAAGTTGAGTCACGATGACATCTGGGTTGTAGGCTTCCAAGAGTGGCATGACAACCTCATTGAGCGCATAGATGAAGGCATCATCACCAGCGAAGGGCAGGAATGGTATGTTGACCGAAAACCCCTTCCCTTCGCCCTCCCCGATTTCATCAACGAACCCTGTGCCAGGAAAGAGAAACCTACCATCTTCATGGGTTGAAATAGTGAGCACCCTGTTGGTGCGGTAAAAGGCTAACTGGACACCATCACCATGGTGTGCGTCTATGTCCACATAAGCAATTTTCTCGAAGTGCCTCAAAAGGAAGTTGATGGCGATGACTGGGTCGTTGAGGTAGCAAAAGCCAGAGGCTTTGTTTGGCATGGCATGGTGCAATCCACCCGCTATGTTGAAGGCAACCCTTCCGCCGTCCAAGACAAATCTCGCTGCAGCAATTGAAGCGCCACAGGCAAGCATTGAGCCCTCGTAGACACCGGGAAAGATTGGGTTGTCACCCTGCCCAAGACCGTATCTGTATGCTCCCGGGAAGAACAACCCTGCATCTGCGCTCTTTAGCACTTCAAGGTATTCCTGCGTGTGGAAAGTGAGCACATCCTCTTCGGAGGCTTGCTCTGGTTCGATCAAGGTTACATTTTCCCTATCAATCAATCCGAGGTGGCGTATCAGCTCAAATGTGAGTTGGAGGCGATACATCTTCATTGGGTGCGTAGGTCCGTAGTCATACTTGCGGAACTTTTCAACCCGTATAAATCCAGCTGTAGGTTTCTGTGCATCCATCCTGTGCCACACACCTCAAGATCGAGATTCGCCTTCGGCATCCTCGGTAGTGTGCACACCGCGATTGAGCAACTCCTCAATCATCTCAACGGTCACATCAGCTATTCTTTCGACAACGATGTCCGCTTCAGCCAATCGTTCTCGTGGATGTGTTGTCGTCACTGCTATCGCTTTCATGCCGGCGTTCTTTGCAGCTTTTATTCCTGCAACTGCGTCTTCGATCACCACGCATCTTTCAGGTTTGACCCTTATTAGCTCTGCTGCCTTGAGGAACACTTCTGGGTCTGGCTTTCCTCTGGTCACATCTTCAGCGCCCACACGCACTTTGAAAACTTCAGCCAACCCGATTGACTCAAGCACCACTTCAATGTTCTTCTTCGGAGTTGATGAACCTATCGCGAGTTCAAAGCCCACCCTTTTGAGTCCCATGACAAGTTCAACAGCACCATCAAGGGGCTTTATCTTGCCCTTTGCAACTTCTCTGAATATCGCCTCCTTCTCATCAGAGAGTGCCTTCAATTCCTCCTTCGTCAGCTCCCTTCGGAGCAGGTGAGGGATGATGTTGTCGTTCACCATCCCAAATGTCTCTCGGAAGAATTCATAGCTCATTGTCGTATTGTGTCTTGCTGCCCATATCTGCCATGCCTTGAAATGGAACTCCGAAGAGTCAACGAGAACACCATCAAGGTCGAAGATCACCCCTTTCCTTTCCTCACTGCACGAGGTCAAAGCATCCCACCCCCTTCACTTTGAGTTATCCCTCTCAAAATGTGAGGCGCCGTAGCCTACAACAGCTTTTCTCAAGCGCATTCTTTGAGCACATGCTCGTAAACTCTTGCGACTCTCCTCGCTGTCTCAACCCATGAGAATGAGTGAGCCCTTGCTTTTCCCTTCTCAATTAATTTTGCGCGCAATGCCTCATCTGTGATGGCTTTGTAGAGCGCTTCTGCAAGGTGTGTTACGCTGTTTGGTTCGACCAAGATAGCAGCGTCACCGAGCACTTCTGGTAGGGCGCCAGCGTTTGATGCCACAACTGGTATCCCGACAGCCATAGCCTCAAGTGGTGGCAACCCAAATCCTTCATAGAGCGATGGGAAAGCCAAAACGCTCGCAAGTGAATAGAGAGCGCGCAGGATTGCGTCACTGACATAGCCTAAGCAAAGTGCTCCACTTGATTTTGCTCTTTCAACGAGCTTGCCATCACCCCAAGCTGGCATGCCGACTATCACAAGCCCGATCCCGTCCATCATCTTCTTGAGCACCTCATAGGCTTCAAGCAACGTCGGCAGATTCTTCTTTGGCTCTATGTTGCCCACGAATAAAATGAATCGCTTCGGCAAACCAAACTTTGATTGGATGTGCCTAACCACACTTTCGTTCGGCGGTTCGAAGAAGATTTCATCAATTCCGAGAGGGATGACCTCGACCTTCCGCTCGGCGTGTGGGAACAAGCTTATGACTGAGCGCTTGACCGATTCTGAAGGGACGATTATTCGCTTCGCCTTCTTGATGGATAGAGGTAGCATGAAACGATAATGGATACGGTTAGCAGTGCGACACCACTCAGGATGCGTTATTGCCAGTATATCGTAAAGCGACAGAACAACGGGCAATGGACTGCCAAGCACTGCTATGTAGCTTGGGCAGTGAAGCAGTTGCAACCTGTCAGTGGTGACTTTGAGCGGTAAGAAAGCTTGTTCACAAATGATGCGCAAGATGCGAAAGCGTGAAGCAATCCCGAGCTTTTTGAGTTTTAGCTTGCATTGCTTTGGCGTTGTGCCAAAGGTCAAAAGCGAGCTATCAAACTCAATTGGCACATAAGCGACAAGCTCAATTGGCATGTCTGCTTTTAGCATGCCTTTGATCAAATTCAGGGTGGAGCGCTCAACGCCACTGAACTTGCCCCACAACCCCAACGCGTTAATGCCAATCCGCATGTTCACCTCTCACCTTCTCTTGAGCTGTTTGCCTGTGTGGGAGTCTCACTCACATTGTTGCGCATTTTCTCACCAGATGCAATATGCGCTATGCTCCAACTTCGCCCCTCAGTGCATCCTATGGTTGGCTTGAGCATAATATGCTCAAGAGGGAAAATTGGTTGCCTTTTCTTCGAAAAGCATTTTATGCTGTGGATGTTTAGCATATTGATGTCATGGGTAAATAAGGAGATGGCGAAGCATGAAAGCGTGCGCTAAAATAGAAGTCGTGGAAAGCGTAAGAGGTTGCCAAATCCAAACCAATTGAAGGAGGGGTGATCGCTCATGCCAAAGGCAGTCGGCATAGACCTTGGAACTACAAACTCAGTCATCGCTGTTGTTGAAGCTGGGGAGCCGAAAGTCATACCAAATGCCGAAGGTTCAAACCTCACACCCTCCGTTGTGGCGTTCACCAAAGATGGCACTCGCCTTGTCGGCATACCAGCGAAAAGGCAAGCCATACTCAACCCAGAAAACACTGTCTTTTCGATCAAGCGCTTCATAGGGAGGCATTACGACGAGGTAGCGAAGGAGAGGGAGATGGTCCCATACAAGGTTACTCGTGGTCCGCACGGCTTAGCTGTTGTTGAAGTTGGCGGTAGGCAATGGACGCCTGAGGAAATCTCAGCGATGATCTTGCAGAAACTCAAGCAGGATGCGGAGGCATATCTTGGTGAGGAGATAAAGCAGGCTGTCATAACGGTCCCCGCTTACTTCAACAACGCACAGCGCTCAGCGACCAAGAACGCTGGCGAGATAGCGGGCTTCGAGGTGTTGCGCATAATCAACGAGCCAACCGCTGCTGCACTTGCATATGGCTTAGACAAGCGCAAGGAAGGAATAATCCTCGTTTGGGACCTTGGTGGTGGCACATTTGATGTCTCGATCCTTGAGATCGGTGAAGGGGTTTTTGAAGTCAAGGCTACATCTGGCGATACGCACCTTGGTGGCGACGATTGGGATCAGCGCCTCATTGAGTATTGCATTGAGCAGTTCAGGAAGGAGACTGGCATTGACCTCTCAAACGACAGGGAAGCGCTCCAACGCTTGAAGGAAGCATGTGAGCGAGCGAAGATTGAGCTTTCAACGCTCATGGAGACCGAGATAAACCTGCCATACATCGCCCCAGGTCCAAAGCACCTGAATGTGCGAATAACGAGGGCGAGGTTTGAAGAGCTTACAAGAGACCTACTTGAAAGGTGCATCCCGCCATTCAATCAAGCTCTCTCTGATGCTGGTTTGCGTCCTCAGGACATCGATGAGGTTATACTCGTAGGTGGCGCAACGAGGATGCCTATGGTTCAAAGGCTTGTGAGGGAGCTCACTGGAAAAGAGCCACACAAAGGTGTTAACCCAGATGAGGTGGTGGCAGTCGGGGCTGCCATACAAGCTGCAATACTCACGGGCAAGATGGAAGATGTAGTGCTACTTGATGTAACGCCTCTGTCACTCGGCGTTGAAACGCTCGGTGGCATCATGACGGTTCTCATACCTCGCAATACAACGATACCAACAAGGAAGAGCGAGATATTTACAACGGCAGCTGACTACCAAGACACAGTTGAGATCAAGGTTTACCAAGGTGAGCGTCCGATGGCTGCCGATAACAAGTTGCTCGGGCGCTTCCACTTGACTGGCATACCTCCTGCTCCAAGGGGTGTCCCAAGAATTGAGGTCACATTTGACATCGACGCAAACGGCATCTTGCATGTCTCGGCGAAGGACTTGGCTACGGGTAGAGAGCAATCGATCACGATAACTGAATCAAGTAGCCTCTCAAGGGAAGAGATTGACAGGATGATAAAAGAGGCTGAGCAGTTCGCTGAACAGGACAGGAAGCGCAGGGAGCTCGCTGAGACAAGGAACGAAGCCGACAACCTCATCTACCAGACCGAGCGCCTGCTCAGGGAGCATGGCGACAAGATTTCTCAATCTGACAGGGCTGCCGTTGAAGCTGCCATCAACGACTTGCGTTCGGTGATGAGCAGTGATGATGTGGGGCGAATAAGGAATGCGATGGAGAGATTGAAGGATGCTATGGCTCGTCTATCAGAATCGCTCTACCGCGCTGCAACCGCAGCAGCTGGTGGCGAAGGGAGAGCTACCTCAGGCGGTGACGGGAGAGGCAAATCTGACGGTGATGTGATTGATGCGGATTTCAAGCCATCTAACTAACGGGCACTCGCTCCAGTGCCATCAGGGCTTGCCCTCGCTTCAAGCGGATGAAGCGAACAATGCAACAGGGAACGCTGTCTAAAAACTTTGACCGAGATAGCACAAGCCACATCAAACCAACGATGGAGGTGGATAAACGATGCGCCTGATGGTTGCGCTTTCCAAAGTGCAGAAGCGCTTCATCGTCATAGGCATCTCGCTTCTGGTCATCGGGGCGATCGCTGTTGTCGGTTTCACCCTGTGGAAGGGCACTAACGATGTCCACGCACAACCTGCTACTAACGCACCTGCACCAAGAACTGTGGCTCAAGATACACCGCAAGAGCCGTTAAAGGTGGCTGAGATGCTTGAGCAGGCTTTCGTGCAGGTTGCAGATCAAGTTCGTCCGAGCGTCGTTAGCATCGCAAGGAAGGTCAAGATGAGGGTCGGAGGCGGGATTGAGGAGTTTGAAGGGTTCGAGCAGTTTGGACCGTTTGAAGACCCGTTTGATTTCTTCAGGCGCTTCTTTGAGGAGTTCAGAAAACGCCAACCCGGAGAGCGTGGTAAAACTGTTGAGGAGTTCATCCCAGTTGGTTCTGGCGTGATCGTCACGAAGGATGGCTACATCCTCACAAACAGGCATGTCGTTGGGAGCGAGGGCGAGATATTCGTTGAGCTTTGGGATCGCTCACGCTTTAAGGCGAAAGTGGTTGGCTCGGATGAATTGAGCGACATAGCGCTCCTCAGGCTTGAATTGGAGAAGGCGGGCAGGGCAGTTGAGCTACACCCTGCTAAGCTTGGCAATTCAGACGGCGTCAAGGTTGGGCAATGGGTTATAGCTATCGGTTGTCCTTTTGGGCTATCGCAGACTGTCACAGTTGGCGTCGTGAGCGCAGTCGGTAGAAGCCCCGCTGAGGCTGGCGCACCACTTGAGTATTCCGACCTCATACAGACTGATGCGGCAATCAACCCGGGCAACAGCGGTGGACCACTTTGCAACCTTCGTGGCGAAGTGATCGGAATCAACACGGCGATAAGGAGCACTACAGGTGGGAGCATTGGGATTGGCTTTGCTGTGCCAATAAACACTGCCAAGTTCGTCATGCAACAACTCATTGAGAAAGGTAAGGTTGTAAGGGGATGGCTCGGGGTGATGATAAAAGATGTCGACCCAGATCTCGCCTACCAGAAAGGTCTCGGGAAAGTGTATGGAGCTCTCGTTGAAGAGGTGACGCCGAATTCACCAGCTGAGAAGGCAGGGATAAAGAAGGGCGACATCATCGTTGAATACGAAGGCGTTGAAGTGAGGGATGTAAGTCACCTACAGCAAATGGTTGGCAGAACCGCCGTTGGCAAGTTGGCGACAGTGAAGGTGTGGCGTGATGGCAAAATCATTGAGCTGAAGGCTCAGATTGCCGAGCGCCCTGAGAAGATCGAGCTTGCAAGGGTTGGCGGACAATCGTGGAGAGGAATGAATGTGGTCAATCTAAATCCACAGTTCAGGCGCCAGTTCCGCATACCTGAGAACATATCTGGAGTGCTTGTGATGCGCGTTGAAGATGGCTCACCAGCTGCTAAGGCGAAGATAGAGCCGGGCAATGTGATCATGCAGGTTGGGCAAAAGCAAGTCACCGATGTCAACTCATTTGCTACCGCAGTCGCTGAAGTTCCAAAGGACCAAGAAGTTCCAGTCAAGGTTTGGCGCTCTGGCGGGAGCGAGATTATCATCATACCGCCAGAGAGATGACGCTCTTAAGGCATCAAAGCAGTTGGTGATGTAGGTATGGCTGGCGCTGGGAAGGTAAAGCGCGATTACTACGAGGTCCTTGGCGTTCCGCGGAACGCCACCGAGAAAGAGATAAAGCAAGCTTACAGGCGATTGGCAAGGAAATACCATCCAGACCTTAACCCCGGCGACAAGGAAGCTGAGGAGAAGTTCAAGGAGATAAACGAAGCCTACTGGGTGCTTAGCGACCCTGAAAGAAGAAGGCTTTATGACATGTATGGGCACAACTGGCAAAGCGTGCACGCTGCACAGCAGGGTGGGGCTCAGTGGACTGGCACTCAAGCTGGTATGCCTGAGGGCTTCCAGTTCGATTTCGGTGACCTGTTTGGTAGCTTTGGAGATGTGTTTGAGTTCTTCTTCGGCAGGACTGGGACAAGAGCAAGGGAACAGGTGAGACCAAGAAGAGGCAATGACATAGAACACGAGATTGAGATATCGCTTGAAGACGCAATCTATGGTGCAACGAAAACGGTGATGGTTAGCTTTGACGACATCTGCACAGTGTGCAATGGCGAGGGCGGAGTTAAAAGCGTTTGCCCAAGCTGTAACGGGACTGGTGTTGCCGACTACAATCGTGGCTGGTTTAGCGTAGGCGCTTCATGCCAGTATTGTCGTGGCAAGGGAAGCATAGTGACATCACAATGCTCAACTTGCAATGGCACTGGCAGAAGGAGGGTCACTCGCACCGTTGAAGTCAAGATACCGCCCGGTGTTACGGATGGTAGCAAGCTTAGGTTGGCAGGGCAAGGTGGCAGTGGTGTCGCAGGTGGGGCACATGGTGACCTCTACCTTGTCGTTAAGGTAAAGCCACATCCGTTTTTTGAGAGGCAAGGAGATGACCTTTACATTGAAGTCCCGATAACGATAGCTGAGGCTGTTCTTGGTGCGGAGATTGAAGTTCCAACGAAAGACGGACCTGTGAAGATGCGCATACCGCCGGGAACAAACTGTGGGCAACTGTTCAGGCTCAAAGGTATGGGCGTGCCCCACTTGAAAGGCGGAGGATGCGGTGACCAGTATGTGCGTGTGAAGATAGTTGTGCCAAAGAACTTGACACCTAAGCAAAGAGCACTGTTTGAAGAGCTCGCAAAAACGCTCGATGAGAACCCAAGGAGTGCCCTCCCTAAAAGCTTGAGGGAGAGGAGATGAGCACATTGAACTGCAGGTCTGATGGCGTCGGATGGGCTTATGGGCGAAGAAACCAAATGGCAATCGAGGCGAGGTGAGATGGTCAAAAATTCGCACGACAAAACAAGGAAGCGCTTTTATGCCATAAGCGTCGTTGCGAGGATGTTGAACTTGCATCCTCAAACGCTCAGGTTGTATGAGAGGCTTGGGCTGATAAAGCCACAAAGGGATGCACATGGCAAACGCCTATACAGCGAGGATGATATAGAGCGCATCAGGAAAATACAGCACCTGACACAGCACATGGGGGTTAACTTGGCAGGCGTTGAAGTAGTGCTCAAACTGATGGAACGGATATCGGAACTTGAGGGCGAGGTTGAGAGGCTCAAGCAGAACATGGAAGAGCAAATTGAGAAGCGCGCCAAATTGCTCGCAATACAGCTCCTCGATTGGATGCGATATCAAGAGCATGCTAAGTTTGGTCTGGCAATGAAACTGCTCGTTGAAAGCCCACTCGTGCGTGCCGAAGATTGGGAGAGCCTCTCAGAGCTGATTGAGCTCTTCTCTTCACGAGGGAAGAGCACGCTCTAAACTACACATGCAGTTGGCTTCAGCCAAGTAAGGAACAAGGGAGGCAGTTGGAGAGGAATTTAGTGTGGCGAGTTTATTCGACACTAAATCGCTGTTTGGAGGGCGAACTCATTGGTGAGCCAAAATCATCTTTTGTGTCCCATGCCTTGTGTTCATCAATTGGCTCGGCAGTAACTTCGCCATCCGAGTTTTATCTCCCTTGTCTTGTGTTCCATTCCTGCAAAGGTTTAAAAGGCATCAGTCAGCTGATGTAATTTGGAAACTCTTAACTTGCGGAGGTGAGCTTCCATGTCGCTTGACATGAACAGGTTCACAATAAAGGCTCAAGAGGCGTTGCAAGCTGCTCATCAACTCGTGCAATCTTACCGTCATCCTGAGATTGAGCCAGAGCATCTCCTTCTGGCTATGTTGCAACAGCGTGATTCAACGCCAGTGAAGGTGCTCCAAAAGCTTGGTGTTGCAATTGAGAGGCTTGAGGGGGCGCTTAGGAACGAGCTCCAGCGTCTGCCGAGGACGAGTGGCACATCGCCAGTTTATGTTAGTCAAAGGTTGCTCGATGTCATTAGGAACGCCGAGATAGAGATGCGTGACATGCAAGACCATTACATATCAACGGAGCACTTGCTTTTGGCTCTCTCAAACGACACAGGCATGGCTGGAAGATTGCTAAGGCAGTTTGGTGCAGACCACGCATCCCTCGTGCAGGCTGTGAAGGCGATCAGGGGTCCACATAGAGTTCTTGACCAGAGCGCCGAAGAGAGGTATCAGGCATTGGAGCGCTTCGGGCGTAACCTTACACAGTTGGCGAGGGATGGGAAGTTGGACCCAGTCATAGGGCGCGACGAGGAGATAAGGCGAGTTATGCATGTCCTATCGAGGCGCACCAAGAACAACCCAGTTCTTATTGGGGAGCCGGGCGTCGGTAAGACGGCAATAGTTGAGGGGCTTGCCCAGCGCATCGCAAACGGTGATGTCCCAGAGACGCTCAAGGAGAAGGAGATAATCCAGCTTGACATAGCTGGGTTGCTTGCGGGAACGAAATATCGCGGCGAGTTTGAAGAGCGCTTGAAAGCAGTCTTGAACGAGATAATCAGCAGTGAGGGGCGGATAATCGTCTTCATTGATGAGTTGCATACGATAGTTGGCGCTGGTGCTGCGGAGGGCGCTATAGCAGCTGGTGATATGCTAAAGCCACCTCTCGCACGCGGTGAACTTAGATGCATCGGTGCAACTACTGTTGATGAGTATCGTAAGCACATCGAGAAAGACCCAGCGCTTGAGAGGCGCTTCCAGCCAATCTATGTTAGTGAGCCCTCTGTTGAAGACACGATAGCGATACTTCGTGGCTTGAAGGAGCGTTACGAAGTCCATCACGGTGTTCGGATAAAGGATGGAGCGCTTGTCGCAGCTGCGGTCCTCTCGCATCGCTACATCACCGACCGATATTTGCCCGACAAGGCTATTGACCTAATAGATGAAGCTGCAGCGAAGTTGCGCATGGAGATTGACTCGATGCCGACCGAGATTGATGAAGTTGAGAGGCGCATAAGACAGCTTGAGATAGAGAGGGCTGCACTGCTCAAGGAAACGGATGAGGACGCAAGGGAGAGGTTGAAAAAGCTTGAGGCTCAAATAGCGGAGTTGCGTGAGCAGGCTGACAAGTTGAAGGCACAGTGGATGCGTGAGAAGGAGATCATCGGACGCATAAGGCAGATAAAGGAGAGTATTGAACAGACGCGATTCGAAATTGAGAAGGCTGAGAGGGAGTATGACTTGAACAGGGCTGCAGAGTTGCGTTACGGGCGCTTGGTTGAATTGCAACGCCAACTCCAAGAGGCTGAAAGTGAATTGACAGCATTGCAAAACGACGGCAGGTTGCTTAAGGAGGAGGTTGACGAGGAAGACATCGCCGAGGTCGTCAGCAAGTGGACTGGCATACCAGTTACGAAGTTGATGGAGAGCGAAACGCAGAAGCTGCTGAAGATGGAAGAGAGGTTGAAGATGAGGGTTGTTGGGCAAGACCATGCGATTGAGGCAGTAGCAAACGCTGTCAGGAGGGCAAGGGCTGGTCTTCAGGACCCGAACAGACCACTCGCTTCCTTCATCTTCATCGGACCAACAGGTGTTGGGAAGACGGAGCTCGCAAAAGCTTTGGCGGAGTTCCTCTTCGATGATGAGCGTGCTATGGTGCGCATAGACATGAGCGAGTATCAGGAGAAGCATTCGGTCTCAAGGTTGATCGGCGCGCCACCCGGCTATGTTGGCTATGAGGAAGGAGGGCAGTTGACGGAGGCAATCCGCAGACGCCCATACTCAGTCGTATTGTTTGACGAGATTGAGAAGGCGCATCCAGAGGTTTTCAATGTCCTACTGCAGGTGCTCGACGATGGGAGGCTCACCGACGGACATGGAAGGACTGTGGACTTCAGGAACACCATCATCATAATGACGAGCAACTTGGGGACTGAAGCGATTTACAGGACGCTCAATTTCGAAGTCCTTGAGCGTGAGGTGAGGATGGCTTTGCAAACGCATCTGCGCCCTGAGTTCCTCAACAGGATTGACGAGATAATCGTGTTCAAGCCGTTGAGCAAAGATGTGATTGAGAAGATCGTGGACTTGCAAATTGAGAGACTACAGCAACGCCTCGCCGACAAGAAGCTCAAGCTTGAGCTGACTGAAAAAGCCCGTTCAAGGCTTGCCGAAGAAGGCTATGACCCAACATTCGGTGCAAGACCACTTCGCAGAACAATCGAGAAGAGGATCGCAAACCCGCTCGCAAAGAAGATTATAGCTGGCGATGTGAAGGAAGGGGACAGGGTGCTTGTTGACTACGACGAAGCGATGGGCGAGTTCACATTTACGGTTGTTGAGCCAGCGTTGAAAGGTGCTTAAGTTCATCGCCTCACCGTTTGAGCCGTTTTGGGATGGCGCCCGAAATCATCGATGGTGCAACCGAGCGTCTCAACAACTGCGCGTTTCCATGCGGAGAATGAGCCACCTAAGCCAATGGCTTTCTCAATGACGCTCAGCATACGCCTATCGCCGAGTGAGAATAGGGCTTGCAGTTGACTCATCCGAATGCTCTCTATTGAGATTCTCACTCGCTCAACTCCCTTCAAAGAGGAGAGGAGCAGTTTTGACCTTCGCTCAAGGATTTGTGTTGGAGCCATCCCGAAGCGTTCAAGCGGTGTCCCCTTTTTCGGGACGAAGGCGCATGCGCTGACGGTGAAGCTCATGCCCTTTCTCCTCTTGGCTAAACTCTTCACAAGTTCACCAATCGCTACAACATCCTCATCTGTTTCGCTTGGCAAGCCAAACATGAAGTAAAGTTTGACCGAGCGCATGCGGTGCTTCTCCGCTAACTCAATTGCCTTCTCTATGTCCTCATCACTGATGTGCTTTCCTATTGCCCTTCGCAGTTTCTCCGTGCCTGTCTCTGGGGCGATGGTTATGCTCGTGCTCCCGCTTTTGCTAAGCGCTGCCACTAAGCCCTCGGTCAGCGTGTCCGCACGAAGTGATGAGACGCTGACTCTAAAGCCATCGTTTGCTATCGCCCACGCTATCTTTTCAGCTTCTGGATGTGATGAAACAACGGCACTAATGAGCCCAACGGAATTAAACTTCCCCTTGTAGCGCCTCACGGTGTTTATGACTTGGTCGGCTGTGAAGAACCTCGCACGGCAATACAGGTTACCATACGCACAGTAGTGGCACTTGAAGTTGCACCCGCGAGCTATCTCAACGAGGAAGGTGTTTGCGAATTCGGTCTCACTTGTGAGGATGACTGAATGAGCTGGCTCAATTTTTCTCGTGTCGGCAAACACCAGCTCTGGAGGTTTGTCCATCAATGTTGGGACATAAACACCGTCAATGCTTGAGAGCCTCTCCCATATCTTTTCCCTTTCGTGTGCCAACGCTTCAATCGCTGTTGATAACTCTCCTATGACTGTTTCCGCTTCGCCCATGACAATGGCATCAAAGGCATCCGCTACAGGCTCTGGGTTGATTGAAAGAGCTATGCCACCACCGATGATTATCGGCTCAAGCGGCTTTCGCTCAACTGCTCTTAGCGTTATGCCACTGTGCATTAGCGCTCGGACAACATTTGGGTAGTCACCTTCAAACGGGACAGAGAATGCAACGGCGTTGAAGGAAGACAGTGGGCTATCGGTCTCAATTGTTCGGACAGGCTTACTCAAGCTTTCGCCATTGATGAAAGCCCTCTCACAAGCTATAGCATGCTCCGTGCTCAAAAGCCGTAACACAGCATGCAAACCCAAGTTTGACATCCCAACGAAGTAGCTGTTTGGGAAAACGAGCGCCACTCTTGCTTTGCCACTGCTTCGTTTGCCTATTAGCCAACGCTCGTCCACAAATCGCCTCACCACCTTTTGCTTCTTTGAGCGAGGTTGCACCTCACACTTCACTATGCCACACCCACACCCGATGCCTTGCCACGCTCTTGAAAATGGTTTGAGTGAAGGCTATAATAATTTATGGGCATCCGAACGCAGACTTTCAAAGAAGGGAGGTGAGAGGACGGTCGTAGTGAAGGTAAAAGTGGGCGTGTCCGAAAGGCTTTGCAAGTCAAACACAAATCTCATGAGGGAGGTGCAAAAAGCGATGGAGCGAAAGAAGGCGTTCACACTGATTGAGTTGCTCGTTGTGATAGCCATCATCGCGATCCTGGCGGCAATTCTGTTTCCCGTGTTCGCCAGGGCGCGAGAGAAGGCTCGCACATCAAGCTGTCAAAGCAACCTAAAGCAGCTTGGTTTGGCTGTCCACCAGTATCTCTCTGATTATGATGAGAAGTTCCCTTATGCTTGGTTTGATGTTGACAGGGATGGCAACCTTTCAGCCGGTGATTACACATGGAGGGCAGTGTTGCTCCCTTATGTTAAGAACCGCCAGATCTATGTCTGCCCATCAGATCCAGGACAAAATAGCTTCGTATATGACACTGATGAAATTGATGTTGACCTGCCTGCTGGTGCACGCACTGCCGGCTACGCTTGGAATAGCGTCCATTGGATGTCAGGCTCACCAACGCCACCCGGTGGGCAACCAGATGCTGCAGTTGTTGACCCAGCTGGAACTATACTTATCACCGACAGCACAGGCGGCGCCTTTGAGTTATCATACGATTCCAACACGCATGGTTGGATACGATGGGATACCAATGTTGCTCAGCGCCAGGGTGGCGTGCGCCACTTGGAAGGCGCTAATTATCTTTTCGTTGATGGGCATGTGAAGTGGCTCAAACCAACATCCATTAAGTGTGAGATCTCGCCCGGTAAATGCATGTGGAGCATAGAAGACCCAGGGTAGTTTTTGTGCGAGCGCTTAAGCCAATCAAAGGCGAGCCGAGGTGGAGTTACTTTCCCGACGCCTCGGCTCGCTTACAACCGTCGAGAAGTTAACCTCGTAGCCTTTTTCCACTGTCGTCGCTTTGTGAGCGTAATGAGGGGCCTCATTTTCGTTTTGCAGTTTTGCAACCTCGAGATGCATTTGGCATACCTCCTCAAATTCAAGCACTTCGCATGAGGCAATTGCATCAAGATTTATGTTTGGCTTAACCTTCTCCGTTTGTGGTGGCATCCCATTTCATGGTAGCTGTGTAATCATGAGCTTCTGTGAAGTGAACTGTTGCCCTGAGCACTGACGGCGAGGTGATTGAGGGTGAGCTTAAGTGGTGGCGAAGTTGTCGTTATTGACGGCTCATATGGAGAAGGCGGTGGTCAGATACTTCGCACCAGTTTGGCGCTTTCGGCGCTCACTCAAAAGCCGTTGCGGATTGAGCGAATAAGGGCTGGCAGGTCTCGCCCCGGTCTTCGCCCACAACATCTGACGGGTGTTAAAGCTGTGCAACTCATTACGGACGCCGAGGTTGAAGGGGCTCGCATTGATAGCACTTCCCTTTTGTTTCGCCCGCGCAAACTGCTACATGGCAACTTCACTTTTGATGTCTCCGAAGAGAGACCGAGCGCTGGTTCGATTACACTCATCTTCCAGACGGTTCTTCCAGCACTCCTCTTCGCCAAGCATCAATCAACATTGCGCATAATTCGCGGTGGCACCCATGTCCCGATGAGCCCCCCAGCCGATTATGTTCAGCGCGTCTTTTTGCCGATGTTAAGTCGCATGGGTGCATGTGCTTCCTTTGAAGTCAAAAGAGCAGGCTGGTTCCCGAAAGGTGGTGGCGAAGTGCATTGCAAGATAGAAACGGTTGCCGAGGCACTTTCGCCGATTGAGCTTCTTGAGCGCGGTAGCTTCAAGGGCATAACTATCGTAAGCGCTATATCAAACCTGAAGCGCTCAATCGCTGAAAGACAAGCCTCACAGGCGTATAAACGCTTGACGACGGAGCTTGGCATCACAAGTAGCGCGGTTCATGTTGAGATTGCTGAGTTGCCATCAACAGGTGAAGGGACGATGCTTTTCCTTCTTGCCGAGTTTGAGAATGCGGTTGCTGGCTTCTCATCGCTTGGCGAAATTGGCAAGCCAGCTGAGAGGGTGGCTGACGAAGCCGTAGATGAGCTTAGGTTTTACATGAGGAGCGATGCACCCGTTGACAGGAGGCTTTGCGACCAGCTTGTCCTTTACATGGCGCTCGCCAATGGGCGTTCATCTATCCGCACTGAAAAACTCACGATGCACGCACACACGAACATGTGGGTGATCGAGCAATTTCTCCCAGTGAGGTTTGAGGTTAGTGGAGGGGTTGGTGAGGAAGCGCAAATAACGGTTGAAGGGGTTGGCATGCGCAAGCCAGTTTAAGCTCACACTTTTGAATGTGCCCCTTCGTCGTTGCTGTGCTAAAATTTCATATGCAAGTGCTTTCGGAACTCGCTATCATGGAGTGGTCTTTCTCATGGTTTACACCCCTTACGATTGGGCACAGACGCTCCGACAGAAGGCGGACTATGTTGAAGACAGGCTTCGTCTTGGTAGCCCAGTTGTGGCGCTCAGCTGTCATGAGGGCGTGCTCATAGTGACGATCCATCAGGCTCAGCGCAAAATCTACGAGGCATATGATAGGCTCGCCTTCGCAGCTCTTGGACAGCAGGCTGACATTGAAGCCATAAGGATGCTTGTGATTGATTTTACGCATGTTGAGGGCTTCCAAAGGAGTCCCGAGGATGTATCCATACAGCGTGTAGTTGGGTTTGCTATCAGCCCAACTTTGAGGAGGGCTTTCAGTGACCCATTCAGAGCGCCCTTCGTTCTGCGCGCCCTTTTAGCTCAGGTTGGTGAGAGACCCGAAGATGATGTTTTTTATATCGTCAACTACGACGGTGAGTTTGCCCAGCGCGAGCTTGTCGCCGCCATTTGCGGCACGCCATCTGTGGAAGAAGATGTTGAAGGCGAGGTTAGGAAGCGCTTGAAACTCGGGGAAGTGAAGTTGCACGATGCCCTAAATGTTGCACTCATAGCATGGGCGTTTGGGAAACTCAAAACCGATGATAGCGACGCTTCAAGAGAGAATGTGACTGATGAAGAGCTTCACAAGGTTTTGAGCGAGAGTCTATCTTCTGGCAGAGTTGAGGTAGCATTGCTTGAGCGCCATTCACAGCGCGAGCGCCGATTCAGGTTGCTCAGCGATAGCGAAGTCAAACCAATCATCTCGGCATTTCAACGGGTTTAAACTCAGCGTTTGAGAAGGGTGGTGCGCTCATGAATCGGGTTTTCGGTATAGAGACTGAGTTTGGTTGCTTTGTTAGAAGCCCTTCGCTTGGACCCCCCGAGAGGGTTGTTGAGCTCGTAAAAGAGGGCGTCTTCAAAGATAGCAAGTGGGGGCTTCTTGATTGGCATGTTAGAGACCCGTTCTTTGAGCCAGCTCGCTCTGGTGGCTTCTTGATAAACGGTGGAAGGCTATACATTGATGCCGTTGGCTCGCATGAGGAATATGCCACGCCAGAGTGCCGTTCCATCTTTGACATCGTCGCATATGACAAGGCTGGGCAAAGGATTATCTGTCAAGTGCTCAAGGAACTCGGCTTCCAAGGCAAGGTGAGCTTCCACAACAACAACATTGACCACTTCGGAGGACACACATTCGGATGCCATGAGAATTATTCGCTTCACCCAGACAAATACTTTTCACGGAGAGCCCTTCAACCGCTTGTAGCGTTCTTGGTTACAAGACAAATATTTGCAGGCGCAGGTAGGGTCGGCGGTCATAAGCTTATCCCAACAAGGCACTCAAGACGCCCTTCTACTTTCCTTGACGATGTTGACTATGTGTTCGTTGATTCCGCATATGAGGTCAAGCCAGATCCAGATGCGAAGTTTCAGCTCTCACAGCGTGCCGACCATATTTTGCATGTTGTTTCTGGGAGGGTGCGATTCAACAGGGGGCTGATAAATCCGAAGTGGGATAGCTATCATGACTTCTCCCGCTACACCCGCTTGCACTTGCTTTTTGGTGAATCAAATGTCTCCGAGTATGCGACGGCGCTTAAAATCGGGACGACAGCGCTTGTCCTTGATTTGCTTGAAATGAGGTGCATCCCAGAGATTGAACTGGCACACCCGATAAAGTCGTTGAAGGAGATATCGCGCGATATGACATGGCGTTGGATAACGACGCTGAGGGACGGGACAACAATCTCGGCGATTGATATTCAAAGAAGCTATCTTCAGGCTGCACAACGCTACCTTGCGGGAAGAGATGAGGAGACGGATTGGGTGTTGCGTGAATGGGAGTATGTGCTTAATAAGCTTGAGACAGATCCTTTGGAGCTCTCCGACAGGATTGATTGGGTTGCCAAGTTCAAGATGGTGCAACTCTACATGGATGCCGAAGGGGTTGACTGGGACGACGAAGCTTTGGTGAGCATCGATTTGGAGTATCACAACATCGATCCAGAAGAAGGCTTGTTCTATGTCCTGCAGCGCAGTGGTAAAACCGTAAGGGTCGTCACCGATGAGCAAATAGAACACGCGATGGTGAACCCGCCAAGGGATACGAGGGCTTACGCAAGGGGTCTGGTAGTGAGGGAGTTCATAAAGCGCGGCATAACAAACTACATCATTGAATGGGATTGCATCTCGCTGGCGTGCAACCTCTTCTCCGACAGGAAATGGTTCATCATGGACGACCCGTTTGAGACATACGAGAGGCATGTAGATTGGTTCATAAAGAAACTCAGGTGAAGAGGTGGCTCGTGATGAGGTTGAGTTATTTTTACTGCCTCTTCTTCTGTGCCGTGATTCAAGCACCCTCACTTTGCGACCTGTTGAGTTATGTTCAACGCCAAGAGGAGTGCTTCAATTGGGAAGTGGTTGGGAAGGAAGAGGTGAGCGGGACTCAAATTTTCAGGCTACAACTCGTATCACAGCAATGGCATGGCGTCAATTGGAAACACAAGATAAGCGTCTACATACCGACAGATCTGAAGTATCGCAATGTGATGGGCATGCTCATAACTGGCAGTGGCTTTTCAAAAGGAGACGATGTTTATGGTGCGCTCACATCAAACCTGTTGAAGGCGCCTTTGGCTTTCCTCTACGACATACCCAACCAACCGCTTTTCGGTGGGCTCTATGAGGACGACTTGATTGCGCACACATTCAGTGAATACCTCAAAACTGGCGATGAGACACTTCCGCTCCTTTTGCCCATGGTCAAGAGCGCTGTGAAGGCTATGGATGCCATTCAAGCCTTCATGAAACAGCAGTTTGGTTTTGCGCCCGAAGGGTTTGTCATAACAGGCGCTTCAAAGCGCGGGTGGACAACTTGGCTAACGGCAGCGTGTGATAAAAGGGTTAAGGGTATAGTGCCAATCGTGTTTGACAACCTCAACTTCTTCGTTCAAATGCCTCACCAAGTGAAGATGTTCGGGCGCTTCAGCGAGATGATTGATGAATACACGAAGCGCGGGCTTATGGAGCACATGAACAGCGAGAGGGGTAAGAGACTCGTTGAGCTTGTTGACCCTTATTTCTATCGGCAGAAATTTACGATGCCGAAGCTCATCGTGAACGCAACAAACGATCGTTATTGGGCTGTTGATGCGCTCAACTTCTACTGGGACGAACTCCCGGGTGAGAAGTGGGTGCTCTATGTGCCAAACGCAGGTCACAGCTTGGAAGGAAACTACGAGAAGGTCATCATGGCTTTGGTCGCTTTCTTCCATCATGTGGCGGGTGGTGCGCCATTCCCGAAGATGAGATGGCAACACGATAGCGACGGCAAGAAGCTCTCGTTGAAGTTGGCTTCCAAACCCGCGCCGACAAATGTCACAATATGGTTCGCTAACTCCCCAACGACTGACTTCCGTGATGCGAAGTGGGTTCCCATCCCCGCAAAACTAAACGAAGCCACCAATGAGTATGTCGGTGAGATCGATATACCAGAGAAGGGATATGTGGCGATGTTCGGGGAAGCGCATTTCAACATTAACGGCATAAGCTTCTCGCTCACAACAACGCTCCGAATCTCACCAAAGGTTGAGTAGCCTCATTGATCTTGCAATTTCGAGTATGCGTCCTCGCACGAGTGGTGGGTCAAGTTCATACGCCTTTGAGAAGGCAGTTATCGCTTCATCACGCCTCTGACAGCGTAGTTCGTAAAGACCGACACAGTAATGCGTGAGTGAGAATGTCTTGTCAGATAGCTCTAACTCATGCTTTGCTTCTTCAAGCTCGCCGAGGTGGATGAGGATGGCGCCTTTGAGAAGATGATAATCGCTGTTCTGCTCATCCTCCTCCCTGAGCAAGCTTGACGCCAACTCTGGCATCTCAGCGTCAAGCAGGAGCATGCCGAGCATGAAGCGTATGTTAAAGTCATCGGGTTTGAGGTGAAGCAGGTTCGTAAGCGTTTTAATCGCTTCGATCAGTTTCTGGTGTGAGAGCATCCTCATTACTCTCCACATGCTGAATGGCACGATCAACCAGCTGATGAGTTTACGATAGCCTTTGGGACTCGGATATGGTTTGCCCAAAGCTTCCTCGAGTTCGTTTTTGTGATTTGGAGTTCCCCTTGGTCGGCTCATGAGATAATCCTCTAAGGCTGTGAGGATGCGTGCCATTATCAATGGATCGTCGGCGAGGTGAGCGTCTCTAAGCACCGCTAAAGCTTCCTTCACTTCTCCCCTTTCAAGCATGGTGAGTATGAGCAGTGATTTTGCAACCGTGTTGTTTGGCGAGAGCTTTAGCGCCTCCTCGCACAGCGATTTTGAATGCTCAAGCATACCAAGTTCCATGCATGCGCGGGCGATGAGGACAAGCGTTGGAGCATCGGCGGGCAACCTTCGATAGCATTCGTTCAACGCCTCCACAGCGTCTTCGCTTCTGTTTAGGCGCGCAAGCGCCATCGCCTTGTAAGCATGCAAGCGTATATCATCCTTCAGCTTCAGGGAGAGATCAATGTGGGATAACGCGCCCTCAAAATCGCCGGCTCTAAATTTGCTCATGGCACGCCCAAGATGCCACTCGGCGAGAAGCCTCTTGAGGAATTTCATCCTCGTTCATTCCTCGTCATGTGAGGTTGGAAGAGTCATTGCGAGATAACGGTGTTGCGCAATCTCCCTATGCGTTCAACCTCCGCTTCAACCACATCGCCAACCTTCAGCAACGCGTGCTGACCGATGGATATGCCGACACCTCTTGGTGTCCCAGTCGCAATCACATCGCCCGGAAGGAGAGTCATGTGCTGACTGATGAAAGAAACTATATGCGGGATGCTGAAGAGCAGGTTCGCAGTCGTGCTATCTTGGCGTAACTCCCCATTCACCCATAGCCTTATCCTGAGGTTGTGCACATCGCCAACTTCGTCAGGAGTTACAAGGTATGGACCCATCGGCGCGAATGTGTCACAGCTTTTGCCGCGAAACCATTGCTTGTCTTCGGATTGCAAATCCCTTGCTGTCACATCATTGAAGACGGTATAGCCAGCTATGTAATCCCATGCTTCTGCCTCGCTCACGCACTTGCATCTCCTCCCAATTATCACAGCGAGCTCAACCTCATAATCAAGCGCCCTCGTTACAGGCGGATACACGATGGGATCATAAGGACCGCAAACAGCCGTTGGAGCTTTTGCGAAGAGTAAAGGCTTACCCGGTAGCTCCATGTTCAGCTCTTTTGCGTGATCGCTGTAGCTAAGTCCGAGCGCTATAACCTTGCTGGGCATTGGGACGGGAGCACCTATGCGAACTTCCCCGACCTTGACGAGATGTCTCGCTTGCAACTCATCTTTTCGCTCAACGATCGCTTTCACATCATCCCAATAATCGCCTGAAAGGAATTCAACAGCGTCCCAAGGTATTAAGCCGTTGGATGCAAGATGCAGGTCAACTATCATATCATCGCCGATGAGGACGCCAATGCGCTCTTGACCTTTGTCACCGTAGGTTAAAAGCCTCATACGCATCACCCTTTCACTTGAATGCTTCTTTGGCTTTCCTCAACAGCATGCTGAATGTGCTAAAGAGCTTCTTCCACCACGGCTTCTCTTCAACTTCCATTTTCTCTTCCCTCGCAAGCTTAGCCCCGTAAAGTAGCAACCCGACGCTTGTTGCATAGATTGGGCTTTGCAATGGCTCGCTCAACTCCATTGGTGCCTTTGGAATCCCGATCCTTGTCGGGAGCCCGATGATTTCTTTCGCCAGTTCATCTGTCCCTTTGAGCAACGCTCCGCCACCGGTTATCACGACGCCGCTCGCCAAGTTATCAACAAGCCCAGATTCGCTCATAGCCATGTAAGCGAGCTCCAACAACTCCCTCATCCTTGGCTCAATTATCTGACCAAGAACCCTCTTCGGTAAAAGCCTCTTCTCGCTCATACCGATGTCCAAGACTTCAACCACTTCATCTTTTGGTATCTTGCTTTCAATGGCACACCCATGTTGAAGCTTGAGCGATTCAGCCTCATGGAATGGAGTGCGCAACCCTATGGAGAGGTCTTGGGTGACATGGTTTCCGCCTATTGGGAGCGCCCTTGAGTATGCGATGCTCCCGTTCGCGAATATGGCGATGTCAGTTGTCCCGCCACCTATGTCCAGCAACGCCACACCAAGCTGTCTCTCAGTCTCCGTTAACACTGCTTCAGCTGCTGCGATCGGTTCCAAGACGAGTTCAACATGCTCAATTCCGACCCTGCGCAAGCATTCGACCAAGTTGCGCATGAACGACGATTTAACGAGGACAATATGAGCGTCAACTGAGAGTTTCCTGCCATGCATTCCCACAGGGTTTTTGATGCCACTCAAGCCATCCAATATGAACTGCCTCGCGATTATGTGCAGAACCTCGCTATCCTCTGGGACTGATGTGAGCACCCTCACTTCGTTTATCAACCTGTGCACATGCTCTTCAGTGATGATGTCATCCTCCCCGTGAATTGATATGGAGGTGCGACAGTTCACGCTTTGGATGTGGTGACCAGTTATCCCAGAGATGGCGTGGTTTACCTTGATGCCAGCCATCCTTTCAGCTCTACTGAGCGATTCGGAGATAGCCATTGTAGTTTCCTCGATGTCGACGATGATGCCCTTTCTCAAGCCCCTTGATGGGACAGTGCTATAGCCGAGTGTGCTTAGAGAGCCATCCGATTGCAATTGAGCTATCAGCGTGCACACCTTCGTTGTCCCCACATCAATAGCGCAAACGATTGACCCATTCACAACCTCCACTCCCGTTTCATTTCCTCAATTCGAGAAGGCTGTATCTGAGGTTTGGGAGGGCTGAGTTTGTTGTGCTGTGCTGTGAGATGTTTTGCTTGATGCCAAGCGCCTCTGCGCATACCATTGCAAGAATCTATCAAGCGCTATGCGTCTTATCACGGCGAGGTTGTTAAAGATGCGCAATCCGAAGACGACTACGATGGCGAGTGTGAGGTCAACGCCGATTATTCTGTTTCCCACATACGCCAAGAAAACAGCCATGAGCATGTTCACGAAGAAGCCCGAGAGAAAAATTCCCTTGTCGAAGTTACCCTGCAACCCTGCTCTTGCGCCACCGATTATCGCATCCAAGCCAGCGAGGACAGCTAAACCGATGTAGTTTGCGAACTTTAAGAGGAAGGGCGTTATAGGCATCGTTATGTAAAGCCCCATCAAAATCCCTATAACCAAAGCAAGCACTGCTATCCATAAGCTCACCATGATACCTCTTCCTCTGTCGGGTTGTAATCAACTGGGCGAGCATACTTCAGCTTCGGAGGTGTCCGCATCGGTGGTATCCGTATTTCACGCCTCGGCATAACTTTTACTTCAAGCCCTATGATCTTGAGCCTATCAATTATGCCCTGTGGTATCGTCAGAGCCTTCACAAGATCATCTGGGTTGCCTATGGCATAGATGAGGTAAGGCGGTGCTATCCTATGCCCGTTGACCATAATGAACGCTTCGGAGCACCTTATTTCGGATGTGGCTATAAGCCGTTCACCGTTTATGGCTATCGCCTCAGCACCTGCTGCACGCAATTCGTTAACCACTTCCCGCAAGTCAAGGTCGTGAACGACAGCCCCCGGAGCCATCGGATTCTTCGCATCGCTCAGCTCAACAACCACCCCAGGTCCTCGAACTGGCGTCAAACCTGCAATGACCCTTGTCTTTAGCAAGTCTCTTCTCATAGCATCGAGGAGCGATTCGCCCTCCGCAGCCTTCTTCTCATATTCCGAGAGTTGCGAACGCAACATGTCCACTTCTTTCTGCAACGCCTTTATTTCCTCCTGAGCTTCAACAAGCCTCTGCGCAAGTAGATTGGCTCTCCATGGCACAGGGGCAATATTGCTCTCTTCCCTCATAGCCTTGATTTGATGCGCCATAAGGAAACCCAAAAGTAGGGACGCAATGGAAAGGCTCACAACCCAACTGAGCTCAGCTTTCTTCGGCGTGATGTAATTAAGCACTTCTTGCAACTTCATTGTATTTCCCCTCTGCAGAGAGAACGCAACTCAGTTCCCCATCGTTCTGCTTCGCTGTTGCATGATGCGGTATACGCATCCACCGCAGATGCGCGCATCGATGAAGATTGATTGTTGTATCTTCTCCTTGAGCCTCGCATATGTTATAGCAGCTATTGTGAGACGGTCTTCCAAGCTCGCATAACTGCCAACCTGTATGATGCTCCCGTCATCCATACGAAGTTTCAATCCACCCGCATCGTCCAAGTCAATCCATCTGACATTGTTGAGCCCGACACGGTTCAACGCCGATGCCACCCTCTTGAGCTTCCTCCACATACTATTGTGCAACCTCTTCCTCGATTTCAATTTGCGAAGCGACTTCGCTCTTATCTTTGGCAAGCTCGTTATCTTCTCAAATGCCCCTATGTCGGGATGCTTATACACCAAACCGTCGTCCAACAGAAGGCAAAGCCCATCCATGCATTCCAAAAGTGCGATTGGCTTCCGCTCCTTTAGTTTCACTACTACAGTATAGGGCAATGAGAGACTCAGGTGTGCTCCCCCGACGAAGATCTCAGAGGAGAAGAGATGCGACACATCTTTTGGGACGAAGAAGATGTAACGCCCCACGAGCCATCGTTTACATTCACCCAAAGCCTCATTTGAGGATAGCTCGGCACCTTCAAACAAAACATTCCTAACTCGCAAAATTGATGTGAGGAAGGACAAGGGGATGCTTATGAGAAGCGCTATTGTGAGTTTGCGGTATACGCGGTGGCGCATACGCTCACCTTTCTTTTCCACCCCAGTGGCGCAGTGCTTCTTGCACGATCCAGTCAACGAGGTGTGTGAATTCCCATCCATGAGCTTCCGCTGCGTGTGGAACCAGGCTTGTTTCCGTCATCCCCGGAACCGCATTCAACTCAAGAACATACACATCGCCTTTTTTATCAACGATCATATCGGTGCGCGTGAAGCCACTACAGCCAAGCAATCTGTGAACTTGTATCGCTATATCTTTCGCCCTCTCTTGGACTTCCTTCGGCAGTCGTGGTGGTATGATGTGTTCGGACATACCCGGAGTATACTTCGCCTCGTAATCGTAGAACCCTGACGCCGCTTTCGGCACTATCTCAATCAACGGGAGCGCAAATGCGTTTTCTCCTTCACCTAAGACTGGGCATGTCACTTCAACGCCCTCTATCCATCTCTCAATGATGCTCCACTCACCATACTTGAATGCGATCTCCAAAGCTCCTTCAAGTTCCCTTTCAGATTCCACCTTGGAGACACCTATCGTTGAGCCCTCCGAGGACGGTTTCACCGCGCATGGGAAGCCAAAAGAGTCCTTTATCCTTCTCGAGATCTCATCAACGCCAGTTTTGGTGAACTCCTTCTCATTGACGACGATGTGTTCAGCGGTTGGTAGCCCAGCGGAAATCAACAGCTGTTTCGTCAAGCGCTTATCCATAGCGAGCATGCATGCTTTGGCGGGTGGAGATGTATGTGGTATCCTCATCAGCTCAAGGAACGCTTGTATTGTCCCATCTTCACCATAACCACCATGAAGCGCTATGAATACGACCTGAACACCATAATCGAGCAACTTCCCAGCCAACTCCGTCGGTGTGCATGCATCGATGAGCAACCTCTCACAAAGCGCAAGATCATTCTTATGCGGGCGAGCACCACCAAGTGTTTCAAGTTTCGTCTTTCCCCATCTCCATGAAACATCTATTGCAATCACTTCGTAGCCGGCTTCTGCGAGAGCCTTTGAAACACCAGCACCAGAGCGCAGCGAAACATCCCTCTCCGATGAATCTCCACCCATAAGCACTGCCACTTTAGCCTTCATCTTTCATCATCCCCAAAAGCTACATCTGTTGTTAGTCCTCTCCCATTATCTGGACCTCATACTCAAGCGTGACCCCGAACTTCTCAAACACCACCTTCCGCATCAACTCCGTAAGTTCAATCACATCCTTTGCTGTTGCGTTCCCCGCATTCACAACGAAGTTTGCGTGTATGGGTGAGACCTGAGCACCACCATGCTTGAGCCCCTTCAGTCCAGCCATCTCTATAAGTTTCCCAGCACACTCGTTCGGTGGGTTCTTGAAGATGCAACCTGCGCTTGGCATGTTTATCGGTTGTGTCATGCGCCTTTGCTCAAGTAGCTTCTCGATGTTCCTCCTAATGTGCTCTGGTGATGCTCTCTCAAGCTCAAGTGAAACCGAGATTATCACCTTCCCGAACTCAAGCACATTGCTATAGCGATAGCCAAACGATATCTCGTCCTTGCTCAGCTCAATCACTTCTCCATCCTCTCTAACCATGCTAACCGAAATAACCCTCTCACTTATGAACTCCTTAGCAGTTCCGGCGTTTGAGACGATTGCCCCTCCAACTGTTCCCGGAACACCAACAACTTGTTCCAAGCCCGCAAGCCCGCTATCTGCCGTCATGTTCACGAGCTGTTTAAGCAACGCTCCAGCACCAGAGTCAACTTTCGTCCCGTTAATAGTGATGGTGGAGAACTGACCTTGAAGCTTTACCACTACACCTCTAACACCGCCATCCCTTACGATAATGTTGCTTCCACTCCCGAGAACGAACAATGGAATCTTATGCTCCTTTGCGAGTGAGAGTATTTTTCGAAGCTCATCGAGTGTCAACACTGTGACAAGCGCATCTGCAGGACCTCCAACCCTTATCGTGGTGTGCAATGACATGGGTTCGTCGAACAGAGGTTGCACACACAATATTTTGGATAGCTCCCTTTTGAACTCCTCGGTGAGGATGCTTCTAAAAGTGCTCGTTTTCTTATCAGTGTATGTCATGTCCATCCTCCCTCCATTCACCCGCTTCCCCGCCACCTCGTCCACACATGCCGAAGCGGGTGTTAGGACGATCAAAGTTCATTGGTTCGTTTTTCTGAACAGCATGTTCCAACAAGTTTCCTTGGAAGTTCGCATATGTCACCAGCGCCTAATATGAGCAAAACATCGCCGTCCTCAGCTACTTCCGTAAGTTGGTCGACCAATTCATCCATCCCCTCAACGAAATACACATCCACATCTGGGAGAGATTTGCAGATGGCATCGTAAATGAGCTTACCGCTCACACCTTCAATCGGTGTTTCCCAAGCGCTGAATATCTCAGTCACCCAGACTTTATCAGCGCCTTTGAATGCTGGTCCAAACTCATTATGCAGTGAGAGTGTGCGGGTATACCGATGCGGCTGGAAGACAACGAGACAGCGCTTATGAGGGAGCACAAGCGCAGATTGGATTGCAGCACGCACCTCAGATGGATGATGCGCATAATCATCGATGACGATTACATCCTTGCCCTTCATCCTCCCAACAAGCTCAAACCTTCTTTTGATTCCCTTGAACATGGAAAGCCCCCTTGAAATAGCATCTGGGTCGACACCGATTGAGTGAGCCATAGCTGCTGCAGCGAGAGCATTCTGCACATTGAACACACCGCAAACATTGAGCCTAATCCCAGCAACAACACTCCCTCTAAAGCAAAGGTGAAAGGATGCGCCGTGCTCATCTATGTGAAGTTCAACGATGCTATAATCAGCGGGCTGGTTTATGCCGAATGTGATTGTATGGGCTTTCCCTGCTCCAGAGAGCATGGAAGCGTTTGGGCAATCGGCGCTTATCGCGATTATACCGTCCGAAGGTATCAGGTTGATGAAGTCGGCGAAAGCATCAACCAAAGCCTCAAGGTTTGGATAATGGCTTGTGTGGTCAAGTTCTATGTTTGTGATGACCGCATACTTCGGCTTGAGCTTTAAAAACGAGCCATCGGATTCATCAGCTTCAGCGACAACCCATTCGCCCCCTCCTAAGCGGGCGTTCGTTCCATACTCCACCACATCCGCACCAACGATAACCGTTGGGTCAAGTCCGCCAGCCTCAAGTATTGCTCCAAGCATAGCTGTGACGGAGCTTTTACCATGGCTCCCAGCAACAGCTATTGATTCCATCCCTTCCATGAGCCATCCGAGCATCTCGGCTCTGTGCCAAACTGGTATGTTCATCTCGTGAGCCCTTCTTATCTCCTCATTCTCCGAGCTGATGGCACTGCTAACGACGACGAGATCCACTTCGCTGATGTGATTTGCGCTATGCCCTTCGTAAACCTTTATGTTGCTCCTTGATAGCTTCTCCATAGCAACAGATGGGTTCAAGTCGCACCCAGTGACAGTAAAACCACTCCTTGCAAGCACTTGTGCAATAGCGCTCATCCCATAGCCAGCTATGCCCACGAAGTGAACTCTTGACCAAGACGGCTTTCTACGCCTCAACTAATCCGCGCCCCCTTTTCGTGCTATGCTTAACAACACCTCAGCGACTGTTTCCGTCGCGTTCGGCTTCGCTATTGAGAGCGCTCCACTCCTCATCGCTTCAAGTTTATCCTTGTCAGTCATCAACTCGCTAACCATCTCGTAAACCACATCGCCACACATTTCATCATCTGAAACAACTATGGCAGCACCAGCATCAGCAACCTCTATGGCATTGTAGCGCTGATGATCGTCCATGGCGTATGGGTAAGGGACGAGGATGCTCGGGACACCAGCTATGAGCAACTCAGCTATTGAGCTTGCACCAGCCCTCGTTATTGCGAGGTCGCTTGAATGTATTAGCCTCGGCATGTCCTCATGGTATGCCCAAACAAAATATCGTTTCTTGAGATTGCCCGAGAGAGATGAAAGCATGCGTTGTGCATCCTCCCAACTATGTGCCCCGCAGATGTGATAGATGATGAGCCTTTCGTTTGCCTTTAGTAATGCTTCAAGCTTCTCCCAAAGTGCTAAGTTGAGTTTTCTTGCTCCCCTACTGCCACCGAAGACGAGGAGAACAAAGTTGTCCTCTCTCAAACCGAGCGATGAGCGTGCTGTCACCCTCGTCAAGAGCTTGAAGTCTTTTCTAACTGGCAAGCCAGTGTGGATGGCGTTCCCTTTGAAGAAGCGAGCAGCCGTCTTAAATGCGATGCATATGACATCTGCCCATTGGCTGAATTTCTTGTTGGCTCTCCCGGGGATGCTGTTTGGCTCAAGTATGGCTAATGGTCTGTTAAGCTTGTGTGCAGCCCAGATGACAGGTATGCTCGCGTATCCGCCAGTGCTCAAAACGGCAGCGGGTTTAAGAGCCTTTAGCATCCTCAAAGCCATCATTGATGCGAGTGCCGTTGATAAAACCGCAAGGGTCATACGCAAGTCGGTTATCCTCTTCGGGAACGGGCGTGCTGGCAGGAGCCTCAGCTCAAACTTATGCCCCTTCATTATCTCCCTCTCAAGCCCGTGCGGTGTTCCAACAAAGAGTATGGATGCTCCTCTCATGCGCTCATTCAATTCCTCAGCGACCGCTATTGCTGGATATATGTGCCCGCCTGTCCCGCCGGCTGCCATGATGAATGTTTGCCCTTCCATCTCGCACAGTCACCTTTGATTGGGCGTTGAGCGAGTTTGCATGTATTGAAGCATTGAACACAAACCCGAGCCCAAGCAATGTTGCTGCAAGCGAATTGCCACCATAGCTTAGCAATGGGAGTGGTATGCCAGCGGTTGGCAGTATGCCGGTGTTAACAGCTATGTTCAACACGGCTTGAAACATTACAATTACAACCACGCTTGAGGAGAGGATTGCATAGAACTGGTCGCTACATTTCCTTGCGACATTGAAGCCGAGGGTGGCTAACAGGATGTAAAAACATATGATCGGCAGGACGACTTTCAGCCCACCTTCCTCCGCTATTGTGGCGAGTATGAAGTCGGTGTGCGCTGCGGGCAAGTAAAGCTGTTTTTCCCTTCCGTTGCAGAAGCCAACCCCCATAAAGCCACCCCTGATGAAAGCGTTCTTTGCGCGTGTGATTTGGTAATGTGCCCCCTGAGGATCACGAGTGTGAGAGAAGTGGCACACGAAGCGTTCGAGCTGGTATCTGTGCAAGAATGGAATGAGCATCATGCCTATCAATGCAACGAAGAGGAAACAGCGAAGTATGTAGCGCCAAGGTGCGCCAGCGAGCAACCACGGAAGTATGCCCGCAACGAGGATGAAGAATGCGCCACTTAAATGTGGTTGGAGGAAAACGAGCGAGGTGAGGAAGGAGGTTAAAAGAAGGATGTGTAAGGTGACGCCGAAATTCTCCTTTAAGTTGCGCTGGTTGCGCGAGAGGAAGTTTGCGCTGTAGAGGATTAGGGCGAACTTAGCCCACTCTGATGCTTGAAGTGTAATTGGACCGATTTTTATCCAGCGCTTTACGGGATCGTGTGATAGCAGTGGTGTGAGGATAAGCGCAACAATGCAACAGAAAAGGAATACCTTGGAAAGCCTACGCAACTGCGCTTGAGAACAAAACATGACCCCGATCATCAGGATGTAACCGAGCACAGCAAAACATAGTTGCTTTGCGAGGTAGAAATATGGTGGGCGACCCTGCGATATGGCGACTGGGTAGCTCGCGCTGTAGACGAAAAGCAATCCAATTGCTACAAGGATCGTAACTATCGCAAACATTATGCTATCGCTTCCTTCCCACCTCCAGCCCTCGCCCTCCCTCCCTCCAAAACTGCTGTTAGCGCTGTATCTATTGACCGCTGTCATTGCAATTCACCACCACAGACCAATTCCATCACAATCGCTTTGAACTGTTCTCCGCGCTGTTTGTAATCCTCAAACATGTCAAAGCTTGCGCACGCTGGTGAGAAGAGAACTGTGTCACCGCGCTTGGCTGTTCTCATTGCGCTCCTGACAGCTTCTCTCAGTGTCTCAGCGACTTCAAAAGGCACATTGAGCGCTTTCAAGATACTGCTAAGTTCGCTCTTTGAATAGCCTATCAACACAGCGGTCTTAACCTTTTCCTTCAAAGCATCTACGAGCAATCCGAAGTTGAGGTTTTTGCTCAATCCGCCACCTATCCAAATAACTGGTGAGTTAACCGAAAGGAGCGCATGGAGCGTAGCATGTGGCGTTGTTGCAGCTGAATCGTTTATGAACCTGACGCCGTTGAATTCTCCGACGAGTTCAAGCCTGTGCGGGACGCCTTTGAACGAAGATATAGCTTCTCTTATGCAGTCGGCAGGTGCGCCAGCAAGCAACGCAGCAGTTGATGCAGCCATCGCGTTTAGCAAGTTGTGCTTGCCGGGCAACTTAAGGTCGCTGAGGTTAAACAGCGAAACCTTGTCCAATCCAAGATGTGGAATGCGAGCTATAACTTCCTCCCCATCTGGGGCGACATGTGCTGTCATATTGTTAAAACCGAAAAAGACCCGTGTGCCTCCGCCGACATCCAGCACCTTTTTGACCCCGCCATCATCTATGTTGAGCACTGAGAAGTCTTCACTCCGTTGCTTCTCAATCAGTTTTGCCTTCGCCGATAGATACTCCTCCATGCTTTTATGCCAGTTAAGGTGGTCTTCAGCTATGTTTGTGATCACGCCGATGTTTGGTCTGAAGTTCTCGCATGTCATCAACTGGAAGCTACTTACTTCCATGACAAGCCAACTGTTTTCATCGGCTAAGTCAACAACGCTTATCGCAGGTTCACCTATGTTGCCGACAAGGAATGCGTTCATCTTGCAATGGCTCAATATGTGATGGGCGAGTGTGGTGGTCGTCGTCTTTCCATTTGTCCCCGTGATTGCTATGATGCGTGCTCTACACAAAGCGTAGGCGAGTTCCACTTCACCAGTTACCGTTACACCGTTTCTGCGCAAGCTCAAAATGAACGGTTTGTCTGGGCGCACACCAGGGCTTATCACGACCATATCGCAGTCGTAAAGCTCTTCAGCTTCATCTTTGCCTGCGATAACCTTCAGTCCATCCCTGCTCAGCTTCTCAACCTCGTCCCTTCTCTTCAGCTGTTCGAGCGGCTTTGCATCAACCGCTATCACTTCGGCTCCCCAACTGAGTAGCTTCCTTGCGAGCGCACTTCCAGTTTCGCCCAACCCGATAATGCCTATACGCTTGCCTTTCAAGTCGCTGAAATGTTTTGGCATGTTGAAACTCATGCTTTGCTCATTCCCTCTCGTTCATTCCTTCATCAAAGTTTTTGTGCCAAAGCCACCAACGCAAGCGCACCCGCAGAGCAGATAGCACCGCTAACCCAGAACAAAATCACAATCTGCCATTCGGACCAGCCTATGAGCTCAAATGAATGGTGAACAGGTGTCATCGGGAAGACCCGCTTCCTCGTCGTCTTGAAGCTTATCACTTGAATGATGACCGTGAGCATCTCAATGAATGTGACAAGCCCGCTCATCATCCAAAGCAGTTCAAACTTCATCATCATTGACGCGGTGCACAAAAACGCTCCCAGCGCAAGGGAGCCCGTATCGCCCATGAACACTTTTGCGGGGTGAATGTTGAAAGGGAGGAAGCCAAGCAACGAGCATGATAACAGGAGAGACCCTGTGACGGCTGAGACCGTCACGGGTGTGTGTTGCCTCTTTATGAGTGAGGCTATAATGAGCGTCCAAAGTGAGATGAGACTTAGCCCACACGCTAACCCATCAAGTCCGTCTGTCAAGTTCATAGCGTTGCAACTTGCCATTATCAACAACACACCTATCGGGATGTAGGCTTTGCCAAGTTCAATCACACCCAAGTTTGTGGAGATGTTGAGGTATCTCATCATCACGAGGACGATGGCAGTGGCACATGCACCTTGCCACAGCAGTTTATAGCGTGCCTTCATGCCCCTTCTTCGTAAGCCTTTGAGGAGGTCATCAAATACACCAAGCAAGCCAAAGGTCATGAGCGTAGCAACAAGCAGAAGTAAAGCGGTTGCGGATGTTCCACCGCTTGTGTTGGTGAAGCTATCTATCGCTAACACGAGCAGGAGGAAGGATGTGGGCAAGATGAAAGAGATGCCACCCATTGTTGGAGTGCCGATTTTACTGCGATGTCTTTCTGGCACATCTTCTCTCACATCCTTCTGCCATGGCAGGCGCTTCGCTATCGCAATCCAAACAGCGCATGTTAGTGCTGAGAGGGCGATTGCCGTAGCACACATGAAAGCTACCGTTTTTTGTATCTCAATCTCTCCCCCCAATTCCATCGCGAGCTCACTCCAATAGCTGTTTGACCACCCTGTCAAGCTCAACAGCCCTCGACGCTTTTACGAGCACAACATCCCCGCTCCTCAAAATCCCCCTCAGTTTATCAACCGCTTCATCGGGACTGTCCACCTCAATCACACTCAAATCCTGTTTAGCTGGATCTCTCCTCATCCTTTCCCTCACGCCATCGGCTATTGGGCGTGCACCATCGCCGACGACGACCGCCAGATTAACATCGTAGTCAGCGAGCTCAAAACCGAGCTTGAAATGTTCCTCGTTTGATATCTCTCCCAGTTCCCTCATCTCGCCCAAGACGGCGATGCGTCTTTTAGCGCCCTTAAACAAGCTCAACCCTTGCAATGCTGCACGCATCGATTCAGGGTTTGCGTTGTATGCGTCATTGATGATCGTCACGCCATCGCTTCTCTCATGCAGTTGCATCCTCATCTTGGGTGGCTCAAACGACTCAAGGGCTTTCAAGCTGTCCTCGTCTATTTCTCCTTTAACAGCAACGCAAGTCAGTATGGCAGCAAGCGCGTTGCTCACATTGTGTATGCCAAGCATCGGTAGCTTTACAGTGAATTTGCGTCCCATCACATGTGCATCAAATGAAGTTCCAAGCAAGCCGCAGTGCACATTGCTCGCAAAAGCATCGCACCTCGGATTTGACATAGAGAATGTGAGCACATGCGCTTTTGTGCGGGCTTTCATGCGCTCAAACGAATCATCGTCAGCATTAAGCACTGCATAGCCATCTTCGTCAAGCGATTCAATCAACTCGCCCTTCGCTTTCTCTATAGCCTCTTTGGAGCCGAGTATGCCGATGTGTGCCTTCCCGACATTCGTGATGACACCGATATGTGGTTTTGCAATCCGACATAAATAAGCGATGTCACCTATGTGCCTCGTAGCATATTCAAGCACAATGACCTCATGTTCTGGGAGTAAGTTCAGGAGTGTTATAGGTATGCCTATCTCGTTGTTATAGCTTTCGGGTGACGATAGCACAGCAGTTGAATGCGCAAGGATTGCTGAGATCATCATCTTCGTGGTCGTCTTACCACTGCTACCGGTTACTGCTACCACTTTCTTCTCCGAGCGCCTCACCATTTGCTCGAGGTAAGAGTGCGCGATTTCCCCTAAGGCTATCAGTGTATCTTCAACGACGATCGTGCTTACATTAGCATCCTTTGGGACAGCATCAACCCGCTGGACTATAACAGCCCTTGCACCTCTTGCGATGGCATCGGTGATGAACTGATGTCCATCATAGCGCTCGCCGCGAAGCGCAACGAATGCCGAGCCACATTTCACAGATCTGCTATCGGTTGCTATCTCAGTTATGACCTCATCACCTGAACCGCTAACGATTTTCCCCGAACACCATTTGGCGATCTCCTTAACGGTTGTTGCGAGCATGCTTCCATCACCCAAGAACAACACTGAGTGCTTCTTTGGCAACCTCGCGGTCATCGAACGGTATCTTCTCTTGACCTATGATCTGATATGTTTCGTGTCCCTTACCCGCTATTAGCACTATGTCGTTTGCTTTCGCCAACATGATCGCTTTGAAGATGGCTTTTCTTCTGTCTGGCTCCACATAAACCTTGTGCCGTGAGCTATCGTCTACCCCTTCAAGTATCTGATGGATGATAGCCAAAGGGTCTTCGGAGCGCGGGTTGTCCGAAGTCACAACAACAATGTCAGCCTCGCTTGATGCTATGTGCCCCATCTTCGGTCTCTTCGTTTTATCTCTGTCACCACCACACCCGAAGACGACTATAAGCCTTCCATCGCCTTTGAGTGGCTTTAATGTCCTCAGCACTTGTAACAAGCTGTCTGGCGTATGAGCGTAATCAACGAACACGGAAAATGGCTGACCCATGTCAACCCTTTCGAGCCTCCCCCTCGGTGGCTCAAAACTTTCGAGCACCTTAACCGCTGGTATCGCATCCTCTCCAAGTGCCACGAGCGTTGCGATAGCCGCGAGCGCGTTGTAGATGTTGAAGAGACCGATGAGTGGCAGTTTCAACTCAACAGTTTCTTTGGTCGGCTTGATGCAAAATCTCGCTATGCTCTTTTCCCTGCCCACATTGATGTCCGTTGCAAGAACATCGCTTCCCTCGCTCAACCCGTAGGTTATGAGCTTCGTCTTGCACATCTCCATCAACCGCTTACCATAGCCATTATCAGCGTTTATGACCGCTGTGAATTCCTTCCCAACTGAGCGTGCATATTCAGCGTAACATGTGAACAGCATTGACTTGGCAGTGAAATAAGATTCCATGTCACCGTGGTAGTCCAAATGATCCTGCGTTAGATTTGTGAACACACCCACATCAAATGCACAGCCGAAAACTCTATCCTGTGAAAGTGCATGTGATGAAACTTCCATCACGACATCTTGGATGCCCATGTTTGCGAACTGACGCAAGTGGCTTTGTATCAAATGAGCCTCTGGTGTTGTGTGTGGTAGCTCGCTATGAAAGCCCTCGTCAGACGAAGCCCCCAGCGTGCCCATTACCGCCACCCTCCTACCGATTGACCGTAGACATGCTGCGAGCATATGCGCTGTTGTTGTTTTCCCATTGGTGCCTGTAATTCCCACGAGGCGAAGAGACATCGACGGTTCGTCATGCATTGTTGATGAAAGTATGCCAAACGCTTTCCGTGTGTCCTTCACTTTAATGAAAGTCACATCCTTCCCTTGTGCTTCTCTTTCATGCTCAACAACGAAGACATCTACGCCGCGCTTGATGCACTCGTTGATGAAATCATGTCCATCGTGCTTCAACCCTTTTATGCACACGAATACAGAGCCTTCTTTTGCTTGCGATGAGTTGTTGGTTACAGCGTTAACGGACTTGTCTATTCGCCCGATGACGGAGACGAGCAGATTTGTTCTCTCGAGCGCCCTGATTAGCTCGCTGAGTAGCTTTGCTTGCAATGTCATTTTCACTGCATCCATCTTTCTTCCCCTCTTGCACCTATGTTCACCAGTGTAGTGAACGGCGGGTTAGTTGGCGGTATGCTCATGTGCAATGCCACAGTTTTCACCAACTCGGAGAAGAGTGGGGCAGCTGTTTGGCTCGCCCACTTGTTCCTCTTCGGCTCGTCGATGACGATTATCGCAGCTACGGTGGGCGAGTCAGCTGGGAAGAAGCCAACGAATGAGCATATCACATCTTGCCCATAGCCCTTCCCCTCAATCATCTTCCGAGTTGTGCCGGTTTTACCAGCACACCTGTAACCGCTTGCCAGTGCCTTCTTGCCCGTCCCCTCAAGCACGACCAACTCCATCATTTTTCTCACCTTCGCTGCTGTAGCTGGGCTTATCACATACTCCCCTTCTTCGTGCTCTAAGCTATGCCTTTGTCCTTTCTCATCGATGATAGCCTTGATGAGCTTTGGCTTGAGCAACAAGCCACCGCGTGCTATAGTGGCTACCGCGTTGAGCACTTGCAAAGGTGTGACAGCGATGCCGTATCCGAAGCCCAAGTTTGCATGGCGGGCTTTATCCCATACCTCAGGTGGATCAATCCAACCGCTTGACTCTATGACACCGCATCCAGTCGGCTTCGCAAAACCGAACTTGAGCAAGTAGCGCCACAATGTTTTTTTCGGTATGCGCATGGCAAACTGAGCCATCACCACATTGCATGAGTTCTTTATAGCATCGGGAAGCGTTTGCATACCATGTCCAGCACCAACCCAGCAGTTAATTGTTGAGTTCCCAACCTTCAGCTTGCCACCGCAGTATGCCTTTGAGCTTTCGCTAATCACATTGCTGTCAAGTCCTATCGCAGCCACGATGACCTTGAAAGCCGATCCAGGTTCGTAAACGAAAGTCGTCACCCTGTTTCGGTAGCACTGTGGGTCAGCCTTGTTATACATGTTTGGGTCAAAGCTTGGTATGCTTGCAGCTGCGAGTATCTCCCCCGTCTTCAGTTCCATAACAACTGCAGTAGCAGCTTTTGCTTCAAGATCCTTTACAGCCCTTTCGAGCAACTCCTCAACATCGCTTTGCATAGCTGGGTCAATGGTCAAGACCAAGCTTTTGCCATCAACTGGCTCAACTACTTCCACCTCCCCACCCACTATCGGTTCTCCCTTTGCGTTTACTTCGACCAGCTTCACGCCATCCTTCCCCGATAGCACTTTGTCCCACTTCAGTTCTATCCCTTCCTTCACACTCCCATCCCTGTTCACGAATCCCAAGAGTTGTGATGCCAGTTTACCGCAAGGGTATATGCGCTTTGCTTCGCGCCCTATGAATATGCCTTTCAACTTACCTTGTCTGATCAACCTGAGCAACCCCTCTGCGACTTGTGCATCCACATCCCTCTTCACCCATTGAAACCTCACCGGCTTGCCGTTCGCCCTCGTCATGGATAGGCGCTTCAATATGTCCTCATACGGTTCCTCAAGGATCGATGAGAGCATCAAAGCGGTTTTCTCCCTCTCCCTAACGAGCGTTGGATCTGCGCACACATAGTAGCGAATTGAAGTTATCGCAAGTGGTGTCATATCGCGAGCGTATATCGCACCGCGCTTAGCCACTATGGATTCCCTGCGCAAGTTTTTGCCGAGGTCGCCAGACTTCGCTTTCGCTGGCAGGATCAGTTGGAGGCGGACGATGGTGAACATCTCACATGCCATCGTGATGGTGAGGAGGGCTTGAAAAACTGTTATACGCAATCTTGTGGTAGCGCTCACCCTGTCGTTTTCGGAGATTGCTTTCTTCCTCATCATCTCCACCACTCATTCCTATGTCCAAAACTCCTCTCAGTAGGAAGCGCTCGTGCTTGCGATGACCGCTTCTTCATGTTTCTTAGGAACCGAGGAGATCCCCGTCGTCGGTTTTGTAGGTAGCTCTACAAACTCGCAATCGGTGATGTTTACCCGAGACATGCCGAGTTCTTTTGCGACAGTTCTTGCGGTGTCAGGTGAAAGCGCTTTTGCTATGTTGCGCTGTAGCGATTCGCAACGCATCAAAAGCATCTCTGTGAGGCGTTCCATGTCGGTGTTTGATTTCTTGAGACAGGCGTTGAGGGAGTTGAGCGCAACATAAATCAGAAGGGAGATGAAGAACAATCCACAAAGCTGAAGGAGAGAGCGCACTTGCCCTGTTGACTTAAAATTTTCCTTGCTCACATTTTTCGCATGCATCGTTTCCACCTCGCAAGCCAGTAAGCCCATCTCCTTCACCAACGAGATTTAACCATCCTCGTGACGAGAGACTTCGGCTGCGCCGTTGTGCCCCAATCCTCACCTAACTTTTTCAGCAGCCCTTAGCTTACATCCTCTCGCGCTTTTGTTCGAACGGATTTCGGAAGGCGACGGTCTTACTGGCTTTGGTGTTAACACACGCAATCTTGGCTGTGTGTCTTCCCCCTCAGGGAGGGGGGAGAGGAGGGTGGTTGGGGTGTGCTGTGAGTATGCTTTGAAGAGGTTTTTGACTATGCTGTCTTCGATGCTTTGATATGTCAGCACTACGATGCGCCCGCCAACACGAAGCACATGTAGTGCCGCTCTTATCCCTTGTTCCAGAGCGTCTGTCTCTTCATTGACTGCGATGCGTAGTGCCATGAATGTCCTCGTTGCGGGATGTATTCGTTGCCATCCTTTTGGTTTGACCGCTTCTGCCACTATTGCTGCGAGTTGTTCTGTAGTCTCAATTGGGTTTTGAGCGCGAGCTGTTACTATGGCTTGGGCTATGTCTTTTGCTTTTTTCCTCCGCTCCCCCGCCATCACTAACATGTTCACAAGCTCTTCGTAAGAAACCTTGTTAACGATGTCCTTTGCTGTGAGCTTCTGCGATGTGTCATATCGCATGTCAAGCTCAGCAGGGATGCGGAAGCTGAACCCGCGCTCTTGGTCTACTTGCCACAGCGACATCCCGGGGTCAATCAAGCATCCGTCTACTTCTTCAACCCCAATCCACTTGAGCAAGCGGACTGTATCTCTCATGTCGCCATGTATCAGCACAACTCTATCACTGAACCTCGCCAACCTCTCTGAAGCGACCTCAAGCGATGCTTCGTCCCTATCTATGCCGATGAGGATCGCTTTTGAAGTTGCCGAGAGGATGGCTTCGGCATGCCCACCAGTTCCAACAGTCATGTCAACGAAAATACCATCGGGCTTCTCGGCACAGTTAAGATACTTGATCACTTCATTCACCATGACTGGCTTATGAAGACGAGGTGCTTGATTGCCCCCACCAGCGCTATTGAGTTTGGAAGGTTCGAAACCGTTGTTCATCATCTCAAACTGCCTAACCATGTTTCGTCATGCTTACCAACCGATGGAGCGCTGCATTCGCTTCGTCTGTTCACTGTCAAGCTGTGGCGCTATCTCTCGCTCATAAAACTCCCTGTCCATGACTTCGATTCGGTTTCCTTGCCCGATTGACACAACTTGTTTTGTCAATTTAGCCTTCTCGCGCAACTCCTTCGGAATAAGAACCCTCCAGTTCCTATCAGCTTCAACCACCGCAGAGAAAGCCCTCATTCTTTCGGCGACCGGTCTATACTGCTGTGGGTCTGAGCTTTCTATCCTGCTTAGTTGTTCCTGCAGTTTCTCCCATTCACTCAAGGGGAGCATATAGAGCGTATCACGGGAACTGATAACCACCCTGAAAGTTTTCCCAAGACCCTCACGGAACTGCTGTGGTATGACCAACCTGTGTTTGTCATCGAGTGCATGGAACACCTGCCCAGAGAAATCGAAATTATTGCTCTCGGTGTTTCTGCTCCCCTTGCGCATCTACTCCAACCCCTCATCGTTGAACTCTCCGTCTTTCTGCTACCTCCTCGCAAGCGAAGTTTGCGCTCCATCGGTTAACACATCGCCTTCCCAAACTCACAATCGCTTTCCCAAACACACCGGCAAACTTTAAGTTCAGCTGTCAAACTACAGCGAGCAACTTTTCGCATCTCATTATAGCTGTGAAGGTGTTCATTATCAACCACTCGAAACCACTTCATACCACCAAATTTAGTCGCTGTTTTTGCGATATCTCTTTTGTTTTTGCCGGGAGGGTAGAGGGTGAAAGGGAGAAATATGTGCGGAAAAACTCGATGGGAGGTTGCATGTTACAGCAGTAACAGATTGTTACGATAGTGTAACAGCACTGGCGTTGTTCACAAAGCGTCAAACTCCAATGTGCTGTAGGTCAAGGGCACACCCTCAATTTTGCAGCGGAGGTGGTTACAATGCTAATTTGAGTTTTTAAACTCCAACACTTGGGCTTTTGAGACCAAGCTAACACGAGGTGGTGATTGGAGTGATCATCATCGGTGAGCGGATAAACAGCTCAAGGAAGCAGATCTATGAAGCGATGCGTTCACGGAATGCGGAGCTACTTCAAAAGGAAGCGCTCATCCAATATGAGGCAGGAGCGAATTACATAGATTGCAATGCTGCAGCGCTCGGTGTAGATGAAGAACCGCAAGCGTTGAGTTGGGCTGTGAGTGTTGTCCAAGATGTTGTTGAAGTGCCCATATGCATTGATAGCCCAAACCCTGAAGCGATAGCAAACGCGCTAAAGGTTCACCGTGGCAGGGCTTTGATAAATTCCATAACTGCAGAGGCTTTAAAAATGCAAAAGCTTGTCCCGCTCGCTGTTGAATGGAAGGCGCGCGTTGTGGCGCTTTGTATGGATGACAATGGCATACCAAAGGGGGTTGAAGAACGCCTGCGCATCGCTGAGAGGTTGGTGGAAACACTAACTACAGCCGGCATATCTGAGGATGACATCTTCATTGATCCTCTTGTGCTTCCCATCGGGGTGGACAACCAAGTTGGGTTGATAGTTCTTGAAAGCATAGCGCAACTTAGGGAGCGCTTTGAAGGTGTGCATATAGTCATAGGGCTTACGAATATCTCTCACGGCATGCCACAGAGGCGATGGCTTAATCGTTCGTTCCTTGTAATGGCAATGGCACACGGGCTTGATAGCGTGATATGTGACCCGACAGACAAAGCGCTCATGGCTCTAATGATAGCGTCAGAGACATTGCTTGGGTTGGATGAATTTTGCATGAGATACATCAACGCTGCAAGGAGTGGCATGCTTGAGCCATAGCAAGTTGATGCAAAAAACGCGGCACAAGCTCACATGTGCAGGTGAGGGATGATGGAGAGCGAAAGCAACGCAGTTGATAGCAAAGGTCATGGCGATGAAGTTGAGGTTTTATTCGAGCCTGCCAGTTTGAAGGTTTCGGTTCCCACCGGCACAAGCGTCCTTGATGCTACGCGTCGCTGTGGCATCGCTATAGAGACTCCGTGTGGTGGTGTTGGAATTTGTGGCAAGTGCAAAGTGAGGTTTCTTTCAGGTGCTCCAAAACCAACGCTTCAAGAAGTCGCACTGCTTACCGAGAGCGAAATCGCTCTCGGATATAGGTTAGCATGCCAATCAATCCTGTCTCAGGATGCTGTCGTGTTTATCCCAGCGGAGACAGCACATCATTCGGGGCACATCCTCACAACTGGTGTTCTAAGGGAAGTTGGAGTCGACCCGTTGGTCAAAAAGCAATTCATCGTTTTGCCCAAGCCATCTTTGGATGACGAGCGCGGTGATTGGGAAAGGTTGATTGGAGCATTGTTCGGTGAAGGGCGTTGCGTTGTGGGTAGTGATTTGATCGTTGATCTTGAGATCCTTCGTCGCCTCCCTGAGGTTTTACGCCGGGCTGACTTCAAAGTGACTGTCACCACTGTCAACAACAGGTTGCTCGCTGTTGAGGAGGGCGATACCACTAACTTAGCATACGGCATGGCTTTCGACATCGGGACAACTACATTGGTGTGTTACTTGGTTGATTTGAGGACTGGTGTAACTCTCTCAACGCCTTCCGCTATGAACCCGCAGGTGGCTTATGGCGATGACCTCATCTCACGGATAACTTTTGCCATCGAGAGGGAAGACGGCGTTAAGGTGCTTCACGATGCTGTCATAGGAGCCGTTAACGAGCTTGCGAGGGAAGCATGCTCGGAGGCGGGCGTATCATGCGAACACATTTATCACGCTACATTTGTTGGGAACACATGTATGATGCATCTTCTGCTCGGGCTTGATGTAAGCCAGCTTGGGCGCGCACCGTATGTGGCTGTGGTTCAATCAGCGGTTGAGCTTGAGGCTCGCAGGCTCGGCATTACGAGTTTACCAAATGCGATTGTGCATGTGCTCCCTTGCATAGGTGGGTTCGTTGGAGCAGACACTGTGGCGATGATACTTACTCACCTCGTTGACGGCGTTGATGTTGGGCTCGCTATTGACATAGGCACAAACAGTGAAGTGGTCGTAAAGTGTGGTAGCGAAATGCTTGCAGCATCAGCTGCTGCTGGACCGGCGTTTGAAGGTGCGAGAATAAAACATGGCATGAGGGCAGTTGATGGAGCGATATATTCTGTCGGCATGGGTGGTGGCGATATACGCTTGTTGACAGTCGGCGGAAAACCACCAAAGGGTATTTGTGGGACTGGGTTGATAGACGCCGTTGCAACTTTGATCGAGCTCGGCATCGTAAAAGAGAACGGCAAACTATGCCATCGTAGCGAGATCAAAGGCCTCCCGCACAAGATAGCGGAGAGGCTCGTTGAAATTAACGGTGAGACTGCGTTTGTGCTCGCGCATGAACATGAAACCGAAAGTGGCATTCCGATAGTGATCACACAACACGATATCAGACAGCTCCAAGTTGCTAAAGCTTCGATAAGAGCTGCTACGGAGACATTGCTCAAGCTCACTGGCGTTAGCTACGAAGACTTGCAAGCTGTATACATAGCTGGCGCTTTCGGCACATTCATCCCGAAGCGAAGCGCTCAAAAGATCGGCATGCTACCACCAGTTGACCCTGAGCTTATCCACAGCGTCGGTAACGCTGCGGGTATGGGCGCAAAGCTCGCCCTCATCTCCAAAGGCGAACTGGAGAGAGCCAACTCAATAGCGCTCTCAGTGAAGCATGTTGAGCTTGGCACTAACCCAATATACGAGGAGGAATTTTTCGAACGGATACGCTTTGCAACTTAAGGTGGGCAAAGCGTTTGTGCGATCAATCTCAACAGCGTGGTGATTTGGGATGAATAAATTTCTTGAGCTTCTAAGCAGGAGGCGAATAGTGATTGCGGATGGTGCCACTGGGACGATGCTACAAAAGCTCGGGTTAAGCGGTGGGCGTTGCGCTGAGGAATGGAATTTGAAGCGCCCAGATCTGGTCGCTCAAATACCGAGGGCTTATGTTAATGCTGGCTCTGAGCTCGTTTACACGAACACATTTGGTGGCAATCGTATAAGGCTTGCGAGGGCAGGTCTTTCGGAATACATCAGGGATGTGAACATCGCTGGTGCTCGCATAGCTAAGGAGGCTGTTGGAGAAGAGGCTCTAATTGTGGGTTCAATGGGACCTACTGGTGAGTTCATAGAGCCTCTGGGAACGCTCAGTGCAAGTGAAGTGCGTTCAGTATACGCTGAGCAAGCATCGGCGTTGATTGAAGGCGGTGTTGATGCGCTTGTTCTCGAAACATTCGCATCGCTTGAGGAGTTGGTTGCAGCGGTTGAGGGTGTGAAGTCTGTCGCCAATGTCCCGCTATTTGCCACTATGAGCTTTGATATGGGTGTGCGAACGATGATGGGGGTTTCGCCTCGCGATGCTGTTAAGGTGCTCTCGGATTTGCCAGTGGATGCTTTCGGCTTCAACTGTGGTGCTGATATTGATTCGGCGTTGCAAGTGGCTGAAGAGGTTGCATCGTATGCTCCAGACGATGCGGTTCTCATAGCAAAGCCGAACGCTGGTAAGCCTCACATGGTATCGGGAGAAATCGTTTGGGATGTCACACCTCAACGGATGGCTGAGGTGGCTCTACATTTTGCGCAACTTCATTTCCGCATAATAGGAGGTTGCTGTGGAACTACGCCAGAACACATAAAGGCGATCGCAGAGGCTCTCAAACCCTTCAGGGGGTAAAGGGAATGAACGATGAATTGGAGTGGGTGTTCCCGTTATGGAGGGAAGAGCAAGAGGGCTTGTCTGTGTGACATCTCGTCTATGTTGCGTTTGCGGTGAAAACGCATTGCAGAGGCTAAGGCAAGCAGGGGTTGATGTTGTTTGCATTGGAGGGAGGGACAGCGGAAGCCTGTTGGATGTGCTCAAGGAAGCCGATGCCGTTATCGCCTCAACAGAGGCATACAGCAGGGATATCCTTGAGCATCTCACAAAGTTGCGCATCATCGCTCGTTGGGGAGTCGGTTACGATTCAATAGATTTGGAAGCTGCAACGGAGCTTGGCATAGTTGTGACATTCACGCCAGAGTTCATTCCAGAGGCTGTTGCAGACCTTGTCCTTGGCTTGATGATAGCCCTCGCGAGAAAACTCGTTGATACAGCGCTTTCAATGCGAGAGGGTAAATGGGGGCCGAAGGTCGGAGTCAGCGTTTGGGGGAAGACGCTCGGCATAATCGGTTGCGGACGCATAGGCATAGCTGTAGCAAAACGCGCTCTCGGCTTCGGCATGAGGGTTCTCGGATATGATATCGTTAGGAAACAAGAAGCGCTCTCAATAGGTGTTGAGTTCGTTTCGCTTGATGAGCTTTTAATGGCTTCTGACTTCGTCTCCATAAATGTTCCGTTGAGCGATTCCACGATCGGCATGATAGGTGAGAGGGAGCTCAGGTTGATGAAGCCAAGTGCTTTCCTTATAAACACATCTCGTGGGCTCGTAGTTGATGAACTCGCGTTGCTAAAGGCTTTAAGAGAAGGCTGGATAGCTGGAGCTGCTCTTGATGTGTATTCTGTTGAGCCGCTCCCAAGCGATCACCCGTTGCGCAAGATGCCGAATTGCATTTGCACACCGCACATTGGAACACATGACTCCGATACGGCGAGATTGGTTAGCGAGCTCGCCGTTGACTGCGTCATAAGCGCTCTGAAGGGTGAGATACCAAAACATGTTGTCAACGAAAATGTCCTCAAAAGGGGAAACTTGAGGATCAGCGTTATGCCTCCGCTTCTTTGAGCACCCTTTATGTGGAACAATTAAAGTGGCTTGCTGTTCAGCAGGCGAGAGCCATCGTTCATAGGTGGTGAGCGTGATGCGTTTGATAGCATTAACGGGCATACTCATGCTGGTGCTTTTAGTGATCGTGGCTACGATGAGCACTAAGACAATTCAAGTTGTTGGGCGTGTGGCTGTGGTCAAGTTCGTCTCTGGTAAAGCCTATGTTGAAAGGTTCGGTCTTAAGGGCAGGAAGACGCCGCTCAAGAAGGGGATGCTCGTTAAAACTTTCGATGTCGTGCACACCGAAGAGGATGGGCGCATCATCTTACATTGGGTTGATGGCTTCCAGATTGAACTCAAGCCAAACACGACTTTGCGCATCTTGCGTAGCTCCTTTGACAAGGGAAAGAAAACAACCACATCCCTCTTCCTCCTGCGCAGCGGTGAAGTGCTAACGAGGTTTGAGAGGAAGCTAACACCAGGCTCCACTTTCGAGATACGCACACCAATCGTCGTCGCTGCTGTTAGGGGGACGGAGTTTGGGATGCGCATCGATAATGATGGTAGCGTTGTGGTTAAGGTTTATAGCGGTGTCGTTGTGCTTAACATCGCTTCTGGCGGTGTCAGGCTTGAGGTTGAGGGAGGGAAGATGGTGCACATCAACTCCAACGGCACTTACTCAATCAGCGAGATTACATAGAGCCACCGCTAAACCTCTCCTTCATCTCGCTCTCGTAGAGCTTGCGTTGTCTTTCAGCTTCTGCTTTCATTCCGAGTTCCTCATACAGCCTTGCGAGTTCAATCCTGTCAGATGGATCTCCAACAACCTCAGAGGCTTTCTTGAGTTCACGCAGTGCCTCTTCTTTCTTCCCCTTGCTCTTCAACAGCATTGCGATGCGTATGTGTAAGACTGCATCTTCATCATACGATAGCGCTCTTCTATACGCTTTTAAGGCGAGTTCTTCCTTCCCCTTTTGGCGCTCGTATAGCAAGCCGATGCGAAACAGTATGGCAGCTGGAAACACCAACGGCACTTCAAGCGTCTCTGCGTATTTTAGCGCCTTGTTGTATAGCCTTATGGCTTCCTTAGTGTCACCATATACTTCAGCTTTGTAAGCAGCCAACTCTGGATCAAGGATTTCGATCTTGGCATCGGCTCTCATCTTGCTTTGGAATTCAAACCAAGCCCTCTCAACCTTAACTCTGCGCACATCCTCTAACACCTCTTTGCTACCCCTCCAAACGACCTTCAAGCGTTTGCCGTTGCACTTGGGGCACTTGGTTGGCTTTGCCTTCCTTTCGTCTTCAACTTCCCACTGGTGACGGCATGAGAGGCATCTATAGCGTGCTTTGTAGTATTTGGGTGGGAAGTCAAACTTGCGCCCCTCAACGACGATGATGTGGTAGCCTGTGATGCCTTTTATTGGTCCAGCGGGTTTGCCGATCGTTGTCCTCAGTGCAGCCTTCGCAACCTCTTCACCGAACATAAACTTGATTTGGTTTAGTTCAACCCACCCGAGATCGCCGCCCTTCCCCTTCGTCGCCTCATCATCTGAATGAGCTTTTGCCAGCTCTTCGAACTTCTTGCCCTCGCGCAGGAGTTCCTTCAGGCGTGAGGCTTCTTTCTCAGCGAGTTCAGCCGCCGTTTCACGCTCTTTGGGTGATGGGTTGAGCTTCCCCTTCATGAACCTGTCGTAGCTAACCATTATATGCCTCAGCTTCACCTTGCAGTATTCCTCTTTGACATCTTCCTCAGAGACCTTTACGGTGCTTTCGATGGACTTGCGAAGTTTCTCCCGCAATACTTCAAGCTCGATCGCCGAGCGGTGGTCAAGTAGCTCGTCGCGAAGCTTTTCCTTGTATGCGTTCACCGAACCATAGTTGCTTCTTATCCAATCGGTGAACTCTTTGAGTGTGCGAAACTCCCTCCTTTGACTGCTCATCTGCTCTTCAACGATTCGGTTTATGCGTTCGTGTATGTCACGCCTTGATGCTTTTACCCTTTGCTTCCTTGCCGCTTGCATCAAGAGTATCTCGTCGATCATCCTGTCAAGGATTGAATACTTCATTGGCACCCATGTGCGCACATTATGCCCGCCACCCATCAACTCACTTCTGATGCGTTCCTCAAGGGCACTACGGCTTATCTTCCAACCGTTCACCTTCGCAACTACGCTTGGCGGAGTCGGACGAAACGATGCTCTTCTTACGGTGCCGAAGCTGACGAATGTGCCAACGAGGAAGATGAGGAAGATACTTCCCCATAGCGTCACTCTAACGACGCGCTGTCTTATGAAGCGCCTCAGCTGTGTCAGCGACATGGTTTATACCTCCGTGAGGTGGCATAGGTCATTCACGCACTCCACAACATAGCCAAAACTGTCATCGGTGAGAATCTCGTTCACGCAAGCCTCTTCTTGAGCAATCGTAAACCAAAGCGCTGGGCTTATCCCAAGGGCATGGCAAAGTATTACGCGGTTGGTCATCTTGTGAGCTACTATTGCCACATTCTCACCCCTATGCGCGGTGGCTATTTCGTCAAACGCGTTTGTAACACGCTCGGCGAACTCCAAGAAGGCTTCACCGTTTGGTGGTTTGAATTTTGTAGCGTCTTCCTTCCGTGTGCGTAGCATCTGTTTCCATTCCTCGCGGGAGTTCTCTATAGCCTCATACGAAAGCCCTTCCCAATCACCATAGTTTATTTCTCTCAACCTTCGTTCAATCACGAGTTCAGCCCCGCAAACTTCTGCAATCATCTTGGCAGTGGCAGTGGCTCTCTTCAGGTCGCTACTGTAAACCTTCGCTATGTTGCTCATCTTCAACCTTTGAGCGATTGCCATAGCTTGTCTTTTGCCTTTCTCCGTCAGCTCAACATCAAGCCATCCGCATAGAACATCCCCGTGAATGTTCAATTCGCTCTCGCCATGCCTGATAAGGTAAATCTTGCCCATCTCAAAACCCTCGCCCCGTAAGCTGTGCAACCCTCTTGTGGGAATTGTAGCACATTGTTCTTGATGCAACTTGCGTTGTATGGAGGCTGGCAACTACTTGAAGCTTCGCTAAGATTATTGAATGCATTGTTAGCGCTTCCTTGTTTTCCTATTGAGCGTTTGTTGAACTTCCGTGCAAGGTTGTGAGCCACCATGAGGGCGAGGGACAGATACCAAATTCTCATCATCGTGCTTGTATTTGCCATCGCCCTATCTTTGCGCCTCCTCGGGATAGGTTGGGGTCTGCCAAACAACTGGCACTTCTTCAGCTATCACCCAGATGAGGCAACCATTGCACTTTGTGTCTCTCTGCTTGACATATTCTCATTGCGCATGAACCCACACCACTTCAACTATGGATCTCTCTTCTTCTACCTCGTTTACTTTGCGCTTCTTTTTGCGGTGGGCGTTGGGCTTGTGAGATCGCAAGGCATCTTTTCCCTCTCGTTCTGGCGTGACTTGCATGTCGTCGGGAGAACCTTGAACGCTTTCATAGGCGCATCTACTGCTTTTGTTGTTTGGCGCTCTGCGTATATCGCTTACGGTTGGCATTGCGCTCTATTGTCAGCACTGCTCATCGCCGTCATCCCAATACATGTTCAACATTCACATTTCATGACGATCGACATCTCGTTCGCGTTCTGGGCGATGCTATCGTTGTTTTATTCATTGCGCGCCCTGATGCTTTCGCAAAGCGGTTGCTTTGAAAGGCGCAAAATAGTTAGATCGCTTGTGCTTTCTGGCTTCTTCGGTGGGTTGAGCGTCGGAACAAAGTATGGCGTGCTTTTACCACTCTGTGCCACTTGGTTGGTTGCAAGCTTATACATCGTTAACTCGGGCAACAGGCTTGCTCATCAGCTTAAGGTGACCATGAGGATGGCTGTGTTTAATTTCTTCTTGCCTGCGTTGGCTATGTGTCTCGTTGGCTTCCTGCTTGCATGCCCATACTCAATCCTTGCGTGGAACGAGTTCACTCAAGGTGTCCTATACGAGATGAGGCATATGCGGATTGGTCATGGCGAGCTTTTCTTAAACACTGGTTCTGGTCATCTCTATCATGTTCGGGTTAACCTGAATGCCTCGCTTGGCTTGCCGTTGCTAATCGCCTCAGCACTTGGAATTGCTATGGGGCTTATCAAAAGACGCCCTCAGGATGTGCTCTTGTTAACATTCATCTTCGTCTACTTTGGCATGGTCGGATGCTTCAAGGTGAGGTTCGCACGCTACCTCATGCCGATAATACCTCCACTTTGCATCCTCACCGCAAACGGCGTTTGCGAAGTTTTCAAAGCGATCATGCGTGCCAATGTAAGCCGTTCGTTCAAGCGCATCGCTATGTGTATCACTGCGGTGGCTTTTTTATTTGTGCTCGCATATACGGCTCTTTACTCCTTTGCCATCGTCAGGGTGATGGTTCTACCAGACACGAGGGATTTGGCTGCAAGCTGGGTGAGGGAAAACATACCGCTCGGCTCAACCATAGCTGTTGCTGGCAACCCTTGGTTTTATACCGTTCCAGTGAAACCGATCATGGCAGGTCCATACAAGCGCTATCTCTCGGGATGTCGTTTCCCCGAGTCCGAGGATGTGAAGCGTGTCAAATACAACATCTGTGCGACTTGGTTTAACATTGATGCGATCAGGAGAGTTGGTGCAACAGCTTTCATTGCCACTTCTTTTGAGTATCGCGAGTTCCTGCGCCTCAAAGAAAAAAGGGTCTCGCAAACTTTGAGGTATCTTAGAAAGCTGTGTGAGAGGGGAATGGCCTTTGAGAAACGCTTTGAGCGTCCTTTCGAATTCCTCGGGTTGAGGTTCGGACCGAGCTATGTCCCTCATGATATGATGTATGCAAACCCGACGGTGCGCATATTCGTTTTCAAGAAAAGAGATTGAAGCGGGGCGCTCACTTGCTTTGCTCATCAACTTTCTCATCGCAATCTGGCGTGGTTAGCTCCCCGAGTCTCCTTCGTTTCCTTGCGATTGCGTTGGCAAGCATCCATGTGATGATGGTGACGATTAAGAAGGCGACCAGCTCAAGCACCCCTTGAATAAGAACCGAAGTTAGTGCAGCCATGAGCGCTCCGACGGCGATGCAGAGTGGCAATGGCATGCCAGTTACAAAGCCAACCACACCACACAGGAATGCAACTATAAGCCAAATCCAATAGTGTTGGAATTCAATCATTGCAACACGCCCCCCACCTACCTCGCCATATCAGCCGAGCGCAGGTTTGCTTCTGGCTTGAAGCAACTGCTTAAACACTCAGCGTTAACTTTCATTGTAATCGATTGGGGCATGCAAAGTAAGCGTTGACGCATCAGCTTGTGATATAATCGGCACATGAAGGCTTTCCTGCTCGGTGGTGATAAAGGTATGGAAAAAACTGTGCTTCCGTTAAGCCCACAGCAGGTTGCAGAGAGGTTTGCGAGTGTGCTTGAGAGGATAAACTCCGCAGCGACGAGGGTCGGCAGAGACCCTTCAAGTATAATCGTCATCGGCGCAACGAAGTCTGTGGATGTCGAAAGGATAAAGGTAGCCATAAGCGCGGGGTTGAAACACATCGGTGAAAACTATGTTCAAGAGGCGATGAGGAAATATGAGGCGATAGGGGATGTGGTCAAGTGGCACTTCATTGGGCATTTGCAAACAAACAAAGCGAAGTATGTTGTGCGTTTCTTTGAGACAGTCCAATCGCTTGACAGGATTTCGCTCGCTGAGGAGTTGAGCAAGAGGGCGTTGATGTTTGGGCGGAGGATTGATGTGCTCGTTCAAGTCAACATCGGCGCTGAAGAAACAAAGTTTGGCATCCCACCAGAAGATACCGTTGAGTTCGTCAAGGCTGTCTCGAAGCTTGAAGGGATAAGGGTTCGTGGACTGATGTGCATCCCACCATACAAGGAAGATCCAGAGGATGTCCGCCCATACTTCAGAAGGATGTTATGGCTTGCTGAAGCAGTTGCGAGGGCTAAAATACCAAATGTGAGCATGGACTACTTGTCCATGGGGATGAGCCACGACTTTGAAGTGGCGATTGAAGAAGGCGCAAATATGGTTCGGATTGGCACAGCCATCTTCGGTCCACGAGAATGAAACATGCAAGTTAGGAGGTGATGAAGAGCTACTTCGCAAACCAATTCGTAGCGTCATAGCACCCGTTGTAGCACGACGGGAACAAAGAGGTGAAAGGAGATGGCGAACTTCATTCGTGGCATGATGGGTAGCATAAGTGACGAAGACACTCATGAAGGGAAGTATGAGATGGACGAAGCAACGGAGCGTGACGAAAGGTCAAGGTGGTGGAGCAAAATATTCAGTCGCAAAGAGAGGGGCAACATCGTTCCCTTCCCCAGCGGCAAGCGTGGGGGTGTGTATTTGCTCGTTGTAAACACGCTTGAGGATGCTAAGAAGGCTGCTGACTTGATCAAAAGCGGTGTGGCTGTTGTTGCCAACTTGCAACTCATAGAGAGGAGGCATGCACAACGAATCGTTGATGTCCTCTCTGGGGTTTGCTATGCGCTCGATGGGACATTTATGCGCTTTGGCGATAGGTTGTTTCTGTTTGCACCGCCAACGATACCTGCAAGCGGTGATGAGCAGTGCCTGAGGGAGATTAACCAATTGTTCATAAAAGGGATCGCCAACGGTGTTGAAGGTCTGTCGGATCGCGCATTCGGGCAGGGGAGGCTTATAGGCAGGGAGCGCCAAGGGGAGTCTGAGACTTGAAGCTTTGAAAGTTCAAACCTTCTGTGAATGCTTATGAAAGCGAGGATGGTTGAAGATGGCAAGCGGGAGCGAACTTGAAGGGAAACGGATTGCCGTGATCGGTAGCGGTGCTATGGGTGGTGGGCTTGTGAGGGCGCTCGTAAGCAGTAAGGTGGTGAAGCCAGACCAGGTTATCGCCACAGATGTTGATGAGCAAAAGCTCTCGCTCTTGAGCGAGGAGACGGGCGTGAATGTGACAAGTGAGAACGCAAAGGCAGTCAGCGATTGCGATATAGTCCTGCTCGCAGTCAAACCACAGGTTGTGCCTAATGTTCTGATGGAGATTTCGTCGTCGCTCCGAAGCGAGCGCCATCTGCTCATCTCAATCGCTGCCGGGATAAGCATCTTAAACATTGAGAGGGCGACTCCACCCCGTTTGCCAGTCATACGGGTTATGCCAAACACACCTTGCCTTGTTGGTGCAGGCGTTTGTGCCATAGCGCTCGGGACAAATGCAACTCAACAGCATAGGCAGATAGCGCACGCCCTTTTCAGCCCTATGGGAATAACGGTCGATGTGAATGAGGATTGGATGGATGCCATAACAGCGATAAGTGGTAGCGGACCTGCATATGTGTTCACATTCATTGAGGCGCTCTCTGACGCTGGTGTTGATATGGGTCTGCCGAGGGATATCGCTACCAAGATAGCCATACACACGGTCCTCGGTGCTGCGATGATGGCGCTGAAGATGGGGAAGCATGTAGCTGAGTTGCGTGAGATGGTGACATCGCCAGGTGGGACGACGATCGCAGCGTTGCATTCGCTCGAGAGAAACGGCTTTAGGGGAATAATCATGGATGCTGTGCAAGTTGCCGTTGAAAGGGCTCAAACACTTTCAAGGGCTATGGGAGTTGATTAGGCTGTGAGGCTTGATGAGTTGATAGTTTTCATTGCCGACATCATTGTGCTTCTGATTTTCATAAGGGCTATGCTCTCTTGGATACCGAGTAGCAAGGTGCAGTTTCATCCTGTGACTTTGTTTATCGTGCGCATCGTTGACCCGATACTTGAGCCGATAAGGAGGCTCCTACCAGCGCGCCGATACGGGGTTGACATATCTCCGCTTATCGCCATCGTTCTCATTTGGGTTATCACGAAGTTGCTTCTCGCTGTTCTCCCTTAGCTTTGGTGAGAAGGTGATACGGTATGCCGATAACGCCAGTGGAGATATTGCATCGCGAGTTTAGGAAGAGCTTTAGAGGCTACATGCCGAGCGATGTGAAAGCGTTTCAAAGGGAGGTAGCTGAAGCGATTGAACAGCTCACTTTGGAGAATTCGCAGTTGAAGCAAGAGCTTGAGAGGTTGCGTGAACGCCTCGCATACTATGAGTCGCTCGAGGAGACACTCCAAAACACCCTCGTGCTCGCCCAACGCACAGCTGAAGAGGCGAAGGAAAACGCTATAAAGAGAGCCGAGCTCATCGTTGAAGAAGCCCAGGGGAGAGCACAACGCATAATTGAAGAGGCAGCACAGAAGGCTGCTGAAATAAAACGCCAATTGTCCGAGTTGCTCATAGAGCGCTCACGATACATATGCGAGATAAAGACCCTCCTTGAAACATTGCTCACGATGCTCAAAGAACGGATGAGCCAGTGGGGAATTGAAACGGAAGACGCAGGGCACACCGAAGGCGAAGAGCTTAAACCACCAATCATGCTCGCAACAACCCACGATGACCCTAATGCCAAAGCAGACAGCGTTAACGAAGGAGCAAACGCAGTTTGAGAGCCAACGGGTAAGTAAGTTGGTAGAGCTGGCAGGTTAGCTGTTGGCATTGCAAGGCGGTGCATGCAACATGTGGCAGAAGTTATCGGGCATCGGCAGTTGGGTTCTCTTTTTCCTTGCGCTATGTCAGGCTGTGAATGCTCAGATGGTTGAGTATCAGTGTGAGAAGTTGGGCATCGTGTTCAAGTTGCCACAGGGTTGGGAGAAGGTCAAGGTTGAAGCTCGTCAGAATGCATGCATGTTTGCGAAGGGTAAGGAGGCTTTCCTCTACATAGTCGCACCAGCTAACTTGGAACGCTTGACAGCCCACTCCTTCCTTTTGCGCATGCTTAAGGATTTGGAAGCCCGTAACGAAGGGCTGATCGAAGTCGCGCCGAGAGAAATTCATTCGCTCGAAGATGGTTTCATGCTCATGGCGACGCTTGATCAAAAGGTGGACAACCAAACGAGAGTGGTAGTTTGGGTCGCATCTATCAAGCTCGGAGAAAAATTGATCGGCGCTGTGTGCACAGCCTCACCAACATCTTCCGAAGCGACCAAGCTTGATATGCTTACTGCGTTGCACTCAATCAAGTTGATTGGCAAGCCAGAACCCGTTTTTCGCATCCCGTCACCTCATGGCGATATCGCAGTGCCGATCTCTAAAAGCTCACTCGAAGAACCGCTGGTATCGAAACCACAGCGAGCACTTCAATTCATGGCGAGCAACCCACAACGAACGCAACTCAAAATGAGCTTAGAACGCTCCCTCCTTCCAGATTCAACAGCGCCATTGGTGATCAAGCCTGCGGGGCAAACTGCGCGTAGGGCAACTGATGTTGGTGAGTTGGTCGGGGCGGAATCTGACGGTCTGTGCTTCATCCCTTGGCTTGGGATGCACTTGTGGTTGCCGAAAGGTTGGAAAGTTATGCCGACGGTGGGCGTTGGTGGCGTTGCAAATGGCTTTTCCGTCATCGGGACGACAGTTGAAGGGTTGCCAAAGGATTTCCTGCCAACCCTATCTGCCAGTTTTGTGCCGACCGTCTTTGGGCTTAAGATGCCAAAGGAGCCTATCGAGGCTGCAAAGCATATTGCGCAAGCCATCATAGCTCCAACGGGTTGGAAGCAAAGGAGCAATTGGAAGCAGTTGAACTTGCAAGATGGTGCTGGTGTGGCTGGGCTCTTTGACATCTCTCAGGAACACAAAAACGCCCATGCGTTTGTCTCGTGCATCGTTTTCCCAGATAGACACTACGCTGTTTTCTTGGTTGGGAACTGTCAATGTGACGGTCATAGCAAACTGCACGAGATTTACGAGCGCATCGCAACAAGCGTTCACTTTAGCGCTCAAAAAACGCAGTAGAGCTCACTTTAAACAGTGTGCTCAAGTTAGGGTGGCTTGCTTTAACCTGTGCTTCCCTTTCACTCCACCTTTTGCAAAAACTCTCTGATGAGTCTGTTTACAAGCTGTGGGTTTGCCCTCCCTTTCGTTGCTTTCATGACTTGCCCGACGAGGAAGCCAATGACTTTTTCGTCGCCTTTCTTAAACTTCGCCACCGCATCCATGTTCTCGGCGACCACCCTCTCAATTATCGGCATTATCTGCCCTTCATCCGTTATCTGAACAAGCCCCTTTTCCTTGACGATTTCCTCGGCGCTCTTGCCTGTGCGATATATCTCCTCGAGAACAGACTTTGCAATCCTTCCACTTATTGTCCCATCCTCAATGAGTTTCAGCATGCCAGCTAATTGCTCCGGCTTAAGTGGGCACTCTTCCCACCCGATTTGATCATCGTGAAGCAACCTCTGAACCTCAGTCAGCATCCAGTTAGCGACGGTCTTCGGCTGTGGGAATATCGAGACACACCTCTCGAAGAAGTCGGCGCACTTCTTTGACGCTGTGAGGATTTTTGCATCTTGCGGCGATAGCCCATACTGGTCAATAAACCTTTGACACCTCTGTCGTGGAAACTCTGGCAGTTGACTTCTTATGCGTTCAAGCCATTCATCGTCAATCACGATTGGCGGTATGTCAGGCTCTGGAAAGTATCGGTAATCGTGTGCGGTTTCCTTTGTGCGCATCGGCTCTGTTATTCGCAATTTCTCGTTCCATAGCATGGTTTGCTGTTCAACCTTCTTGCCACTTGCGAGCAGTTGCATTTGGCGTCTTATCTCGGCTTCAACAGCGCCGATGACAGCTTTGAACGAGTTGAGGTTTTTAATCTCCACGCGTGTCCCAAGTGTTTTGCTTCCCTTCGGGCGCAATGAAACGCTTGCCTCAAACCTAAGAGAGCCCTGCTCCATCTTGCAATCGCTGACTTCAAGGTAAAGAAGGAGCTGGCGCAATGTCACCATGAATGCTTCAAGCTCTTTCAGTGAGCTTATCTCTGGCTTCGTTATTATCTCCACAAGCGGGACACCGCTCCTGTTATAGTCAATCAGGCTGAATTCAAAGCCGCCTTCCTCACCGTGAATTAGCTTTCCAGTGTCCTCCTCCATGTGCACATCGGCTATGCCGATAACCTTCTTTTCACCATCAACCTCGATCTCGAGCCACCCATCGTGCCCCAACGGCAGGCGCTTCTGCGAGATCTGGTAAGCCTTCGGTAAGTCTGGGTAGTAGTAATTCTTGCGCTCAAAGATTGTGTAACGGTTGATCTGGCAGTTGAGTGCCAGCGCAACCTTCAAAACATATTCAACAACTTTCTGGTTGACGACAGGTAGAACGCCAGGGAAGCCGAGGCAGACTGGGCATGTTTGTGTGTTTGGTGGCGCACCGAACTTCGTTGGACAGCCACAAAATATCTTGCTCTCGGTAGAAAGTTCAGCGTGGACTTCAAGCCCAATTACTGGTTCATACTCCATCAGCATTGACACCTCATGCGCAATATCGTATCCATGAGGTTGCAAATCACTGACTTGCTACCATTCATTTTGCCACATCACCACACCTTGCATAGCCCCAAGCTCATGGCATCATTTTACAAGAGGTGACGGTAGATGGCATGCGGTGAGGAACACCTTTTCGTTTTGGATTACGCTATCAAGCACTGTTCGTGGCTTCCAGATGACCGCTTTCGCTATCAAGGTTGGAGAGCTGGCTTAAAGGACAAGTTTAACCGCTTGGCTGTTTTGCCCGACATGGTCCATGACTGGCTCTGGCAGAAGTTTCCCTATGCGCCATCGGTTATCGCCTATGGGTTACAGCGTGTTCGCTGTGACTTTGAAGCAGGGAAGAAGCTGACAACAGCATTGAAGTTAGCTTTGCTCAGCCATTACTTGCATGACATCATCGCCGTCAGCCACACTTGGTTAGACTTCATCGGTGATGAGGTGGACTTCACTTATGACGCCCTTAGGCACTTTCATGACCCAGTGGAGAACCGTGTAGCGCACCTGCTACCAGCATTGGTTGTCCCACCTCCAAGTCGCGATGGCGAGTTCTCCGCAATCTTCTCGCAAGCATTGTCATGCGCTTACGAGTTGGGCAGGCGCGTTTTTGATGCTTACTTTGACAGCCTCCATCAGGTTGCTCCAGAGCCAACCACAGGAGCACTGACGCCTCCGTTAGAACTTATTGATGAGGAGCTGAAACTCGGTGTGGCTAATGCGTGCAAAGCGGTGTGGGCGTTGTGGGAGTTAGGCGTGGTGAGCGAAGGGGAAAATGCTTTGTCCTTCAATGAAGCCGATGTCCGCCGATGGACATTGCGATCGTTGCTGGATAGCGACGCGGAAGCTATTGAGGCTGTCATCAGCGAGGAAAGATTGAGTGAACGGATAAGCGAATGGCAACTACAGCAAGGTTGGCATGGCAGTGACATCTTCTATGCACATGAACGATGTAGCGAGGAGGCTTTGCAAGAGTATCAACGCTGGCAGGCAAAGCGCGATGAGTGGAGGCAAAGTGCTATGGCAGGCATCCTCCCACCGCGCCCGAAAGCACAAATCACCCGTGATTGGCGACCGAGCAAAAGACAACAGTGATGCCTTATCCATCGGCTCTGCAAGAGCCTTCCCCTCCCAAAGGTTTGCCGAACGAAGTCAGCGCTTATGTTCTTCCGTCATCAACTACGAACCGATGTCGTAGCACGATTTGGTTTTGGTTGCGCCATCAGCTATGTGCTAAAATTCATGGCTGTGTTAAAAGTCACGCAATTAGGAGGTGAGCGAGGGTGGATCCACAAACGCTCACTGTTGTTTGCGAAGCGCCAAAGAAAGTGGTTGTGAAGGAAGAACCGTTGCCACCCGTTGAATCTGGTGCTTTCCTTGTGCGCACTCGTTATTCCGCTATCAGCACAGGGACGGAGTTGACTTTGGTGATGGCAGATTTTGAGCCTGAGAGCGTTTGGGCTCGCCTCGCGAATTATCCGCTCAAGCTCGGCTATAGCCAAGTTGGTGAAGTTGTCGCTGTTGGTGAAGGAGTTAAGAAGGTGCAGGTTGGCGACCGAGTTGTGGGCTTCAAGCACCATTCTCGTTTTGTGCTTTATCGCCAAGATGAGTTTTGCGTGAAGGTGCCAGAAGATGTGCCAGATGAATCAGCCTCCCTCTTTGCGCTTGCAATCATATCGCTAAACGGTGTGAGGAGGGCAAAGATTCAACTCGGTGAAAGCGTTGTCGTCTTTGGGCTCGGTCCGATCGGCATTTGGGCAGCTCAGTTTGCTCGCCTCTGCGGTGCTCGCCCGCTCATCGGTGTTGACTTGATGGCACAACGGCGTGAGCTGGCTGAGCGCATCAAAGTAGTTGACTTGGCGTTAGATGGCGCAGATCCATACCTCAGCGAACGGATTGCCGAGATAACGAAGGGGCGAATGGCAGATGTCGTCTTTGAGGTAACGGGGAATCAAAGAGCTATCGCTGAAGAAGTGAAAGTGCTACGGCGACAAGGTAGGCTCATCATATTGAGCAGTCCACGAGGCAAAACAGCTTTTGACTTCCATGATTGGTGCAATTGGACAAGCATCACTATCATCGGTGCTCACACCGCATCTCACCCACCACACGAAAACCCAGATGACCCTTGGACACGCGAGCGAAACACTGAGCTGTTCTTTGAGCTTGTGCGAAGGGGTGAGGTTGCAACGAGTGAGTTGATAACGCATAGGTTCAAAGGGTATGATGCTACTAAAGCCTACGAGCTGTTGATGACGAATAGAGGCGAGACAGGGATCGTCCTGTTGGATTGGCAGTTTTGACAGCAAGCAAGTTGTGCCATAAAGCTTTGAAGGGCAAATGGAGCATCGGCGAAAAAACTTTTCTCACATGTGTTGGGGACGATGATGATGGAAAGCTCAAGCACATCAACTCCGATGCTGAGCGATCCATTTCGTGAGATGTTGCTCGCAGTTGATGAGGAAGATCTTCCCGAACGCATCAGGCAGTGTGCTGAGCCTCTTCGCGGCGAGCCAGCATTCGACCCAAAGCTTATTGAGCGGTTGGCGAGCAAGCTCCAAATGCCATCTGGCATTTCCTTCCCGCACCCGATGTTAGAGAAGGTTGTGCGAGTTGGCTTAGCTCACATTGAAGCCACTTTCCGAGGCGACCACCCAAAATATGGGACAGGAGCATACGCAGACGAGATCCACGATGGCTTCCCACCAACCATTATCGCCACCGTTGATGCTCTGACTTTGTGGGGCTTTATGGGGAGGGCGAAACGGTTGTTCTCGTATTGGCTGAACCATTTCGTTAACAGCGATGGCACCATCAACTACTACGGACCTGCCATCAGCGAATATGGTCAGTTGCTTACAACGGCGAAGAGGTTGGTAAGTCGTAGCGGTGACGATGGCTGGTTGAAGCAGCACGAAGGCAAGTTGGCTCTCATCGTCAATCACTTGCGTGAGAAGATGCGTCAGGAAGGTGAGCGCCCTTCACTGCTCAAGGGTGTGCCAGAGGCGGACGAACACAAGCGAGAGGCTACCTACTTCCACAACAATGCTTGGGTTGTTCGTGGCATCTCCGATTATGCGGATTTGGTTGAGCAGGCTTTGGGGCGGAGGAGCGAAGCTGAGAAACTTAGGAAAGATGCTTTGGCGCTGAGGAAGCTACTGCTTGATGCAATTGAAGCAACATGGTCGAAAGAGCCAAAGGATTGGTGGTTGCCACCGATGTTGGAAGAACACGAAAGACCTCAAGGGAGCGTCACTTCAAACAGGCTTGGAAGTTACACCAATTACCGTTACTGGCTTGAGCTCCTATCAAGCGGAGTGCTACCACGCAAGCTGATGAGAAGGTTGGTGAGGGCAAGGCTGAACGGCGGTGGGCAATTCCTCGGCATGACTCGCTTCATGGGGCATTTGGATGACTGGACGCTAATGGAGTATCTTGATGGCTTGTGGAAACTCGGCATGCGTAAGGATTATTTGATCTCGCTGTGGGGGCATATTTACTTCCACCAGTGCGAAGGGCATCTCACTGCTTACGAACAAGTGACATTGCCACCGGGACGAAAGGTGGCTGACTACTGTCTGCCATGTCAGCTTGTGGCTGTGCGGGCGATCAGGCGTATTGTCCCTTAGCGCTTTTCTCATGACGAGCTTTGAAACCCTTTGACCTTCACTGGTGGCTTCTCCATGCCTCTGAAGCGAGTGAGGAGCATGGGACGAGGACGCAGATTGAAGAGGGGATTGGTGCGCCGAATTTATTCAACCTCAAATCGCTATTGGGAGGGCGAACTTCTTAATGAGACCAAATTCCTGTCCCATGCCCCGTGCCCCTATGTTCTGCTCTCGCTTATGTGTGGTGTGTTCTTGGGAATGCGAACAGGTGGTAGACTTTGCCATTGTGGACTAATGCAAAGCCGTCAACCATGCTTCCATCAAGCAAATGGTGTTCTCCCAACCCAACTGGAGATGGTTTAACAGTGGCGCGGCTTAGAGCGCCAGCGACCATGTCTTTGAAGGCTCTTGCTTCATCGTCTGACACCGCTTTTGAGAGCCTGCCACGCCAAAGCAACTCCAGAGCCTCCGTAGCATAGCCTGATAACATTTTCTTGCTTGCGATGCTCCACACATCCGGGTGGTCAAAGACCTCAATGGCTACAATCATCTGTCCAATTGCTAATATCGCGCCAACTTGGTTTGGGAGCGTTTTGATCGGTGCAAGCAAATCTTCAATTGAATTCCAGTAGCGCTCGTAAATCTCGAAGGCGTCCTCGGTTGGTGATTCAACACGAGCTGTTAAGAGCTCATCTCTCACTTCCTCCCAAACAACTCCCTGATCAGCGACAGGAATACTAAACGCCATGTAGTGATTAACCACAGTTGCAGTTTTGTAGCGCCTTAACCGACTGGAAGCTGTAACGCCTCTTGGGACGAATTCGAGCCCGGTGCTTGGCGATAGCCCAGTTAAGCCACGGCGTCTTGTGCTCCATCTCCCTCGCTCAACGCAACTGACTGGGATATGGTGTTCCTTGCCCGCATCAAGGAGCAAGGAGATGTTGACTGTTCGGTTTTGGTAGCCACCGACGAGTATCTCGCCCTCCGTGATGAGCACTGGCTTTTCACCTTTTACGACAACGGTGAGTTCAGACACACGACCAGACTCGGGGATGAACACAAGTCCCTGTTCAAAGGCTTCCTCCAAGGTTAGGTAATCACGCCCGTTTGTTTCTGTTGCAACCAAAGGGAAGACCGTGAAAATGTCTTTAGCGCTTTGTGGCTCTTTCATCTCAAGGCTTTGCAACCATTGATGTGGCTTTTGCATAGCAGGCTTTCACCTCCTACAGCATGCTTGTTATGCTTGAGGTCTTTCGCTCCACTGCTATTGGCGCATCACCTCCCACGGGCATTGGCAGTTGCAAGCCTGTGATGTTAAATCCGTCTGTATTATACCATGTGCCCTTTTGTGGCACGCCGAGTTGAGTTATCGTTGTGCCCTCAGCATGGTTTGCTGTGCTCTGTTGTAGTGGGCAATATTTTGGTTGGCGTCGATAGGCATGATGAGTTGATGCAGACTCATGTCGCAAGGTGGTTATGGCGGTCGGAAACCGAAGTGGAGGTGACGGTGATGGTCGTCGGCAGTATCCGTTTGGAAGCCGATGAGAGAGAACGCCGTTGGCGCTTGTGTTCGCCACAGTTCTCATTAGCGATTGGCGTAGTTGAGCGCGGGCAGTTGGCGGTGCTGGAATGGCGTAATGAGCGGACGCAAACTCAATGGGTCAAAGAACCCGTCCCACTCTTCGGCTTCGCTACAACGCTAAACGAGAGGCACTTCACTTCGCTCATACGGCGCTCTGACGATGTGGGCGCATTCGTCTTTGATGGGATAGAACATGAAGCAAGTGATGGTATGCTAACCATGCGCTGTCGCTTGCGCCATGAGCATTTGGGCGTCGTTGCGATAGTGACATTGCGGGCGTTCGATGAAACAAGCGCACTTGAACTAAGCTATGTCATCCAAAACAAGGGCAAGGAGACGGTGACCGTTAGCGGGTTGGGTGCGTTGTTGCTGACGCTTCATTCAGCTGAGCCGTTGACCGCATTCACATTGACGGGTGGGCACTACGATGAAAAGTTTCCACCAAGTGGTTTCTCACTCTCGGAATGCCCATTGGACGATGGGACGATAGTGCGATTTGACTGCGGTGCTGAAGGACGATCTTCTCAAAGGAACATACCTTGGTTTGCGGTGGCGAGGGAGCATAACGGCATTGTGACAGAAGGGATAATCGGTGGGTTGGCATGGAGTGGACGATGGAACGGTGTTGTGGAGCGCAAAGGCAACACATGCACCGTGCATCTTTCTGCAACTGAGGTAGTCCATCGGCTCGTGCCATCGGCGGAGTTGCATTCACCGTCAGCGCTGATTTTGCTCTTCACTGGCGACTTGGATGATGCGGGTTGGCAATGGCATCAATTTCTGATGCGCTACTGGTGTCCACCGTCACCGGCGAATTTCCCATGGGTGCAATTCAACTCGTGGTTTGGTTGGACAACACGAATTGATGCGCCAACGCTTATGCGTGAGGCGGATATAGCTGCTGACTTAGGATGTGAGGTGTTCGTAGTTGATGCGGGTTGGTATGAAGGTTGTGGTGTGGGAGATTTTGGGCATGGGCTTGGCAATTGGAAGCATCACGAGGGTAAGTTCCCAGATGGTTTGCGCAGGCTCGCTGACTATGTGCACAACAAGGGGATGAAGTTTGGACTTTGGGTTGAGCCAGAGCGCATCGATTTGGAAACCGAGCTCGCAAAGCAACATCAAGGCTGGCTCGCTAAGCGTGATGGGAAGATCATTGGCGGGGGACGCTATGGGCATCTGTGCTTCGGGAACCCGCAGGTGGTGGAATGGTTTCAGAAGCGACTGGCGAGGGTTGTCGCTGATTATGATGTGGACTGGCTCAAATGGGATTACAACATCGCTTACGGCTTGGGTTGTAACGATGGAACGCATGGGTGGCGCTTTCGGCATCTCACCACGCCTTGTTGAATGGGATGAGGCAACACGGGAGAGGGCGAAGAAATGTATCGCTGAATACAAGCGGTTGCGCCCGCTGATACTCAAACGCCGTTTCTTGCTCACGCCAAAGATTCGTTCGCTTGAAGATTGGACTGCATGGCAATTCCATGACCCAGAGACGGATATGGGCGCACTCCTGATTTTCCGTGAGCAGTCACAACAACAGCAGTTGACAGTGCGGTTGAAAGGGCTTGCACCTGAGGAGCATTACACCTTGCAAGATGCTGACACTGGCGCAACATCGGTGCACACTGGCAGGGAGTTGATGCAAAATGGCTTAGTGGTAACCATACCAGAAAAGGGTGGCAGTTGCTTGTTGTGGTTGCAAAGGACAGCTCGTTAAAAATGAGTGAGCATTGGTTGACGACGAAAAGCTTTGCTTGAAGTGGTGTAGTTCAAAGAGCGAACGAGATTGTGAGGTGAAGAGGATGAGAAGGCGCGACTTCCTAATGCTGGGGTTAGGGACGGCGGTGACGATGTTGAGGCGTTCCTCATTGCCTGAAGGACGCCCCAACATCGTCTTCATCCTTGCTGACGATTTGGGCTGGCGAGATTTGGGTTGCTATGGGAGCAACTTTTACGAGACGCCCAACATTGACCGACTGGCGCAGATGGGCATGCGGTTCACCAACGCTTACTCTGCTAACCCGCTATGCTCGCCGACAAGGGCAAGCATTTTGACAGGTCAGTATCCTTGCCGATTGCGCATTACTTTGCCCAACGGTCACCTTCGTGAGGAACTTCTTGACCCGATTGTCCCAAGTTCAGGACCGCCTTCACAAAAAGCCGTTACGCCGCAAGTTCGCAACAGGTTGCCCTTTGAGACTTACACTCTTGCGGAAGCGCTTCGTGATGTCGGCTACAGGACAGGGCACTTCGGCAAGTGGCACTTGGGTTGGCCACCTTACAACCCTG